>NZ_JBEYAB010000005.1:0-565839 GCF_040631445.1 Streptosporangium sp. NPDC020072 | reverse complement strand
CTGCGCGAGCAGGTGGGGTCGGATCTGCTGGTGTGCCTGGGGCATTCGGGGGTGGTGCGGGGGATGGAGCAGGGCCGTCCGTTCGGGCTTGAGGATCTGGAGCCGGAGGTGTCCTCGGGGTTGGAGGTGCTTTTGGCGGCGGTGGACGGCCGGGAGAAGGACTGGGGGCTGTTCGGTCGTCAGGCGGTGGAGTTCCATCTGCGCAACGCGCGGGCCTGGGCGAACCGGGCCACGGGGGAGGATCTCGCGGCGCAGATCGACCCCGAATTCGTCTTCGGGCCCCAGGTCACGGCCGCGGGCTCCCCGGTCTGAGACGCGAGATCGGCGTCAGGGCTTGCGGCCCACGCCGCACACGATCAGTGCCTCCGACGGGTCGTCGTAGAGCGGGAAGTCGTCGGGGCGCCACTCCGGCAGCCAGACGAGTCCCGGCCTGACCAGGTCGAACCCGTCGAACAGTTGCCGGATGTCCGTCCTGGACCGCAGGGTGAGCGGTGAGCTGGCCCGCCGGTAGACCTCCGTGCCCTTCCTCGCGGCCTCCCGGCGAAGGTCGTGGGTCCCGTGGGAGAGGACCAGGTAGCTTCCCGAGGGCAGGGCGTCCCTGAGCGTGGCGATGATGCGCCGGGGGTCGTCGGCCTCGGTGATGAAGTGCATGATGGCCACCAGGAGCAGGGCCACGGGCTTGGAGAAGTCGAGGTGGTCGTGGATCTCGGAGGCGCCGAGGATCTCCTCGGGCCGCCGCAGGTCGCCGGAGACGACCGTGACCTCCCCCTTCGCCCCTCGTAGGAGGGCCCTGGCGTGTGCCAGGACGATCGGGTCGTGGTCGACGTAGGCGACACGGGCCTCCGGGATGATCTCCTGTGCGACCTCGTGGACGTTGCCCTGCGTCGGCAGCCCGGTGCCGATGTCGAGGAACTGCTCGACGCCCTCGTGGGCGAGGAACCTGACGGCTCTGCCGAGGAAGGCGCGGTTCTCCCTGGCGGCGGTGCGGACCTGGGGGACGGAGGCGAGGATCTCCTCGGCGGCGAGGCGGTCGGCGGGGAAGTTGTCCTTCCCGCCGAGGTAGTAGTCGTACAGCCTGGCGACGCTTGGAGTGTTGACGTCGATCCCGCGGTGCGTCCACTCTTCGTCGGCCACGTTCACCCTCCGCCTGGACAGTCGTGAAGATCTCTAGCCTGAGCGTAATGCCCAATGTGTAGCCATAGGCAATATTTTCAGCAGCAAGCATTACCGGACTTGCGTCCGCCGTACCTGGGGAGATGTGGGAGCGCTACCACGATGTCGCCGCAGTGCCGCCGCAGTGCCGCCGCAGTGCCGCCGCAGTGCTGTCGCAGTGCCGTCACGGCGGCGCCGTCGTGGCGGGGCCGCGGAGGTGTCAGGGGGCCGGCCGTACCGGCGCGTGAAAAAGGGGCGGAAGCCCGGGGAAACCCGGGCTTCCGCGCCACGCGGGCCCGCCCGAGGGGGCGGGCGTCGCGCTCCTTGCCAGAGGCCGTGCTTTACACGAAGGCCTCAGTGAGCTCGGTGAGCCGTCTCAGGGACTCAGCGGTGCCAGCCGCCGCCCCAGACGCGGACCCGGACCGAACGGCTGGAGCTGTCCTCAAGCCTGTCGGTGCCCTCGAAGACGGCGCGGTACTCGCCGCTACGGGAGGCACGGGCCTTGGTGCGGAACTGGCCACGCCAGCCGGTGTCGGCCGAGGCGACCCACTTCCAGGCGCTGGAGCCGCGCGAACGGAAGTAGATGCCGACCTCCTCGCCGCGCGCGCCCGCCCAGTAGCGGTGGTTGCGAACCTCAAGACGGCCGGTGAAGTAGACCGAGCGGCCCTTGCGGACCGAGGTGGGGCTGACGCGGAAGCTGCCGACGCGCGTCTCGGTCTTCGCGGCCTGCTCGTGCTTGACGGAGAAGTTGACCTGGTCGGTGAGCTTCTTGCCGTCCCTGTCGTAGGCGTCGGCGATGGCGAGCCAGCGGCCCTCGAAGTCGTCGCTGTCGAAGCGCGTGCTGAAGCGCCACAGGTCGCCGTCGTGGAAGAGCTTGGCCTCGGGCGCCTCCTGGGCGGCGAGGGTGTTGACGGCCGGCCTGAGGCGGAGCTCGACGCGGATCGCCTCCGTCGTGCGGACCTCGACCGTGACGTTCGTGTCGCGGTCCTCGGTGACCACGACGGGGTTGGGGTTCACGCTGTCGATGTGCACGCTGAGGGACGCGCGCTGGGCGGAGGCCGGGCTCGCGCTCAGCAGGAGGGAGCCGCCCAGGGCCGCGGACAGGAGACCGACGGTGATTCGTTTCATGAAGATTTTTTCCTTTTCCCCGTTACCGAAAACGATCAGAGGCGATCGCTTCCACCTCTATAAGACAGGCAGCTGGGTGCAAAAGTTGCTACAAATCTCAAAAAAGCCCGAAGAAAGTTGCCTTCTAGTAACGTTTGCCGGTAAACCCGCAGGTCAGGGCGGTATTGGTAAGTCTCTCCTTTCTTCGACCTCGAAGTAAATCTTGTCCGTTTTGTCCGGAATATGCTTATTTGGGGGGTTTGGCGGTAAGGGAGTGCGGAGCGACGCGAGATCACGGATAGCGTTTCCCTCATGAGCGCCACCATCGTCGCCAAGGAACTCGCCGCCGGGCACGGCGACCGTGAGCTGTTCTCCGGCCTCGACCTGGTCGTCGCCCCCGGCGACGTGGTCGGTCTGGTCGGGGTGAACGGCGCGGGCAAGTCCACGTTGATGCGGATTCTGGCCGGGGCGCTGCCCCCCGAGCACGGATCGGTACGGCTCAGCCCGC
The DNA here is from genome assembly GCF_040631445.1 of Streptosporangium sp. NPDC020072. Lineage (NCBI taxonomy): Bacteria > Bacillati > Actinomycetota > Actinomycetes > Streptosporangiales > Streptosporangiaceae > Streptosporangium > Streptosporangium sp. NPDC020072. The sequence continues at coordinate 563,072 of NZ_JBEYAB010000005.1, read as the reverse complement.
CCACCGCCGTGGTCGGCTACCTTCCGCAGGAGCGCGAGCGCAGACAGGGCGAGACGATCGCGGACTTCCTGGCCAGACGCACCGGGGTCGCCCAGGCGCAGCGCGCGCTGGACGCGGCGACCCAGGGACTGGTCGAAGGACACCCCGGAGCAGACGACGACTACGCCGTGAGCCTGGAGCGGTGGCTCACCCTCGGCGGGGCCGACCTGGAGGAGCGCGCGGAGGAGATCGTCGCCGAGGTCGGTCTCGAAGCCGGGCTCGACCGGCCGATGACGGCGCTGTCCGGCGGCCAGGCGGCCAGGGCGGGAATGGCCTCGCTGCTGCTCAGCCGCTACGACGTCTTCCTGCTGGACGAGCCGACCAACGACCTCGACCTGGACGGTCTCGAACGGCTCGAACGCTTCGTGACCGGGCTGCGCTCGGGCACGGTCCTGGTCAGCCACGACCGCGAGTTCCTGGCCAGGACCGTGAACCGGGTCGTCGAGATCGACCTGCCTCAGCGGCGGATCCGCTCCTATGGCGGCGGCTACGAGGCCTACCTCGCCGAACGCGAACTCGACAGGCAGCACGCCCGTGACGAGTACGAGGAGTACGCGAGCACGCTCACCGCACTCAGGCAGCGGGCCGGGATGCAGCGCGCCTGGATGGAGAAGGGCGTCAAGAACGCGCGGCGCAAGGCCCAGGACAACGACAAGGTCGGCCGGAACTTCCGTACCGAGGCGACCGAGAAGCAGGCGGCCAAGGCCAGGCAGACGGAGCGGATGATCGAGCGGCTCGACGAGGTCGAGGAGCCGCGCAAGGAGTGGGAACTGCGGATGCAGATCGCGGTCGCGCCCCGCGCGGGAGCGGTCGTGGCGACGCTGCGGGGCGCGGTGGCCCGGCGCGGCTCCTTCACCCTCGGGCCGGTCGACCTGCAGGTCGGCTGGGCCGAGCGGGTGGCGATCACCGGGGCCAACGGCTCGGGCAAGTCCACGCTGCTGGCCGCCCTCCTCGGGCGGATCCCGCTGGAGGAGGGCGACGCCTCGCTCGGCCCCGGCGTGGTCGTCGGCGAGATCGACCAGGCGCGTGGCCTGTTCCTGGGGGAGGAGCCCCTGGCGGAGGCCTTCGCGGCCGCGGCAGACGGGATGACCCCGGCGGACGTGCGCACGCTGCTGGCCAAGTTCGGCCTGCGCGCGGCCCACGTGCTGCGCACGGGCGCGACCCTGTCACCGGGGGAGCGCACCAGGGCCGCGCTCGCGTTGCTGCAGGCCAGAGGGGTGAACCTGCTCGTCCTCGACGAGCCGACCAACCACCTCGACCTGGCGGCGATCGAACAGCTTGAGTCCGCGCTCGCCTCCTACCCCGGCACGCTCCTGCTGGTCACCCACGACCGCCGGATGCTCGGCGCCGTGCACACCACCCGGCATCTGCACGTCGCCGGGGGACAGGTGACCGAGCGCTGAGAGCCGCTCACTTCGACAGGTAGACGACCTTCCAGGTGCCGCCGCTGACGCAGTTGAGCGAGGGCTTGGCGGCCTTGGCCTCGGAGCAGACCTTGGCCTCGATCTCGTAGACGTTCCTGCCGGTGAACGTGAAGGACTTGGGCGTGCCGTAGGAGCAGTTGCGGACACCGTGCTGCTTGAAGGGCAGGTTCCCGCCCGAGGTCCGGTAGGTGACGCGGAAGATCACCCAGCCGCAGGAGGAGCCCCTGGTCAGGTCGTGGACCTTGCCGGAGACACGGGCCGTGGCCGCGGCCGGGATGTCCGCGTGGTCCTCACCGGAGACCGTCAGGGAGCCCGCGGCCCGCGCCCGGTGCCCGGCGGAGTCGTAGGGGCCCCACGGGGAGGAGGCCTTCTGGGAGGCGGCGCTCGCGGCGGCGGGAGCGGCGAGAAGAGCGGTGGCGGTGAGGGCGGCGGCGGCGAGACCGGCGACGGTCCTGACGATCGTCATCGGGATGATCCTTTCCTGCGGTGGTGCCCGTAGTCTGCGCCGGGTCGCTTTCAGACGGGTTGACCGCCCGCTGCAAGCGAGTATCAGGGACATGCCGGGGGCAGGAGCCCGGGACAGGAGGAGGTCGTCATGGAGACGCTGGGAATCGACATCGGCGGGTCGGGCATCAAGGGTGCCCCGGTGGACGTCGCCAGGGGCGAGCTGACCCAGGAGCGGTTGCGGATACCGACCCCGATCCCGTCCAAGCCGAAGGCGGTCGCCGAGGTGGTCGCGGAGATCGTCGCGCACTTCGGCTGGACCGGGCAGGTGGGGGTCACCTTTCCCGGGGTCGTGATCGACGGCGTCGCGCGCACCGCAGCGAACGTGGACCACGAGTGGATCGGCACGGACGCGCGGGCGCTGTTCGCCGGGATGACGGGCCTGCCGACGGTGGTGCTCAACGACGCCGACGCGGCGGGCGTGGCCGAGGTGGCGGTCGGCGCCGCCAGGGGAGAGGGCGGCGTGGTGCTGATGCTGACCTTCGGCACCGGAATCGGCAGCGCGTTGTTCGTCGACGGCCACCTGGTGCCGAACACCGAACTCGGGCATCTGGAGATCAGGGGCAAGGAGGCGGAGAAGCGGGCCTCCGACCACGCCAGGGAGGAGGACGAGCTGAGCTGGAGCAAGTGGGCGGGACGGGTCGAGGAGTACCTGCGCCACGTCGAGGCGCTGTTCTCGCCCTCGCTCATCGTGATCGGAGGCGGGGTCAGCAAGAAGGCCGACAAGTTCCTGCCGCTGGTCAAGGTGAAAACCCGCGTCGTTCCCGCGACCCTGCAGAACGAGGCGGGCATCGTGGGGGCCGCCATGGCCGCGGCTTTGCCGTAAGGCCCTTGTGTCATATGCCGGAAAGGCCGCGAAGATTTGGATCTTCCTTTGACGGACACGCCCTCTGACCTGGGTAGGTAGCGAGAGTTGGCAAGATCGCACCTGCTGGGGGAGACGTGTTGCAGTCGACTGGCGTGCTGGCTCGCTGGGCGGTGGTCGCCGGGGTGGCCGCCCTCGCTGTCGCCGGAGCGGCGGGGACGGCCGTCGCGGACGGGGTGGGCGGCGAGGAGGTACGGCTGTCGCCCTACCGATCCGGACCGGGGGCGGACCTCAGGATCACGGCGTACGACTGTCAAGGGCCCGCCTACGCCCGCTCGGACGCCTTCCAGAACGAGCCCGAGCTGGAGGAGGACGACTCGGGCGTCGCCGTCGGCTGGGCGCAGGTCGACTACGGCGCCCAGAGCGGCCCGCACACCGTCGAGGTGGACTGCCGGGGCGACGGCGGCACCCTCTACGGCGAGTTCTACGTCGTCGACGGGTACGCCCACCGCGCCGTGGGCGGCCTGGCCCTGGCCAGGGGGGCGGCACGGGCGGCCGAGGGCTGGCAGACGGTCCCCCGGCACCGCGAGCCCGGGTTCACCCCGGGCTGGGAGACGGGCGTGGCCGCGGTGCTCGTGGGCGCGGGGGCGCTGGCGCTGCTGCGGCGGCGCGGCCCGGCCGGACGGGGCTGAGGCCGTACCGCGGCGGGAGCGGGCGCGATATTGGAGTGCGGCGGGAGGCGGCCTGGGGCACGATGGGCCGTTGGCCCGTGACCCACGAGCCGAACGTATTCTGGTCGCAGTATGGGAACGCCTCCGTTGACATCTCCACTCGCCGAACTCCAGGCACGTCTGCCCGAGCTCACGCTGCGTGACCAGCGACGGCTACGGCGCAGGCTCGACGGCGCGCGCCGGGTCAGGAACCGCGCGGCGCAGCAGAAGATCGCCGCGGAGATCACCTCCGACATCGAGCGGGCGGAACGCCGGGTCGCCGACCGCCGCGCCGCGGTGCCCGTGGTCACCTACCCCGAGGCGCTTCCGGTCAGCCAGCGCAGGGACGACATCCTGGCGGCGATCCGCGACAACCAGGTCGTGATCGTGGCCGGTGAGACGGGTTCCGGCAAGACGACCCAGCTGCCGAAGATCTGCCTTGAGCTCGGCCGGGGCGTCCGGGGTCTCATCGGGCACACCCAGCCCCGCAGGATCGCCGCCAGGACCGTGGCCGAGCGCGTCGCGGAGGAGCTGGAGACGCAGCTCGGCGAGGCCGTCGGCTACAAGGTGCGCTTCACCGACCAGGTCGGCGAGGACACCCTCGTCAAGGTGATGACCGACGGCATCCTGCTGGCCGAGCTGCAGACCGACCGCGACCTCGCCCAGTACGACACGCTGATCATCGACGAGGCCCACGAGCGCAGCCTCAACATCGACTTCATCCTGGGCTACCTCAAGCAGCTGCTGCCCAGGCGCCCCGACCTCAAGGTCGTCATCACCTCCGCGACCATCGACCCCGAGCGCTTCTCCAGGCACTTCGGCGGCGCGCCCATCATCGAGGTCTCCGGACGCACCTACCCCGTCGAGGTCCGTTACCGCCCTCTCGGCGAGGACGACGACCAGATCCAGGCCATCGGCAACGCGGTGGACGAGCTGTGCGCCGAGGGCCCCGGCGACATCCTGGTCTTCCTGAGCGGAGAGCGTGAGATCCGCGACACCGCCGACGCGCTGTCCAAACGCAAGGACGCCGAGGTGCTGCCGCTGTACGCCAGACTGTCGGCGGCCGAGCAGCACCGGGTGTTCCAGCGGCACTCAGGGCGCCGGATCGTGCTGGCGACCAACGTGGCCGAGACCTCGCTGACCGTGCCGGGCATCAAGTACGTCGTCGACCCCGGCTTCGCCCGCATCTCCCGCTACAGCCACCGCACCAAGGTGCAGCGCCTGCCGATCGAGGCGATCTCCCAGGCCTCGGCCAACCAGCGCAAGGGACGTTGCGGCCGTGTCTCGGAGGGCGTGTGCATCCGGCTCTACGAGGAGGACGACTTCCTCACCAGGCCGGAGTTCACCGACCCGGAGATCCTGCGCACCAACCTCGCCTCCGTCATCCTGCAGATGACCTCCATCGGCCTGGGCGACATCGCGGCCTTCCCGTTCGTCGAGCCGCCGGACCAGCGCCAGGTCAAGGACGGCTACGACCTGCTGCTCGAACTCGGCGCCTTCGACCAGGCCAGGCAGATGACCCCGCTGGGCCGCAAGCTCGCCGGTCTGCCGGTCGATCCCCGCCTGGCACGCATGGTGATCGAGGCCGACCGCAACGGCTGCGTCCGCGAGGTCATGGTCATCGCCGCCGCGCTGTCCATCCAGGACCCCAGGGAACGGCCCGCGGACAAGCAGCAGGCGGCCGACGAGAAGCACCGCCGCTTCGCCGACAAGGAGTCGGACTTCATCTCCTACCTGAACCTGTGGAACCACCTGCAGGAACAGCAGCGGGAGCTGTCGTCGAGCGCCTTCCGGCGGTTGTGCAAGAGCGACTTCCTGAACTACCTGCGCGTGCGCGAGTGGCAGGACGTCTACAGCCAGCTCCGCCAGATGTCGAGGTCGCTCGGCGTCACGCAGAACGAGGTCCCCGGCGACGAGCAGAAGATCCACATCTCGCTGCTGTCCGGCCTGCTGTCCCACGTCGGCGTCAAGGACATCGACAGGAAGACCACCAACGACGGTCCTCGCAGGCCCATCACCGAGTATGTCGGCGCGCGCAACGCCCGCTTCGCGATCTTCCCCGGCTCGGCGCTGGCCAAGAAGCAGCCGCTGTGGGTGATGTCGGCCGAGCTGGTCGAGACCTCCAGACTCTGGGCCAGGGTCAACGCCAAGATCGAGCCGGAGTGGGTCGAACCGCTCGCCCCGCACCTGATCAAGCGCACCTACTCCGAGCCGCACTGGGAGAAGAACCAGGGCGCGGTGATGGCCTACGAGAAGGTCACCCTGTACGGCGTGCCGATCGTGGTGCAACGCAAGGTCAACTACGGCCGCATCGACCCGGAGCTGAGCCGGGAGCTGTTCATCAGGCACGCCCTGGTCGAAGGCGACTGGGAGACCCACCACGCCTTCTTCAAGGAGAACCGCAAACTCCTTGAGGAGGTCGAGGAGCTTGAGGAGCGGGCCCGGCGCCGCGACATCCTCGTGGACGACGAGACGCTGTTCGACTTCTACGACCAGCGCGTCCCCGCCGACGTCGTCTCCGGGCGCCACTTCGACGTCTGGTGGAAGAAGACCAGGGGCGACCAGCCCGACCTGCTGAGCTTCGAGAAGTCGATGCTGATCAGCGAGGCGGCGGGCGAGGTCAGTCAGCGCGACTACCCCGACGTGTGGCGCCAGGGCGGCCTGCGCTTCCCGCTGACCTACCAGTTCGAGCCCGGGACCGACGCCGACGGCGTCACCGCGCACATCCCGCTCTCGCTGCTCAACCAGGTCAACGTCGAGGGCTTCGACTGGCAGATCCCCGGCCTGCGCGAGGAGCTGCTCACCGCGCTGATCCGCAGCCTGCCGAAGCACATCCGCCGCAACTTCGTGCCCGCCCCCAACTACGCCAAGCAGGTGCTCCAGCGGGCCAGGCCGACCCAGGAGCCGCTGCTGGCGGTGCTGGAGCGGGAACTGCTCAACCTGACCGGGATCCAGGTGCCCAGGGAGGCCTGGCAGCCCGACCTGGTCCCGGAGCACCTGAAGATCACCTTCCGGGTGATCGACGGCCGCAAGCACAAGCTGGCCGAGAGCAAGGACCTGGCCGAGCTGAAACGGCGGCTCGCCCCCAAGCTCCGTCAGACCCTCTCGAAGGCGGCCGACGGCCTGGAACGTTCGGGCCTGACCGCCTGGAGTGTGGGGGAGCTGCCCAAGACGTTCGAGCAGCGCAGGATGAAGGCCTACCCCGCACTGGCCGACGAGGGCGCGACCGTGGCCGTGCGGATGTTCGAGACCGAGGTCGAGCAGCGCAGGGCCATGTGGGAGGGCACCCGCAGGCTGCTGCTGCTCAACACCCCGTCCCCGGTCAAATGGGTGCTCGGCCGCCTGGACAACCAGGCGAAGCTCGCACTCAGCCGCAGCCCGCACGCGGGCGCCGTCGCGCTGTTCGACGACTGCGTCGCCTGCGCCGTCGACGAGCTGATGACGAGGTCCGGCGGGCCCGTCTGGGACGGCCCCGCCTTCACCGCCCTGCACGACAAGGTCCGCGCCGAGCTGTTCGACACCACGGCCGAGGTGGTCGACCGGGTCAGGGACATCCTGGCCGTCTGGCACACGGTCGTCACCCTGCTGCCCCAGGGCGCCTCGACCCCGGCCGTGGAGGACATCCGCGACCAGGTGGACGACCTCGTCCACGACGGGTTCGTCACCGAGACCGGCTACCGGCGCCTGCCCGACCTGCTGCGTTATCTCAGGGGGGCACAGCGCCGCCTGGAGAAGATGCCGGACGACCGTTTCCGCGACGAGGAGCGCATGCACCGGGTCCACGACATCGAGGACGAGTACCACGAGCTGGTGGAGAAGCTTCCCCCCGCCCGCCGTACCGGTGACGACGTCCGGCAGATCCGGTGGATGATCCAGGAGCTGAGGGTCAGCTACTTCGCCCAGACCCTCGGCACGCCGTACTCGATCTCCGACAAGCGCATCCGCAAGGCGATGGAGAAGCTGTGAGCAGCTGATTGATCTTCTTTGTTTCGTGGTGCATTCATGATCGCTTCATGAGTCGTACTCGCTTTGCGCTCTACATTGCTCCCCGAAAGGCCGGATTGTCTGGCTATTTTTCCTGAGGAGCATTGTGAAACCGATTGTGCGTAAGGTCTTAGCGATCATGCTTGCCATGTCGGCGGCCGTGGTCTCCGCCGTCGTGGTCTCCGCCACGCCCGCCCTGGCGGACCGCCCGCCGGCGCGGATCGCCGAGGACTGCGCCAACGCGAGGCCCGCGATGCAGGGCGACTACCTGTATTGGGTCCCCGACTGCCGGGTCGATGTGATCTCCGGCACGGAGACGTACGCCGCTCCCAAGGTCGTGGGCCAGGTGGCTCTCGCCTGCAACTCCAGCGGGGGAAGTACGACCGTCAACGCCTCAAGCACCACCTCGACCTCTTTCTCCTTCGGCCTCGACATCGGCGGCAAGCGCAAGTTCGGTGACCTTGAGGGGCAGGTCGGCGCCAAGCTCGGCTGGACCTGGAGCTGGTCCCAGAGCCGGGGCTGGGCCGTCAGCGTGCGCATCCCCGGCTGGTCCGTCGGCTGGATCGAGAGCAGGGACGCGGTGCGCAAGCTGGTCGTGAACATCAAGGCCGACTACGACGACGGCCGTGGCTTCGCCGAGAAGGCCAAGGACCAGGTCATCTACGCCCCGAACCCGAACAAGGACAACCTCTGGGTGCTGCGCAGCAGGCCGCTGACCGACTGGGAGATCAAGAACCGTTGCGGCAACGGCCTCGCCGCCGGCACCGGGCTCAAGGTCACCTCCGTTCCCACCTCCGAGGCCCCGGTCGCCGCCGAGGTCTCGGCGCAGGCGGCCACCTACGGCCCCGACTTCCGCTTCTGGACCAAGAGCCAGGGCCGGCTGCTCAGCACCTACAGCTTCAAGTGCATGACCGTGCACAACGGCGCCTCCGCCGACGGGACCAGGATCGTGCAGAACGACTGCAAGCCCGACCGGCCCAAGGAGCAGCTCTGGGAGACCGTGAAGCGCCCCGACGGCCCGGTCCCCTACGTCATGTACAAGAACTCCAAGACGAAGAAGTGCCTCGACGTCAGTGGGAACGAGCAGGCGGACGGGCTGCCCCTTGAGCTGTACACCTGTGTGCCCACGGCGCCGGTGCAGAGCTGGCTGACCGAGTCCGTCACGGCCGGGCTGCCGCCCTTCTACGAGGGCCAGCCCGCCTTCTTCCTCAGGAACAAGAAGACCGCCAAGTGCGGGTCCCTGGACTTCTACAACGGCCTGGAGGTCGAGGGCAGCCGGCTGATGCAGTACCCCTGCCACCGCTGACCGGCGAGTCCTGATCCGGGGCGGGCGTACGGCGGGCGGGGCGCCGGGGCCCGTTCCCGGGACGGAAAGTAGGATCGGGGCCGATCGAAGGGGGAGGGCCGTGGTCAAGGCGGTGGTGTTCGACGTGGGGGAGACCCTCATCGACGAGACGCGGATCTGGTCGCGCTGGGCCGACCGGCTGGGGGTCACCCGCTTCACCATGCTCGGCGTGCTGGGCGGGATGGCCGCGCTCGGCAGATCCTTCGAGGACGCCTTCCAGCTCCTGAGGCCCGGCTTCGACCTTGAGAAGGAGCAGGAGGCCTGGCGGCGGGACGACCCGGACGGGCTGCGGGTCAACTTCGACGCCGACGACCTCTACCCGGACGTACGGCCCGGCCTGGCCGCGCTGCGCGATCTCGGCTACGAGCTGGTCGTCGCGGGCAACCAGCCGCCGCAGGCCTACGACGCGCTGGTCGCGATGGACCTTCCGGTCGACTCCATCCACACCTCCGACGGCTGGGGGGTGGCCAAGCCGGAGCCGGCGTTCTTCGCCAGAGTGGGGGAGGTCTGCGGCCGTGAGCCGGAGGAGATCCTCTACGTGGGCGACCGGCTCGACAACGACGTCCTGCCCGCCCGTACGGCGGGCATGCGCACGGCGCTGATCCGCCGGGGTCCGTGGGGCCACCTGCACGCGCTGAGCCCCGAGGCGGCCCTGGCCGACCACGTGGTCGACGGCTTCCCCGAGCTGGTCGAAGCCCTCTCCTGAGTCCGGGCTCCTTTCCCCGGGTCTGGGCCGGGTCAGTCCGGCTCGATGTGGATCGCGCGTTCCTCGGCCGACAGGTCGCCGCTGTCGGGGCCGACGTCGGTCGCGTACTCCTCCGAGGTCTCGTCGGGACCGATCCCCTCGTCCGGCGCCACGAGGCGGTCCTCCGGGCGCGGGACGTGCTGACGGTCGGGCGCCTCACGCCAGAGCCGCTCGTCGAGGGTGTCGCGGTGCTCGGGGTCGTCCGGGGTGATCTCGTGCTCGAAGCCGAGGTCGTCGGTCCACTCCTCGACCTCGTTGGCCTGCTCGTCGCTCAGACCTTCACGGTCCGGAGGCATCTCACTCATACTCCCGCCCTACCCGTTTTGGGAGGTGAAACCCCGAATGTCGCATGTCTGAAACTGTACCGGTCGGCCGGTATGGTTACGGGCATGCCACGACCGAGTTCGAAGGAACGGCTGCTCGACGCCGCAGCCGAGGTGTTGCTCACCGAGGGGGCCGAGTCGCTGACCCTGGAGGCCGTCGCGCGCCGCGCCGGGGTCTCCAAGGGCGGGCTGTTCTACCACTTCCCCACCAAACAGGCCCTGGTCGCCGGGATGGTCGAGCGCCTGGTCGGCGCCTTCGACGCGGCGCTGGCCGGCGCGGGAGAACGCCCCGGCGACGCCCTGCGCGCCTACGTCACCGCGACGATCCCCGAGGCTCCGGAGCCCGCCGGGGGCCTGCCCGCCGACCGGGTCACCGCCGCCCTGCTCGCCGGGGTGCTCGTCGATCCGGCGGGTCTGGCGCCGCTGCGCGAGCGCTACGCGGCCTGGCAGCGCAGGCTCGTCGAGGACGGGGTCGATCCCGCCGTCGCCACCCTCGTGCGCCTGGCCGTCGACGGCTGGTGGGCGGCCCGGCTGCTCGGCCTGGCCGTACCCGAGGCGGGGCTGCACGAGCGGGTCCGCGGACACCTCATGGAGATGATCGACGGGGTGGTCGACAGTGGCCGGTAAGGGTTTCGCCGTGACCAAGAGGCTGATGTTGCTCACCGACGTGGGCTTCCTGGTCTACTTCTCGGTCACGGGCCTGGGGCTCATCCCGGCCGCCTGGGCCTTCGCCGACTACACCGAGCCGCTGATGGTCTCCTGGAACTGGTCGTTCCTCTGGATCGACCTGCTCGCGAGCGCGACCGGCCTGCTCAGCCTCCACCTGCTGCGCCGGGGGGCGCCCGAGGCGGAACGGCTGATGCTCGTCTCCCTGGTCCTGACCTCGGCCTCGGGGCTCATGGCCGTCGCCTTCTGGACGCTGCGCGGGGACTTCTCCCTCGCCTGGTGGATCCCCAACCTCTATCTGCTGCTGTTCCCGATGCCCGCGATCGTCCGCCTCGTCAGGCCGGCGGGCCATATGTATCAAGGTTGACTTATATAAGCGACTGTCGATACTTTTTTCTCGTGCACGCGTTCGATGTGCTGGGTGACCCGGTGCGCCGCAGGATCCTGGAGCTGCTCGCCGACGGCGAGATGACCTCGGGTGCGGTGTGCGCGGTCATCCAGCGGGAATTCGAGATCTCACAGCCCGCCGTTTCCCAGCACCTCAGGGTGCTGCGGGACAGCGGCTTCGCGGACGTGCGTCCCGAGGGGACCCGCCGCTTCTACACCGTGCGGCACGAACCCCTGCGGGACCTGGACGCCTGGCTCGGCCGTTTCCGCGCCTTCTGGGCTCCGCGCCTGGACGCCCTGGCCACCGAGCTGGCCCGGGGCAGGCGCGAGCGGCGCCTGGCCGGACAGGAGCCTCCCGCGAACCCGGCGGAGCCGGAGTCCCCGGCTCCCGACGACAGGAGCAGTTCATGATCGAGACGACCCACCAGATCAACGCCGTACGGCGTCGCGTCGGCACCCGGGTGCTCGACGAGGGCGAGGCCCGGGTCACCGTCATCAGTCAGACCTACGACGCCTCCGTCGAGGATGTCTGGGACGCCTGCACCAACCCCGAGCGCATCCCCCGGTGGTTCATGCCCGTCTCGGGCGACCTGCGGCTGAAGGGCCGCTACCAGCTCGAAGGCAACGCGGGCGGCGTGATCGAGACGTGTGACCCGCCCAACGGCTTCACCGCGACCTGGGAGTTCGGCGGGGGGATGAGCTGGATCGAGGTCAGTCTCGACGCCGAGTCCGACGGCCGGACGCGCTTCACCCTGGAGCACATCGCGCACGTCGACGACGAGCGCTGGGCCGAGTTCGGTCCCGGGGCGGTCGGTGTCGGCTGGGACCTGGCGTTCGTCGGCCTGGCCCTGCACCTGTCGTCCGGGCAGGCCGTCGACCCGGGGGAGGGCGTGGCGTGGACGCTCTCCGAGGAGGGCAGGCGGTTCATCGAGCTCAGCAGCCAGGGGTGGCGCGAGGCGAGCGTCGCGGCGGGCACCGACGAGGCCGAGGCGCGAGCGGCCGAGAGCCGTACCACCGCCTTCTACGCGCCCCCGCAGTGAAATATCCGTTATAACCCTCTGGTCCGAAAGCTCCCGTTACGATGAGCGGCTACTGATCGTTCACAGTGGGGGGATACACGGTGGGGCTCAGGTTGTTGTGCGTGCACGCGCATCCGGACGACGAGGCGATCTGGACCGGGGGGACCCTGGCGAGATACGCCGACGAGGGCGCCACGACCGCCGTCGTCACGTGCACCGGGGCGGACGCGCCCCAGAGGGTCGAGGAGCTCGAACGCTCCCTGGAGATCCTCGGCGCGGGAAAGCCGAGGCTGCTGGGCTACACGGGCCTGGCGAACGGCACCCCGCGCTTCCGTCAGGCGCCGTTCGACGAGGCCGTGGGGCGGGTCGTCGAGCACATCAGGGAGTTCAGGCCCGACATCGTGATCACCTACGACGGATACGGCGCCTACGGTCACCCCGAGCACGTCCACGCGCACCGGGTGACCGTGGCCGCGGTCGAGGCGGCGGGGTACGACCAGCTCTACCGGGACGCGGGTACGCCGTGGCGGCCCCGCGCCCTCTACCTGGCGACCCTCCCGCGCTCCGTCGTGATCGCGCAGTGGCAGGCGGTGTTCGGCACGCCCCCCGAACCGGGCCAGACGTTGCCGGGCGTTCCCGACGAGGAGATCACCACCCGCCTCGACGTCGGGCCGTGGGCCGAACGCAAGCTGGCGGCCATGCGCGCGCACGACTCCGAGGTCAAGCGGGGCGGGTCGCTGACCATGCTCCTGTCCCTGCCCGACGACATGCTGGCGCTCGGCCTGAACAACGAGTGGTACCGCCGCCTGTCCTACGACGGCCCCCAGGAGAGCGCCCTGTCGGCGGACTGACGGCTCAGGTCAGCCAGACGAGGTCGGAGCCCAGGCGCCTGGCGGCGCTGTCGGCGCTTCGCCACCTGCCGTAACCCTGGACGACGCCGACGGTGGCCGCCGTACCGCACGGCAGTTGGAGACCGTAGGCGATCACCTCGGTCGCTCCTTCGTCGATCTCCTGGACCAGTGCGAACGCGCGTACCCCGAAACCGACGTCCCCGGCGGGGGGGTGGGGGACAATCGAGGGGTCGGAACCAGTGGAGTGCTCCATCACGGAGTGCTTCCTTTCGACGTCGGAGGCCGGGACGGGCTGCCCTTCAAGCAGAGCCCGTCCCGGCCTTTCCCTTTTCTTCGCTCTGCCGTGAGTCCGTTCGACTGACGGAGAGCTTCCCGGTGATGTATTCAGCGTGACCTTGTCATTACCGTGTGTATAGTTACACGCACGGGGATCGCTCGACAAGTTGTCCAGCATCTTTGTTTGGAAAGCCCCTTGTGTTGCGTGGATATGCCCGGAAAGGTGGGTTATGGCTGCCGTGAAATGGGTCACGTTGCGTTCCCAATGGCTCGGTCAGCAACTGCGGGAGCTACGTGAGGCCAATGGCCTGATTCTCAAGGACGCCGCCGAATACCTGCAGCGCGACCCCGCGACCGTCAGTCGTTTCGAGACGGGCGGCTACCCCATCCGCCGCCCCGACCTGCTCGCCCTCCTCGACCTGTACGGCGTCGCCGACCCCAGGCGTCGTGAGGAGTTCATCAGGCTCAGCCAGGAGGTCTGGAAGAAGGGCTGGTGGGACGGCTACGCCGGAGAGGTGACTGGGGCGTTCGTAGACTTCGTCTGGCTGGAGTCCCGGTCACTGGAGATCCGAGGCTTCGACAGCATGATCCTGCCCGGTCTGTTCCAGACTTCGCGGTATGCACGGGTGGTGATCTCGACGGTCGAGCGCGGCGCGGCCGAGACGCAGATCGACCGCTGGATCGATTTTCGTATGGGGCGTCAGAAGATTCTCGACGGAGACAACCCGCCGCGTTTCATGTCGATCATCGACGAGTCGGTGCTGCGCCGCGAAGTCGGCGGCAGGGAATGCCAGGCGGAACAGCTCTGCCATCTCGCCGACCAGGCAGCCAGGCCGAATGTGGAGATTCGCGTCCTGCCGCTCAGTGCGGGAGCGCATTCCTGCTCTACGGGCGCGTTCCGGATTTTCACCCTGGGAGAGGGGTTTCCTGGGGTCGGCTATGCCGAAACGCCGAAGGGAGCTATCTACGTAGAATCGCCGGATAGTGAGAGCTTTGTGCGGATGTACGAGGAGACGCTGAAGCTCACGCTCAGCCCCAAGGAGTCAGTTGAATTCATCATCGCGACAGCGGAAGATTTGTCGCGGTAGGCGAGTGGAAGGTAGGGCATGTCCAGCTCTGAGGACCTGGCCCGGGTGGCCTGGCACATCAGCACGAAGAGCGACAACATGGGCGGAAGCTGCGTCGAGGCGGGGCCGTTGCTGGATGGGAGCGGGCGGGTGGCCGTGCGGCACAGTCATCGGCCCGACGGTGAGGTGATCGTCTACTCGCGGGGTGAGTGGGAGGCGTTCATCGGCGGCGTCAAGGACGGCGAGTTCGACTTCCCCGCCTAGGACTTTCCCGCCTGGAACGAAGACGGGCCGTCCTGGTTGGGACGGCCCTCTCGTGACGGTTCAGGCGACGGGCAGGCGGCCGTAGTGGTCGTCGAGACGGGTGCGGTACGCGGGCGCCCGGTAGGTGTTCTCGTCGAACTCCGGCGCCCCCTCGATCTCCTCCTTGGTGAGGGCGAGGTGGACGCTGCGGGCGTGCGGGTCGATCCGGGTGACGGCGGCGGCGGGCAGCAGGACCCTCCTGCCGAAGCTCCAGAAGCCGACGTCCACGACCACGAAGCTGTCCCCGGCCACGTTGCTCTCCTCGTCGACGGTGCCGATCACCCCGTCGACGGCCTCGACGTCGAAGCCGATCACACTCAGGCTCTCGTCCTCGAAGACACCGGCACGGTAGGTCCACAGGCTCTCGACGGTCATGTCCGCCCCTCCTCACCGATCATGGGTTGCGCAGGAGACAGGGCTACCCGCGATGACCGGGATAAACGGGCTCGGAGAGCGTTTTCCGATCAGGCGGGCGTCAGGGCGGCGTCACGCCGTACGAGGGCGGCGTAGTGGCCGCCGGCGGCCAGCAGTTCCTCGTGGGTGCCCCGCTCGGCGACGCGTCCGTGGTCGAGGACCACGATCTGGTCCGCGTCGCGGACGGTCGAAAGGCGGTGGGCGATGGTGATCGTCGTACGGCCCCGCGACAGGGCGTCCAGGGCCTCCTGGACGGCGCGCTCGGTGCGGGTGTCCAGGGCGCTGGTCGCCTCGTCGAGGATCAGTACGGGCGGGTCGCGCAGCAGCGTGCGGGCGATGGCCAGGCGCTGCTTCTCGCCCCCGGAGAAGCGGTGGCCGCGCTCGCCGACGACCGTCTCGTAGCCGTCGGGCAGCGACATGATGTGGTCGTGGATGCGGGCGGCGCGCGCCGCCTCGGCCAGTTCCTCGTCGGTCGCCGACGGCTTGGCGAAGCGGAGGTTGTCGGCGATCGAGGAGTGGAAGAGGTAGGTCTCCTGGGAGACCACGCCGACGACCTCGGCCAGCGTCTCGAAGCTCAGTTCCCGCACGTCCACGCCGTCCACGGTCACCCTGCCGCCGGTCACGTCGTACAGCCGGGGCGGCAGGTAGCTCAGCGTCGTCTTGCCCGAGCCGGTCTCGCCGACCACGGCCAGGGTCGTGCCCGCGGGCACGGTGATGTCCACGTCCGACAACGTCGGGGTGACCTCGGCGCCGGAGCCGGGGGCGGCGTAGGAGAAGTCCACGCGCTCGAAGCGCACCTCGCCGCGCACGTCCTTCAGCGTCCCGGTCCCGGGGGTGATGTCCACGGGCAGGTCGAGATACTCGAAGACACGGCCGAACAGCGCCAGGGAGCTCTGCACGTCCACGCCGAGCCGCAGCAGTGAAACGGCGGGCCGGAACAGGCTCATCTGCAGGGTGGTGAAGGCGACGACCGTGCCGATGGAGACCGTCGAGGCCAGCCCGGCGGCCAGGTAGATCACCGCGGGCATCGCCGACAGGACGATCTGGATGGTCGACTGCCGCCAGCGCCCGGCCATGCTGGAGCGGACCCCCAGGGTGGCCAGTTCGTCGGAGGCGGTGGTGAACCGGCCGGTCAGCTCGGGAGACTGGCCCATCGTGCGGCCGAGCAGGATGCCGCTGACCGACAGTGACTCCTGGACCATCGAGGAGAGGGCGGCCAGTTTGCGCTGCCGCTCCGAGGAGATCTTCCTGCGCTCCCGGCCGACCTTGCGGCTGATCCACACGAAGACCGGCATCAGCAGGAGTGAGACGAGGGTCAGCCGCCAGTCGAGCGCGACCATGGCGATGATCGTCGCGATCACGGTGGTCAGGTTGGAGACGATCGAGGCGGTGGTCGAGGTGACCACCGACTGCATGCCGCCGATGTCGTTGGCGATGCGTGACTGCACCTCGCCGGTGCGGGTCCTGGTGAAGAAGGCCAGGGACATGCGCTGCAGGTGCGCGTAGACGCCGGTGCGCAGGTCGTGCATGACGCGCTGGCCGACGGTGTTCGACATCAGGGTCTGTACGACGTCGAGGACGCTGGTGGCGACGGCGACCGTGATCATGCCGAGCACCAGCAGCACCAGCAGACCGGTCCTGTGGTTGGGGATGGCGTCGTCGAGCACCTCGCGCAGCATGAACGGCGAGGCGAGCGAGACGACCGAGGACAGGGCGATGAGGGCGCCGACCACGGCCAGGCGGCCCCGGTAGGGGCGGAACAGGGTGACGATGCGCCGCAGCGGCGCGCGGGGTTCGTCGGCCATGTCGGGTTCTTCGGTGGAAAGGGGGTCTTTGGTTCGTTCGGGCATGCAACCTCTTTCTGATGTTAGCTCAAACAGAGGTTAGCTCATATTCACCATCGGGGACAATGAGATAAGTTCATGGGGTGGAGACGGAACTGGCCGAACTGCTGCGAGGAGTCGGCCGTCGGCTGCGCCGGGGGTACGGCGCGCGGTTCGGCCCGCTGGGCCTGACACCGGGACAGGTGCGGGCGCTGTGGGTGATCGCCGAGGCCGAGCCGCCGCTCAGGATGGTGCAGCTCGCCGACACACTCAAGATCGTGCCGCGCTCGGTGACCCCGGTCGTGGACGCGCTTGAGGAGATGGGCCTGGTGCGGCGCGAGGTCGATCCGGCCAACCGCAGATCGACCCTCCTGACGCTCACACCGGAGGGCAGGGTCCGTCACGAGCAGGTCCGCGAGGCGCGCAGGCAGGCGGCGGAGGAGTTGTTCTCGGTCCTCACCCCTGAGCAGCAGGAGCAGCTCAGGGAGCTGCTGAGCCTGGTGGAGAGCCGTCCGGCCTGAGGCCGTGGTCCGGTGTCGTCACCGGATAGGATCAAGGAAGTCGTCCGTCCCGCGGCCAGGAACCGCCGTCGCCGGATCGGTGGGAGTCAAGAAAAGGCGTTCGGCGAGGAGGCCGGTCCCATGCGGCATGTCAGCGACGTGTGCCGGTCGCCGGGTTCGTAGATCACCGTGGCACTGCAACCGCCGCCCGAACTCGCCGCCGTCCTCAACCTTGTCGGGTCCTGGCCGGTGGCCGACGAGGACAGGCTCTACGCGTCCGGACAGCGGTGGATCGCGTTCGCGACGACGACGAGCCGTAACTCCTCGGCCGCCGACGCGTACGTCGCCAGGACCACGTTCCGCAACGACGGCGACGACATCGAGGCGTTCGACCAGGACTGGCGGGACACCTCGGACCGGTCCGGCGACGCGATCGCCGCCGCCATGCTCATCGGCTCCGCACAGCAGATCTCTGCCATGGCCGTGCTCGCCACGAAGGTGTCGCTGATCGCCGTCGCCGTACGGCTCGCGCAGAACCTGTACCGGCTCGCCGCGGCCTCGGGGCCCACGGCCGGGGTCTCCCTGACGGCCGTGCCCGCCCTCGTGGGCGGCGCCCGCCTGGCCGTACGGCAGATCATCCGTAAAGTGGTCGAGCTGCTTGAACGGAGCGCGCTCCGCCTCTTCAAACGGGCCTCCACGCTCCTGCGGAAGCCGGCCGAGCGGGCAGGGGCCGTGCCGCCCCTGCCGCCGAAGCGCCCGCAGCGTCCGCCCACGCCTCCGCGCGGCCCGGACAACTACCTGGAGGCCGCGGCCGACAAGAGCGTCGACGTCAAGAAGATCACCCCCTATCCGATATGGCGCAGGGATCGCGAGCCGCTCTACCGGGCCGACAACAGGTCACCGGAGGAGGTGTTCGAGCAGGGATTCCACCCCCGGGACCCGTCCATGACCGACCTGGACGACTACGTGCACAGAGGGGCCGACTCCGCCTTCGTGGGGACCAGCACGCGCCGGGACATCGACAACGTCCTGCCCCGCCGTTACACCTACGAGGTGGACGCCCCCGGCGGGATCGACGCCAACCGCACCTTCTCCACGGGCAGCGCCCGCCTGCACCACGAGCAGGAGATCGCCTTTCCCGGCGGCGTGCACCGGCGCTACGTCTCCGGTGCCTGGCCGGAAGGGGTGCCGAAGACGCCGGAGAACTTCATCCCCAATCCCCACTTCGATCCCTATCCCGGCTACTCTCAGGCATGATCAGGAGGATTTGAGTGAACGATGTCCCGCCGCCCCCGCCGCTCACCGACGAGCTGAGGGCCCAGGCGCGGCGCAGTCCCGGGACGTGGCTGTACGCGATCGACCCCTTCTTCGATCCCGGCGGCGAGGTGCCGCCGTACGGTGTCGTCGGCGCGTGGCGGGCCGACGAGCGGGGTGAGATCACCGGGGAGTTCCGCCACAATCCGAACTACCGGCCCTCTCCGGTGGCGCTCGGCTATCCCGAGCCGTCCGACCCCCTGGACGCGGCCGTCCAGCTCAGCGCGACCGGCTACGAAACGGGGGAGAGGATCGTCCCCCTGCTCAGGGAGGCCGAGGTGATCGTGGCCGCCGGTCGCGACGGAGGCGTTCCGGTGTTCGACACGGGTGAGGGCCGGGCGGTGTTCGCCTACACGGCCCACACCCACCTGCCCGGCGAGTTCCCGGAGGGCGCGACGGGCTGGCAGCCGATCCGCGGCGGGGACCTGGTCGCGTTGCTGCCGGTGGACGTCGGTGTCGCGATCAATCCCTCGGGGCCGGCCGGCGTGATACTGCCCCCCGCCGACCTGCGTCGCTGACGCCTCCCGGGCTGGCGGCCGCGGCGTTCAGGAGGCGTTCAGACGGCCCGCGTGATCCGGTCGACCTCCTCCTCGCTCCGCTGCTCCGCCGAGCGGTAGCTCACGGCCATGAACTCGGCGCCGTCGCCCGTCGTCACGTGACGCTCCGCCAGCGACTCGTAGACCTCCAGCGCGTGCCGGGTCACCGCGTGATAGGCCGCGCCGACCATGCTGCCCATCATGTCCTCCCCCCAGGGGTCGCCCTCTCCCTCAAGGTAGGCGCGCAGGGCCCGGACCTCCTCCAACTGGCTCGTGCCGGTGCCGGAGAGCCCCGTGCCCGTGCTCCGGAGGTCCGCGTGCGAGACGTCCACCCCGTGGTCCGCGGTCATCGCTCCTCCAGGCGCCGTACGGTGGACTCGATCCCCGAGGCGAACTCGTCCAGGCGGCGCGTCACATCGGCGTGAACGCCCTCAAGGCTCTCGGCGAGCCTTCCGGGGTCCGGGATCGCCGCGGGGTCCAGGCCGGGAATGTTCGCGCGGAGGTCGTCGAGGGCCGCGTTCACCGCGGTGAGGATCTCCCGCGCGAGGTCCTCGGAGGCCATCCGCATGACCCGCGGATTGAGGTTCAGCGCGGCCAGCCGCCCGTCGGGGCCGACCAGGACGCTCACCTGGCCGTCCGCCGCCCGGCCACTGCCCTGAAGCGGGTCTCCCTGGTTCTCCGGCGAGGAGAGGGACCGGATGCTCTCCGCAAGCATGTCGTCGAAGCGCTTCCCGTTCTGGTGCACGTTGATCGCTCTCGGTAGGGAGGAGAAGCCTGACACCGGGAAGCCTACGCGGGCGCACGCCCCGGACCCGGGATCAGGCCAGACGTCTCGTGCCCTCCGCGCCTTCCGTCCCCTCGGTGAGACGCCAGCGGGGACGGCCGCCGACGAAGGTGGCCACGCAGCGGCCCGCCCCCTGACCGAGCAGGGCGGTGTAGGCCGTGCGGGCGCTCGCCTCGACCGCGAAGACGGAGAAGTCGGCGCGGCTCCCCTGGTCGAGGCAGCCGATGCGGTGCGGGCCGTTGGCCATGCCGAGCGCCCTGGCCCCGCCCGTGGTCGCCGCCTCGACGAGGATCCGGGCCAGCTCCTCCCGGCGTGCCATGGGGGCCTCGCGCAGCAGCGCCCTGGCCAGGGTCAGCGGGTCGCCGCCGGTCCTGGTGCCGAAGGCGATCGCCTCGTCGCCGCCGAGCAGCCCTTCGGCGGCGAAGGGGGAGGAGATGGCCACCGCCGTACCCCTGACCCGCAGGAGTTTGCGGTCGGCCTCGTCGAGCGGCATGGAGATCGCGACATGGCAGCCGGGTCCCAGCGCCCCGACCTCGTCGAGGAAGATCAGCGGATGGCGGCCGAGCTCGATGTGCAGGCGCAGGCCGAACGTCCGCGACAGGATGGCCAGGTCCTCCATGACGACCGGGTCGGGGGAGTGGGCGGCGATGCCGACGGTCCCCGGGTGGTCGACCTCGCGGATGGCGGTGATCAGCCGGTCGCGTCCCTCACGCTCCCAGGTGCCCTCGTCCGGGCAGTGTGTCTCCAGGTAGGTGATGCCGCCCATGCCGGTCGCGCCGAAGGCGGAGGCGGAGTCCAGGTCGTTCGCGACACCGGCGACCGCGGTGACGCCGTGGGCGAAGGCGGGGCCGTAGGCGCGGTCGAGTCTGAGATGGGCGTCGACCAGACCGGGGACGATCATGCCCGGCCAGCGGGTGGGGGCGACGCCGGGGAAGGCGCTCTCGATCTCTCCGCGCGGTCCGGCTCGCAGCACACGGTTTCCCCTGACCACGACGGCGCCGTCCTCCACGGGAGGCCGGCAGAGCGGCAGGACGAGTGGCGCGGTGTGGATGGCGACCGCCGGAAGCGCACGCGCACCGGCGACGTGGCCGGCGGGCGTGGGCATAGGCACTCCTGGGTGTTTGTCCCTTTAAGAGAGATTAAGTCTAGCGACCTGATGATCTCAAACGGCCGCGCCGACGAAGTGTGGGAGATTATCTTCCTACACCTGACAGACGACCTTCCTACAGAAGTCGATTGATCGGCGCGAAAGCGATCTATAGCGTCATTTGTCGTGACTCGTCCCCCCAGGTTACTGAAAGCGTTGATCGCGGCCGTCGTGCTGCTCCCGATCGGACTCGCCGCGGCTCCCGCCTCCGCCGATCCGTCGCCCGACCCTGAGCACCCATGGCGCCTCGACCAGTGGCCCCAGACCCAGCCGTGGCAGCAGGACGAACCCGACGGTGCCGCCGCGCTGCGCGGCAGGCCCACCGGACCGCCGCCCATCGACCCGCAGAACTGGAAGAACCCGGACCACATGACGTGGGCCGACTACCGCAAGCCGCCGGGGACCAAGTGGGCCGACCCCTCGGTCAAGGGCTCGAAGCGGACCTTCCGCGGCGCGCTCGTCCTGCTCGACTACGCCAACCAGCCGTTCGTGGTCACCCAGCCCAAGGGCTCGACCGTCTTCAGGAACCCCAGCGCCGAGGCCCACGACGTCCCGCGTGACAAGGTCGCCCAGTTCTACAAGGACTTCCTCAACACCCCGAACCAGCTCAACCGGGGACACACCATTCACGAATACTGGATGGAGGACTCCGGCGGGCGCTACGGCGTCGACCTGACCGCATTCGGCCCGTACGAGATGCCCGGCAAGTCGTACGAGTACGGCATGGAGTTCCAGAGCGGCACCGGCTGCCCGGCCGGGGCGACCTGCAACAAGAACATCAGGACCGACGGGCGGGCCGCCTGGACCTCGGCCGAGGGACAGGATGTCCCCGCGGGCTTCGACTTCGTCTTCTACCTGAGCGCCGGTCAGGACGAGTCGGCCACCTGGCAGGAGTTCGGGTCGATCAAGTTCCCGACCAAGGAGGCGGTGACCGACGACTTCGGCCCGCCCGACGCCGCGCTGCCCAACTGGGCGAGGACCCGCTACGTGGACTGGACCTCCTGGGCGTCGGCCTCCTCCATCTGGCCCAACGCCGGAGGCGGCTCCTCGACCCAGGCGGAGAGCTCCGGGCAGGGCGTCTACGCCCACGAGTTCAGCCACATCCTCGGCATCGGCGACAACTACAACAACCCGTTCGGGGTGCCGCCGCGCCGCGCCTACACCGGTGTCTGGGAGATGCTCAGCCGGGGCAGCTTCAACGGCCCCGGCGGACCGCACAGCCGCTGGCTGATCCCGCCGACCTCGGGTGGCTCCATGGGCGCCCAGCACATGCTCCGCAACAAGATCAAGCTGGAGATGGTCGACGAGCGGAACGTGCTGCGCCTGTCCCGCGACGCCCTGGCCCAGTCGGGACTCGTCGTGGCCAGGGTGACCGCGCGAGCCGTACAGCCCGGGCCGCGTGACCTGTCCGGCGTCAACATCGCCTTCGGCACCGGAGACCGGAGCCCCGCCTGCGACGTCACGAAGGACCCGTTCTGCGACGGCGGCGGCTACGACAACTACACCGTCGAGGTCGTCGACCGGATGGGCGCCGACTCCTTCACCCCCGACTCGGGTGTGCTGCTGGCCAAGACCAAGAACGTGGACAGCGCGCCCTTCGAGTGGGTCGTGGACGCCAACCCGCAGGACATCGGGATGACCGACTACGTCCTGCCGGACGGCACCGCCGTACCCATCACGATCGGCGACTACCGTCAGCTGTCGGACGCCCTGTTCCACGCGGGCAGCGACTCGGGCTCCGAGTTCGAGTACGTGGACCAGGCCAACCGGCTCCACTTCTACGTCCTTGACGTGGAGCGCGACCGCAAGGGCGTCCTGTCCTACACGGTGGCGATCCGCTCCCTGGACGGCGCCGGTCCCCAGAAGCGCGGGGTACGGCTGCTGCCCGCGGCCGGGCTGCCCACGGACCGGGGACTGTCCACCTGCCGCTTCCCCCTGTTCAACACCGGCAGGAAGGCTCCCGCCCAGGGGAGCCACCCCGAGGACGTGAGCGCCTACCTCGGTGAGGACGTCTACCGTCTGTCGGCGAGCGTCGAGGGCAGGGGCTGGACGGCCACGCTGCCCAACCAGCTCGCGACCGCCGGCTTCGGCGATCGGACCCTCGTGGCCGTCAACGCCCAGCGGGCCTCGGGCGGCTCGCGCCTGGCCAAGGTCACGCTGACCGCAACCTCGGAGAGCGACCCGTCCAAGACCGCCAGGGCGACCTGTCACGTGGTCGGCCTGTGACCTGACACCTCACGGCCTCCTCGCGAGAGGGCTCTCGCGAGGAGGCCGCTGTGTCCCGCTGTACAGCGATAAATCATCAATTTTCCGAGATATCGCTCTATCGGATGATCAGTCCCTCGGTGGGCGCCCCCGTCCGCCGGGTGTCTGGTTGAATCGAGGCAGAGACGACGCGTCGGCTGAGTCGGGGGGCCGCGCCGTGGTGTGCTTCTCTCCGGAGGGTGTGAATGCCCGGTCCGCCGAAGGTGCCTGCTCGTCGTGACACCGCCTCGCCGAGGCGACGGATACCGCTGGCGGCCCCGGCGGCGCTGGCGATCGCCGCCACCGGTGCCAGCGTCCTGACGGCGCTGCCGGACGTGGTCTCCCTCTCACCGTGGTGGAGGGCCGCGATCGTCATGGTCTCCGGCATGCTGGCCGGGGCGATCGCCTGGGCGACCTCAAGACCGCGCCGGGAGGAGACCGTCGCGGACGACGGGGCGTTCTGGCGTCCGCCCGACCAGTGGCCGCCGAGGCCGGCGCACTTCACCGGGCGCGTGGAGTCACTGGCCGAACTGCGCCGGGTGTTCACCGAACGCCACCGCGACCGCTCCCGCACCGAGCCCCTCGCGCCGCTGGTCATCTCGGTGTACGGCAGAGGCGGGGTGGGCAAGTCCGCGCTCATCGCCAGGTTCGGCCAGGAGGTCGCCGACCGCTTCCCCGACGGGAGGCTCCACGCCGACCTGCGCGGCACGATCGAGGCGCCGGTCCGCCCGGAGGAGGTGCTGATCGGCTTCCTGCGCGCGCTGGGCGTGCGGCTGACCACCGACCCCGGGGGCCTGACCGAGCTGCGCAGACTCTGGCTGACCTGGACCAAGGGCAAGCGCATCCTGATCGGCCTGGACAACGCCCAGGAGGCGAGCCAGGTCAGGGACCTGATCCCGGCCGACCCCGGATGCGTGGTCATGGTCACCTCCAGGAACCCGCTGTTCCTGCTCAACGCCTACGACAAACAGCTGTCGGTGTTCAGCTCGGCGCAGGGCGTCGAACTGCTGGCCAGGCTGGCCGGAGGCGAGCGGGTCGCCGCCGACCTTGAGGCGGCCGACGAGATCGTACGGATGTGCGACCACCTCCCGCTGGCCATCAGCATCTGCGGCGGGCGCCTGGCCACCCGGGAGAACTGGACCCTGCGCCAGCTGGCCGACCGCCTCAGGGACGAACGGCGCCGCCTGGACCAGCTCGAACTGCGCGGCGGGCAGGACCGGAGCGTGCGGGCCTCGCTCCAGCTCAGCTACGACGACTGCACCGGCATCCAGCGCCGCCTGCTGCGCATGCTCAGCCTGCTCACCGCCCCCGACGTGCCCGGCTGGGTGCCCGGAGAGCTGCTGGCGGCCTCGGAGCTTGAGGGGGCCGACCAGCTTGAGGCGCTCATCGACGCCCAGCTCGCCGACTCCGCCGGTGTCGACTTCTCCGGCGCGATGCGCTACCGCCTGCACGACCTGGTCCGGATCTTCGCCCGCGAGGTGACCTTCGCCCGCGACGACGACGTGCAGAGAAGGGCGGCCATCGAACGGGTGCTGTCCGGTTACCGACGCCGGGCCGAGAGCGCCGCGGTGGCCCGGTGGCCGCAGGACTGGGGCCGCAGCGGCAGGCGGGCGGACCTGGCCGTCTCGGGTGAGCTGACCCAGGCCTCGGCCGCCGACTGGCTCAACGCCGAGCGCCGCACCCTGGTCGCCATGATCCACCAGGCGAAGAGCCTGGAGATGTGGGAGCTGGCCTGGAGCCTGGGCCGTGCCTTCTGCTCGCTGTGCCACTCGCTGCGGGCCTACTGGTCCGACTGGCGCGCGGTCGCCGAGATCGTCTGCGAGGCCGCGACCCGGCTGGACGACCGGCGGGCCCTGGGCATCGCGCTGCTGGACCGGGCCGCGGTCGCCGGCGGGCAGGGCGGCCGCGACAGCGCCAGGCAGGACGCCGAGAGGGCACTGGACATCTTCACCGAGCTGGGGGAGTCGTGGTGGGCGGCGCGGGCGATGCGCTCGGTCGGCATGACCCTGTTCAACGACGGCAACCTCGACCGGGCCCAGGGCTACCTGAACGAGGCGATCGCCGCGTTCAAGGCGGAGGACGACCGCTGGTGGACGGCCAGGAGCCAGCGCAACCTGGCCGAGCTCAGGCTCGCCCAGCGCAGGCCGGAGGAGGCCGCAGAGCCGCTTGAGGACGCCCTGGCGGTCTTCCAGCACGACCGTAACCGCTACTCGGAGGCGCAGACCCTGCGTGTCTACGGCGAGGTGCTCGGCGCGACCGCGCGGGCGCTGGAGAGCCAGGGAGACGCCAAGGCCGCGGGGGAGAACTTCACCCGGGCCGGGTTCAGCCTGGACCGGGCCGCGGAGATGTTCCGGCTGCGCGGAGAGCTGTGGGAGGAGGCCAGGTGCCTGCGCGCGGCCGGCGAGGTGGGCAACCCGGCCAACGGACTGCGCGAGCTGATCTACGTACGGCGGGCCGCCGAGATGCTGGCCGCGCTCGGCGACTCCTGGGGCGTGGCCAGGGCCGAGCTTTCCGCGGGGCGCGCCCACGGCAGGCTGGGCCGTACCGGGGAGGCGCAGCAGGCGCTGACGCGGGCCGTACGGCAGTTCGAGGAACTGGGCGACCGCTGGTGGATGGCCAGGAGCCTGCGCTACCTCGGCGAGACGCACCTGGAGGCGGGCGACTGCGAGGCGGCCCTGCCCCTGCTCGAACAGGCCCAGGACATCTACCGCAGCCTCGGCAACCAGGGAGGTGTGGGCCGGGTGCTCGAACTCCTCCGCAGGGCGCAGGAGTGCCTCGGGCAGGCGACCTCCTGAGGGCGGTATTCGGCGCGACGGTATCCCGGGAAAGGGCATCGCCCAATGGGGGTTGTCATTTGCGGCAATCTGCCCCAGACGTTCACTGCTTGGTCATACCTTGACGTATAAGCTCAGTAGTGATGAACGAACTGACGCGATGGATTCATCTTGAAGGTGCCGTCAACGTGCGCGACCTCGGCGGGCTCGCGACGAAGGACGGCGGGACCACACGCTTCGGCCGGGTGTACCGGTCGGACAACCTGCAGGCGCTGACGGAACGCGACCTCGGCCTGCTCGTCGGCGACCTCGGGCTTCGCCACGTCGTCGACCTGCGCTCGGTGGCCGAGGTGACCCTGGAGGGCCCTGGACCGCTCACCCGCTTCCCCGAGGTGAGCATCCACCATCTCACCCTCTTCGCCGAGGGCGGCGTGAACACCGACGTCGACGCCGACAGGATCGACGCGGACCGGGTGCTTCCCTGGCAGGAGATGGACGAGGACACCCTCGCCGAGCTGCGGGTGACCGGCTACTACTACGGCTACCTTCGCGAGCGCCCCGACTCGGTCGTGGCCGCGCTGCGGGCCCTGGCCCACGACGACGGCGCCGCCATCGTGCACTGCGCGGCGGGCAAGGACCGCACCGGCGTGGTCACCGCCCTCGCCCTTGAGGTCGCCGGGGTCACCCGGGAGGCGATCGTCGCCGACTACGTCGCCACCGGCGACCGCATCGACCACATCCTGGCGCGCCTGCGTTCCAGCCCCACCTACCGTGCCGACCTCGACTCCCGTCCGGACTCCGACCACCGGCCGCGCGCGGAGTACATCCAGCAGTTCCTCGACGTGCTCGACAACCGGTTCGGCGGCCCGCTGACCTGGCTGGGCGCCCAGGGGTGGAACGAGGACGACACCGGAGCCCTGCGCGCACGCCTGCGGGACTAGAGCCCGACGACCAGGCCCTCCGTGGCCGAGCGGCGGGCGGCCTCAAGGACGGTGAGGGTCTCGATCGCCTCCTCGGGGTCGACCGGCGCGGGCGCCCCCTCGCGCAGGCTCGCCACGACGCCACGGTAGAAGTCGAGATAGGCGCCGGGCTCGGTGCGGACCGGATGGAGGTCGTCACCGGCCCCCATCGTGCCCCACCGCTGCGGCGGTTCGTCGCCGAAGCCGGGGACGCTCGGGGAGAGCCCGGCGCGCAGCCGTTCCTCCTGCACGTCGAGACCGTGCTTGGAGTATCCGGCCCGTGAGCCCGCGACCAGGAAACGCGGGCCGGGCATGGGCGAGAGCGCGCTCATCCACAGATGGGAGCGAGCGCCCGAGAGGTGCGTCAGCGCGACGAAGGTGTCGTCGTCGGCGGCGACCCCGGGCCGCCGGGCGTCGGACTCGGCGTAGACACGCGTCACCGGGCCGAGCAGGCTCAGCGCCTGGTCCACCAGATGGCTGCCGAGGTCGTACAGCAGGCCACCCACCTCCTCGGCGCCGCCCGACTCACGCCAGCCGCCCTTCGGCACGGGCCGCCACCGCTCGAACCGGGACTCCAGGCGGTTCACCGTGCCGAGCTCCCCCGACGACAGCAGCCGCCGGATCGTCAGGAAGTCGCCGTCCCAGCGCCGGTTCTGGAACACGGTCAGCATCAGGCCGCGCTCACGCGCCAGCTCCGCCAGCCCCCGGGCCTGCGCCGCGGTCGCCGCCAGCGGCTTGTCGACCACGACCGGCACCCCCGCGCGCAGCGCCGCCTCGGCCAGCGGGACGTGGGTGCGGTTGGGGGAGGCGACCACCACCAGGTCGCAGACGCCCCACAGCTCCTCGGCGTCGCCGACCGCCCGCGCGCCGTACTTCCTGGCGACCTCGGCGGCCCGTTCCGGAGAGCGTGTCACCACGGCGGACAGGCTCAGGCCGGGGGTCGCGGCGATCAGCGGGGCGTGGAAGAGCGCCCCGGCGACGCCGTACCCGGCGAGACCGACGCGCAGGGCGGGCACCGTCTCACCCATCGCCGGGCACCCGCCGGGCCTGGTCAGTCACCGCGCTGCTCGTCACGCTCGGCGAGGAAGGCCTCGAACTGGGCGGCGAGCTCGTCGCCGGTCGGCATCTCGGAGGACTCGGCCATCAGGTTCTCGCGCTGCGCGCCCGCCGCGAAGGCGTCGTACTGCTGCTCCAGGCCGGTGATGGCCGTCGAGAGCTCCTCGGAGGCGCTGATCTGCTCGGCGATCTCGCTGTCGGTCCTGGCCGCCGCCTCACGCAGGCCGTCCAGCGGGAACACCAGGCCGGTGCTCCTGGTGACCGCCTCCAGCGCCGTCAGGGCCGCCGCGGGGTACTCCGCCTGGGCGAGGTAGTGCGGGACGTGCACGGCGTAACCCAGGGTGTCGTGCCCCCGGGCGCCGAGCCGGAACTCCACCAGCGCGGCCGCGCTCCCGGGGACCTGGACCCTGCCGAAGGCGCTGTTGTGGCCGGAGACCAGCTCGGGACGGCTGGCGTGGCCGGTGATCCCGAGCGGACGGGTGTGCGGCACGGCCATCGGGATGCCGTGCAGGGTCACCAGCCTGCCGATGCCGAGCCTGGTGACGAGCGTGCCGACGGCCTCGGTGAACAGCTCCCACTCGCGGTCCGGCTCGGGGCCGGTGAGCAGCAGGAACGGGGTTCCCGTCGTGTCGTGGACCAGGTGCAGGGCGAGCTCGTGGCTCTCCACGGACACCCAGCGGTCGGTGTCGAAGGTCATGATCGGGCGCCGGGACCGGTAGTCGAGCAGGCGGTCCACGTCGAACGTGGCCACGACGCGGTGCTCAAGCTCGCCCAGCAGGTGACCGAGGGCGAGCCGTCCGGCGCCGCCCGCGTCTACGAACCCGTCGAAGTGGTAGAGAAGCACCGGATCGGTCAGTTCAGGGATCTCTCCGCTGAGCCGGTAGAGATCCGTCGGGTCGAACACCGTCTCCCAGCCTTTCGTCGGTCGTCTCTCCACAGCATGAACCCCTGGGCCGTCCGGTGAATTCCACGCACCCCGGCGATCACTGGGAACCCTACCGGGGCAGAATGGTTCCCATGCAGTCCGACCCTGAGCTGGAGGAGTTCGCCACCCGCCTGTTCGACCTGGCCAGGGCTGGTGAGACCGACAGACTCCGCGCGTACGTCGAGGCCGGGGTGCCGGCCAACCTGACCAACGACAGGGGCGACACCCTGGTGATGCTCGCCGCCTACCACGGCCACGCCGAGACCGTCAGGGCGCTGACCGCCCTCGGCGCCGATCCCGGCCGGGCGAACGACCGGGGCCAGACCCCGCTGTCCGGAGCGGTCTTCAAGAAGGAGCCCGAGGTGATCAAGGCGCTTCTGGACGCGGGCGCCGATCCGGACCAGGGGACCCCGTCCGCGCGGGAGACCGCCCGGATGTTCGGCCACGAGCAGTATCTGAAATGGTTCGAACGTTACCCTGATTAGTGATGTCTCCTATATGGCGACATATTGAAATCATGTGGCGTTCGGGGATCCTTGACAGGTGGGAACTACTACTACACCTCAGTCCGATCGGCGTCTGCACATCCCCCCGCTGCCCTGCCCCTTCCCGAGTGAGGTGAGTCCCCACGTCGAGAGAGTCGACCGGGAGACCCTGGACTGGCTCATCGCCTCGGGAATGCTCAAGGACGCCGAAACGGTCGAGCGCTACAGACAGGCGAGGTACGGCTGGCTGGGTGGCCGGACCTACCCCTACGCGGAGCACGACCTGCTCCGCCTGGTGACCGACTGGTGCGTGTGGCTGTTCGCCTTCGACGACGCCTTCTGCGAGTCCGACCGCAGAGCCGCCGAGATAGCCCGCGCGCTGCCCCAGTTCTACGCCGTCCTCGAAGGACTGGACGGTGGATACGAGGTCGACGACAGGTTCGCCAGGATGCTGCTGGAGATCAAGAACAGGATCTCCGCGCACGCCGACGGCGACCAGCTCGACCGCTGGTGCTCCGTCACGAAGGACTACCTCTTCGCGCAGGTCTGGGAGGCGGCCAACCGTGAGGACGAGGTGGTCCCCTCCATCGAGGACTACCTGTTCATGCGGCGCAGGACCGGTGCCATGCTCACGGTCTTCGCCCTGATCGACATCGCCGCGGGCCATCGCCTGACCCCCGCCGAGTGGCGGCACCCCGCCGTGCGTGCGATCACCGAGAGCGCCAACGACGTCGTCGTGTGGGACAACGACCTCATCTCCTACGCCAAGGAGAGCGAGAGCGGCAACGCCAGGAACAACCTGGTGAACGTGCTGGCCGTACACGGCGGGGTCTCCAGGCAGGCCGCGATGGAGCGGATCGGCATGATGCGCAACAAGGCCATAACCGACATGATCGAGCGGCGCCCCACGCTGGAGGCACTCGGCTCGGAGGCGGTGCACGCGTACGTGCGCGGCCTGGAGTTCTGGATCAGCGGAAGCGTCGACTACTCACTGACCAGTTCCCGCTACACGATGGCCTGGCGGCAGCGGATCGCCGAGGAGTGAACCGAGCGCTCAGTCCTGGGGGAGCCGGTCGTCGCTCTCCTGCTCTCCGAGTGCGAGCTCGATCAGCTCCTCCAGACCCAGCTTCTTGCCCGCGGCGAAGGCCTTCTCGTGCTCCTGCTCACCCAGCAGGCTCTTGCACTCCTTGACGCAGCGGTCGTGCTCGGCGTTGAAGAAGGGCGAACCGAGCTGGGGCATCCCGAACGTGCGCCAGTTCGCCTGGCCACCGCCCATCAGGCGCGAGGCCAGCTCCGGCTGACCGGCCTCAAGCGCCTGCCTGGCGACCACCTCGATCGCCAGGCCGATGCCCAGGACGTCGTGGAAGTAACGCTTGAGACGCAGCGCCTCACGCGCGTTCGTCATGGCCTCGGTGGTCTGGCCCATCGCCTGGTGGACGCTGGCCAGCGCGTAGATGGCGTAGGAACGCAGCCACAGCTCACCGCGCTGGGTGCACACGGTGATGCAGTCGCGCAGCAGTGTCTCGGCCTCGCCGGGGTCACCCTGCATGAGCAGCACCATCGACAGCTCGACGATCGAGGGCAGCAGACCGGGGTTCAGCTCCCGGCCGCTCTTGTGGAACTCGATGGCGACGCCGAGCAGCGCGCTGGCCTTGTGCAGGTCGTTCTGGAGGAAGGCGGCCGTGCCGAGCATCTTGGTGGCCAGGATCACCGCGCCCGAGTCGCCGACGCGCACCGCGTCCGCGCTGCACTGTTCGGCCGCCGCGATGGCGCCGGTGATGTCGCCCTGGGCGCTGTGGATGTAGGAGAGCACCCACAACGCCTTGCAACGCTCGGGACTCGGCTCGGGCGAGAGCTCCAGGGTCTTCTCAAGATAGAGCCTGCCCTCGCGCGCCAGCCCGCAGGCCACCCACATGAACCACAGCGACGACAGCAGCTTCAGCCCGGAGAGCACCTGACCCGGGGTGTTCAGGCAGTAGTCGAGGGCGACCCTGATGTTGTCGTGCTCGTGACGCATCCGGACGTGCCAGTAGACCTGACGGGGACCCGACCAGGCCTCCTCGCTCCGGTAGGCCAGCTGCAGGTAGTAGTCGCGGTGCCGTTCCCTGATGCGCTCCCGCTCGTCGAGGTGCTTGAGCCACTCCTCGCCGTAGTCGCGCAGCGTGTCGATCAGCCGGTAGCGGTGCCCGGACGGGGTGCCGTCGCTCAGCAGGATCGACTTCTCGACCAGGCTGCTGATGAGGTCCACGATCGTCTCGTGGGGAAGGTTGTCCCCGGCGCAGACGTAGTGGACGGCGTCCAGCTCGAAGTCGCCCGCGAACACCGAAAGCCGCGCCCATAACAGTCGTTCGGCGGGCTCGCACAGCTCGTGGCTCCAGCCGATCGCCGCACGCAGCGTCTGGTGCCTGGGCAGCGCCGTACGGCTGGCGCCCGCCAGCAGGCTGAACCGGTCGGCCAGCAGGTCGAGCATCTGCTCGACGGACAGCGCCCGCAGCCGCACCGCCGCCAGCTCGATGGCCAGCGGGATGCCGTCGAGACGGCGGCACAGCTCGCTGACGGAGCCGACGTTGCGCTCGTCGAGCTCGAAGCCGGGCACCACCGCGCTCGCCCGCGCGGCGAACAGCAGCAGGGCCTCGTTGGTGAAGACGTTCTCGCCCGGCACGCTGCCCGGCACCGTCAGCGGCGGGACGGTGACCGTGTGCTCGCCCCTGGCGTTGAGCGAGTGACGGCTGGTCGCCAGGATGGTCAGGCCGCTCGCGCGGGTCAGCAGCTCCTCGAAGAGCTCGGCGCAGGCCGAGTCGACATGCTCGCAGGCGTCGATGACCAGCAGGACCTCGCGGTCGTTCAGCCACTCGACCAGCGCCTCCTCGGCGGAGCGCGACGACTGGTCGGCGATGCCCAGGGCCGAGTTGATCGTGTGCCTGAGCATCCCCGGGTCACGCTGCCTGGCGATGTCGGCGAACCAGACGCCGTCCTTGAACTGGTCGCGCATCTGGTGCGCGATGCGCAGCGCCGTACGCGACTTGCCGACCCCGCCGATGCCGGTCACGGTGACGAGGCGGTGCTCGCGCAGCCGTTGCCGCAGGATGGTCAGGAGCCTGGTGCGCCCGACGAAGCTGGTGAGCTCGTTCGGGAGATTGCCGTCTCGCCGCCATCCTGATGGCGCTGCCATGGCCGCCTCACGGGGGTAGCTTGACACCTGACCATCCGAATCGTACCCGTCCGGGCGGCCGGCTGTCCCTGAGGCCGCAAAGCGGGCAGGAGTTTCCCCATCCGTCAGCTCGTGGCGCGGAGGAGTCGGCGCGACGCTGGCTAGCATGGACCCGTGACTTCGCTTGAGCCCGACGACCTGCATCCCGACGATCTGCGTCCCGTCGATCTCTCCGACGACGGCCCGCCGATCCTGCCTGACCAGACAGGGGACGACACCGACATCGGCTGGGGCACCTGGCGTGAGCCCAGCGACGACGACAGGCTTCTGGAGGACCGGCCGCCCCACTGGTAGGGGCGGCCGGGGATCACGAAACCACGTCCTTGCGCCGGAACCGGCGGAAGGCGAGGGCGACCAGGACCACCGAGTAGGTGACCGAGACGGCCACGCCCTTGACCATGCCGCCGTAGTCGGGTTGCGGCGCGAGGGCGTCCAGCCACGCCGTGCTCCAGAACGTCGGCAGGAACTCCCGCAGCGAGCCGAGGGCGTCGACCGCCTGCAGGATGCCGCTGACGATCACCAGGCCGACCGCTCCGCCGACGGCGCCCAGGGGTGAGTCCGTGCCGACCGAGAGCAGGAAGGCGAGCGCGGCGACCACGAACTGGCTGACCAGCACGTAGCCGACCACGACTCCGAAGCGGGGCAGCACGTCCAGGGCGGCGACCGTCTCGCCGGTGCCCGGCACCCGCACGTCGTGCCAGCCGAACACCAGGGTCCCGGCGAGCAACGCCATCGCCGGCAGGCAGACGACCGCCGCCGCCGAGTAGGTCAGGGCGACCACCAGCTTCTGCCGCAGCAGCCGGTCGCGGGGGACCGGGGCGGCCAGCAGGTAACGCAGTGAGGACCAGCTCGCCTCACTGGCCACCGTGTCGCCGCAGAACAGCGCGACCGCCACCGCCAGCAGGAAGCTCGCCGAGACCGACAGCGCGAACGCCGCGAAGTTCAGGCCGCCCTCGGTCGCCAGGTCGGACAGGCGCGGCACCCCGGAGGGCTGACCGGACCCGGCGCCGAGCTGGAAGGCGGCCACCAGGATCCACGGCAACGCCAGCAGCAGGCCGAACATCACCAGTGTGCGGCGCCGCCTGAGCTGCCTGGCGAACTCGACCGACAGCGGCAGCGTACGGCCGGGCAGGTAACCGGCCGCCTGGCCCTCGCCCCGCCCCGGGCCCTCGGGGACCTCCTCGACCGGCGAACCGGTCCGCGTCAGGATCTCGCTCATGCCTTCTCCCCGATCAGGTCAAGGAACACGTCCTCAAGGCGGCTGCCGGAGCCGCCACCCGAGCCACCCGAGGTGTGCTCTCCCAGCAGGTCGCGCACCGGGCCCGCGGTGACCAGGCGTCCCCGGCGCATGACCACCACGTGGCTGCAGGTCTGCTCGACCTCGGCCAGCAGGTGGCTGGAGACGATGACCGTACGGCCCCGCGCCGCGTAGGCGATCAGCACCTCGCGCATCTCCCTGATCTGCGGCGGGTCGAGGCCGTTGGCCGGTTCGTCGAGCACCAGCAGGTCGGGCAGGCCGAGCATGGCCTGGGCGATGGCCAGGCGCTGGCGCATGCCCTGGGAGTAGGTCCGGACCGCCCGGTCCAGCGCGGCGCCGAGTCCGGCGATCTCCAGGGCCTCGGCGAAGTGCGCGTCGTGTTCCGGGCGGCCGGTCGCCTTCCAGTAGAGCTCCAGGTTGGCCCGTCCCGTCAGGTGCGGCAGGAAGCCGGGCCCCTCGACGAACGACCCCAGCCGCGACAGCACGGCGGCGCCGGGGGAGATCCGGTGGCCGAAGATCCTGATCTCGCCCGCGTCGGGGTGGATCAGGCCCATCATCATCCGCATGGTCGTTGTCTTTCCCGCCCCGTTCGGGCCGAGCAGGCCGAGCACCTGGCCGCGTTCCACGGTGAAGGACAGGTCGTCGACCGCCCGTTCGCCGTTGCGGTAGGCCTTGGTCAGGCCGTGGATCCGCAGTGGGACGTCGGCCAGGGCCGGATCGTGGTCCGTACGGCGGCGCCTGCGCCCGGTGAGCAGCAGGACCGCGGCGGCCACGACGGCGGCTGCGGGCAGTGCCCACGTCCACCAGGACGGGCCGTTCTGCGGGGTCCGCAGCGCGGCGTCCACCGGGACGGTCAGCGTGGGCGCGGCCAGCTCCACCTGGTAGACGGCAGGGGCGGCCGGGGTGCTGTAGCCGAGGTCGGTCGTGGTGAAGGCGACCCGCAGCCGGTGCCCGGCGTCGAAGCGGTGGTCGACGGCGGGCAGCGCGACGGTGGCCTCGCCCGTACCGTCCGGGGAGAGGGCGACGCGCACCGGGGCCACCAGGCCGTCGGGCAGGATCGGGGCCTGGCCACCCGGTCCGGCGTCGTAGAGCTTGGCGAACAGCGTCACGCCCTCCTCGGAGACCTTGCCTCCGGTGCCTCCGGTGCCCTCGGCGCGCACCCGGACCCGGACCGTCGAGCTGCCGGTGACCTGGAGAGGGGCGGTGAGCGGGGCGGAGTCGAAGTGGGCGCTCTGGCCCGCCATCTCGGTGGACAGGCTCACCCCGGGCGAACCGCCGAGGCCGCCGAACCCGGGGACGGAGGAGATCGAGGAGGGGGAGCCGCCCGGCGGGTTGGCGACCGGCTGGGCGGGCCCGGTCAGGGCGACCTGGGTCGTCGCGGCGCCGTACAGGCCGGGGTAGGCGGGGGCGGTGGCGTGCAGCTGGACGGGACGGCGGGTGCCCGGGTCGCGCCCGCCGTCGCGGGTGACGGTGAACGGGACGGTGGCCTGCCCGGCATCCCCCTTCAGATAGCGGGCGAACCAGGCGGTGGTCCGCTCGTGGATCCAGTCGGCCTCGCCGTCGCCGCCGTCGTGGCCGCCGTCGAACCAGGCGACGGCCACCGGGGCGCCGGTCGCGGCCACGGCCCTGGCGTTGGCGTCGGCCTGGCTCAGGGGGAAGAGCGAGTCACGCGTCCCCTGCAGCAGCAGCGTGGGGACCTTGATCCTGCCGGGCACGGAGACGGGGCTCGACCTGCGCAGGGTCTCGATCGCCTCCGGCGTCGCCCGGCCCGTCTCGGCGATCCGCTGGTAGACGTCGCACAACTCGGGCAGGAACCGGCCGCACCTGACCTCCTGCGCGCTCGCCGGAGGCGCCTCGCCGGTGGGGGTGGCGCCTCGCAGCGGGCCGGGAGCGGGGGAGGTGCCGCCCCTGCTGAAGAACAGTCCGGCCCACATCCGCTTGAACACCCCGTTCAGCGGGCCCCGCCCGCCCGCCTCGGGGAACAGCGCGTCGGCCAGGTCGTGCCAGGTGATCTGGGGGACGATCGCGTCGATCCGGTTGTCGTACGCGGCGGCCATCAGCGCGATGGCGCCGCCGTATGAGCCTCCCGCGACGCCGACCTTCGGGTCTCCGGCCGCGTCGAGACTGACCTCGGGCCGCCTGGCCAGCCAGTCGAGGAGCTGCCGCACGTCCTTGACCTCGTAGTCGGGGGAGTTGAGCGCGATCTGTCCCGTCGAGCGGCCGAAGCCACGGGCGGACCAGGTCAGTACGGCGTAGCCCTCCCCGGCCAGCCGTACGGCCGCCTCGCGCACGCTCTCCTTGCTGCCGCCGAAGCCGTGGGCCAGCAGCACCGCGGGGGCCCTGCCACCCCCGGCGGGCGGGAAGAACGTGGCGTCCAGCGTGACCTGCTGGTCGTCACGGGGACCGTCGAGCACCGTGACGCTCTGTTCCCGGGGGTGTGTCTCCTGGGCCGACGGCCACAGGACCCAGGTGATCACGGCGGCCACCAGTACGGTGACCAGCGTGATTCCGGCGACAGGCTTGCCCGCGAGCTTCATGCGGCGAGCTTACTGAGGGCAGCCTGAGAGCGACCTGAGACGGTCCGACAGTGAGAACATAGGGGGCAAGTGGCGACAAAAGCCCCTGAAGGGTGCAAGCATCTTCGTATGGGACTAACCCCTGCCGATCTCTCAGGGATGTTCCTGATTGCGGACCAAGGTAAAGGACGGGCATCATTTCGCGCGTGAAGTTCGTCGTGAGTCCAAAACGAAGCGCCACACAGGCCATCCAGTGGGCCCTGCCCTACTGGACCAGGGGAAAAGCGGGCAGGCAGACCCCGGAGGACCTGTTCCGGGTGCTCTATTTCGGCTGGCTGGTCGCCTTCTCCTTCAAGGTCCTGGGCGCCTCCTGGGACGTCTCCTGGCACTTCAAGTGGCTCCGTGACGACCTGGCGCCGCCGCACCTGCTCAACAGCGTCGGCACCGCCATCGCGCTCACGCTCACGATCATCCACCTCTACACCGGTTACGGCGTGGACAGGACCGCGCAGCGGCTCATCGGCTGGGGAACCGCGGTCTTCCTCATCGCCGTCCCGCTGGACCTGATCAACCACCGCGTCAACGGGCTCGACATCACCTCGTGGAGTCCGTCGCACATGATGCTCTACATCGGCACGCTGCTGATGGTCTCCGGTGTGACCAGGGGATGGTTCACGGGGGCGCCTCCCGGCCGCACCCGCACACTGGTCCTCGGCGCCCTGGGCGTCTTCCTGCTGGAGAACGTCTGGTTCCCGGCCCAGCACCAGGAGTACGGCGTGTTCGGCATCGCCGCCTGGGACCGGGGCCGGCCCGAGGCCGAACCCATCCTGCTGCAGTTCGCCGCCGACCAGATGGGCCGCGCCATTGACCGGGACATGGTGGTCAAGTTCTCGCTCCCGGTGCCGGACGAGCTCTACCCGGTCTACGGGGTGGCCGCGGCCATGATCGTCCTGGTCGTCGCCCGCGCGATGACGGGACGCGTCCTCACCGCGACCGCCGTCGCCGCCTCCTACGTCGCCTACCGCGCCGTCATCTGGCCGCTGCTCGCCGTGACGGGCTTCCCGCGCTCGGCGGTGCCCGTCTTCCTGATCGCCGGGGCGCTCATGGTCGACCTGGCGTTCCTGATCAGGAACCCGGTGCTGCGGGCGCTGGCCGGATCGCTCGCGGTCACCGTCGTGGTGGGCCAGGCGCTGCGCCTGCAGAGCGCCGCCTACCTCACCCCGCCGCTGGTCTCACCGATGGTCCTGGCGGCGGGCGGGGTCCTGCTGGCGGTGCTCTGGCTGGGCGCCGAGTGGGCGCTGACCCGCTTCAGGCTCCGGGCTCAGGACATGGAGGCCGTGGTCAGGGCGACCGCGAACCCGTAGGCCAGGCCCATCACGGTGAGTTCCGCCGCCGCCCACGCGACGACGGCCGTCCCCTGCCGCGCGGCGATGCGCGGCAGCAGGCGGAACCTGATGTGGGCGGCGAACGGGATCAGCAGCCCCACGCACACGGCCTTGGCGATCACCAGCAGCCCGTAGTGCCCGTCGAGCAGCGCTCCGGGCAGCTCGACCCCCTGGGTCAGGGCCATCGAGGCCAGGCCGTTGACCAGCCCGGAGACGCTCACCAGCACCAGGGCCAGCGTCGCCAGCCTGGAGAACCTGGGCAGGACCCCGGCCAGCAGCTCACGGTCCCGCGCGACCAGCAGCATGATGACCAGCAGCCCGCCGGTCCACGCGGCGGAGCCCATCACGTGCAGCTCCATCGAGATCATGATCGGGTCGTGCCATATCGAGTTCACCGCGTGCCCGGTGACGGGGATCGGCAGCAGCCCGAAGAAGGCGATCACGATCCGCAGCTCGGCGGGCACCTTCT
This sequence comes from Streptosporangium sp. NPDC020072, assembly GCF_040631445.1. NCBI lineage: Bacteria > Bacillati > Actinomycetota > Actinomycetes > Streptosporangiales > Streptosporangiaceae > Streptosporangium > Streptosporangium sp. NPDC020072. Next base: position 524,824 of record NZ_JBEYAB010000005.1, on the reverse strand, counting down.
CCCCGAACCGTACGGCCAGCAGCCCGACGCCCGCGTAGGCGAGGGCGCAGGCGGCGCTGAAGAGCATTCCCTGGCCCGCGCCGACCTCGCTGACGTACGCGGCGATCATCGCCGGGGTGGGGACGGTCCCCGGGTTGAGCTGGGCCGTCTGGAAGACGATGACGACCAGCGCCAGCACCGCCCACGCCCAGGCGAACGTCACCGCGGCCGGTCTGGCCCTGCGCATCACCGGTTCGGTGCGCTCGGGGTCGTCGAAACCGAGGATCCTCGGCAGCACGCTGAGCCCGACGACCGCCACCGCCGCCAGGTCGAGCAGCACCCGCAGCACGGGCAGGCCGTACTCGACGACCGGGCCGGGCACGGCGATGCCCGGCACGGCGGCCTCCGCGGTCAGCGTCGTCGCGGCCAGTACGGCCAGCAGCGCGCCGGAGACGAAGCCACCGGCCACCAGCCTCCTGACCGATCCGGCCTCCGAGGAGCGCTCCAGCGTCGCGGTCACCGGGTCTCCTCCCGTCCTCCGCTGCGGCGCATCGCGACGACGGTCGCACCGCCGAGCAGGACGAGGGCGGCCACGATCCACAGCACGGCCATCCCGGCGCCGCCGTTCTGCGCGGCCTCGGCGGCCTGGGCGCTCAGGTCGAGCTCCTGGGCCGGGGCGCCGGAGGCCTCAGGGGCACCTGGGGCGGCCTGCGCGGGGGAGCCGGTGCCGGCCGCGGTCAGGGTGAAGGTCACCTTGTCAGAGACCGGGTGACCGTCAGAGGACAGGATGCGGTAGCCCACCACGTACTGCCCGGCGGGGCCGAGCGGCCTGACCCCGACGCTCACCTTCGCGCCGGAGACGGCGGTCTTGCCCTCCTCCCAGCGGGTCTCGCCGGGACCGGTCACGCTGATCTGCGCGAAGCCCTGCCGTACCGGCTGGTCGAAGGTCAAGGTGATCCGCCCGGGGGCCGTGGCCAGCGAGGCGCCGTCCTCGGGGTCGCTGCCGACCAGGATGTTGTGGGCCCGCGCCGGGGTGACCACGCTCAGGAGCACGGTGCCCGTGAGCAGCAGGACAGTCAGTAGCCGCCTCACCGATCGTGGCCTTCCTGTGGGTTCGTCGTGTTCCGGTAATGCTCCCATCTTGGTGGGCGGGGGCGGGAATCGGCCACGGAACAGCCGCAGGCGGCGGAAAAGACGGGGGCGCCCGGCGATCCGTGGCAGGAATGGATCGCCGGGCGCCGATGGGAGAGGTGGCTAGTTCAGGCGCTGCCAGAGCGCGGGCACGTTCGTGGGCTCCCATCCCACGGCGGAGGTGTGCGCCTGGCGGCACTCGTAGTTGACGCCCGAGAAGGTGACCCGGGTGCCGGAGGAGTAGGACGTCCCCGCCTTCCAGGCCGGGTAGTTCCCGGTCGGGGTGACCGTCGGGGTGACAGTGGGCGTCACGGTGGGCGTCACGGTCGGGGTGACGGTGGGCGTCACGGTCGGGGTGACCGTCGGGGTCACCGTGGGCGTCACCGTCGGGGTGACGGTGGGCGTCACCGTGGGCGTCACGGTCGGGGTGACGGTGGGCGTCACGGTCGGAGTGGGGGTCGCGCAGACGCCGAGGTCGGTCCAGACGGAGTTGGTGCCCGGCTCGTTGTTCTGGGTCCACCACTTGGCCTGCCACAGGTGACCCTTGTGCGAGACCTTGGCGCCGCCGTTGTAGACCTCACCGGCCGACCACGGGGGAGCCGAGCAGTCGCCGCCGGGGCCGCCGCTGCCGGTCGGCGTCGGCGTCGGGTTGACCACCACGCCGCCGCGGGCGTAGTCACCGGTCAGGCCGTAGGTCTTGCCGCCGAAGCTCACGGTGAAGTTGGCCGGGGCCGGGGCGGGAAGGTAGTAGACGTAGTCCATGCTCAGCGACGCGCCGGGCGCCAGCGACTCGTTGGCCTTCAGCTTGAAGGAGATCCGGTTGAAGTCGCCCTTCAGGCCGCCGATGTTGTTGCCGCCGCCGTGTTCGCTGCTGATCACGGTCAGGCCGTAGCCGGACTGGTCCTTGGCCGTCTTCGGAGCGGAGCTGGCGTAGTCCCACTGGAACTCGGCGCCGCCGGGGATCGTGGTCTTGGAGTTGTTGGTGACCTTCAGCTTGCCGGTGATCGGGTAGTTGCTGTCACCGGAGGGGAACCCGCTGATGTCCACGCTCACGTCGAGCTTCTCGTTGGGGATGCTGACCTTCGCCCGGGTCGCGCCGTACGGCGTGGCCGTCTTGAAGGCGTCGTAGACCTGGCTGGTGAGCGTGTTGCCCATGAACCACTCGCTCTTGGCGGAGTCCCAGGCGTAGTCGCCGGCCAGCTCCCAGATCATCAGGCCGCCGATGCCCTTGTCCTTGACGTAGTTGGCCTTGACGCCGATGGACTGGTCGTCCTCCATGGACAGGAAGACCTTCTTGCTGTCGTTCCACAGCCAGGGCGCGACCAGGGTCGGGTTGTAGTTGCGGGTGTAGGTGCCGGTCAGCTTGTCGTCGGCCTTGTTGGGGTCGAGACCGTAGGCGGGGCCGTACGATCCGGCGCGGCCGTCCAGCAGGTTCTTGGCGTGCCAGAGCGGGTTGCCGCCGCCGCCGACCTCGCTGTTGTTCTCCAGGTCGTGCCAGAGGTTGTCGATGCCGCGCGCGCCGTCACCACAGGTGGTCAGGCCGATCGGGCAGCCGCTGGTGCTCTTGGAGATGCCCCACAGGCCGTTGGTGCCGCCGGTGACGTTGCGCCATCCCCGGGTGTAGTACGGCACGCCGATGTTGATCCGGCCCGCCTGCATCGCACCGCGGAAGTAGTGGTAGGCCCAGTCGGTGTTGAGGTAGCCGATGCCGCCGTACGCCTCGGTGTTGTAGACGTTCCACTTGGCCAGCTCGGCGTCCTTGCCGTCGTCGTAGAGGGCCGCGTTCGGGCCGACGAACTCGTTCCAGGCGCCGTGCAGGTCGTAGGACATGATGTTGACGTAGTCCAGGTACTGGGTGACCTGGAAGGTCTCCATGCCGCGCAGCAGGTAGCCGGAGGAGGGCGCGGCGACCGAGAGCAGGTAGTACTTGCCGTCGGCGGCCGAGGCCGCGTTGAGCTTGTCACGCAGCGTCTTCATCAGCACCGCGTAGTTCTTCATCAGCGAGGCGCGGCGGGCGTTGCCGACCTGCCAGTCGAGCGGGTTGCCCGCGTCCTTCATCGACGTCGGGTACTCGTAGTCGATGTCGACGCCGTTGAAGCCGTACTTCCTGATGAAGGCGACCGAGGAGTCGGCGAAGGCGTTGATCCCGGCCGTGTTGGCCGAGCCGTCGGCGTTGGTGGTCATCGTGTAGAAGCCACCCGACGGCTTGCGCTCGCCCGTGTCGTCGATGTACCCGCCGGTCTCCGCCCAGCCGCCGACGCTGATCAGCGTTTTGACGTTCGGGTTGGCCTTCTTGTACTTGTTCAGCAGGTTGAAGTGCCCCTTGTAGGGCAGCGCCGGGTCCATGGTGTCGATCCCCGGCCACTCCATGCCGGTGGAGGGGTTGTCGGCCCCGTCGCCGCCGACCGAGATCTTGTTGTCCGCGCCAACGTGCGCGAACGCGTAGTTGATGTGGGTGACCTTGTCCCAGGGGATGTTCTTGGCCAGGTAGGACGGCTGGCCGTTCTTGCCGGTCCGCCAGCTCGTGAAGTAGCCGATGATGCGGCGCGGGTGGTCCGCGCCCATCTTCTCCCGGCCCGACTCGTCGTAGACCTGGCAGTAGGGCACGTCGAGGCCCGGGGTGGTGTAGAGACCGTCGGGGCGGCACGACGTGTCGTCGGCCGCGGCGGTGGCCGTGCCTGCGAGCGCGCAGGCGATCAGGGCGAACGACGCACCGGCCGCCGCGAGGCCCGCGCGTAAGCGTGAGGACATGGGAGAGCTACCTCCGAATGAGGAAACACAGCAGTTACCCCAACCCCGAGGCCCCCCACGGGTTGTTGATTTTGGAAACTATGCGCTCCCACCAGGTCCGTCAATGCTTTCTTTTAAGAAAGTTTCCTGATAGTTAGTTGGGGGTGGCTCTGCTGGGCCACGACGGGCCACGGCCTGTCCCCCGTGACCGCGCCGTCCAACGACCCCGGACCCGTGCGGTGCGCCGGGACGGCCCGTGCCCGTGTCCAGTGGATTCGCGTTCCGGGAAACCCCCGGCGACTCCGGCGGCCCTCCGGCTCGGTACCCCCGTGACCGGACGGGCCGCGTTCAACGTTCTCCGCGCCGAGGGGCGGCCGAGGGGCGGTCGGGGGTTGAGGGGTGACAGGACCCTTACTCCGGGGTGAGGTCATTCACTCAACGTGGTATTCGGGCCACTCCACCACGGACTACGCGTCCCTCCGGTAGCTGGGCGTAATGGAATGCTGCTGGCATGGCAGCGGTCTCCGCTCCCCGCCCCCTCATGGGAGCCGTGCTTCTGTTGTTCGTCAGCGCCGCCTGGGGGTCGGCCTTCCCGCTGATGAAGGACCTCATGGCCCGCGTACCCGTCGCGGACCTGCTCACCGAGCGCTACGCCGTCGCCGCGATCGCCCTGCTCGCCCTGCGGCCACGCTGCCTGCGCGGCCTGCCGGAGAAGACCTGGCTGACCGGCGTCCTGCTCGGCCTGATGTTCGGCGTGGGCCAGACGGCGCAGGCGATCGCGCTGCACGACCTGCCCTCGTCGGTCTCCGGGTTCACCGTCGGCTCCTACGTGGTGATCACCCCGGTCCTCGGGCTGATCCTGCTCGGCGCGGAGGTCCCCTTCCGCACCTGGGTCGCGGTCGCGCTGGCCACCGCCGCGATGACGATCTTCACCCTGCTCAGGGGGGCGGAGGGCGGGTCGGTACCGCTGCTCGCCCTGGCCGTCACGCTGCTGTCGGCCGTGCTGTACGCGGGACACACCCTCGTGCTCGGCGACTTCGAGGGCGCCGGACGCGACGCCTACGCCCTCGCGGTGATCCAGCTCGGCGTCATCGCGCTCATGACCGGGGTGCTGGCCGTGCCCGACGGCCTCACCCTGCCCCGGACCGCCGCCGACTGGGCCGCCATGGCCCACCTGTCGGTCGTGGCCTGCGCCCTGGGGTTCCTGGCGCGCTCCTTCGGCCAGGCCCACGTGCCCGCCGCCCCCGCCGCGGTGATCCTGTCCGCCCAGCCCCTCTGGGTCACCGCCCTGGCCATCACCCTGTACGGCGAACGCCTCACCTGGACCGTCCTGGTCGGCGGCGGCCTGATCGCCCTGGCCATGCTCCTGGTCCTGGTGCCCCGCCGGGCCCGTTAACGGCTGAGGGGAAGGCGCAGGACGAACCGGGCACCCCGCTCGCTCTCCTCGATCACCAGGGTTCCGCCGTGCGCCTCGGCGACCTCCCTGGCGATGGGCAGCCCCAGCCCGGTGCCCCCGGCGTCCCTGTTACGTGAGGCGTCGAGCCGGGCGAAGCGGCGGAAGACCACCTCCCACTGGTCACGGGCGATCCCCGCGCCGTCGTCGAGCACCTCGAGCACGGCCGTGTCCCCCCGGGCGGCCACGGTCACCGTGACCCGCGAGGTCGCGTGCCGTTCCGCGTTGTCCAGCAGGTTCGTCAGCAGCCGCACCAGCCGCAGGCGGCTGCCCTGCACCACGACGCCGGGCTCCGCGCGGCAGTTCATCTCGACACCGCGTCTGCGGCGGGTCATCTCCTCCCGGCACAGCTCGCCCAGGTCGACCGGCTGGCGGGCCATGGGCGCGCCGGAGTCGAGCCTGGCCAGCATCAGCAGGTCGGAGACGATGGCCTGGAGCCGGTCCAGGCTGGCGAGCATCTCCCCGGCCTTGGCCTTCCAGTCGGTGTCCTCCGGGTAGTGCAGCGCCTCCTCCACCTGCGCCCGCATCGCGGTCAGCGGGCTGCGCAGGTCGTGCGAGGCGTCCGAGGCGAACCTGCGCTGCTGCTCGGCCGCCGCCTCAAGCCGGTCGAGCGTCTGGTTGATCGTGATGGCCAGCTGTTTGATCTCCCCCGAGTCGGACGGGACGGGCACCCGGCGGCCGAGGTCGGTCGCGGTGATCTCCGCCAGTTCGCCTCTGATCGAGTCCACCGGGGCCAGCGCCCTGTTGACCGTCTGGTAGGCGCCGACCCCGGCCAGCAGCACCAGCGTCACGCTGACGCCGACGATGCCGGCGAACAGGCCGGGATGGACGTACCAGGGAACGACGTCGTCGGCGGCGTAGATGATCCAGTCGCCGCCCGCCTGGTGGACCCGGAAGGCCACGACGACCATGCACCTGCCGGGGAACTCGGGGCTGTCGCACACCTGCCTGTCCGCGCTGACCTCTCCCGGCGGGGGGACGAAGTCCGCCATCCGCGGCTTTCCGTGCAGGTTGGGCGTCGAGGACAGGACCTGGCCCGACGGGTCGAGCACCTGGACGCCGTCCAGGGTCCCCTGGGGCAGCCCGGCGGGTAACTGCTCCCGGACGGTCAGGTTGATGGTCTCCAGGGCGGCGTTGGCGATCTCCTGGGCCCGGAAACTGCCCGCCAGGCCGTACAGGGAGAAGGTGGCGACCAGGGCGAGGGTGAGGCCGGACAGGGCGGCCACGGTGACGGCGATCAGCGTCAACCGGGTCCGCACCGACCAGGCGCCCTTGGTGACCACGCCAGCTTCCCCCGAGGTCCGACGATCTTCCTAGGCGGACTAATTGCCATTTCCTGGCCATTCATGGCCAAGGAGGGGCAAAGTTCCGAACCCCTTCCATTGCGGAGTGTTGGTCCGCGCGGAGGGCCGTGGGGGACGGCCCGGCACGGCGGCCCGGGGGTCGCGGGCCCGTCAGACGGTCTCGTTCTTCAGCACGGAAGTGATCAGCCCGGCCAGCAGCCTCGTCCGCGCGGGCATCTCCCCGACGATCACGTGCTCGTGCGGCGCGTGCGCGCCGCCGCCGACCGCGCCGAGCCCGTCGAGCGTCGGGCAGCCGACCCCGGCGGTGAAGTTGCCGTCCGAGGCGCCGCCGACCGCGGCCCCGCGCAGCGGCTCCATGCCGAGATCCGCGGCGATCGCGCAGGCCAGCTCGAACAGCCGCGCCGAGGACGTCTCCTCAAGCGGAGGACGGTTCGGCCCCCCGCTCACCTCGATCCGCGCCCCGGGAACCCGGGGGAGCAGCTCACGGACCAGCCGGTCGATCCGGTCCTGCTCGGCGACGCTCGGCACCCGCACGTCCACGGAGACCCCCGCGGTCGCGGGCACCGTGTTGACCGTGGTCCCGCCGGACAGCACGGTCGGGGTCACCGTCGTCGGCCCCTCGCCCATCGTGCTGAGCGCCAGGATCTGGTGGGCCAGCTCGATCCCGGCGTTGACCCCCTTCTCCGGTTCGAGACCCGCGTGGGCGGCCCTGCCGTGCACGGTGATCCGGTAGTCGGAGGTGCCCTTGCGCGCGGTCTTGAGCGCGCCGCCGTCCGCGCTCGCCTCAAGGACGAAGGTCGCGGCGCACCCGCGCGCCGACTCCTCGATCAGCTCGCGCGAGGTCTGCGAACCGACCTCCTCGTCCCCGGTCACCAGCACGCACACCCCCTCGGGCGAGGGCAGGGAGGCCAGGGCGTGGAAGGTCTGCACCAGCCCGGCCTTCATGTCGAAGACACCGGGACCCCGGGCGATCCCGTCGTCGAGCGACCACGGGTGCTCACGCAGCGTGCCGATCGGCCAGACGGTGTCGTGGTGGCCGACCAGCAGGACCCTGGGCGTGCCGAAGGTCCAGCGCAGGTGGGGGACACCGCCGATCACGATCGTCTCGGGGCGCGCGCCGAGCCTTCTGAACCCCTGGTCCGCGACCACGGCGGCACTGCGGGCCAGCGCCTCGTGGTCGGCGGAGAAGGATTCACAGACGACGAGTTCCTCCAGGTCGTCGAGCATCAGATCGAGGTTCATGCGGGCCTTCCCAGTTCGGAGCGGAACAACCGCAGGACATTGTCGCCGAGGATCTTGACGATCTCTTCGTCCGAGAATCCATGTTTGAGCAGGGTTTCTGTCACCAGAGGCAAACCGGAGGGTCCGGCCAGGCCGGGGATGGCGGCTGTGGCGTCGAGTCCGTCGGGGGCGGTGTCCTCGCAGCAGGGTGGGGTGGTGTCGTGGATGACTTCGCGGACGAAGTCGGGGCCGAGGCCGACGTGGTCGATGCCGGCGATGGCGGCGATGTGGGCGATGTGGTCGATGAGGCGGTCGAGGGTGTGGTGTTCGGGGGTGTCGGCGAGGAAGGGGGCGAAGAAGTTGACGCAGATGACGCCGCCGGTGGCGGCGATGGCGCGGAGTTGGTCGTCGGTGAGGTTGCGGTGGTGGTCGCGCAGGGCGCGGGCGCTGGAGTGGGTGGCGATGAGGGGCCGGGTGGCCAGTTCCAGGACGTGGGAGAGGCCGGTGGCGCTGAGGTGGGAGACGTCGAAGAGGATGCCGAGGCGTTCCATCTCGTGGAGGGTTTCGATGCCGGCGGTGGTGAGGCGGCCGGCGGTGGCGTCTTCGCCGCTGCCGTCGGCCAGGGGGGTGCGGCCCCAGTGGGCGATGGAGGCGATGCGGACGCCGAGGCGGTGCAGGGTGGGCAGGAGTTCGGTGTTGGTGTCGAGGCCGGGGGCGCTTTCGAGGGCGAGGACGAGGGCGATCTTGTTTTCGGCGAGGGTGTGGTCGATGTGTTGTCCGGTGAGGCAGAGGCGGACGTGGTCGGGGTTGCCCTCGGCGAGGGTGTGGGCGCATTCGATCATGCGGAGGGTTTCGCGCAGGGCGCCTTCGGGGCGGTGGCGGTCGTCGATGAAGACGGGCAGGACCTGGATGTTCACGCCGCCTTCGTGGAGTTGGGGCAGCCATCGGTCGCGGAAGAAGGAGGCCCATCGGTGGGGCGGCCGCGCGGTGACCGCCATCAGCAGGTCGTTGTGGGTGTCGGCGACCACGGAGTCACGGTGGAGATCGGCGGACAAGGGCGGGGTCCTTCCTCGCGGGGCCTCACAGGGATCTTGTCCGCCCGACGCTATCGGCGGCACCGGTCCGCTGTCCCGCGAGAGCCGTACGCGGAGGCCGGTGTGGATCACCGGTGGCGGGCGGGCCGGTAGTCTGCGCACGTGCCTACCCTTGCCGACACGGTCGGAGAGCTCGAATCGATCTATGACCCAGCCTGGGCGGAGTCGTGGGACGCCGTCGGCCTCGTCTGCGGGGACCCGGCCGCGGAGGTGCGCAGAATCCTGTTCGCGGTCGACCCGACGGCGGCCGTCGCCGCGGAGGCCGTCGAGTGGGGCGCGGACCTGATCGTCACCCACCACCCCCTCTACCTGAGAGGGGTCACCGGCGTCGCCGCCACGACCTACAAGGGCCGTCTGGTCCACACGCTGATCAAGAACGACGTCGCCCTCTTCACCGCCCACACCAACGCCGACGTGGCCGATCCCGGCGTCTCCGACGCCCTGGCCCGCGCCGTCGGGCTGACCGGGCCGCTCACCCCCCTGCTGCCCTCGGCGGGCGACCCAAGGCGCGGCCTCGGCCGCGTCGGCACGCTGCCCGCCCCCCTCTCCCTGCGGGAGTTCGCCAGGAGGGCCGCCGAAGGTCTCCCCGGTACGGCGGGCGGGCTGCGGGTCGCGGGAGACCTCGACCGGGAGATCAGCCGCGTCGCGGTCAGCGGAGGATCGGGCGACTCCCTGCTCGGTACGGCCCGCGCCGCCGGAGTCGACGTGTTCCTCACCGCGGACCTGCGCCACCACCCGGCCAGCGAGTTCGTCGAGGAACCCGGAGGACCCGCCCTGATCGACGCCGCCCACTGGGCCACCGAGTGGCCCTGGCTGACCGACGCGGCGCACCGTCTGACGTCAGCCTTGGCCGCGCGGGGGATTACTGTTGAGACGCGCGTCTCCGAGACGGTCACGGACGCCTGGAAGACAACAGCAGAGTGCGAGGAATTGAAGTGAAAGCAGCCCCGGCAGCCCAGAAGCGCCTGCTCGACCTGGCCGAACTCGACTCCGTCGTCGACCGGCTGGCCCATCGCCGCCGTACCCTGCCGGAACTGGCCGAGATCGACGAGCTGTCCACCCGGGTGGCCAGGCTCGCCACCCAGGTGATCGCCGCCGAGACCGAGGCGGGCGACCTGGCCCGTGAGCAGTCGAAGGCCGAGACCGACGTCGACGCCGTCCGGGTCCGCGCGGAACGCGACCAGAAGCGCCTCGACTCGGGCCAGGTCTCCTCGCCGAAGGACCTGGCCAGCCTCCAGTCCGAGATCGCCTCCCTGCACCGCCGCCAGAGCGACCTTGAGGAGGTCGTCCTGGAGATCATGGAGCGCCGCGAGGCGGCCGACGCCCAGGTCACGAAGCTCTCCGCCGAGCGCGACGAGCTCGCCGCCGCACGCGACGGCGCCCAGGACCGCAGGGACGCGGCCTTCGCCGAGATCGACAAGGAGGCCGCGGAGGTCAGGGGCAAGCGCACCGCGGTCGCCTCCGACATCCCGGCCGACCTGCTCGCCCTCTACGACAAGCTCCGCGAGCAGTTCGGGATCGGCGCCGCGATGCTGCAGGGCACCCGCTGCCTCGGCTGCCGCACCAGCCTGTCCATCGCCGAGATCAACCGGATCAAGGCCACCTCCCACGACGAGGTCGTCCGCTGTGAGGAGTGCCGCAGGATCCTCGTCCGTACCCCGGAGTCGGGCCTGTGACCTCTTTCGTCGTCGAGGCGGACGGCGGGTCGCGGGGTAACCCGGGACCGGCGGGCTACGGCGCCGTCGTCAAGGACGCCGCCGACGGCCAGATCCTGGTCGAGGTCGCCGACCCCATCGGCACCCAGACCAACAACGTCGCCGAGTACCGCGGGCTGATCGCGGGGCTGAAGGCGCTGCTCGACCTCGCGGGCGACGGCGCCTCCGTCGAGGTGCGGATGGACTCCAAGCTGGTCATCGAGCAGATGGCGGGCCGCTGGAAGATCAAGAACGAGGGGCTGCGTCCCCTCGCGACGGAGGCCGCCTCCCTGGCCCGCCGCCTCAGGGTCACCTGGCGGTGGATTCCCCGGGAGAGGAACAAGGACGCCGACCGCCTCGCCAACGAGGCCATGGACGCCGCCGCCAAGGGGGTCCCCTGGCGCTCGTCCGTCTCGGCCCCCGCCGCCTCCTCCGCCTCCTCCTCGGCACAGGGCTCCCTCTTCGACACCGCCGACCCTGCCCCAGCCCCGGTCGTGGAGGCGGTGGCCGTACCGACCACCCCCGCGACCGTGGGCACCGGCTGGCGTCCGCCTACCACCACGGCGACCACGCTGCTGCTGCTCAGGCACGGTGAGACCCCCATGTCCGTCGAACGCAGGTTCTCCGGACTCGGCGACCCCGAGCTCACCCCGAACGGCCTCGCCCAGGCGGAGGCCGCCGCGGCCAGGCTGACGCGGGAGCCGTACGACGTGCAGGTGGTCGTCAGCTCCCCGCTCAGGCGAGCTCTCGTCACCGCCGAGGCCGTGGCCGCCAGGCTCGGCCTCGACGTCGTCGTCGAACCCGACCTCAGGGAGACCGACTTCGGCGCCTGGGAGGGCCACACGTTCACCGAGATCCAGCGGCACTGGCCGGACGAACTGGCCACATGGCTGGCGGACCCGTCCGCCGCGCCGCCGGGTGGGGAGAGTTTTGGGGATGCGGCGCGGCGGGTCCAGGTGATCGGGGACCGGCTGGTCGAACGCTACGAGGGAAGGACGGTCCTGGCCGTCTCCCACGTCACGCCGATCAAGATGCTGGTACGGTCCGCGCTGCTCGCTCCCCTCGCCGCGCTGTACCGCATGCACCTCGACCTGGCCGCACTGTCCCTGATCGAGTACTACGCCGACGGGCCCGCCGTGGTGAAGGCGTTCAACGACACCTCGCACCTGCGCTGACCACGCCCCTCCCCGGGCGGTACGGCCGGGCGGCCCCGTCGGCGGCCTCCGGTCGCCCGGTTGCCTGGTCACATCTCACCCGCTCCCACTTGTCGCCCGGTTGGAGACCACTTGGGAACGATGGGCTCCGGGACACCGATAGGCTTTGAAGTACGGCGGACGAGCCGGCCGGGCGGCCGCGTCGGGTCTGTGAGGACCCGCCGAGGAAGGTCCGGGCTCCACAGGGCAGGGTGGTCGGTAACGCCGACCCGGGGTGACCCGCGGGACAGTGCCACAGAAAACAAACCGCCCCCTTCGCGGGGGTAAGGGTGAAACGGTGGTGTAAGAGACCACCAGCGCCCACGGTGACGTGGGCGGCTAGGTAAACCCCACCCGGAGCAAGGTCAAGAAGGGACGCTCTCCGGAGCGTTCCGCGCGCGACGTCTGAGGGCTGCCCGCCCGAGCCGCGCGGGTAGACCGCTTGAGGCCGACGGCAACGCCGGTCCTAGATGGATGGTCGCCCCTTCACCCAGTGAAGGACAAAACCCGGCCTACAGGCCGACTCGTCCGCCTTCTCTGCCTCTGACCTGCGGTGAAGCCGCCTGGCTCAGGCGGTGCTCGATGCTTCTCGGGTCGAGGCTCACCGTGACCAGGACGAGGGGAAACAGCGCGCTCGCCCGCGCACGTGGCAGCCGGTGACCCGGCGGGCCAGGGCCGCCGCCCGGCTCGGAGGCGCCTCGCCGAGTCGCATGCGCCGGTCTTCCTGGCGCATGCCGACCAGGACGACGACGTAGCCGACGAACACCGCCGCGCTCAGTACCAGGCCGATGATCAGCGGGATCATGGTCGCGGTCACGTCCAGATCACCCCCCGCCTCGGCGGTGCCGTACGGGTGCGCCGCACCTGACCGCGCCGCCGGTCGGCCGTCCTGCGCCGGTCCGTCTGACGGCGGGTCCACCGCTCCCGCGCCAGGCACTTACGGCAGACGAACCGTCCCTCCTCCAGAACCGCGCCGCATCCGCAGGCGGGCGTCTCGTCGATCGGCCGGATGTGGTTGATCACTGTTGTCTCTCCTCTCGTCGCCACCGGTGCTGCCGTGCGGTATCGAGGGTGCGACGAGGAGGGAGGACGTGATCACTACAGGACGGGACATGTACAGGACGTCCGGTCTACGATTGCCCCGTCCCTGGACGTCCCCGCTGACAGGCAGGTGAGATGGCGAACGAGCGGTTGCGCACGGCGTTACTCGAACGGGGAACCACCATCGTGGAGGTGGCCGAGGCCATCGAGGTCGACGCCAAGACCGTGGAACGATGGATCACCCAGGGCCGTGTACCGTACCGAAAGCACAGATTCGCGCTCGCCAAACTCCTCGGGGTCGAGGAGGCCTATCTGTGGCCGGACGCGCTGACTCCCAAACAGGCCGCCGCGGTCTCCGGAAGCGAACTCGTCACCGTCTACCCGCACCGCTGGGCCGTACCAAAGGAGACCTGGGAACGCCTGTTCTCCGCGGCCCAGAGGGAGATCGGCGTACTGGTCTACAGCGGGATCTTCATCGCCCAGGACACCGGCATCATGCGCACCTTCGCCAAGAAGGCCGAGGCCGGTGTGCGTGTCCGCATCCTGCTGGGCAACCCGGACGCGCTCGAAGCCGCCCCGCATGGCGCGGACGAAGGCCTCGGTGACGGCATGGCCGCGCAGACCCGGATGGCCCTGACGCTCTACCGGCCGTTACAGCAGGTCGAGGGCATCGAGATCCGGTTGCATCACACCATCCTGTACAACTCCATCTACCGCGGGGACGATCAGCTTCTCGTCAACACCCATGTCTACGGCAAGTTCGCCACCGACGCCCCGGTCATGCACCTGCGCAAGGTAGCGGGCGGGGACATGGTCTCGACCTATACCGACAGCTTCGAAGCCGTCTGGGCCGGAGCCACCCCCGTAGGATCGTGACCCATGACGGCCCCGTCCCCAGTCGTCAACGGCGTGGGCGACATCCTGATGCCCCGCCGTACCGGCAACGGAAACTGGGCCTGGGGGAGTCCCTGCCGCGTGGGGAGATCGGCTTCCTGATCACGGACCGGTCGATGCGGCTGCGGCTCGCTCACCTCCTCGACGGCGCCGGGCCGTACATCGGGTAGGAAAACCGGTTGGCCGGGCCTGGCCGGTGTCCATAAGGTGCGCTCGATGACCCTGTTCACGCACCTTTCCCCAGCCGATGACATCCGTTCGATCCGGCGGGCCGGTATTCGCGCCCGCAGCCGCGACCACGACGGCCGGGCCGGGGTGTTCTGCCTGCCGGTCATGCCCTCCTACCAGCTCACCCACCAGTGGGGCCGGGAACTGCACCGCCGCGGCGGGCGGCGCACGATGGTCGCCGTGGACTTCCGGCTGCCCGACGACGAACCGGTCCTGGTCGGCCGCTACGACCACCGGCACGTCGAACGCACCGGCGCCGAGGCCGCCGCCCTGATCGCCGGATGCGAGGACGCCCGGGGGTATGAGGTGTTCGTTCCCCGCGCGATCGGCGCCAAGGAAATTCACCAGGTACGCGGGGTCAACCGGGTCACCGGCTGGCGGTACATGCCCAACGCCCACGGCAGGTTCCCGTGCCCGTGCTGTCTGGAACGTGGAGAGTACGGCAGCGCGAAGATCCGCAGGAAGGCCGAGAGCCGCGGCTACTGACCGCTGTGCCCCAGCGCGGCCTGTACGGCGTCCACGGCCGCGACGATGCACGGCGTGTCCTTGGTAATCGACCGGCAGGCCGTCCGGGCCGGTGGTCATGTCGCGGTAGGTCAGCGTCTCGACCGACTCGGGGCGTTCCTCGGCGAAATCGGTGCCCAGCGTGTCGAACCTGGCCCGTGGATTCGCCCGCACTGATCAGCAGCCGATGTCCGGTTCAAGCGACTAATTCTGAAATGCCCTCAATTGCGAGAATGGCGGTAATTGCCTTGCTAGGGGGACAGGCGGAGAAGCGTAGCGAAAAGTACACAAAGGCAGAAATGGTTCTTGCGTTGCTCTCCGGCTCTCCGGTAATAGTCGGTCGTGATTGCCTTCAGCAGATACCGGGCGAGTGACCTAGTAGGTACTGGGGCTTTCGCTTCGGTCTGGCGAGCATACGATGATCAGTTGGCCGCGCCGGTCGCGATCAAGGTGCTCGCCGAGCACTGGGCGCGGCGTCCGGGCGTCCGGGAACGTTTCCTGCAAGAAGCGCGCCTGCTGCGCCAGGCAGCCTCGCCGCACGTCGTGCAGGTGTACGACCTCGGCGAGGCGGACGGCCGGCCGTACTTCGTGATGGCCTTCGCCGACCAGGGAACCTTGCAGGACCTGCTGGATCAGGGGCCACCTCCACTGTCCGAGGCGATCGACCTGATGCGACAGATCTGCGCGGGCGTCGCCGATCTGCATCGGCTCGGCGTGATCCACCGGGATCTGAAACCGGCCAACATCCTGATCTGCGGCACCCCGGAAGGCGGACGGCGACTGCTCGTCGCCGATCTCGGCCTGGCCAAGGCCGCCGCCGATCCGACCGGGCTGACCATCGCGGGCACACCCGGCTACATGGCTCCCGAGCAGCGGCAGCCCGGCGGCTCCATCGATGAGCGCACCGACGTGCACGCGCTCGGCGCGATCGTCTTCCACCTGCTCACCGGCCAGGTGCCGGCACCCGACGCGCATTCGCCGCGCCGACTCAGGCCGGAGGTGCCGGCGGCCGTCGACGAGGTGGTCGTCCGCGCGCTCGACCCGGTACGTGAGCGTCGCTGGGATTCGGTGGAGGCGTTCGAGCGGGCACTGGTCGCCGCTGCCGCCGGTGGCGGAGCCGGACGTGTGTGGCGTCTTCGGCGGCTGCTCCGACGACTGCCCCGGGTGTGGGTGTACGGCATGGCCGGGCTCTGCGCCGGCACCGGCGTCGCGGCGGCGCTGCTCATCCCCGACTCCCCGAAGCTGGAGGGCACCGACGTCCCCGCCGAGTACCGTGGGCTGATCGTCGAGGCCGGGACGTGGTGCAATCTGGAGGGCCTGAGCCCCGCACTGATCGCCGCCATGCTGAAAGCGGAGAGCGGATTCGACCCCAAGCTGGTGGACACCCCGAAGGACGAGTACGGCATCGCCCGCTGGACCCCCCGAGTCCTGCAGTGGTACCTGTCCCCGGGCATGGACGCCAAGCAGGCGGCTCTCGACCCGAAGATCGCGATCCCGAAGATGGGCGAACTGATGTGCCGGTACGGGCCCCAGGTGGCCGACGTGCCCGGCGATCCCGCACTGAAACTCGCCGCCGTCTACCGGACGAGCTCAGATTCAGTGCGGGAAGCCGGCGGGATAAAACCCTCCTTGAGGCCCTACACCGACAGAGTACGTGCCTTCTTGGCCGACTACGGGTCCTGATCGGAACGGCAGTCGGCCAGCTCCCGCGAGGCTTAACCCAGGTACAGCTTCACCGAGTTGATCTGGTCGAAGTTGCGAGTCCTGTAGGTGTACATGTCGATGGGATCGCTGACGCAGTTGCCCCCGTTGTACTGGTAGCACTCCGTGGCCAGCGCCGGCCGGCCCCCGTCGGCGACCTGGTTGTTGAACAGGATGCGGCTACCGTAGACGTTGGAAAGGTTGTGCGCGCCGTAGCTCCAGAACATCTTGTCGACGCCGCTCTCCCAGGTCGACCCCTTGTAGAGGCAGACCGCGCCGACCGGACAGCCGGCCCAGGGCCCCTGCTGGACCGAGACGCTGCTGGTCCGCACGGCCCCGTCCCTGGCAGGACCGGTGTCGGCGCTGGCGGAGGTGCTGAACGCGGCCAGTGCGACGGCCGCCATGACGGTGACTGTACCGATCTTGAACATGTCATTCCTTTCGGGTGGTCGCTGTGACTGTCACAGCATCCGCCCGGACGGGACGCCCGGACTATCCGGCAGCTGCCAGGGTCACCCGAGCAGTTCCAGGTGCTTGGCGTTGACCAGGTCGTAGCGCAGGGCGGTCGCGATCAGGGCGGCCCGCTGCCAGTCGGCTCGCCCTTCGCCGGAGCTGTCCTTGATCCGGAGCTTGCGCGAGGCCAGGTACTCGATCTGGAAGGCGATGGCCTTGCGGCTCAGTCCGTACTTCTTGAGCCGTTCCTGGATCTGCGGCGTGCTGGGGGTGACCGTGGAGGCGGGGTCGAGCAGACGCGGCTCACAGAGGGCGACGAGCACCAGGAAGTACTTGGCGGTACGGTCGAGCGGGTACGCCAGAAGGGTCTCCGCGCCCGTCTCGACGAGGTCGGGATCGGTGAAGGCCTGGCAGGGCGCGAACACCAGCAGCGCCTCCTGAGCTCCGGGCACCAGAATTCTGGCGAACTCGAAGCACACCGGGGCGTCCATCCGGCCCGGGGGGACCTTGATGAACTCTCCGCCCCCCTCGGGGTTCTCGACGACGTATGTCACCCGGCCGCTCAGGTTCGTGAGGACCCAGTGGTCGCCGGTGGCACGCAGCTGCCCGGCCCGGCGTGAGACGGCCGGATCGCCGAGGACGATGTCGGAGGTGTCGGCCCTGCCGAAGACGAGCGATTCCCCCGGTTCCAGCTCCCAGCTCCGGTCGTCCCCTTCGATCTGAACGATGATCGATTTCATAATCGCCACCGTAATCCGTACCGAGGTCGCGGCCTGAGGTTTCACCGGAGTCCCGGTCGGCGGGAGCGGAGGCGACAGCACGTACGGGCCGAGAACAGCAGGTGGGGTCAGCGGCGCCAGGGACCCGGCTGGATGAGGCCCGACTCGCAGGCACAGATGACCACCTGGAGCCGGTCGCGCAACCCGAGGCGTCCGCCCTTCCCTACGGATCGGAAGGTGCCCGGCTGGTGTGCTGTTCGTCCCGGCTCCGGATTTCGGTGCACCGAGGGAGGTCCTCGATGCCTCCGCCTTCGGGGATCATGCCCCACAGGAAGGGGATCAGGTACTGAGGCGGTTCGCCTAGAAGTGCGGCCAGTTCGTCCTCGGCGATGGTGAGGGTGAACGCCGAGCCTGGTCGCCCGGGGTTCCATCCCTGTTCGATGGCTCGCCGGACGCATCCGGCGACGAGGGCGGGGCGGACCGCGATCGTCCGTTCTCCGAGCCAGTTGTCCGGCCGAGCGCAGGGAAGCGACACCACAAGAACACATCCCGGCTCCGCGGCCCGCTCAACGGTGACGGTGAGGGGACTCCAGCCGTTGCCCTGGTGGTAGGTGGGCTTGTGCCGGATCCGCCAACGGAAGGCGGTGCCGTCGACGCCGATGAGCCGTGAGCCCTTCCTGGGCATCGTCACGGGCGCCTCCAAGCTTCTGCCCTGTTCCGTCGCTGTTGCGTGGGAGCACCGAAAACAGCGGGAAGTGTCGTGAGACGCCCGCAATCGTAATCCCTCTTGTCCGCCTTTCCGGCCTGGTCCGGTATGGGGCGTCCGCAGGGCAGGGTCCGGAGATCATGGAGACGCCCGTCCGTCCCGCTTGGTTCACGAGACCAACCAGTTTGGTCGAAACGGGACCGGGAGCCGTCCCGTCACGTCAGGGTGGCCTGGAACGGCCGGCGTCGGCCGCTGCCGGGATCGAATGCGGGTTCGATGAGGTCGACGTGCTTCGGTCTTGGTGGACTCTGCCGGGGAAACTGTCCTCTTCCGGCCATCCGCTTTTTCGGAAGGCGCCGGTTGGCGCTGCTTTCCCTTGAACCTCAGAAGAAAGTCGGAAAATGGAGCAGTGGGTCATGAAAGACGAATTCTTCCCGCCCGGTTCTGTTTCCCATGATGACCCTGCGGTCGAACGGGCCATGGAGACGATTGATGTGCTTCGGCCCTCCGAACAGAGAGAACTTCTGCGCAGTTCCTGCCGGGCGGCACTGGCCTTTGAGCGGACCATGAACATTGACCATCTGACGGATTTCGCAAAGAATCTGCTCGCGACCGTTCATTTGCGCGGCATCCCCGCCTATGCGGAAGCGCTGGAAAACGCCCCCAGGGGTCCTCGCGGATCGGGCGAGGCGCTGGACGTCGAAGAGGTGCTGAACCGACTCATGGAGTGACCATGGCGGAGCTCCGGCTCCAAGCGGGAAGCGAAGAAATACTTGCGCGGTGGTGGGAATCGGCCAAGCCCAAGGAGGGTGATCAGCAGCTTGTCTGCGAGGTTCTGCGAACGATCGCCGACGGGACCTGGCGCAGCAGGTGGCATCCGCCCGAGGATCTGGCAAATGATCAACCCGTTCTCCCCGTCAGGGCGTTCCGGCCTCGGGACAGCTTGGTGGTGTTGGTCCGCTTCTGGCCGGCGGAGGATCCGCCAGAATTCGAACTGATCAACATCTTCGACGAAGACGACCTACCGGATGAGGATTGACGGTCCGGGGAATTCGCGGCGGACGTGCGATGGCGGGTACGGCCTCGCCCCCGACGTCGGCTCCTTGTGAAGTGCCGGATTCCCGTTCTTCCGGAGCATGCGCGGAACGAGCAGGAGACGTTGATCGCTCCGCCCGCCGTACCGCCAGGTGGGGCGGCGGCAGCACCGAATGGCGATCGCTTTCTTGAAGTTCCGACGGAAAACGCGTAGGCGTAACCCGGCCAGGCGGGCGATCGAGTTTTTCGCCGTCGGCCGTGTAGATCACTCAGGCCCGCAGGAGGGAACAAGGCCTGGCCGCCCGGGTGCGCTCCCTCAGATGTAAACCGATCAGACCGGACGGCTGTCCTCCTGTGGCATGTGTTGTGTGGAACACACGGCCGAGGAGGGTGTTCATGATGGAGTACCGGTTCAACTCGCCTCCCGGATGGCCGGTTCCGCCCGTGGGCTGGCAGCCTCCACAGGGGTGGCAGCCGGATCCGTCATGGCCCCCGGCGCCGCCCGGCTGGCAGTTCTGGGTGGCCGTACAGGCGCCGCAGCCCGCCCCCGCCCCGGCTCCGGCACCCGTGCTGCCGGAGCGAAGCAGCGGAGGGCTGTTCGGCGGGAAGAAGAAGCTGGAGGCGGAGAACGCCGAGCTTCGGGCGTGGGTCGAGCGGCTTGGCGGGATGGACGCCATGGGCGTCTCCGCGCTGACCGAGGAGCTACGGGCCGAGCACGGGCGGCTGCGGGCGGCCGTGGCGGACGCCACGAGGCGGTTGCGCGAGGTCGAGCGTCAGGTCGTGCGGACCGAGGAGACCGTGCTGTTGCAGGAGGCCGGGGTCTACGACTACCGGCATCCGCTGAGTGACGCGGTGGCGTACAAGGAGCGGCTGGCGGAGGTCAAGGCCCGGATCAAGGCGATGGCCAGGGAGAACAAGGCGGTGCTGGGCTCCACGGGCTGGCAGGTCAACGGGTCGGCGGCCGAGGGGCGCCGGATGGTGCGTGACTTCTCCAAGCTGATGCTGCGCGCCTACAACGCCGAGGCCGACAACTGCGTGCGCACGATGCGTCCGTACAAGCTGCAGTCGGCCGTCGACCGGCTGGAGAAGGCCGTGGAGATGATCGTCAAGCTCGGTAAGACGATGGACATCCACGTCAGCGGCGACTACCACCGGCTGAGGGTCTACGAACTGGAGCTGACCGCCGACCACCTGGCCAAGCAGGAGGAGGAGAAGGAGCGCACCCGCGCCCAGCGGGAGCAGCAGCGCGAGGAGGAGGCCGCGCGCCGGGAGTTCGAGCGGGAGAAAGCCCGGCTGCGCAAGGAGGAGGCCCACTACAGGTCGGCGCTGTCCAAGCTGATCGCCAAGGGCGACGAGGCCGGGGCGGAGGAGCTGAAGGCGAAGCTGGAGGAGATCGGCGCGGCGGTCAGCGATGTGGAGGCGCGCGAGGCCAACGTCCGGGCCGGGTACGTGTACGTGATCTCCAACATCGGGGCGTTCGGTGAGGACGTCGTCAAGATCGGCATGACCCGCCGCCTGGAGCCGGAGGACCGGGTTCGGGAACTGGGGGATGCCTCGGTGCCGTTCCGGTTCGACACGCACGCGTTGATCTTCAGTGACGACGCGGTCGGGCTGGAGGGGCGGCTGCACGCCGCGCTGAACGATCGGCGGGTCAACCGGGTCAACCCGCGCAGGGAGTTCTTCCGTGCCACACCCGCGGAGGTCAGGGACCTGCTCCAGCAGATCGCGGGTCAGCACCTGCTGGAGTACCGGGACGTTCCCGAGGCGCTGGAGTGGCGGCAGTCGGTTCACCCGGCGGTGGGGAAGGACGAGGCGCGCGTCTGAGGCCGCATGGCGGTGGAGAACAGGCCACCGAGTCGCGTTTCAGGGGCAGGCGGAACCGGAACCCGGCCCGGTGGAGCGAAGACCTCGGGTCCGCCGTACGCGCCGGGACGTCCGCGTACGGCGGGTCCCTACTCCTGGGAGGCCATGGTGATCGTGACGTACAGGTACTCGTCCAGGACCTTGGCGAGTGACACCGAGGGTCGTCCGGCGAGGAGGGGCAGCGTGTCCTCGTCCGTCCCGGCCGCCTGGAGTACGGCCCGCGCCCAGGCCCGGCCCATCCGCAGGTGGGCGCCGAACGCCGCACCGTCGCGCGAGCCGTGCAACCGTACGGCGATGGCGGCGTCCCAGGGCATCACGGCGCGTGGCCGCAGGCCGTACAGCGCCTTGGCCGCGGCGGTCGGGCCCAGCGAGCGGGCCGCCCGGCCGGTGGCGACGGGAAGGGCGGCGAGCTCCGCGTACGCCCGGGAGAGAACGTCGATCTCCCCGTCGGAGAGCACCGCCAGGCTCACCGACGGCAGGTCGGCGGCCCGGTTCCGCCACCATTCGGCGAGGCCGGAGTCGAGGAGGTCGGGCTCGCCCTCGCGGGGGTAGCGGATGCGGCAGCCCCAGGAGTTCAGCCAGCGCAGCAGCGCGGCCCGGTGCCCGGCACGCGACAGGTCGGCCGCCGGGCCCGTGGTCTCCAGGAACCTCAGCCAGCCGGCGTCGACGTTGGAGAACCCGTTGAAGACCCGGGCAGCCGCCCGCAGCCCGTCCAGCGTGGGAGCGTCCGCGACAGGCGCGGTGGAGACAACGGACGGGCCGGTGCCCTGGAGGTAGGCGGCCGCCACGCGCTTCGGCACGACCATGCGCCACGCCTCGACGACGATCTCCCGCATCTCCGCCGGGGTGACGGCGTCCACCCGGACCCGGACCCAGTTGAAGCGCTCGTCCGACGGCACCGGCATCAGGAACTTCTCCGGCTCGGAGGCGACGAGCGCCGCGCGCTCCTCCTTGGGGAAGGCGAAGCCCATCAGCTCCTCGTCCCTGGAGAAGGAGAGGTAGACGATCTTCCCGACCCGGAACTTGATCCGGTCTCTGACCAGGGCCTCATGCGTGCGGGGCAGGGACAGGGCCAGCCTGCGCACCTGTTCGACCGTGACCGCCGGTTCCGTGCGGATCTGAGTGGATCTCATCAGTTGGGCCGGACCTCCTCCAGGTACGAGAGCCCCGAGTCGGCGTGCGGGCCGGAGATCACCTCTCCGCCGTCGAGGACCATACAGTAGGCGATCCCGGCGTGGCCGTCTCGTGGCCCGCCGGGGTACGCGTCCTTCAGGAAGAGGAAACGCACGCGACCGCTTCACCGCGTTCGCGCCAAGAGCCGGCTTCGATCGTCAGGACGTGCGCAGAGCGGGGATCACCTTCTCAGCGACCCGGATGAACTCCTCCAGATGGGCTTCCCCCGGCCAGTCGAGGACGAAGTCGGTCACGCCGACCTCTCCGAAGCGCTCGAAGATCTCCTCGTAGCTGTGCCGTCCGGCGCGCGGATCCCACGGGCCGAAGATGGTGAACGAACGGCGGACGGCCGACGGAGTACGGCCCGCCTCGGCGGCGAGCCGGTCGAGAGTCCGGTTTTGCTCGGCGGTCGCCCTCAGGACTCCCTCGGCGGAGGCTCCGGGCGGGCCGTGGGTGTTCCAGACGTCCGCGTAGTGGGCGGCGGCGCGGAGCATGGAGGGAGACTGCCCGCCGACGATGATGGGAAGCCGTGGCGACTGCAGGCAACCAGGTGCCGTAGGCACGTCACCGGCCCAAAGACGTGAACCGGTGTGGCTGAACGTCACGTCTTCCGCACGCAGGATGCCGTCGACGATCGCCACGTAGTCGAGGAAACGCCGCATTCGTTCCTTCGGCGCCCACGGATGTTCACCGACGCTGTAGTGGTCCCACGCGAAGATGCCCGCGCCGATCCCCAGCTCGAACCGGCCGCCGGACAGATGGTCCAGAGTGACCGCCTGCTTGGCGAGCTGTGACGGCGGGCGCAGGATCTGGTTCGCGACCAACGTTCCCAGGCTGATCCGCCTGGTGTGGGTGGCGGCCACGGCGAGTACCGCCCAGCTGTCGAACCACATGCCGCGCAGGTTCCTGAGGTCCCCGCTGTGGTCGGGGAGAAAGATCTGGTCGAAACCGAGGCCTTCCAGCAGTCCGAACCGTTCGACCAGCACCGGGAAGGGCTGGTCGGGGTAGACCATGACCCCGAACCGCCGTCTGGGCGGGCCTTCACCGGGGGTGGGCTGTCGCCGTACCGCCTGATCGGTGATCAGGTCTGGCCGAGACACCATCTCAATGTTCTCCTTGGTCTTCCACGGCTTCGCGAGTCACGACCGGCGGGTGGGCTCGCTCCCCGCCGGTCGTGCGATCGATCGCCGTGGATCGGTTGTGCGCCGCTCCGGGATCGGTCCTCCCGGCGCCGGCCTCTGCCGCAGGGCCGTCTGTCAAGGGATACGGCCGGACCTCACTGAGCGGTCCAGCCGCCGTCCATCACCAGCACGGAGCCGGTGAAGAAACCCGCCTCGTCACCGGCGAGGTAGGCGACGCAGGACGCGGCCTCCTCAGCGCTCGCTATCCGCCCCAGCGGGTGCAGAGCGGTGAAGCGAGCCGTCATCTCCTCGCTCGCGCCGACGGAGGAACGGTACATCGGAGTGTCCACCGAAGCCAGCGCGATCGCGTTGACGCGGATGTTCCGCGGGGCGTACTCAAGCGCCGCGGCCTTCGTCAGGCCGATCACACCGTGCTTACCGGCCACGTACGAGCTGATGCCGGCGCCCAGGCCGACCAGGCCGAGCTGTGAGGCGTTGTTGACGATCACCCCGCCACCGCGCCGCAACATGGCCGGAATCTCGTGCCGCATCGACAGGAACACGGTGCCCAGCACGTGACCGATGTCGCTGTCCCACTCCTTCGGGGTCTTGTCGGCCACGAACCCCATGGAGCCGAGCGAGCCGGCGTTGTTGAACGCTATGTCGAGGCCGCCGAAACGTGTCTCCGCCGTACGCACCGCGTTCTCGACATCGTCGTCGACGAGGACGTCGGTACGCACCGCGACGGCGGTACCTCCGGAGGCGGTGATCTCACCGGCCACCCGGTCGAGCTCGTCCAGGCGGCGGGCCGCCAGGACAACGGCGGCTCCCTGGGCGGCCAGCGCCTTCGCCGTGGCCTCTCCGATTCCCGAACTCGCTCCGGTGACCAGGGCGGTCTTGCCGCGTAGCCGGCCGGCGTTCGCCGCGCGGACCGATGGCTGTTCCTGATTGCTCTCGTTCATCGGCGTCACTGTCACCCGCTGAAGGCGGGCACCCCTTTCGAAGTCGTGCCGGTGGGTGTCGTCATTCGATGCCGGGGCCGCGTTCGACCGGTACTCCGATCAGCGAGCCGTACTCGGCCCACGACCCGTCGTAGTTCTTGACGTCCGTCATGCCGAGCAGTTCGCTGAGCACGAACCAGGTGTGCGCCGACCGCGCGCCGACCCAGCAGTAGGTGATGGCTCCGGCGTCCGGATCCAGCCCGCCGTACAGGTCCGCGAGTTCCGCGGCGGGCCTGAACGAGCCGTCCGCGGTGGTGACCGTCTCCCAGGGGATGTTCACCGCGCCGGGCACATGGCCGGAGCGCTGCGCCACCTCGTGGGGGTTGTTCCCCGGCGCGAAGGCCTCTCCGGCGAAACCGGGGGCGAAGATCTCGCCGGAGTACTCCTCGGGAGTCCGCACGTCGACGATGTTCTTCCTCCCGATCGCCGCGATGACGTCGTCACGCGTGGCGCGGACGGACATGTCGGGCGGCTGGGCCCGGTAGGAGGTGGCCGGGCGGACCGGCGCCGCCGAACCGAGGCGGCGCCCGTCCCGCTCCCATTTGTCGAACCCGCCGTCGAGCATTCTCACGTCCCGGTGCCCGTAGAGCTTGAAGTACCAGTAGGTGAGCGCGGCGAGCAGGTTGGCGTTCGAGGAGTAGACGACCACGGTGTCGTCGTCGCCTATGCCCTTGGCGGACATCAGCTCCTCGAACCTTTCCTGGCCGACGACCCCCAGCCGCAGGTCGTCCTGGAATTCATCCCATCCCACCCATACGGCACCGGGCACGTGGCTCTTCAGGTACCGGACGTCGTCGTTTCCGGTGTCGACGAAGACCACACCCGGCGTTTCGAGGTGGTTCTGCGCCCATTCCGCACTGACGAGAACGGATTCGCGCTCCACTGTTCCTCCTGTGCTGCGTCGTGAGCCTTTCAGGGGCGTCCACGAGGGCCGTGTCCCGGGACGCGGCCCCCGTCACGGTGGTGCCGGTGTTACGGCAGGGGAGCGGGGCCCGCGTAGCTGTAGGCGTACTTCTTGCCCAGCTCGATCAGGAAGTCGAGGTCCTGGCTCATCTCCATGTCGGCCGACGGCAGGGTGAGGGCCTTGGCCGGCGGGATCTCTGCGGCGAGGAACAGGTCGAACTGCGGCCGGTGAGCCTCGCCGGGCGTCGAATGGATGGTGAGGAAGCGGGCGTTCTCCGAGGTCGTCACGAACCCGTGTGGAATCTCCCGAGGGATGATCATCGTCGATCCCGCCTCGGCGACCTGCTCCCGGCCGTCGCACACCATGCGAAGCGTGCCTTCGAGGACGATGAAGACCTCGTCCTCGAAGTGGTGGATGTGCAGCGGGGTGTTGTAGCCGCGGGTGCCGGTGTGCTGTACCACGGTGAAGCTGTTCCTGGTCGCCTCGCCGGGTACCCGGATCTGGGCCAGCCCCCCCAGGAGCCAGACCGCCGTCTGCTCGGACTCCGGAATGAAGCGGCCGCTTTCCGCGCCGCCGGTCTTCGGCTCAGACACTGTTCTCCTCCAAGATCGCGCTGTTCGTCGGACGACCCTTTCCCGCCATCACCGGGATCCGGCCCTCACGCCGGGTGTGGGCGACGAACGCCGCCACGCCCTCCTCGCTGGACAGGGCGGACCACATGGCGACCGGGTCGTTGAAACGGCCGACAAAGGCGTCGGCGACCCGCTTGTCCGCAGCGGCCTCCCGGAGAAGCCCGACCACGTGCGGGGGAGGCGGCGCGAGGAAGGCGTTGCTCCACTCCACCACGTACCGGGAGTACTCCCACAGCCTCTCCGAGGCACGCCTGCAGAACTCGGCGTCGAAGGGAGGCGCGCTCGTCGCGATGAGCTCGGCCAGGGCGAAGGCCGTACGGGATCCGAGGTTGGCGCCCTGGGCGGTGAGCGGGTCGTTGGTGATCCACGCGTCACCGATGGCCAGGGCACAGGCGCCGTCGGCCACGTGCGCCCATCCCCGGCGGACCACCGGCCGTACCCCTCCCTGGGCCACCTCGCCGGGCCCGATGAGGGTGAGGTCGCGCGTGTTCATGCGCTCCCGCAACGCGGGCGCGTACTCGGTGACCAGGCGCACCACCTCGCGGTAGAACGCCGCTGGGTCGGCGTCGGCGTCGATGCGGCTGACCGCCTCCAGCGGCCCGCCGGGAATCGCCTCGAACGCCAGCACGTCGGCCCGGCCGAGGGGGGAGAAGAACGGCAGCCGCAGAATCTCCCCGACACCGGGCAGGAAGTGGATGTCGAGGGAGTGCGGCACGTCCTCCACGAAGCCGTGGTAAAGCCCACTGCACAGGATTCGCTGCGGTGTGCCGTACGGCGAGCGGGTCTCGTCCACCGGGAAGAGGCCCCGCATCGACCGGTCGCCGTTGGCCACCACGACGAGGTCGTGACGGCGCGCGATCCGGTCGATCGGAGGAACGTCGAAGACGACGTCACCGCCACGGTCGGCGAACTCGTTCAGCAGGTGGGGCAGATAGATCCTGAAGTCGACGACGCTCGACGGAGGCTTGAGGTCGGCGAGGAACTCCATGGAGAACTCCGGGGTCCGCACCGTGACCGCCCAGTTCCTCACCTGCGCGTCGGCGAAGTCCCAATCGAAGACCCCGAGCATGTGCTCGCGCTGCTGGGTCCGCCCGAACCTGGCGGGGAAGTTCCGCGGCCTGCCAGATCTGAGCTGGTCGACGTCCTGCGCGGAGTAGACGGTCGCGGCCACGCCGAGCTGTTGCAGGCGCAGGGCGAGCTGCAGGCCGGAGATGCCGGAACCGACGATGCCGATGTCGGTCATGCCGCGCTCCCGTCGGGGGACGCCGACCGCAGCTGGGAACTCAGCCACACCGCCGTCTCCATGGTGAAACCGGCCGCCTCGGGGTCGGCCAGCGCCGAGACCGGGATCAGCATCGGATGCCGGAGGCCGGCGTCGACCAGCTTCCTGATCCCGTCCAGAACGGTCTGCGGGCTTCCCACGATCGCCTGTTCGCTCACCAGCTCGTCGGGTATCTCGGCCATCGCCCGTTCGACCTCGTCCCGGGTCAGCAGGTGCGGCAGCAGTTCGGTCAGCCCTCGGTAGCGCTCCCCGAAGGGATGCGTGACGCCGTGCCTGCGCCAGCCGGCGGCGCTCGCGTGCAGGGCGAGGAAGCGGATCGGCTTGGCCTGCAGCAGTTTCCGCGCCGCCTCGTCGGTCTCGGCGACCACGATGGGCACCCCACCGGCCGCGACGACGCTCGCCGGGTCCCGGCCCGCGTCGGCCGCGGCGGAGCGGACCACGGCCAGCCGCCGCGCGTACTCATCCGGCGCCACGAGCTCCGATGGCAGCCAGCCGTCGGCGTAACGTCCGGCGAGCTCCAGCATCCGAGGGCGGTTACCGCCGACCCAGATCCGCGGAGTCCTGCCCTCGGGGGCGCGCAGCCCCATGAGCGCCTTGTCGAGGGTGAACACCTTCCCCTGGAAGTCGTGCGGTCCCTCGCTGTCGAAGAACATTCGCAGCATCCGCAGCGCGTCCTCGACCCGCTCCACCTGACGGTCGTACGGCACGCCGTACGGCTTGAGGTTCTCCAGCGCTCCCGCGCCGATCCCCAGGATGGGGGCCTGCTCGGTGATCTGGGCGAGGGTCAGGGCGCTCTGGGCAAGCACCGCGGGGTGCCTGCGGTTGGGATCGGTGACCCCGATGGCGAGCTGGACCTGGCCTGCCCGCGTGGCGAAGTGGCCGAGCAGCGTGGCGTAGTCGAGGCACCTGTCCGGCGTGGACAGCTCGGACGCCAGATAGGTGAAGTCGGTGTCCCAGACCTGCCTGGGGAAGATGTTGATCAGATGATCGAATACCAGGAAGGTGTCGAATCCGGCGGTACGGGCGAGGTCGAGCAGACTACGCCCGGCATCCACCGACCCGACCGCGTCCCAGACGAGGCCGACCTTCACGTTCATGTTCCGCTCCTCACCAGCCGTGCCCCCGAGATGAACTCCTCGGTGTTCTCCGGGGTGCGAACGCTGTGCCACATCTCGTGGGGACGATCGAGGTTTTCCACAAACGCGTCGGCGACGCGCTGGTCCGCGGCCGCGGCGGCGAAGAGCGCCGTCACCTGCGGAGGAGGGTCTCCGATGAACATGTTCGTCCAGTCGACGACGGGCTGGGCGTCCGCCCACATGCGCTCGGAGACCGTCCGGCAGAACCGCTCGTCGTAGGGGCCGGCGGCGGTCCTTAACGCCTCGGCGAGCAGGAACGCCTGGGCCGACCCCAGGTTCGCGCCCTGCGCGGTCAGCGGGTCGTTGGCGATCCAGGCGTCACCGACGGCCAGGGCGAACCTGTCGTCGCCCACCTTCGCCCATCCGTGGCGCACGGTCGGCACGACCGCTCCCTGGAGCATGTCCACCGGCCGTACCAGGGCGAACTCCTGCTCGTCGATCCGTTCGCGCAGGGTGGGCGCGTGGTCACCGACCAGCCGCAGAATGTGTCCGGCGAACCCGTCGGGATCGTCGCGGTGGTCGCGGCCCGTCACGGATTCGAACGGTCCTCCCGGCACCGCCTCGACCAGCACGACGGTCACCTGGCCGCCGAAGGTGTGGTAGGTCGGCGCGTGGATCTCGCCGGCCCCCGGGACCATGTGCATGGTCATTCCCACGGGGTCCGCCGGCAGGACCCCGTGGAACAGGCCTCCGGCGAGACGCCTGCGCGCGGTGTCGTACGGAGAACGGGCGGGATCGCGGGGGAAGGTGCCGGTGAGTGCGCCGCGGCCCGCAGCGACGACCACGAGGTCGTGATTCCCCGCCAGATCGGCCAGATCGGATCGGCCGGTCGTTTCCCGGGGTTCCACTCCGCCGCCGCGGGCCTGGTATTCCTCAAGCAGGGCCGCAAGGTACATCCGGAAGTCCACCGAACTCGCCGGATGCGGTAACCGGGACTGGAACGACAATCCTCCGGATCCTTCGAGGTACATGTGCATCGAGGGATTGTCGAATTCGCCGGAGGTCCAATGAGTGACGCCGAGCGCCTTTTCTCGCTCTCTGGTGGAGTGGAAACGGGTGACGAAGTTCAGCGGTGGCCCGTCACGGATGTCCTCGGGTCGCTGGGGGGTGTACAGGGTGGTGTCGACGCCGAACTGCTGTAGCCGAAGCGCCAGGTGCAGACCGGATATCCCGGCCCCGACGATGCCAATGCTCATGCGTGCTCCACTGCTGATGAGATGCGTCGCTCGGTTACCGCTGTGCGGTGGTTCTCAGATGACCTCGACGCGCTGCAGGTGGCGGGTCGTCGGTCCGCTGAACGCGTTGCGGCCGTGCACCAGCGCGAAATTGTCGGCGATGACGATATCGCCTCGCTCCCAGGCGTGTACGTAGCAGTACTCAGGACGGTGCAGAATTCCGGCCATGGTGGTGAGGAATTCATCCACTTCGGATGGATCAATGCCATGAACGGTGGCGTACACCGGATTCTTGTACTTTGCCGGGTCCAGCGGTTCGGCGAAACGCAACACGGGGACGCCGGTACCGGGGTGCTGGGCCACCATTTTCTCGGTGACCTCGCCGCCGTAGTGGGTGACCTTGTCGGTGGTGTAGGTGATGCTGATATCCGCCCACCGCCGCCGGGTCTCCGGATCCGCGTCCCGGTAGGCGGCGGTCGTGTCGGAGAAAACCGTCTCGCCCCCGGCCTGCGGGGTCGCGTCCAGGCACTGGAAGAAGAAGAACCGCGGATCGGCCTCGACGAAGGCGCCGTCCCAGTGGAAGGGGACGTCACCGCTGGCGAAGAGGTAATTCTTGGGGTTCTCCTCGACGACCAGGTCGATCACCTCACCGGCGTCCCACTTCAGGACCTCACCCCAGGTCCGGCAGTAGTCGGCGAACTCCTGCTTCTCCAGCAGGGGGAATCCGCGCAGGACGAGAACGCGGGATTCCTCGGTCCACCTGAGCAGTGTGTCCGCTGGAATGTCGGTGATCCGCGCGCCGGCGGCCTCGACGATACGTCCGAACGGACTCAGTGGAATGTGCCTGAGCACACCTGTTCTCATGACTTTTGGCCTTTCTAGGAGGCGATGGTGAGATGCGGGCC
The DNA here is from genome assembly GCF_040631445.1 of Streptosporangium sp. NPDC020072. Classification (NCBI taxonomy): domain Bacteria; kingdom Bacillati; phylum Actinomycetota; class Actinomycetes; order Streptosporangiales; family Streptosporangiaceae; genus Streptosporangium; species Streptosporangium sp. NPDC020072. The sequence goes on along the minus strand of NZ_JBEYAB010000005.1, from coordinate 494,552 downwards.
GACGAAATGACTCGGACGTCCGTTGCGTAGTACGACCGAGGCCTTCAGGTCCTCCGCCTCCCATCGCTTGACCAGGGAGAGTTTGACGCCGTCGTCGAGCACCACGCCGTGCCACGGAGTCAGCCAGCTGTCCTGGGTCCGCATGAGCCGCAACCCGAACTTCTCCGAGTGCGGAGGCTGGGGGTGAATGGACAGGCGCATCGCCCTGGGAAAGTTCTCCGCGACCACCCTGCTCCAGGCGTTGCTGCGGCGTATGGTCTGGTAGGCGGCATCCTTCGACTCCTTGCGGAGCTTCGTCTTGGACGTCTCGCCTTTGTTTCTGGCCAGTGCATCCTCGAACATGAAGCGATGGATGCCGTTGAACAACGACAGCGAGTTGCGGTCCGTGCGGACGCTCTCCTTCAGCTCCTCAAGGGACGTCGTATAACCGTACTCAAGTGTCTGCCTGAGCTTGGGGTAATCCGTTCCGCCGAAGGCGTCGTCGAGCCCGAACATTTCCAGGGATTTCCAGTTGGACATCCGGATCATATTCGTCAGGCTCGCCCGGTATGCGCTGACCGTGTTGTCGGAGACCCCGACCACGTCCCCGAAGACGTGCCCGTCCGAGCAGATCGTGATTCGCGCCCCTGGGGGATAGAAGTAGCTCGTGTAGTCGCAGATCGACTGAAGAAGAGCGAGCGCCATGTGCTCGCCGAGGTCCGGAAGCGCGCCGATCACCTTGGTCAGGTTCGGCGACTTCGCAGGGAACGCGGGAATGACGAAATGAATCGGTTCCCCGTTCTCGATGAAGTAGGCGAGTTTCTCCTTCCGTGCCTCACAGCATGCCGCGCATAACTCGCCGCCGGTGGTTTCGCCGACGTCGTCCGGCGCGCTGTCGACGCGTTGGTAGCGATAGAGAATTTCCAGGAGTTTACGAGATGTCTCTATTGAATTCGATGCGCTCGTCAGGTTCCCGTTCAATTTTTCTCCTGGTGGGGAGTCATCCGTTTACGGCTGGTCTGGGCATGGCGAATGCCCAGGAAAATTGATTCGGACGTTCCCGTGCGGTCGCCGTGTTCGTGATGCGAGGGCGAGGGGCGACCTCGGGCGAACCAAGCACCTGTTTGGCGGTGGACATATCGGCCGCTCAGGCGGCCGCCCGGTCGCCGGAAAACCCTGTTTCCCTACCTGGAATTGCCTCCAAGGTGTCGGTCCGGGGGCTCTGTACGATTTGGCGTCGTTTGGAGTCTCTTGGGGGTGTGTGACTGGGCGCGCTTATGCGTCGTGCGGGTCAGCGCTATCGCCGGCACGTAATTCTGGTCGCTCCGTTTTCGGAGTCGCAACTTGTGCCGTTATTGTTAAAGGTTGCCATGCGCTATGTGGCTGTGCAAGCTTTTATCGATTAGTATGTGCGGGGCATCGATACGCTCAGGCGTATCGATCGAAAAAAGGGGGGTGTCATGGTCGGTGACGAGGACCCGACGGCTCGTCAACTGCGTTTACTGCTTACGCTGGCCGATGAATTGCACTTCGGACATGCCGCAACAAGGCTTCATCTCACGCAACCCGCCCTTAGCCAGCAGATCAGGTCACTGGAGAACAGGCTGGGTGTCCAGCTTTTCGAGAGGTCCAGTCGGCGGGTCGAACTGACCGCCGAGGGGCGGACGCTGTTGCCGTTCGCGAGGAAGGTCGTCGACGCCATGACCGGCCTGCGAAACGCGGCGCACCGTTCTACGCTCAGTAGTGAAGAATTAACGTTCGGGTTATCTGAAAACGTCACGGTACTGGCGGCGACCAATAGCGCGCTGTCAATGCTCAGAGAGCTGCACCCGACGCTGAACATCAGCATTAAGGTCGTGGACTTCGTCGAGCGGACGACCATGCTGGAGAAAGGTGAGATCGACGCGGCCTTCGTCTACCTTCCGGTCTCCGGAGACATGTGCTCGCAGCCGCTCACCACGGAGCCGCGTGTGGTGTGCGTGTCCAGCTCGGACCCGCTGGCGGATCGGCACTCGGTCAGGCTGCACGAACTCGCCAGTCACCCGGTGGTCGGGCTGACGCCCGAGATCTCGCAGGCCGAGCGAAACTTCTGGGCCGTCGATCCCCGGCTCGACGGATCGGCTGTCTCGTACACCACCCATCAGGTCACGAAATGCGAGGCGTTGCTGTCCGCGGTCTCGTTCGACAGGGCGATCGCCTTCGTCCCCGCCGTCACGGCGGAGCTCTACCCTCGGCCGAACATCCGCTATCTGCCCGTTCAGGACGTACCGCCCTGCACCTTCGGCCTCGCCTGGCCCGCCTCGGCCAGAGAGAAACCGCAGATCGCCATGCTTGAGGACATGTGCCACCGGCTGCGTCAGCGTGGCGTTCCCACCGGGACCATACAAAGCCCCGGCGTCCCGCAGCACGTGGTTCGCCGGAATGTGCGGCGAGGACAGCGCACCGCCGGTTCGCCGCGCGTCTGACGCGCTTCAGGGATCTCCCCACTCCGGGAGGCGAGGGTCAGGCCGGGTCGACGAGGGCCTGGAGCAGGTTCCGTAGTGACTCCTGCTGGCCGGCGGTGAGCCGGGTCAGCGGCGACCCGGCGCTGAGGCGATCGAGCACGCCAGTCCGGCACCGTTGGCCGGACGCGGTGAGCACGATCTGTTTCGCCCGGCGGTCGGTCGGGTGCGGCTCCCGCCGGATCAAGCCCTGCTGCTCAAGCCGATCAAGGACGAAGGTGGCGTTCGAGGGCTCACATGACATCCGCGAGGCCAGTTCGCGGGCGGTGATCGGCTCGGACAGCTCGCGGAGCGCGATGACCTGGGACGCGGTGATGCCCAGCTCCTCCGCGACGCGCCGGACATGGACGTCGAGCCGGTGAGTGAACTGGTGGACGAGCTTGCACACGTCACGATCGATCTGAATGTCCACCGACGGCTCCAACCTCGTTGTCCTGAGCATCAGTGTAGCCTGACTGCTTCGAGCTGTGATAATTCTAACTCGTATTATACGAACTAGATGTATAGGAGGGCTCGGTGCCGTTACCTGTCTTCTCTCTCATGCTGGTCGTCTTCAGCCTCACGACCGGTGAGTTCGTGATCGCCGGCATCCTGCCGGAGGTGGCCTCGGACTTGTCGGTGACGATCGCGGCCGCAGGCCTGCTGGTGACCGCCTACGCGGTGGGCATGATCGTCGGCGGTCCGGTGATCACCGTTCTGACGGCCAGACTGCCCCGCAAACCGCTCATCGTCGGCCTTCTCCTGGTGTCGATCGCCGCGAACCTCGGTTCGACGGTGGCACCGAACTACGCGATCCTCCTGGCCATGCGCTTCGGCGCGGGTCTCGTGGTCGCCACGTTCTTCGCCGTCGCCATCGCGACCACCGTGTCGATGGCGCCCCCCGGCAAGCAGGCGTCCGCGGTCGCGAAGGTGGCACTGGGGATGAACCTCGGCATCATCCTCGGCACCCCGGCGGGCACGTTCATCGGTCAGAACTTCGGCTGGCGAGTGACGTTCGCGGTGGTCGCCGCGTTCACCACCCTGGCCATGCTGCTGGTGCTGCGCTTCGTCCCCACCCAGCCCACCGCCGCGACCGGTTCGGTCCTGTCCGAGCTGCGCGTTCTCGGCAACCGCGGTGTCCAGCTGGCGATCGCGCTGACCGCGCTGGGCAATGTGGGCGTCGTGATGGTCTTCAGCTACATCGCCCCGCTGCTCACCGACGTCAGCAAGTTCTCGGCCACCTCGGTGCCGGTCCTGCTGCTGGTGTACGGCGGCGGCGCCGTCGTCGGGAACTTCCTCGGGGGATGGCTGTCGGACCGGGCACTGATGCCGTCGCTGATCGGACTGCTGGTCGTCCTGGCGGGCGCGCTGGCGCTGTTCTGGGCCGCCAGCGGTGTCCAGGCGCTGGTGGCGGTGCTCATCTTCGTCATCGGCATGCTCGCGTTCGCCATCATCCCCGGCATGCAGACACGGGTTATATCCACCGCGAGCACGGCACCCACGCTGGCCGTGGCGGTCAACGCCTCCGGATTCCAGCTCGCCGCCGCCTTCGCCGGCTGGCTGGGCGGAAGGCTGATCGACAGCAGCCTCGGACTGGCGTCGCTCTATCTCGTCGGTGCCCTGCTCACCCTGACCGGCCTCGTCGTCGCCGTCTACTCGCACCGCAGGGACAACAGGCTCGTCCTCCAGACGGCCTGACCGTCACCCCGACCGCACGGCCCCAGGAAGGGCCGTGCGCATCGGCAGCCGGTTTCCGCGAGGCCTCCATCCCGCACGGGAGGTCCCGGCGAGCCGGTCGTCCCTTCCGGAGCGGGGTCCTGCGGACGCCTCGCGATCCCGTGGGGTCACCGGAGATCCTCCTGGCCGGGCCACTCCAGAAGCCACCTCACGTCCTGGTCGGCCTCGGCCCTCCGGCCCGCGTCCTGCGCGGCCCACACCGCGTGACACAACGCCCGTACGGCGTTGACGACGCTGTCGACCGGGACGGTTCCGTCCCTGACGGGAACGCCGTCGTCGTCCGCCACGGCCACCTTCCCAGCCTCCCAGCGGGCGGTCCAGCCTCCGCAGGCGAACCCGTCGCGCTGTCCGCGGACCGCGGGCCAGGACGAGAAGAGTCCTCGCAGATCCGCGATGAGATAGCTGGGCCGCGCCGACGGCGGCGCCTTCAGCAGCGCGCCGACCGTGCTCACCCCGGTCAGCACCAGCGCGCTGTCGAGTCCGTTACGGCGGGCTCCCGCGACGTCGGTGTCCAGGCCGTCACCGACCACCAGGCAAGCTCCGCTGCTTCGGCGTGCCGCCTCGGTGAAGATGGCGTCCTCGGGCTTTCCCGCGACCAGCGGATCACGTCCCGTGGCCACTCGGATCGCGTTCACCAGGGCGCCGTTACCCGGCGCGATCCCGTGCTCCCTGGCGATTCGAAGATCCACGTCGGAGGCTATCCAGGGAACGCCCCTGGCGATCACGTAACTGGCCTCGGCGAGCTGCCGCCAGTCGACCTCGGGGGCGAAGCCCTGAACGACCGCGGCAGGGCCGGCGTCCAGCGACCTGACGGGTGTCAGCCCCTGATGCCGCAGAGCCGTTTCGACCGCCGCCCCGCCGACGACCAACACGCGGGAGCCCGGAGGCAGGAGCTCCGCCGCCATCCGCGCCGAGGTCTCCGCCGAGGTGACGACTTGCTCCTCGTCGGCGGCGATCCCGAGGCCGAGGAGAACGGCGGCCACCTCACCCGGCGTGCGCGAGGAGTTGTTGGTCAGGAAAAGCCGGCGAACGCCGTCGCGTTCCACGCCGGCCAGGACGGTGGCGGCGTGCGGCACGGGGCGTCCGCCGAGATAGACGACCCCGTCCAGGTCGAAGATTCCCGTGCCGTAGTGCTTCACGAGCGGGCGGTCGCAACCGCGTAACGGCCCGTCGGCTTCCTGGCTCAATCCACCACCCTGTCGTACGGTTCTGCGCCGGTGCGGAATCCCACGTCGTGGAGTCGTCGCCGTGGCTGTCGGGCGATGACCGGTCCTACAACCCGGCGTTCACGGATTCTTCGTCGTGCGAAGCGGCCGTCCTCCCGGACGGCCGCGAAAGGCCCGCCCCTCCCGCGTTCCACAGGGCCGGGCCAACCCTGGGACAAGGGTAACCAAAAGCGGGAGGACCGGTCACGGGGACGAGGCGCCCGGGAGGGCGTCCCGTCCCCGCGCGAGCCGACGTCCTACGGGGCCAGGATGTCGTCGATGGCGGCACGCAGGTTGGGCAGCGGGCCGATGCGGTGAGGGTCACCGGCGGGCTGGGCCGTACCGGTGAGCTTGAGGGTGTCGCGGACCTGGGCGGGGGTGAGCACTCCGCCGTTGGCCTTGGCGACGCCCTGCAGGGAGGCGACGGTTCCGGCCACGATGGCGCCGGCGCCGGAGGTGCCGCCGAAGCCACCGGCGTAGGTCTTGTTGGGGTCGGTCTCCAAGGGGGTCAGGTCCTGCCAGCCAGGAGCGGTCGTCGACGCCACGCACTCGCCGTAGGCCTGGACGTCCACGCGGACGCCGTACGACGACAGCGGCAGCGCGGTGCGGTCGGCGGAGGGAGGCGTGCCGACACAGCTGGGGCTGGGCGGGGTCCCCGCCCCGACCATGATGGCGCCGGAGTCGGGACGGCCCATGATGACGGCGACGTAGGGGTCGGTGGAGTCGTCGAGGTCGATGCCGCTGTTGCCCGCGGGCTCCACCACGGTGATTCCGGCGGCGGTGGCCAGGACGACCTGGTCGTAGACGTTGCTCTGGTACTCCCAGGGGTACTGCCGGGTGCTGGGCTTGACGGCGATCTCGAACAGGATGACGTCACCCGGCTGGGAGTGCGCGGTGGCGTAGGCGACGGTGTCGAACACGGCGGTGCCGGACAGGTGCAGGGTGGCGTGGGGCGCGATGCCGGCCATGCCGACACCGTTGTCGTCCTGGGCGCCGATGATCCCGGCCACCGCGGTGCCGTGACGGATCGAGAGGTCGTTGGTGCAGGGGTCGCCGAACGCGGACGGCACCTGGACGATCTGACCGGTCGCGACGCGTCCGGCGAGGTCCTCGTGGCAGAGGTTCCACCGGTTGGTGTACGCGACCAGTTCGACGGGGCCGTGCCGGTTGGTGGTGGTTCCGTCACCGAGCTGGCCGCTGCTGTTGAGGCCCCAGACGTGGAACGTCTGGGCGAGCTTGGTGATGGTGTGGGCCAGGCCCGCCGCGGCGATGTCGCTGGTCGCCGGGATCACGGTAGGGGAGTACCTGTCGACGGTGGTTGCGTCGCCGAGCTGTCCCTGGTTGTTGTCACCCCAGGCGTAGGTGGCCCAGGAGACCGATTCGGCCGTCGCGACGCTGTGCCTGCTTCCGGCGGCGATGCTGTTGACGTTGGCCAGGCCGGGGACGGAGATCGGGGCGGTCCGGCCGGTGGTGGTCCCGTCGCCGAGCTGTCCCTCGCTGTTGTCGCCCCAGGCCTTGACGGTGCCGTCGGACAGGAGCGCCAGAGCGTGGTCGCCCCGGCTGCTGATCTGGGTGACGCCGGTCAGGCCGGTGACGGCGGCGGGGGTGGCACGGTCGGTGGTGGTCCCGTCGCCGAGCTGGCCGATGCTGTTGGCGCCCCAGCCCTTGACGGTGCCGTCGGCCATCAGCGCCAGGGAGTGGGCGCCGCCCGCGGCGACCGAGTCCGGCGCGGTGCGGACGCCGGTGAGGCCGGCGACGGCGACGGCGGCCGGGGAGTCGGGGCCGACGTAGCCGAGTTGTCCCAGGCTGTTGTCGCCCCAGGCGCGTACGGTGCCGTCGGACAGGACGGCCAGGGCATGGCCGAGACCGGCGCTGATCGCCACCGCGTTGGAGATCCCGGTGACCTGCACCGGGACGGTGCTGTCGGTGGTGGTGCCGTTGCCGAGCTGGCCCTGGCTGTTGTCGCCCCAGGCCCAGATGGTGCCGTCGCTCTTGAGCGCCAGAGAGTAGTCGTCTCCCGCGGAGACGGAGGTGACGCCGGTCAGGCCGGGGACCTGGGAGGGGACCTTCTTGGCCGTGGTGTTGCCCAGGCCGAGCTGGCCCTGGCCGTTGTCGCCCCAGGCCCACACCTGCCCGAGCGCCGGAGTCCGCGTGATCAGCAGCGAGTGGTCCTGACCCGCGGCGATCGTCTGCGGGCCGAAGTAGGGGATGTAGGTGGACTGCTCTTCGATGTCGGTGACGGTGATGCCGTCGCCCTTGCCACCGGTCTGGGCGTTGGCGTAGTCGGCGTCCACTCCCGCGCCCAGCGAGGAGGTGGCGGCGTTGCGGTACCTCTGGTAGGAGGCCAGCGGTTCGGAGGTGGCGACGGGGGTCATCCTGGCCTGGGCGATCTCCACCGAGGGCAGGGCGTTGAGGTCCTTCAGCAGGCCCTCGACGCCGCTCTTGGGGGCGGTGACGACGAACCAGGAGTTCAGGTCGGGCAGCTGCCTGCCGGTCTTCCTCTCCAGCTGGAGCCGTCGTTCGGTGATCTTCGTCTCGGAGGCCGAGGACAGGGGCCTGATGGAGGCGTCCTTGTACCTGGCCAGGACCCGCTGGATCTCGGTCGCGTCCTCGGAGTCCTTGGCGACCAGGCCCTGCCCGCGCAGCCGTACGGCGAGGCCGGGCTTGAACTTCACCGAGAGCTCGGTCGTGGAGAAGCCCTTGGGCAGAGGCCCGTGGGTTCCCGGGGCGGTGCCCTTGTCCTTGCTGTGGTCGTAGGCCGGGGCGGGCTCGGCCGAGGCGGGGCCCGCGGCGACCACGCCGGACAGCGCGCCGACGGCCACGGAGAGCAGGGCCGCGGCGAGCCGCCGTGACCGTGGTCCTCCGCGGCCCCGGGAATCAGAGCGAAGTGACAACAAATTCTCCTCTGGCGTCGTTCTCGGCGTGCGGGCACGGAGCATTACAAGCCGTGACTCCAAGAATGCGGAAATCGATGGAACGCCTGTCCTGCCGCCTCGGACCAAGGCCTTTCCGTATGCCGCGCTTCGCCGTACATCATGAAAACAACTGATCCGACGAGTCAGCATGACCGAGAACCCGTGTGAAAATCAACTGTGAAAATGGATTGCACGGTCAGTTTCCGAGCGGGCGCGTGAAGTGATTTTCGGTGATTCATGGAACGGAAAGAAGCTCCCTCTCCGTGGTTGACAGGGGAGGATGCGCGACGTATGGACGATGAACCTCGTTTTCCTGAGAGGGTAAGGAACGTCACAGACCTGCGGATGTTTACCGGATCGATCTCCGTTTGCCGGTGGGGAAGATGCGTCACTGAATGGCAGGGGAGCGGCCGGTCGTTCGTGACGAAGTGATCGCCCTCCGTGTTACACAGAAACGCAAACAAACGCCTGGACGGCGCGAAAGCGTCGGCATTCCTCCATGCGGAACGAGAAAAAGGAATTCGCACGGAACGGCGCGTCCCGCCCGGAGGCGGGACGCGCCGGTGTTTTCCGTGAGGTCAGGCCGGGGCGGGGGAGCCGGCGCCGGGGACGAGCAGCCGAGGAGTCCCGGTGCCGTCCGCGGGGACGGACCAGACGTTGTTGGTGCCGTCACCGGTCTGCAGCGCGTAGGCGACGGTCCGGTCGTCGAGCCAGGCGGCCTGGTCGTCCACGCTGCGCGTCTCGGCCAGCGGGGTGACGCGCCGGGTCGCCAGGTCCAGGACCGAGAGCCGCCAGCCCTTCTTCGGATCGGCGTCGACGGCGGACTTGTAGGCGATCCGGGTTCCGTCGGGGGACAGGGACGGGCACTCGACGTTGTCCCGCAGCGTCCTGACGGTCCCCGCGGCGAAGTCGCCCTCGACCAGGTGACGACGGCCGTTCGTGGACAACGTCGCGTAGAAGCGGTTGTCGTCCGAGGCGAACGTGACGCCCCAGAAGTTGACGTCGGAGTTCCGGTACGGCCTGCCGTCCAGCGTGATCGAGAAGTCCTCAAGCGAGGAGACCAGCCGTCCCGTGCGGGTGTCGAGGATGCCCGCCCGGGTGGAGAAACCGGTCGTCGCGTAGGAGTGCCCGTCGATGAACAGCGTCCAGGCGACCATCCGGCCGCTGGCCGAGACACGCAGCCGGTTCGGGAAGCCGGTCAGCGGCAGGCTCCTGCGCTCCTTGAGAGAGGGGTCGAGAACGATCAGCCCGGACGAGCTGAGCGGGCCGACGGGTTTGAGGCAGGCGAGGGTTCCCCCCGCGACGTAGGCGCGGTCGCAGCGCAGCTCGGTGACCTCGCGCGGACCGCCGGGATCGGCACGGGAGACCGTCGACAACAGGCCGTTGGTCAGCACCTGCAACCGTGGCCCCGCGCCCGGAGCTCCGGAGGAGGCGGACGAACCAGAGGAAGGAGCGGACACGGGCCGGTCCCCGGCCAGTGCCGTGTAGGTGACGGCGACCCCGGCGAGCAACAGGGCCGCCAGGACCGTCACGAGGACACGTGCGCGCGGGCTGAGAGTGATCGTGACTCCTTGGTGAGCAGGAAGACGGTCAGGGGCAGGGCGAGCAGGGCCGCCACGGCCGCGGCGAGACAGGCGGCACCCGCGCCCCAGGTCTGCCAGGCCAGGCCGAAGAGCACCGAGGAGACCGAGTAGGCCAGGGCCTGGCCGCTCTGCACCAGGGCCATCCCGGTGGCGCGCAGCTCGGGCGGGAACACCGAACCGGCCAGCGCCATGAGGACGCCGTCGGTGGCCGCGTAGAACGTCCCGTAGAGGACCAGCACCGTGACGACCAGCGGCAGGCCGCCGAGCGGGCCGTACAGCAGCAGGTAGACGGCGGCGAGCAGGGCGTTCCCGCCGGCGAACACCCACAGCCGTCCGATCCGGTCGGCCAGCCTGCCCAGCGGCGCGGCCAGCAGCAGATAGACCAGGCTCGTACCGACCGCGAGGATCGGGAACCAGCCGATCCCCAGCTCGACACGCCGCTGCAGGACGAGATAGACGAACCCGTCGCCGATCGTGACCAGGCCGAGCAGGCACGCGGCGGACAGCAGACGGCCACGTCCGAGCCGGGCGACGGCCCGCCACGAGACCTCGGCCGGGCGAGGACGGGGACCGGCCGCCGCGGGCACGAACAGCACCAGGATCAGTACGGCGAGCAGCGCGACGCAGAAACTCGTCACGAAGACGGGCCCGAACGCCCCGTTCCCCAGCGCGAGCACGGCGAGCGTGGCGATCGGCCCGAGGAAGGCGCCGGTCGCGTCCATCGTCCGGTGCACCCCGAAGGCCCTGCCGAGCCGGTCCTGCGGGGTGGCGAGAGTGATCAGCGCGTCCCTGGGGGCCGTGCGCAGGCCCTTGCCCGCCCGGTCCGCCGTGATCATCAGCCCGATGAGCGGTCCCGAGGCACCGGCGGCGAGCAGCCCGAGTTTGGCGAACGCCGACATCCCGTAGCCGAGTCCGGCGACGGTCTTGTGCCGGTTGACCCGGTCGCCGACGTATCCGCCGACCAGCCGCAGCAGCACGGTCGCGCCGGTGTACAGGCCGTCGATGACGCCGTAGGCCGCCGGGCTGAACTGCAGCCCGACGACCAGGTACAGCGGCAGGATCGCGGTCACCATCTCCGCCGAGACGTCCGTGACGAGACTGACGGCGCCGAGCGCGAGCACCGTGCCGCCGACGGCCCTGACGGGGCCGCCGGCGGTCCGGTTCCTGTCGAGAGTGGAGAGGTACACGTCGTCAGTGGCAGGCGGTGGTGCCGCTGTCGGTGAAGGTCTTGCCCGCCTCGGGCACGAACTGCCAGCTGTAGCTGTTGGCGTGCAGGGTCACCTTCAGGACGCCGTAGGTGTCGCTGTTGCGGACCTCACTGTTGGGCAGGATCGTCCCGAACGAGTAGTGGCTGGCGCCGCCGGAGCCGACGACGAAGTGCCGGATGCCCCGGGCGTTGTCGAGCTGGTTGGCCGGGTTGATCGGCGCGAACCGCTCGTACTGGTGGTTGTGGCCGGTCAGGATCAGGTCGGCGTCGTTGTCGTACAGCGCCTGCACGATCGGGGCGACCGAGGTGTCCGGCGAGTGGTTGGCGCCGGAGGTGTAACGCGGGTGGTGCCACATCGCGACCGTGCACGGCTTGGTGCTCGCGGCCAGGTCGGCGCGCAGCCACCGCTCCTGCGCGGACCCGGCGTTGCAGCCGCCGACGGCCGAGCAGTTGGAGTTGACCACCACGACGTGCCAGTTCGCCCCGAGGTCGTAGGAGTAGTAGCCCTTGGACGGGTCGCCCGCCGACGCGCCGAAGTAGCCGTAGTAGCCCGAGGCCCCGGAGGTGTTGTAGTCGTGGTTGCCCGGCACCGGCCTGGTCCGCGCCTTGTGCCGTCCCCAGGTCGGGTCGTAGTAGGTGTTGAACTCCGAGGTGGTGCCGTTGTTGTAGACGTTGTCGCCCAGCGTGAAGACCGTGCCGGGGATGGAGTCGAGCAGCGCGGCGGTCGCGCTGTCGCCGGAGCCGGAGTTGGAGATGTCGCCCGCCCCGACGAGCACCGGATCGCCGGAGGCCGTCGAGGTCGGCGTGGGCGTCGGGGTCGAACCGGTGTCGGTGGTCACCACCAGCTGGGGCGCGGTCGAGGACCCGCTCTCCCGCGCGTCGTAGTCGGCGCCGTCCGAGCTGGAGGAGGTGACGCCGATGCTGTAGGTGCCGTTGCCGGTCACGTACGGCGTGACGTCCAGCTCGTACCAGGAGTTGCGGGCCACCGGGCCGAGCGTGCCCAGCGTGGCCCCGTCGATGGACGGCTGGTTGTTCCAGGTGGTGCCGGTCTCGGACCAGGTGGTGCTGCCGACGGCCTTGAAGGTGCCGCCGCTGCCGCTCTCCGAGCCGCTCACGTCGTCGGTGTGGACGCGCAGCTTGACGTTGCCGACCGTGCCGGTGACGCCGGTGACGGTGAACCGCAGGAAGAACCGCTTGACCGGGGAGCCGTCGACGCCGAGCTGTCCGGAGGTGCCGTAGTTGGTGCCGGTGTGGCTGTTGTCCACATAGGTGTCGGCCACCGGGGTGAAGGTGGTGGAGGCGGCGTTGGCCACCCCCGCGGACAGGGAGACGGCCGCGAACACGGTCGCGCCGCCGACGGCGACGGCCGCGGACGCCGCCGTGAGCGCCCTGCGTCGGGAGGGTCGAGACGGTCGGAGCAGTCGGAACATGCGTCACTCCTCATGCACGGAGGGTTGTGGGAGGCAAGCACGGACGCTAGGCCGCCAAGGACTCGGTTCGATGAGCGCGGAGGAATCAGACGGAGACGGGAAGGTTAATGACCCACACACCAACCGGGAAAAGCATGGTGGCCGAATCGGGGTTACGGATGTCTATCCACAAGGCCAGGTGCCGGCCCGAGCACGTGGACGCGGGCCGTGGGGATGTCGAAGTAGAGGCCGACCAGCTCCAGCCGCCCCCGCCCGACCAGCTCGGCCACCCGGGGAACGGTCAGCAGGTTCTCCAGCTGCTGGACCACGTTCGTACGGCACAGCCGGTCGAGCGCCCCCTCGTCGGCTCCCGCGTCCGGGCCGGAGAGGAAACGCGCCAGGCTGTGGTCGCCGTGACGCAGCCAGCGGCCGAGTGAGGGCAGCCCCGCGGCCTTCTCGCCGCCGTCGAGCAACGCGGCCATCGCCCCGCAGCCCGAGTGGCCGCAGACCGTGATCGTCCTGACGCCCAGCGCGCCGGTCGCGTACTCGATCGCGGCCATGACCGAGTCGTCGCGCGGCACCGCGCCCCAGCGGGGGACCAGGTTGCCGATGTTACGGACGGTGAACAGATCACCCGGCCCGCTGGCCGTGATCAGGTTGGGCACGACCCTGGAGTCGGCACAGGTGATGAAGAGATGGGAGGGGTCCTGCCCACGGGCCATCGCGTGCAGGAACGGCCTGACCAGCGGCGCTGTACGGCGGTGGAACTCCCGCGCCCCGGCGAGCAGGTGGTCGGGGGCCGGGGCCGGTCCGGCCCGCTCCGGCGGAGGCCCAGCCGGGGAGGGCCCGGCCGGCAGGAGCGTGGGACCGCGCCGGTGCGCCCAGGGCAGCCACCAGCGCTCAGGGTCGCGGGGCGGCGACTTCGCCGGGAACATCCTGGCGCCGCCGGCGGCCATGGCGTACCACTCGTCGTGAAGCTCGTCGACGTCCACGCTGCCGCCCCCGCGCTCGTGCTCCTGACGCCAGGCGTGCACGGCCTCGAAGGCCGCGTTGTCCATGAAGTCGATGTTCAGGTCGAGGTCGACCGCCACGCCGGGGGGAACGGTGTGCAGCTCCGCGACGATCCTGGGCACGCCGAGGAAGGTCAGCGAACCGCCGATCAGCACGTGCCAGCGGCCGTCGGGCTCGGGCCTGGCCCGGACCGTCACCCCGGTGAGGCGGCGCAGCGCGGACAGCGCGGCCAGACCGAGACCGAGCAGCACCCCCTCGGGAAGACCGAGCAGCACGACCCCGGCCATGGTGGCGAAGTAGATCGGGATCTCCCCGTGCCCGTGCAGGCCACGCAGACGTCGCAGATCGGCCATCCGGACGCCGATGAAGATCAGCAGGGCGGCCAGCGCCTCAGCGGGGATCAGCGTGATCGTCCGCCACAGGCAGACGGCGAACAGCAGGATCCACAGGCCGTGCAGGACCGCCGACCAGCGGCTGCGCGCCCCGGCGCGCAGGTTGGCCGTACTGCGTACGATCACTCCGGCGACGGGCAGCCCGCCCAGCGCGCCGCTGACGATGTTGGCCACGCCCTGCGCGGCGAGCTCCCTGTCCAGGTCGCTGCGCCCGCCGTCACGCTGCTTGTCGACGGAGACCGCGCACAACAGCGACTCGACCCCGGCCAGCAGCGCCACCAGCAGCACCGCTGCGACGATCCCGTGCCAGTCTCCCTCCGGCCACACCGGGGCCACCCAGCCGACCAGGCCGGCCGACAGATCGAGCTGGGTGACATCCCAGCCGGCCAGCAGGGCGGTCGCCGAGGAGACGGCCAGGGCGGCCAGCGGCGCGGGCACGATCCGTGACCGCCGGGGCAACCGGTTCCAGCCGAACATGACGCCGACGGTGAGCAGGCCGACGAGGACCGCGTGACCATGGACGGCGGCGAGCTGGCCGGGCAGCTCGGCGAGGTTCTCCACGGCGGAGCGCTGCGGGGCGCCGCCGAGCACCACGTGCACCTGGCCCAGGGCGATCACCACACCCACCCCGGCGAGCATGCCGTGCACCACGGCGGGGGAGACCACCAGCACCGCGCGGGCCACCTTGAAGGTGCCGAGCAGCAGTTGCAGACCGCCCGCCAGCAGGGTGATCAGGCAGGTGGCCCGCCAGCCGTACACGGCGATCAGTTCGGCGACCACCAGTGACAGCCCGGCGGCGGGCCCGCTGATCTGGACGGCGGAGCCACCGAGGAGGCCCGCGACCACCCCGCCCGTCACCGCGGCGACCAGCCCGGCGGCGGGCGGCGCCCCGGAGGCGACCGCGACGCCCAGGGACAGGGGCACCGCGAGAAGGAAGACCACCAGGGAGGCGGGCAGATCATGACGTACTACGGAGGCGAGGGTGCGTCCGGTGAGCGCGATGTCACTCTTCGTGTTCGTCCCCATGGGCAGACACTACGCTGCCGACGCCTCGCGGTTCAGTGGCCCGGCGTGGCCTGTTACGGACGCCGGGACGGATCGGTCAGCGGTAGTAGTCGGGGTAGTCGGGCTCCTGGGCCCGGTGACGGCTGCCACGGGGAGAGGGCCCCGCCTGCCCGTCGGGGGTCGTCGCGACCTCGGGGACACCGGTGCCGTACAGGTCGCCGTAGCTCGGCCACACCGTGCCCGCGCCGCCACCGGGGGCGGGGGTGGGCTCCGGCCAGGCGGTGGAGGGTACCGGTTCGTGGCCCTGCCCGCCGGAGGGCCTGCCCGCCGTGCGCGGCTGCTCGTCGTAGGAACCGACCGCCTTGGAGGGCGCGGTCGGGGTGGAGATCGCCGGGGTCGGCCCGGTGAGCGCGTCGTCGTCGATGGTGGCCCAGCCCGTGCTCACCTCGTAGGAGGTGGCCGAGGGGGCCGCGGAGGGGGCGTTGTACACCGGGTTCTGGTAGGAGGCGTACGACGGTCCGGGATCGTCGAGGATGTCCGGGCTGCCGGCCGCGGGCCAGCCGCCCGAGGTGGGCGAGGTGGCCCGCGCCCACGGGTTGTCCGCGACGGGCCTGGACGGCTCGGGCACACCGCCGGAGCCGTACGGCGCGGGCGACGGGGCCGGAGCGGCACCCGGCGCGGTGTTCGGGGAGGCGCCCGCCGGGAAGGCGGCGGGGAACCCACCGCTGGTGGTCGGGCCCATCGGAGGCATCGGCGGCGGAACCTGCCCGGCCCCGGGGTCCCGTACGGGGGCCCCGCCCACACCGCGTCCGGCGGCACCGGAGGCGGGAGCGGGGGCGGCGCCGCGCGGGCGGGGCGCGAGCGGCTCGTTGAGCGGGTCGGGTCGCGCGGGCGCGCCCGGCAGGGGGCCGGGGCCCGTGTTGCCACCGGCCGCGGCGTTCGCGGCGGCGGCGCGCCCGCTCCTGCGGGAACGTGGTGTGCGGGGCTCACCGAACGCGCCGGGCGTCGGGGCCGCGAAGGTCACCGTCTTCTGCTCGGCGAGCGCGGCGGCGGTGGGGGCCGGGTTCGGCTGGACCGGTTCGATCAGGTCGGCGAGGCCGGACGGCAGCGAGGCCGAGGCGACGGCGGGGGCGGGCGGCGGCACGGGAACCTGGGCGGGCCTGGGGGCCTGCGGCCTGTTCGGCAGCGGCGCCTGCACGGTCACCGCGTCGGCGGCCGAGGCCGCGATCGGGACGACAGGGGGGACCGGCGGAACCGGGGCCGCGGGCGGCTGGCCCGGCGTCTCCGACGCGGGACGGCTCGCGCCCATCTTGGCTGCCAAGGACCCTCCGAAACCGCCCTCGTCAGCCTGGAGCCGCGTCCAGTAGTCGTCGTCGTAGTCGTCGGCCTGGCCGAACTCGTTCACGCCGCGTTTCCCCCGCGAACCCGCGGGACGGGGCGGACGGGGCGGCTTCGGCTCGTCGAACGGGGTCAGGTCGGGACTGAAGTGCTTCATCTTCGGTTCCCGGGTCGCGAAGTCGTCGATGGACAAGGCAGGCGTCTGCGCCTCCTTCTCCTCCAACTCGCGAAGGCGTTCCGCGGGGAGCGCACTCTCCCTGCGGTTCATCGACCGCATGCCCAGTGCCACGACGACGAGCACGAGGAGCACGACGGCGACCAGACCTGCTACGACCGCGATCATTGCACCACCCTCAAGGCCATGGCCTTCCAGCGGCGCCGGTGAGGTCGCGCGGCCATCGACGCGACCTGCCCCCTTGCATCACCTGCGCACGGACATTGGATCTGATTGTGTCGGACCACTATGAGCGTTGTCACACCCTAAGTGAAGAATCGGTAACCATTACTACCTCCGGTGTTTGACCTGTCACTCGATGTGCGTCGTGGTGAGCCGGCCCCAGGCGATCGTCCTGGAGGCGATGCTCTTCAGGGTCTTCTCAAGGGAGGCGCCCTTGGGAAGCTCGATCCGGTCGTTGAGCGCGTAGACGGTGAAGCGGTAGCTCTCCTTGTCGCGGCAGGGCGGGCTGTAGCCCGTCTTACCGCTGGTGGTGCTTCCCTCCACGGCGCCGACCGGGACGCTGTCATCGGCCAGTTCGTTGGTGCGCGGGTCGATGTCGAACACGACCCAGTTCACCTCTCCACCGGTGCGTGAGTTGTTGTCGACCACGATCGCGACCGACTTGGTGTCGTTCGGAATCCCCGACCACCGCAGTGGCGGGTTGCCCGCCGACCCCTTGCACGAGTAGTCGGAGGGCAGAGCCGTGCCGTCCCGCAACTGGGGGCTGGAGACACTGATCGGCTCCAGCTGCAGCCGGTCGGCGGACGCGGAGCCGCCCGTCAGGCCACAGCCCGAGGCAACGACGACGAACGCCGCGGCCAGTGCCGTCCCCACGGCAGGTCGCGGGCGGCGTGTAGACGTGTGCGGCTGCCCCATGCCCGATGATGCTACGCGGATCTGGCAGATGCGCAGACCGGATCGCGAGGTTCCATGGCGCGGAAAAACCCGGGAATCGGACACGAACCCGGGGCGGAGAGAGCGCTTCCCGGTCCGGGGGCCGCCGCCCCGGCGGGAGGAGGCGCCCATGCCCCGGGGCCCTCGCATCCATCCCGACCTGCCGATATCCGGAGCCGATGATCGACGATCAAGGTATGGGCGCGGCCTCGCCGCGGGCGGGACGGCCGCCTTACGGACGGGCGGCCCGGCCCGGTTGTGAATCCTGTGGAGTTGCGATGCGGGAGTGTCGTGAACGCTCGGGAAACCTCTCGGGGCCGTTCCCCCGCGCCCGGGCTCCCCCGGTCCCCCCACGGGCCTCTGGGGTGACGCCAGAGGGCACCGTACGGCCAAGCCGTACAACGCGGGCATGACGGTCAGCCCCCTGGGACGGAACCCTTTAGGCTGGCACCGTGAGAGACCACGCCGAAGAGCACGCCGAACCCGAGAGGGCGGCCACGGCCCTGCCCGGCACGGGTGGTCATGGTCCCTCACGCGACCTCCTGAGGGTTCCCCTGCGGGCCCCGGCGAACGCGGTCTCCCGCAAGGCGATCGCGCTGTGGCTGTTCGAGGGGCTGTTCTGGTCCGTCGTCCTGATCGGGGGGTCGTTCCTCCTCACGCGCTGGATCGACGGCGACCGCTGGTCCTGGCTGCCCGGATGGGTGCTCGGCAACATCTGGTGGCTGCCCGCGCTGGTGACGCTCGCCACCCTGCCCGCCGCGATCGCCGAGCCGTTCTGGCGCTACGCCGTGCACCGCTGGGAGCTCAGCGGGGACGTGGTCTACGCCCGCTCCGGCTGGATCAGCAGGGAGTGGGCGTTCGTCCCGGTCAGCAGGATCCAGACGGTCGACAAGGCGCAGGGCTGGTTCGAGCGGGTCCTGGGACTGGCCACGGTCGAGATCCGGACGGCCTCCCACGCCGGGTCCTCCACGATCAAGGGCCTCGACTACGAGGTCGCCGCGACCCTGGCCGAGGAGCTCGCACGGCGGGCCGAGGAGCTGAGGGACGACGCGACGTGACCGGTCAGGACGAGGCGGCTCCGAGCCCCGGCATCCACCAGGGGCCGGGGGCCCCGCTCCCTGGTCCGCCGCAGCGGCTGAGTCCCAAGGTGCTGCTGACCGAGCCGATCAGGATGCTCCCCTCGCTCTTCCTGCCGCTGGCCGGGGTGCTGTTCGTCGGAGGTTTCTCACCGAGCTCCTTCCTCTGGGCGGCCCTCGGCGTCGCCGGTTCCGTCGCCTACGCCGTGGTCCGCTGGGCCACCTTCACCTACCAGGTCGCCGGGGACAGGCTCGAACTCACCCGGGCCCTGGTCAGCAGGTCGGTACGGACGATCCCGCTGGAGCGCGTCCGTGGCGTCGACGTCAGCAACCCGCCGCTGCACCGGCTGCTCGGCATCGCCGTTCTGAAGATCGACACGGGCGCGGGCGGCGAGGACAAGCAGGAGGGCGAGCTCGACGGGGTGACGGTCGCGGAGGCGGAGCGCCTCAAGGCCGTGCTGCTCCGGCACGCGAGGGCCGGCGCGCAGACGGGCGAGGGCGGCCGTGACCCGGTGGCCGTGCCCGCCGGGCCGTACCAGGAGGGGGTCTCCACGCCGGTGGACCGGCCGCAGGCCGAGCGGGTGCTCTTCGTGGTGCCGCGCCGGTGGCTGGCCTACGGGCCGTTGTCCGGCGCCTACCTGCTGACCCCGTTCGCGCTCGCGGCCGGCGCGGTCGGCCTGGCCTTCCAGTGGGGCAACGAACTGCGCGTCGACGGACGGTTCCTGGTCGGCGCGGGGGAGTGGCTCTGGGACCACCCCGTGGTGCTGCTCGTGGCCCTGGTGCTGCTCGTACTGGCCATGCCGGTCGCGGGAGGCGTCATGTACGCCGTGTTCAACTGGGACTTCACCCTGCGCGTGCGGGAGGGGTACCTCGTCGCCGGGCGCGGTCTGCTCACCCGCAGGAGCGTCTCGCTCGAACGCCGCAGGGTGCGCGGGTTCGAGCTGGTCGAGGGGGTCGCCGAACGCTGGGCGGGGGTCGCCAGGGCATGGGCCGTCGTGACCGGGCTCGGCGACTCGCAGACCCGGGGTCAGCTGCTGCCCGTGGTGCCCAGGTCCAAGGCGCTGGACGTGGTCGGGGAGGCGGTCGGCCCGACGATCTCCCGGCTGCGGCCGCATCCGCCCGCGGCGCGCAGGCGCAGGCTCTTCAGGGCGGTCTTCCCGTGGCTCGTGATCGCGGTCTGCGCGGGAGCGGCCGGGCTCGTGTGGTCGCCGCTGTGGTGGGGGCCCGCCGCCGTCGCCCTGCTCCTGGCGGCACTCGGCGTCCCGCTGGGCCTCGACCGCTACCGTTCGCTCGGCCACGCCTACGACGGGGCCCGCCTGTCCGTCAGGTCGGGTTCCCTGCGCCGCTCCCAGGTCGTGATCGAGGAACGCGCGGTGGTCGGCTGGAAGCTGACCCAGACACCCTTCCAACGCCAGGCCCGGGTGCTGACCGTGACCGCCGGGGTCGGGGCGGGCAGCGGAGGCTACTCGGCCTTCGACGTCGGCGAGGCCCAGGGTGTGGCCTTCGCCGCCGAGGTCACCCCCGCCTGGCTGGCGCCGTTCCTCCTGACCGGAAACTCCGAGCGGCCCAAGCCGGTGGAGTGAACACCTTCCGTACGGCGAGGCGGGGGCGGCCGGTCTCCCGTGCCGCCCCCGCCTTCGCGTGTCCTGTGGTCAGTCCTGACGTCTGGCGCCGAACATGATCTCGTCCCAGGTGGGCACCGAGGCGCGCCGTCCCCTGGCTCGCTTCGCGGGCCGTGCGGGGGCCGGTTTCGGCGGCTCGACGGGTTTCTCCGCGACCTTCTCCGGGACCTTCTCAGCGGGTTTCTCGGCGACCTGCTCTGGGACCTTCTCCGGGACCTGCTCGGCGGCCTTCTCCACGACGGGATCGGGGGACGCGGCGGCCTCCTTCCTGGCCCGCTCGTCCAGGCTGAGACGCGCGGCGGGCACCGCGGCCGCCTCCTCCTCCGCGGGTTCGGCGGGGACGCCGGTCTCCGCGGACTCCGTGGACCCCGTGGTCTCTGTGGTCTCCAGGACCTCGGGGGACGGCTCGGCGGGCGTCGTGACCTCGGCGGGTTCGGCGGTCTCGGCGACCTCAGGGGCCGCCGGTTCGGACTCCATGACCTGCTCCCGTGTGGCGAGTGGCCTGGGGGTCACGAGCACCGGGGACTCCTGGGGCCGCATCCGGGCGACGGGCGCGGCCTCGGGGGTCCTGATCGGCTGCTCGAACGGGGCCATGGAGTCGGGCGCGCGCAGCGGAGGCACCGTGGGCCTCGGCGGATCGTAGCCCGGGGGCAACGGCGGCATCGGAGGCTGTGTGTAGGCGGCCGGAGCGGAGCGTTCCTGGGGCGCGGGCGCCTCCGGCGGCTGGGGCGAGTCGTCGGAGGGCGACTGCTCCTGGCGCAGGACCGAGGGGAAGGAGACCGGAGGCTGGCCCAGCGGCTCGGGCGCCAGCGGGGGCACCGGCGCGAGCTTGGCGACCCGGGGCACGAACGGGGTGACCGTGCTGTCCTCGGCCGGCTCGGCCTGGTCGCCCGACGACAGGCGCATGGCCTCGTCGTCGTGCGGGGTGATGTGACGCCGCCGCGGGTCGAAGATCCATTCCGCCCTGCGGCTGTGACCGTTCCACACGAAACCGAGCTTGATCCGCCACAGGTTGTCGTCCCGCTTCGCGGAGTCCCAGTCGATCTCGTCGGCGGGCACGCCGCGACGGGTCAGCCGTTCGGCGACCAGTTCACCGAGGGTGGGGCCGGGAGCGGAGTCCCCAGGAAGCCGTACGGCGCAGCGTTGCGCCTGCTGGGCCATGTACTCACGTTCCTGGAGCACGGGGCCCTCGAACCACCGCACGCGCTCGACCGGGATGCCCGCCGTGGCGGCGATCTCCTCGGCGGTCTCTCCTGCGCGTATCCGGGCCTGGATCTCCTTGGGGCGCAACGGACTCTCCACTTCGATCTCGTACTGGCCGAGACGGGAGAAGTTGCCGCGGACGGCAGCGCGGAGCCGGTCGTCGACGGGCAGCGTGAACCGGGTCCCCCGGCCGGCCGTGGCCAGCACAAGGTAGGTCCCGTCCTCACTCACCGCGACGAGACGGAGCTCCTGCATGCGAGTCCCTTCGTCGTCGTGCTCAATCTTCCCCCGGACCCTTGAGTCTCTCGCGTGTGCCGGTTGCCTGCCAGCACCGTACCCGGCATGTCCGAACATCGCCTTCCTGGATGGGGCTCGCAGCGATGTGACGCCGGTCACATTTGCTCCATTTACCTGCTTATCGGGCACCGTTGTGGAGCAGTGCATTCGGAGTCCCCGACGGATTCTCCCCAATAACCCAGGGCGCCGTCGCGAACTTGGTGCAAGAGCCCCCGGTTCGGGGCGATCGGCCCGGGTGACGGTCGTCTCCGGCGGACGCCCTCGGAGCCGGGCGACGTGGGCGTCTGCGAATCCGCTCCGGCATCCGCCGTCGAGGCGACAGGACGCCGGCACGTGACCCTCCAGGGGAGGTCGCACGCAGGGAGGCCGGCCCGGGGAGTTCCCTGGATCGCGGGACGCGCCGGTCAGCCCAGGACGGTGTCCAGATAGTCGTTGGAGAACACCCGTCCCGGATCGAGCAGGTCCCGCAGCCGCAGGAAGTCCGCGAAACGCGGATAGACCGTGGACAGGTAGGCCGCGTCGCGGGTGTGGAGTTTGCCCCAGTGCGGTCGGCCGCCGAGCCGGACCATGATCTCCTCGACGCCCTCGAAGTAGTCCGGGTTCGGGGTCGGCCGGTAGACGTGGCAGGCGACGTAGGCCGAGTCGCGGCCGTAGGCGGTGGACAGCCAGGCGTCGCTCGGCGGGGTGACCCGAACCTCGATCGGGAAGGTGATCCGCCAGCCCCGGCGATCGATCAGGTCACGGGTCTCCCTGAGGGCCTGGGCGAGGTGCTCGCGCGGGACGGCGTACTCCATCTCCAGGAAACGCACCCGCCGTACGGTCGCGAAGACCTCGTAGGAGGTGTCCACGCGCTCGGAGGCCGACAGCGCCGAGGCCGACAGCGCGTTGATGCCGGGGATGGCGGCGGGCAGGCGCGCGCCGAGCCCGCACAGCGCGCCGAACACCGTGTTCTCCAGGAAGACGTCGTCCAGCCAGTGCCTCAGGGCGCTCTGCGGCCTGGCCGGGCCGGGGTGGCGGTTGTTGCGCTTGGTCAGGCAGGTGTCGGTGTGCGGCAGCCAGAAGAAGTCGAGGTGCTCGTTGTCCGCGGTGATCTTGTCGAGCGAGCCGAGGATCTCGCTCAGCCGCATCGGCTGCCTGACGCTGTGCAACAGGAACGAGGGCTCGACCGCGAAGGTCAGCGCGGTCACCACCCCGAGTGCGCCCAGGCCGACCCTGGCGGCGTCGAAGAGGTCCCGCTCGGTGACCCCGTCACGGATCTCGGCGGTGCCCTCGCGGGAGACGGTGACGCTCTCGCCGTCGGCGAGCACCAGGTCCAGTGCGATCACCTGGTCGGCCAGACCGGCGATCCTGCCGCCGGTGCCGTGGGTGCCGGTCTGTACGGCTCCGGCCAGGGTCTGGGCGGTGATGTCGCCCATGTTCGCCAGCGCCAGGCCCCTGCGGGCGAGTTCCTCGTTGAACACGCTGAGCGGGGTCCCCGCAGCCGCCCGCACCCAGCCCTCGCCGGTCTGCAGGACGCCGGTCAGCCGTTCGGGCCGAAGGAGCAGGCCGTCGGTCAGCGCGACGCCGGTGAAGGAGTGCCCGGTGCCGACCATGCGCACCCGCCGCCCCGTCTCGGCCGCCCGCCGTACGGCCAGGGCGACCTCCTCGGCTGAGGAGGGCGCGTGGACCTCGGCGGGGACGGCGGACTGGTTGCCCGCCCAGTTGCGGAAGGCGGCGGGGGTCCGGCTCATGGTCGCTCCTCGGCCGGGGATGTCGCGTGGCGTGCCCGGCTCACGCCGCGGGCACGGCTCCGTCCCGCCAGGAGACATGAACCATACTCACGATTGCTCCTGGAGAACAGGGGGCCGCAGCCAGGCGAAGCCGCCCACGCCGACGGCCACGGCCAGCAGGGCGCAGCCGAGCGGGAAGATGTAGGCGCTGGAGGAGCCGTAGAGGTCGGTCAGCCGTCCGGCGGCCCACGAGCCGAGCGCCACGCCGAAGCCGACCGCGGTGGACAGCCACGCCATGCCCTCGGTGAGCAGGCGGGCCGGGACCAGCCGCTCGATCAGCGAGTATCCCGTGATGAGCGTCGGGGAGACGGCCAGCCCGGCCAGGAACATGAACGGCGCCATCACCCCGACGTGCTCGATCAGGGCGAAGGGGGAGACGCCCAGGGCGAAGATCCCGAGGGTGGTGACGAACCGGCTGCGCATCGAGGACTTCCAGCGCCGCGCGCCGTACCAGAGGCCGGACAGCAGGCTTCCCGTGGCGATGACCGACAGCAGCAGCCCGGCCGCGGCCTTGGCGCCGTGCTCCTCGGCGAAGGCCACGGTGATCAGGTCGACCGAGCCGAAGACCGAGCCGACCGCCAGGAAGACGCACGAGAGCAGCGCGACGCCGGGAATGGTGATCGGGCTCCTCGAACTCTCCCCCTTGGGGATGATCGGGGGTTCGGTGCCGCGCTGCATGGCGAAGGCGACGGTGCCGATCACCGTGGAGACCAGGGCGACGATCAGTCCGGCGTACGGGCTGACCGAGGTGGCCAGCGCGGTCACCAGCGCGGGACCGGCCACGAAGATGACCTCGTCCGCGATCGACTCGAAGGAGAAGGCCACGTGCAGCTCGTCCGAGCGGCCCAGCAGGTGGGACCAGCGGGCCCGTACCAGTGAGCCGAGGGACAGGGCGCTGGCGCCCGCCAGGGCGCCGGTGACGAACAGGGTCCACGCGGGCGCGCCCAGCCCGCCGCAGAGCATCAGGCCGCTCAGTGAGACGCCGTGGGTCAGCACCAGGGGGACGGCTATCCTCGCCTGGCCGTACCTGTCGACCAGGCGGCCCGACAGGGGTGCGGCGACGGCGAAGGTGACGCTGACGGTGGCCGCGACCGCTCCCGCCATGGCGTAGGAGTCGGTGAGGGCCTCGACGAGGAGCACGATGCCGATGCCCAGCATCGACATGGGCATCCGTCCGAAGAAGCCCGCGATGACGAACCCCTTCACGCCGGGCCTGTTGAACAATCTCCGGTACGGCCCGACCACGGACTGCCCCTTTCCCCATTTTCGTCGTCGATCGTATCGACCATTTCTAACCAAACCATCACACGGCAACTCATTTTTCGCGCAACAGAGCGAACCGGTGGTGCTTGGGCTAACGTGAGGGCAGTGTCACATCATCCCAGGTTGGGGGTATTGGTCGCGATACTCGCCGTGACCGCCCTCGCGGTCACCACAGGCGCGATCTTCCTCGTCCTGAGCCCGGCCGACTCCCCGGCACAGGTCCGTAAGGCGTCCCCCGACCTCCGGCGGGACACGACCGTGCGGGACCTGGCCAGGCTCGCCCCGCAGGCCGACCTCACCCAGGCGAGCCCGCCCCCCGCCACCCCGGCCCCGGTGGTCGCGGCGACCGGCGGGCCGGGGATCACCCTCACCCCGCCCCGGCTGTTCGTGGTCTCCCAGTCGACGCTTCCCGAACGCACCAAACAGGACATCGCCCGGCTCGGGCACGTCCAGAAGGTCGACTCCTTCGACGGGGGAGCGGTACGGGTCTCCGGCACCGCGCTCAACCTGCTCGCGGTCGAACCGGCCCGTTTCCGCGCCTGGGCGCCCAAGGCCGTGGCCGACCAGCCGAGGGTCTGGGAGGCGCTGAACAGAGGGGAGCTCATCGCCGACAGCGCCGCGGTCCGGCGGCTCGGGCTGGTCCTCGGCGCCAGGTACCAGGTGGACTCCGGACCGGCGCTGCGGGTCGCCGCCTCGGCGTCCTTCGGCCTGCCCGGGGTCGACGGCCTGGTCGGCGCCGAGACGGGACGGCGGCTCGGCCTGCTGCCCGGGGTGGCGCTGCTGGTCAACGGCCCGGAGAAGGCTGTCGCCGCGATGGACGCCGGGGTGCGCAAGCTCCTCGGCTCCGGCGCCCAGGTGGTCGTCGTCGGCGGGAGCCGTACGGCCAGGAAGACAGAGGTGAAGGCCGAGCAGGTGCGGGAACGGGCGCCTACCGGCAACAGGGCCACGGTCGGGCGGCCGGGCAGCTATCTGGAGCTGTACCGCAAGGCGGCCACCGTCTGCCCCGGTCTCTCGTGGACGGTGCTGGCGGCCATCGGCCAGGTGGAGAGCTCACACGGGCGCAACAACGGCCCCTCCTCGGCCGGAGCCCTCGGCCCGATGCAGTTCATGCCCGCCACCTGGAAGGCCTACGGCGTGGACGGGGACGGCGACGGCGTAGCCGACATCTGGAGTCCCTACGACGCCGTGCCCGGCGCGGCCAACTACCTGTGCGCGAACGGCGCAGGACAGGGCGGCAAGAAGCTGGCCAAGGCCGTGTGGTTCTACAACCACTCCACGGCCTACGTCAACAAGGTCCTGTCCGTGGCCCAGGCCTACGCCCGCGCCTACCCGTGACGGCGGGGCGGGGCCGGGCAGCAGGTGGCCGCGCACGGGACGGGCTCGGGCTCGGCGAGCAGTTCGCCGACCATCGCGACGAACCGGGCATGGGTGCCCGCGGTCGCCGCCCTGGCCAGCGGGAGACCGAGCCCGGCGGCCGTCTGGGCGGCCTCGACGTCGAGGTCGTAGACGACCTCCATGTGGTCGGAGACGAAACCGATCGGCACCAGGACGACCGCCTGGGCGTCGACCTTCTGCAGGTGGTCGCAGACGTCGGGCTCCAGCCACGGCACGTGCGCGGGGCCGCTGCGGCTCTGCCAGACCAGGTCCCACTCCCGCTCGCCGCCCAGCCCGGCGACGACCGCGGCGGCGGCCCGGCGTAGCTGTGCCTCGTACTGCCCGCCGCCGGGCCCGGCCGTCCTGGCCATCGAGACGGGGACGCTGTGCGCGGTGAAGACCAGGCGCGCGGCGTCCCGGTGCTCGGCGGGCAGTCGATCGAGGGCCTGGCGGGTGTGGTCGACCATCGCCGCGACGAACCCCGGGTGGTCGAAGTAGTGCCTGAGCTTGACGACCTCGGGGGCGCCCTCGACCGCCGCCCTGGCCAGGGCGATGTCGTCGAGGTACTGCCTGCACGCGGAGTAGGAGGCGTAGGCCGAGGTGACGAAGGCGGCGGCCCTGCGCACACCGTCGGCGGCCATCCGCCGCAGCGTGTCCTCAAGGTAGGGATGCCAGTTGCGGTTGCCCCAGTAGACCGGCACGTCGACGGTCGGCTCGACGGCGGCGATCAGGTCGCGGCACTGCTGGTTGATCGGGCTGCGCCCCCCGAAGCGCTGGTAGTGCGCCTCGACCTCCAGCAGCCGCTCACGCGGGACTCCCCGGCCCCGCACCACGTTCTCCAGGAACGGCATGACGTCGCCGGGCTTCTCAGGCCCTCCGAACGAGACGACGAGCAGCGCGTCGTAAGTCCCCATGACTCTCATCAAACCGCATGGCGGGGAATCCTCCCGCATCGCCGCGCATCATCGCGCCGGGGGGAGCCGAGTGGTATGGAAAGTGGCCTCCCGGCGGGAGTGATCGAAGAAGAGGCGCAGGGTAGGTTCCAAGCGTGACCCCATTTAGCGACATCCGCGATTATGTCGGTGTACCCCGGGTGACTTCCCTGCGGCTTTCCCCCGACGGGACTCGCCTGGTGAGCGTGGTCCAGGCACTCAACCCCGACGGAAAGTCCTACGGCACGTCCCTGTGGGAGATCCCTCTCGACGGGCGTGAGCCGTACCGGTTGACCCGGTCGGTGAAAGGCGAGACAGGAGCGGAGTTCACGGCCGGCGGCGATCTGCTCTTCTGCTCCCGCCGCCCCGACCCGACGGTCAAGGAGACCGAGGAGGGGGTCCCCGCGCTCTGGCTGCTGCCGCGCGCGGGAGGAGAGGCGAGGCAGGTCGCCTCGCGGCCCGGCGGTGTGGCGGGGTTCGCCACCGCGGGCGGGAACGTGGTCTTCGGCTCCGACGTGCTGCCCGGAGACGAGGCGACCGAGGCGGAGCGGCGCAAGGCGCGCAAGGACAACGGGGTGAGCGCGATCCTGCACGAGGACCTGCTGGTGCGCCACTGGGACCACGACCTCGGGCCGGGTGAGGTCAGGCTGTTCGCCGGGGCGCTCGGGCAGGAGCGGCTGACCGGGACCATGGACCTCACCCCGCAGCCGGGCAAGAGCCTGGCCCTCGCCTCGTGGGACCTCACCCCGGACGGCGCGACCGTCGTGACGAGCTGGACGGTCCCCCTGCCCGGCGGAGAACTCGGCTCCCATCTGGTGGCGATCGACGTGGCGGACGGCACCCGCAGGGTCCTGGCCGAGCAGGACGGCCACGACCTCGCGGAACCCGTCGTCTCGCCGGACGGGCGCCTGGTCGCGTGCGTGCGCGAGGTACGGGGCTCGGCGGACGTGCCCGTGGAGTGCGTCCTGTGGATCGTGGACATGGCCACCGGGGAGGGGCACGTCGCGGGCCGCTTCGAGAGCCACCTTCTGTGGCCGGTCGACTTCGTGTGGGCGCCCGACTCCCGGACGCTGTACCTGGCCGCCGACCATCAGGGGCGCCGCCCGATCTTCCGCGTCCCCGCCGACGGCTCCGAGGCGGTACGGCTCACCGCCGACGACGGCGCCTACCTGTCGCTCCAGGCCGCGCCCGACGGCTCGGTCTACGCGCTGCGCGGCGCCGTGGACAGCCCGGCCGTCCCGGTCCACGTCACCGTGGACGGCACGGTCGGGACGCTGCCCTCCCCGGCCCCCCGTCTCGAACTTCCCGGGACCCTGACCGAGGTCAGCGCGACCACCGACGACGGCGAGACCGTCAGGGCCTGGCTGGTGCTGCCCGAGGGCGCCTCGGCGCAGAGCCCGGCGCCCCTCCTGCTGTGGATACACGGCGGCCCGCTGTCGAGCTGGAACGACTGGTCGTGGCGGTGGAACCCGTGGATCATGGCGCAGAACGGCTACGCGGTGCTGCTGCCCGACCCGTGCCTGTCCACCGGTTACGGCCTTGAGGCGATCCGGCGGGGCTGGGCCGACTGGGGGCCGCGCACGTACGCCGACCTGATGGCGATCACCGACGCCGCGCTCGAACTGCCCGAACTCGACGCCTCGCGGACCGCCGCGATGGGCGGTTCGTTCGGCGGTTACATGGCCAACTGGATCGCCGGGCACACCGACCGGTTCAAGGCGATCGTCACCCACGCCTCGCTGTGGAACCTGGAGCAGTTCATCGGCACGACCGACGCCGCCGTCTACTTCCAGCGCGAGTTCGGGCCCCCGGGCGGGCAGCCGTACCGGGACCTGTCGCCGCACCTGTCGCTGGAGCGGATCTCCACGCCCATGCTGGTCGTCCACGGCGACAAGGACTACCGGGTGCCGATCGGTGAGGCCCTGCGCCTGTGGTGGGACCTGCGGCGCTCGGAGGTCGAGTCGAAGTTCCTGTACTTCCCCGACGAGAACCACTGGGTGCTCAAACCGGGCAACGCCGTGGTCTGGTACGAGACCGTGCTCGCCTTCCTCGCCCAGCACGTCCTCGGCAGGGAGTGGAAGCGACCGGAGTCGCTGTCGTGACGCGCGGCGGGCCGCCGGCCGGGGAGGACGCGCGGCTTCTCGCCCGGCTGGCCGAGGAGATCTCCAGGGAGGCGGGGGAGATGCTCCTGGCCAAGCGGCCCGCCAGGCCCGAGGTCCTGGCGACCAAGTCCAGTCCGACGGACGTGGTGACCGCGCTCGACCAGGCCGCCGAGGAGTTGATCCGCGACCGGATCAGGCGGACCAGGCCGGGCGACGCGATCCTCGGTGAGGAGGGCGGCTCGACCGGCGAGGGCCGGGTCCGCTGGATCGTCGACCCGATCGACGGAACCGT
The DNA here is from genome assembly GCF_040631445.1 of Streptosporangium sp. NPDC020072. NCBI lineage: Bacteria > Bacillati > Actinomycetota > Actinomycetes > Streptosporangiales > Streptosporangiaceae > Streptosporangium > Streptosporangium sp. NPDC020072. The sequence goes on along the minus strand of NZ_JBEYAB010000005.1, from coordinate 465,250 downwards.
CAACTTCATGTACGGCCTGCCCGAGTGGGCGGTGAGCGTCGGCGTCGAGGTGGACGGTGAGGTCGTCGCCGGGGTGGTCAACGTCGTGCCCAGGGGAGAGGTGTTCACCGCGGTCAAAGGCGAGGGAGCCTGGCTGGCCGGGGAACGGCTGCGCTGCACCACGGGCGTGTCACTCGACCGGGCCCTGATCGCCACCGGGTTCGGCTACGGGGCCGGACGGCGCGCGGTCCAGGCGCGGGTACTCGCCCACGTGCTGCCGCGGGTGCGCGACATCCGCAGGGGCGGCTCGGCCGCCTCGGACCTGTGCTCGGTCGCCGCCGGGCGGGTCGACGGCTACTACGAGCGCGGCCCGCAGTACTGGGACCACGCGGCGGGCGGCCTCATCGCGGCGGAGGCGGGGGCCAGGATCGGCGGTCTGGGGGGCAGACGGCCCAACCCGGACCTGACGATCTGCGCGGCGCCCGGTCTCTTCGAGGAACTGCACGATCTGCTGGCACCGCTGGACCCGGAACGCGACGATTGACGGGCCCGGGACACCTCCGGAGCACGAACAGGCCCCCCGGGCAGGGCGTCGGGGGGCCTGTTCGCTCAGCGCTGGACGGGGACGACGCCGTTGTCCGTTGCCAGACGGCGGAGATCCTCGATCTCGGCGGTGAAGGTGTCGGCGAGGTAGTGGTCGCCCGCGGACCTGGCTTCCTGCAGGTTTTTGTAAGCCTGGTCGAGGCGGTGTTCGATCGTGGTGGTGAACTCGCCCATCTCACCTTCTTTCTCACGGGGGCTGAAGGATTGGGCTGGCGGGGGACTGGGTTTTGAGCTCTACCCACGCCGATGGGATGGCTAAACCTATATGTGTCTTACATCACGGATTGTTCGTATGGTGAGACCGGCCTTACCCCCGTCTTACGCGGGGTATGGCGACAATGAAAAGTCGCTGCCGCGGGTTTCGCGGATCTTTCACGGGAGGTAGCAGAGGTCGTGCGCGTGCTTGTGGTTGAGGACGAGCGGGTGCTCGCCGACGCGATCGCCACCGGGCTCCGGCGCGAGGCCATGGCCGTCGACGTCGCCTACGACGGCGCCGGCGCGCTCGAACGGACCGGCTACGTCGACTACGACGTGATCGTCCTGGACCGGGACCTGCCCAAGGTCCACGGCGACGAGGTCTGCCGCCGCCTGGTCGCCGACAGGACCGCGTCGCGGATCCTGATGCTCACCGCCTCAGGCGACGTCGACGACAGGGTGGAGGGGCTGGGGCTCGGCGCCGACGACTACCTCGCCAAGCCGTTCGCCTTCGTCGAGCTCGTCGCGCGGGTGCGGGCGCTCGGCCGCCGCTCCGCCCCGGCGCTGCCTCCCGTTTTGGAGCGCTCCGGGGTCCGTCTCGACCCGGGCAAGCGGCTGGTCACCAGGGACGGCGAGGAGATCGCCCTCACCAAGAAGGAGTTCGCGGTCCTTGAGGAGCTGATGCGCGCCGAGGGCGCGGTCGTCAGCCAGGAGGACCTGCTCGACAAGGCGTGGGACGAGAACATCGACCCCTTCACCAACGTGGTGCGCGTCACGATGATGACCCTGAGGAAGAAACTGGGTGAGCCTCAGGTGATCGAGACGGTGCCCGGGGTGGGATACAAGCTGTGAGCGCGGGCGAGGGCGCAGGGAAGGGCCGCTTCGCGGACGGCCCCGCCGAGGAGGCGGGGCAGGGGGTGCCGACCCACCCCATGATCAGTCCGCACTCCGAGCGGAGCGCGAGGAACGGCGGGCGCCAGGCCACCGTGACGCCGGTCCGCGTCCAGGCGCCCCCGCCGACCGGGCCGCCCGCCTGGGACGGGCCGCCCCCGCCCGGTGACACCTCGCTCTCGCCGACCCCGCTGGAACGGCTGCACACGACGGTCAGCAGGATCAGCATCCGCTGGCGCCTGACCATCACCTACGGCGTGCTGTTCTTCATCGCCGGGGTTCTGCTGCTGTTCGTCATCTACATGATGGTCGGCTGGGCGATCGAGTCGGCGTGGCCGAGGGCGGTCACCGACGACATGCCCCAGGACCTCGCGGTCCAGGTCCAGCAGTGGTGGAACTCCAACCTGCACCTGGCGGTCACCGGGGCGCGCAAGGCCCTGCTGACCAGGTCGGTTCCCGCGCTGGCCGGGGTCGGCATCCTGGCGATCATCATCGGCTATCTCGTCGCCGACCGGGCGCTCAGACCGATCCAGCAGATGACCACGACCGCGCGCAGGCTCTCCGACAGCACCCTCGCCCACGAGCGGATCGACCTCGAAGGCCCCGACGACGAGCTCAAGGAGCTGGCCGACACCTTCGACGCGATGCTGACCAGGCTCAACGTGGCCTTCGACACCCAGCGGAGGTTCGTGGCCAACGCCTCGCACGAGCTGCGCACCCCCCTGACCATCAACCGGACCGTCCTGGAGATCGCGCTGGGCGACCCGCAGGCCTCGGAGGACCTCAAGGCGCTCGGCCGTACGCTGCTTGAGGTCAACGCGCGCAACGAGCGGCTCATCGAGGGGCTGCTGCTGCTGGCGCGCAGCGAGCGGGAGCTGAGCGTGCGCAAGCCGGTGGACGTGAAGGACGTCGCGGAGACCGCGGTCGAGCAGCTCGTCCCGCGCGCCAAGGAGGCCGGGGTCGTCGTGACCACCGAGCTGCAGAGCGCCGAGACGGTCGGCGATCCGGTGCTCCTGGAACGCTGCGTCTCCAACCTGGTCGAGAACGCCATCAAGCACAATCTCCCCGAAGAGGGACGCGTGTGGGTGCGCACGGGAATTGTTGAGGGGGCCCTCGTCGTTCAGGTGGCCAACACGGGACCGCACGTGCCCGCCTACGAGGTGAACAGTCTGTTCGAGCCGTTCCGGAGGCTCAACGCCGAACGGATCGACTCCTCAAAGGGGGCCGGGCTCGGGCTGTCCATCGTTCGCGCGGTCGTGCGTGCTCACGGGGGCAACGTGGCCGCCGTTCCCAGGGACGGAGGAGGCCTCGTGGTGACGGTGAGACTTCAGTCGCGCTGATCCGGCGGGGGGCGTCTCGTTCACGCCGTACATGTGGTTGGATGTGCCGTCGAACACGGTGGTGCATGCCGCCAATGTTGTGGTTTACGCCATATTTGGCTAACCACGCCCATTGGTGGGAGGTCCCTCACGTGTGGGGAGGTTCATCGGCCATTCCGACGGGGTACCGAAGCAGGAATCTATCTGGCGGATCGGGCACAAGTTGGGCCTCTCAAGCGTTACACACGCGCGAACGAGCGCAAACGGATCACAAGCGCAGATAGATAGATGAGGGGGATGGAGCAGACCGATGGCTACCGACTACGACAGCCCACGCAAGACTGACGACGACCTCGGCGAGGACAGTCTTCAGGAACTGCAGGCCCGCCGTACCGACAAGTCCTCGGGCAGTATCGACATCGACGAGACGGACCTCGCCGAGTCGCTTGAACTGCCGGGCGCGGACTTGTCCAACGAGGAGCTCTCGCTCAGGGTGATTCCTCGCCAGGCCGACGAGTTCACCTGCGCGCGGTGCTTCCTCGTGCACCACCGCAGTCAGCTCGCCACCGAGAGGAACGGCCAGCAGATCTGCAAGGAGTGCGCGGCCTGACGATATTCCGACGGCCGTCCGAGGTCGTCCTCCCGACGACGGGAAGGACGCCGGGACAGCCCTGAGGAGGTTCCGCGACATGACGTCAGAGAACAAACAGACCGGTGCGAAGCCGGGCGACTCCATCGCCGGGGAGTCGGCCGGCGCACCCGCGAACGAGGACCGCGCGGCGAACGGGCGAACCGAGCCCGCGGGCACGCGGGAGCACCGGCCGGGCCCGGCCGAGGGCGCCGGGGGCGCCGGGAGCACGGTCGAGAGAACGGCCGACGGGGCGAACGACCAGGAGATGGCCGAGCTCGTCGGAAAACTCATCGAGCCGGAAGGGCTCGCGGGCACCGAGCGGCGACGGCTGCTCGGCCGCCTGACCACACTTCTGGCCAGAGGGTCGAGGAGGGCCAAGGCGACGGGGGTCGGCCGGGGCCGCTGGCTGGCCGAGGTGTTCACCGCCGTCGCCCCTCGCATTCCCATCCGAGATCTGGCCACCCTCTCCGAGCACCACCACGGCCTGACCTCCGAGGCCCTCGCCGACGATCTCGTGCGGACGGCCGCCAAGGCGACCATGACGGTCGGCGCCATCGGCGGCGCGCTGGCCGCGGCCGAGTTCGTCACCCCGCCCCTGCTGCTGTCCGCCCCCGCCCAGCTCGTCGCCGAGACCCTGGTGGTCGCCGCGATCGAGGTCAAGCTGCTCGCCGAGCTCCACGAGGTTTACGGGGTACGGGTGCCGGGAACAGGGGCCCAGCGTGCGATGGTCTTCGTGGCCGCCTGGTCCAGGCAGCGCGGCGTCGATCCGCTGTCGCCCGCCACGGTCGGCATCGCGCTCGGCGCGGCGGCCAAGGCGGCGCTGCGCAACAGGCTGCTGCGCACCCTCGGCCGCCATCTGACCACCCTCGGCCCCTTCCTCACGGGCGCCGTCGCAGGTGGGGCCCTCAACCGCGCCGCCACAAGAAGGCTCGCGGAGGCGGTCAGGAGTGATCTAAGAATTAGTGGGGCGCTTCCACCCGGTAAGTCATAGAAACGCCTGAATTGGGTAGTTGTTAGGAGTAGTCCGACTACCTGGAGGATTTTGTGCAGGGCCGCAGCTCGTTTCTGATCGTCGCAAACCGCCTCCCCGTCGACCGTGTGGGTGACGACATGTGGCGGCGCAGCCCCGGCGGCCTGGTCACCGCGATCGCTCCCGTCCTTCAGCGACGTGAGGGCGCGTGGATCGGCTGGCACGGCGCCCCCGGTGAGTATCTCGACCCCTTCGAACACGACGGCATGCACCTCATCCCCGTGCCGCTGTCGGAGTCGGAGGTCGAGCTCTACTACGAGGGCTTCTCTAACACCACCCTGTGGCCCCTCTACCACGACGTGGTGGCACCCCCGGTCTACTCCCGCGTCATGTGGGAGGCCTACCGGACGGTCAACGAGCGTTTCGCCAGGGCCGCCGCGGAGGAGGCGGCCGAGAACGCGGTCGTGTGGATCCAGGACTACCAGCTGCAGCTGGTCCCGGCCCTGCTCCGCAGACTCCGTCCAGACCTGCGCATCGGGTTCTTCCTGCACATCCCGTTCCCACCGGTCGAGTTGTTCTCCCAGCTGCCCTGGCGAAGGGAGATCGTCGAGGGGCTCCTCGGCGCCGACATGGTCGGCTTCCAGCGCCCCGGCGGCGCGTCGAACTTCATCCGGCTGTGCCGCCGGCTGCTCGGCCTCCAGCACCACAAGAACGAGATCTACGTCGAGGACCGGGTGGTGCGGGCCGCGGCCTTCCCCATCTCGGTCGACTTCGGGGAGCTCGACTCGCTGGTGCGCGAACCGCACATCACCGAGCGGGCCAAGGAGATCCGCGCCGAGCTCGGCGACCCCGAGTGCCTGCTGCTCGGCGTCGACCGGCTCGACTACACCAAGGGCATCGGCCAGCGCCTGAAGGCCTTCGGCGAACTCCTGTCCGAGGGTTCGATCAAACCGGGGGAGGCGGCCTTCGTGCAGATCGCGACCCCCAGCCGGGAGCGGGTCGAGGAGTACATGCGCCTGCGCGACTCGATCGAGCTCCAGGTCGGCCGGATCAACGGAGAGCAGGGCGAACTCGGCCAGCAGCCGGTGCAGTACATGCACCAGTCCTACGGCCGGGAGGAGCTGGCCGCGCTCTACCTGGCGGCCGACGTGATGGTGGTCACCCCGCTGCGCGACGGCATGAACCTCGTCGCCAAGGAGTACATCGCCTGCCGCAACGACCTGCGCGGGGCCCTGGTGCTCAGCGAGTTCGCCGGGGCGGCCGACGAACTGCGGCAGGCGTTCATGGTCAACCCCTACGACGTGGACGGCCTCAAACGGACGATGCTCGCCGCGATGCGGGCCACGCCGCACGACCTGTCACGCCGGATGCGCTCACTGCGCAGGAGGGTCGCGACCTACGACGTGGATCGCTGGGCCAAGGAGTTCCTCGCCTCGCTCGAATCCTGACCCGGAACGCACGGCGCCGCGCCCCGTCCCCGCCTGACCGGCGGGCGGCGGGGCACGGCCGGGTCAGAGCGAGATCTCCTTGGCCGCCCCCCGCAGGGACTTCCACGCGTCGTAGCGCTTCCTGGCGGTGCGGGCGACCACGATCTGCGCCACCTGCATGCCGACCCCCATCACCACGGCGTAACCGATCGCCTCACCCATGCTGATGTCCAGCGACTCGTTGTCCGCGGGCGGCTTCTTGCCGGTGGTCTTCTCCCAGGCGAACCCGATGACCTTCCGCGCGGCCCAGGCGGTCGCCAGCCCCGCGAGGCCGCCGATGACCCGCCACGCCAGATCCTGCTTCTCGGACTTGTCGGCCATGTGGCCCCCTCCCCGCTGTTTTCGCTTCGCACGAGAACACTAGTCTCCTCCGTCACGAGGGCACACGACGCCATACCAGACGCCATACCATAGGGAGGCATGACACCACAGCGACCGCGCCATGCGCCCATGCCCGAGAAGCCTTCTCTCGACGGGCTGGAAGCCGTATGGTCGGCCCGCTGGGAGGCCGAGGGCACCTATCGCTTCGACAGGACGCGTACCCGGCCGGAGATCTACTCCATCGACACCCCGCCGCCGACCGTCTCCGGGTCCCTGCACGTCGGACACGTCTTCTCCTACACCCACACCGACACGATCGCCCGCTTCCAGCGCATGCGCGGGCGGGAGGTCTTCTATCCCATGGGGTGGGACGACAACGGCCTGCCGACCGAGCGCAGGGTGCAGAACCACTTCGGTGTGCGCTGCGACCCGTCCGTCCCCTACGACCCCGCCTTCCAGCCCCCGGCCAAGCCGGACGCCAAACGCCAGATCCCCGTCTCCCGCGGCAACTTCATCGAGCTGTGCGAACGGCTCACCATCGAGGACGAGAAGGTCTTCGAGGAGCTCTGGCGCAGGCTCGGCCTCTCGGTCGACTGGTCGCTGACCTACGCGACCGTCGACGGCCTGGCGCGCGCCGCCTCCCAGCGCGCCTTCCTGCGCAACCTCGCCCGCGGCGAGGCCTACCTGTCCCAGGCCCCCACCCTGTGGGATGTGACCTTCCGTACGGCCGTCGCCCAGGCCGAGCTTGAGGACAGGCCGTGGCCCGGGGCCTTCCACCGTGTCGCCTTCACCCCGGCCGGAGGGGCGGGGGAGCGGGTCTGGGTCGAGACGACCCGGCCCGAGCTGCTGCCCGCCTGCGTCGCGCTGGTCGCCCACCCCGACGACGAGCGCTACCGTCCGCTGTTCGGGACCACGGTCACCACGCCGCTGTTCGGTGTCGAGGTGCCGGTGCTCGCCCACCGCCTTGCCGAACCGGACAAGGGTTCGGGCATCGCCATGATCTGCACCTTCGGCGACGTCACCGACGTCGTCTGGTGGCGCGAGCTGGACCTGCCGACCCGGGCCGTCGTCGGCAGGGACGGCAGGATGCTGCCCGAGGCACCTCCCGGCGTGCCCGCCGAGCCGTACGGCGAGCTGGCGGGCAGGACCGTGCACGGCGCCCGCGAGCGGATCGTCGAGCTGCTGCGCGCCCGGGGCGACATGGAGGGCGAGCCCAGGCCGGTCAACCGCCCGGTGAAGTTCTACGAGAAGGGTGACCGGCCGCTGGAGATCGTCACCACCCGGCAGTGGTACATCCGCAACGGCGGGCGGGACCAGACCCTCAGGAAGGCGCTGCTGGCCCGTGGCGAGGAGCTGTCCTGGCATCCGCCGCACATGAAGGTCCGCTACGACAACTGGGTCGAGGGCCTGTCCGGTGACTGGCTGATCTCCAGGCAGCGCTTCTTCGGCGTGCCGATCCCGCTGTGGTACCCGCTGGACGAGACGGGGGAGCCCGACCTCTCCTCGCCGATCGTGCCGCCGGAGTCGGCGCTGCCGATGGACCCCGCCTCCGACGCGCCGCCCGGATACACCGAGGAGCAGCGTGGCAGGCCGGGCGGCTTCGCCGGCGACCCGGACGTCATGGACACCTGGGCGACCTCCTCACTCACCCCGCAGATCGCGGGCGGCTGGGAGCGCGACGAGGACCTGTTCGCGCGGGTCTTCCCGATGGACCTGCGCCCGCAGGCCCACGAGATCATCCGCACCTGGCTGTTCTCGACCGTGGTCAGGGCGCACCTGGAGGAGGGCACCCTGCCCTGGCGCGACATCGCGATCTCCGGATGGATCCTCGACCCCGACCGCAAGAAGATGTCCAAGTCGGCGGGAAACGTGGTCACCCCGCTCGGGCTGCTCGAACAGCACGGCTCCGACGCGGTCCGCTACTGGGCGGCCTGCGGGCGGCCCGGTACGGACACCACCTTCGACACCGGCCAGATCAAGATCGGCCGCAGGCTGGCGATCAAGATCCTGAACGCCTCCAGGTTCGTGCTGGGGCTTGGGGAGGACGGCGGCGAGGTCACCGAGCCGATCGACCTGTCGATGCTGGCCAGGCTCGCCGAGGTGGTCGAGGAGACGACGAGGGCCTTCGAGGCCTACGACTACGCCCGCGCGCTCGAAAGGACCGAACGGTTCTTCTGGGAGTTCTGCGACGACTACCTGGAACTGGTCAAGCTCAGGGCCTACGGGGACGACCCGGCGGCCGGGTCGGCGCACGCCGCGCTGCGCCGGGCGCTGGACGTCATGCTCAGGCTGTTCGCCCCGTTCCTGCCCTTCGTCACCGAGGAGGTCTGGTCCTGGTGGCGTGAGGGCTCGGTGCACCGCGCCGCCTGGCCCCAGGCGTACGGCCTGGCCGAGAGGGAGGGGGACAGGGGGCTGCTCCCCGCGGTGGCCGGGGTCCTCCACCACGTCCGCAAGGCCAAGTCGGACGCCAAACTGTCGATGCGCGCCGAGGTCACCCGGCTGACCGTCACCGGAGGTCCCGCGGGCCTGGTGCGCCAGGCGCAGGACGACCTGTGCGGCGCGGGCGTCGTCGAGGAGTTTGTGCTCACCGAGGGCGACGGCGACCTGCTTGTCGAGGTCACCCTCGTCTGAGTCCCCGGCCGCACGCGAATCTTCCCTTGCCGTCCCGGGCTCCTGCCGTACGGTCGAGACACGAGCAGGTGAGGAGGAGGACATGATCCCGGGTTGCGGCAACTGTGACTGTTACCTCGACGACAGGGTGATCACCCGGCCGCCGGGAGAGCGTTGATCCACCCGCCGTGGGGCCCGCCGGGCCCCACGGCCTTCTTACGGTCCGGTGCCGCGGCTTTGCGTGTTGGGCCGATAACCATGCGCGTCACAGGCCGTGGCATGACAGTCTGGAAGGGTGATCTCCGATCGGGAACGCCTGACGAACCTCGTGCCGCGCACCTTGCTGCGAGTGGCGGTCTGGTGCCTCTGCCTGATCGTCATCGGCTGGGCGGTCTTCTACTTCGCGCAGTTCATCGCGACACTGCACATCGTGGTCCTGCCGGTGGCCATCGCGCTGCTGCTGACCGCGCTGCTGTTCCCGGTGACCCGCAGACTCAGGGCGGTCGGCGTCCGCCCCATATACGCCACCTGGATCACGATGCTGGTGGCCTTCGGGGTGCTGGGCGGCACGGGCTGGTTCATCGGCCTGCGGGCCAACGACGAGTTCCCCGGCCTGGTCGACCAGGTGCGCGCCACCTCGAAGACCGTCGAGCAGTGGCTCTACACCGGCCCCCTGCACCTGCAGCCCAACCAGCTGACCTCCTGGATCGACGAGATCACCACCCAGATCACCGCGCAACGCAACCAGATCACCCAGACCGTGCTCACCGGCGCGACGGTCGCCTTCGAGGTGCTCGCCTCCATCGTGCTGCTGATGTTCGTCACCTTCTTCCTGCTGAAGGACGGCGACCGCATCTGGAGCTGGTTCCTGAAGGGCTTCGGCTCGGCGGCGCCCCGGGTGGACAAGGCGGGCCGTACGGCCTGGGTGACCCTGTCGCACTACGTGCAGGGCACCGTGGCGGTTGCCGCCGTGCACGGCGTGGTCATGGGCATCGTGCTCGCCGGGATGGGCGTGCCGCTCTGGGCTCCGCTCGCGGTGATGATCTTCCTGGCCAGCTTCATCCCGATCGTCGGCATCTTCTTCGCCGGAGGCGTCGCGACCCTGGTCACCCTGGGGGCGAAGGGCCCGATCTACGCTCTGATCTTCCTCGGCATCCTGATCGTCGAGCAGCAGCTGGAGAACCACGTCCTGCAGCCGCTGATCGTCGGCAGGGCGCTGAGCTTCCACCCGTTGGCGATCATCCTGGTGCTGGCCGTCGGCGGCATCCTGGCGGGCATCGCCGGGGCGGCGGTCGCGGTCCCGGTCGCCGCCGTCATCTACCGGGCGATCCCCGAACTCATGGCCGACCCGCCGATCGCCCTGCCCGCCGCGCCGGAGCACCCGCCACCGGCGGACGAGCCGGGGGAGGAGCGGGGAGACGAGCCGACGGGCGCCGAGACGGTGACTCCGGGGCCGGACTCCGCCGTGAATGAGGAGTCCGCCCAGCACAACGGGTAACGTTCTCCTCCGTGACCCGTTCCACCTCGTGCTCCGCTTTCGCACACGGCGGCCCGTCGCCGTCCACGCGTGACAGGTGTGCCTCCGGCGCGGGCCGGAAGGCGTACCGTGAGGCTGAGGGACGTCGCGGCGGTCCGTACGGCCCGGCCGCCACACGCGTCGTCGCGTTCCGCATCGGCGAGCGCGCCGGCGTGGACGGGGAGCGCTCCGCCCGCGCCGACGGCCGGGCGGTCACCGACGAGCACCACGATGACGAGGGGAACCCGTGACCGGCAAAGTCGAGGTGTTGATCCACCGGCTCGACACCGACCTGCCCATGCCGTCGTACGCCCATCCCGGTGACGCGGGAGCCGATCTGCGCGCCGTCGAGGACGTCGAGCTGCTTCCGGGCGAGCGGGTCACGGTCGGCACCGGTGTGGCGATCGCCCTGCCCGACGGATACGCCGCGTTCGTCCATCCGCGTTCGGGCCTGGCCGCCCGGCACGGGGTGACACTCGTGAACGCGCCCGGCACCGTGGACGCGGGCTACCGGGGCGAGATCAGGGTGACGCTGATCAACACCGACACCAAGGAGGCCGTACGGCTGCGCAGGGGAGACCGCATCGCGCAGCTCGTCGTCCAGCGGGTGGAGAAGGCGGTGTTCTACGAGGTGGACCGGCTGCCCGGCTCGGCGCGGGGCGCCGGCGGGTTCGGGTCCACCGGACGCTGATGCGGGGCAGGGCCCGGGTGGCGAGCCTCCAGTGAACTCTCAAGGAGCGTGAGGAAAGTGTTCAAACGGCGCCGTCGCGAGGAGCCCCCGGCCACCGCGGAGAAGGCCGCGCAGAGCGAGAAGGCCGTCGAGGAGCCTCGCAGCCGCCCCTCGGGGCCGTGGGACTCGGGTGAGTCGTATCCGGAGCGGGAACGCGTCGATCTCGGCGGGCTGCGCCTGCCCATCGACTCCGGCTTCGAGGTGCAGCTGAACCTGTCCGGCGACCGCATCGTCGGCGCGGTCGTCATGGTCGAGGACAGCGCCCTGCAGGTGCACGCGTTCGCCGCGCCCAGGCGCAGCGGGATCTGGGACGAGGTCCGTACCGACCTCGCCGAGGGGGTGCGCGCCGCGGGCGGCACGGTCGAGGAGCGCGAGGGCCCGTTCGGGGTCGAACTGTTCGCGCGCATCCCCGCCGAGGGGGCGCAGGAGCCCCAGCCGGTGCGCTATATCGGCGTGGACGGTCCGCGCTGGTTCCTGCGCGCGGTGGTCAGCGGCCGCGCGGTCGTGGACGAGGAGGTCGCCGCGGTCCTGGAAGGGGTGGTCGGCGACATCGTCGTGGTCCGCGGCGACGAGCCGATGGCCCCGAAGGAGTCGATCGAGCTTCGGCTTCCTCCCGAGGCCAGGCAGGCCGCGGAACAACAGGCCGCCGAGCAGGAGGTGCCCGACCTCAACCCCTTCGAACGCGGTCCTGAGATCGCCGAGATCCGCTGACGTGAGGGATCGCGTACGCTGATTCAACACGTATGCGAAGGAGAGGTCGTGGGTTCTCAGGAACCGCATAAACAGGGCGGATTTCGAGGCTTCCTCCGTCGGCTGACGACGAGCCAGGCGGAACTGGAGGCCGACGAGCTCCAGCAGGACCTCGATCGTCACGGCGCGACGCCGATCGTCTCCTGTGGCGGGCGACGCAGATTCTGCGTAACCGGTACGCTACGTACGGTCACGTTGCGCCCCCGTGGCGGCGCGCCCGCCCTTGAGGCGGAGCTCTACGACGGTTCCGACGTGATCGACCTGGTCTGGCTCGGACGTAGGAAGATCGCGGGGATCGAGCCGGGCAGGATGGTGCTCGCCGAGGGGCTGGTCAGCCTTCAGGACGGGCGCAAGGTGATGTTCAACCCCAAGTACGAGCTGCGCCCGGCGGGCGGTGCGTGAGTGAAGACGACCACGGAGCGGTGAGCGAGAAGATGAGCACCACCGAGGAGAACGCGGCGTACGTGACCGTCGAGGCGGCGATGCGCGGGCAGCTCGCCAAGGCCTTCGGCGGCGTACGGGGGACCATCGAGGCCGCCGTGCCCACGATCGTCTTCACGCTGATGTGGATCACCACATCCGACCTGAGGACGTCGTTGATCGTCAGCGTCTCCACCTCGGTCGTCCTGCTGCTGGCGCGCGTGCTGCAGCGCTCGACGCCGCAGTTCGTGCTCAACAGCCTGTTCGGCATCGCCATCGGCGCGTTCTTCGCCTCCCGGACGGGTGAGGCGAAGGACGTGTTCCTGCCCGGCATCCTCTACAACGCGGGCTACGCGGTGGCGATGCTGTTGTCGATCGTCGTCCGCTGGCCGGTGGTCGGCTTCCTGATCGGGTCGGTCACCGGTGATCCGACCGCCTGGCGCGCCGACCCGGCCGTGGTGCGCCTGTGCTCCAGGCTCACCTGGCTGCTGATGATCCCCTGTGTGGTGCGGGTGGCCGTGCAGTTGCCCGTCTACCTCATCGGCGGGAACGACGCGGTCGCCGAACTCGGCATCCTGAAGATCGTGATGGGCTGGCCGTTGCAGGTCGCGGCCCTGGGCGCGATGGTCTGGCTGCTGGCCAGAGGCAGGACCCCGGCCACGCCCGCCTCCCCGTGACGACCCTGTGACGAAGAACGGTCCCGTACGGCCAAGCCGTACGGGACCGTTTCGCGTGTGAGGGGGTCAGGCGGAGCGGTGCGGGGACAGCAACCTGCCCAGTTCCTCCTCGACCTCCTGGCTGGCCACGAACATCAGCTCGTCGCCCGCCTCAAGGGGGTCGTCGGCGCTGGGCACCAGCACCCGGCCCTCGCGCAGGATCGCCACCAGCGCGGTGTCTGCGGGCCAGGGCACCGAGCCCGCCCGGTGGCCGACGACCGGGGCGTCCTCGGGCAGGGTGAGCTCGACCAGGTTGGCCTGTCCCTGGCGGAAGGTCATCAGGCGGACCAGGTCGCCGACGCTCACCGCCTCCTCGACCAGCGCGCTCAGCAGCCTCGGGGTCGAGACGGCCACGTCGACGCCCCACGACTCGTTGAACAGCCACTCGTTCTTGGGGTGGTTGATCCTGGCCACCACGCGCGGCACGCCGTACTCGGTCTTGGCGAGAAGGGAGACGACGAGGTTGACCTTGTCGTCACCGCTGGCGGCCACGACCACGTGACAGTCGGCCAGGCCCGCCTCGTCCAGGGAGGAGATCTCGCAGGCGTCGGCGAGCAGCCACTCCGCCCTCGGCACGGTGTCGATCTTGATGGCCTTGGGGTCGATGTCGATGAGCAGGACCTCGTGGCCGTTCTCCAGGAGTTCGGCGGCGATGGACCGTCCGACGGCTCCGGCGCCCGCGATGGTGACGCGCATCAGTGGCTCCCCTCGGGAGGGCCGGAGAGCACCTTGTTGATGCGCTCCATGTCGTTCTCGGCCGCCATGACGTGCAGGATGTCGCCTTCCTGCACCACGGAGTCGTTCTTGGGCAGCAGGGTCTCGCCCATCCGGTTGATGAACGCGACACGGGTGCCCGCGGCCTCCTCCAGGTCCTTGCTCCTGGTGCCGATCCAGGCGGGGTGGTAGGCCACCTCGGCCAGCACGACGGAGCCGGTGGGGTCGCGCCAGAGGGGTTCGGTCCCCTCGGGCAGGACACGCCGCAGGATCTGGTCGGCGGTCCAGCGCACCGTGGCGACGGTGGGGATGCCGAGACGCTGGTAGACCTCGGCGCGCCGGGGGTCGTAGATCCGGGCGACCACGTTGTCCACGCCGAAGGTCTCGCGGGCGACCCTGGCGGAGATGATGTTGGAGTTGTCGCCGCTGCTGACCGCGACGTAGGCGCTGGCGGTTCCGATGCCCGCCTCCTCCAGCACGTCCCGGTCGAAGCCGATGCCGGTCACCCGGCGTCCCCGGAAACCGGCTCGCAGCCTGCGGAAGGCCTGTGGGTCACGGTCGATGATCGCGACCGAGTGGCCGCTGTCCTCAAGGATGTGCGCCAGAGTCGATCCGACCCGGCCACATCCCATGATCACGATATGCATGCTCCCCCGCCGCTCACATTGAGGCGGATCTTGTTCGTATGTACCTAGTCAGTATGGCCCGCTTCGGGAGTGCCGCGTCAGCGGGGCGTATGGATGGGGACTAGCATCGGCAGACGTGTCAAAGGTGACGGACCTCGTCAAGCGCCTGTTCATCGGGCGCGCGCTGCGCAGCACGCAGTTACACGAGCAATTGCTCCCCAAGCGCATCGCGCTGCCGGTTTTCGCGAGTGACGCGCTCTCCTCGGTCGCCTACGCGCCGCAGGAGATTCTCGTAATCCTCTCCATCGCCGGACTATCGTTCTATCACTTCGCTCCCTGGGTGGCCATCGCGGTCGTCCTGGTGATGCTCACGGTGGTGGCGTCCTACCGGCAGAACGTGCACGCCTACCCCAGCGGAGGCGGGGACTACGAGGTCGCCACGGTCAACCTGGGGCCCAACGCCGGTCTGACCGTCGCCAGCGCCCTCATGGTCGACTACGTGCTGACGGTCGCGGTCTCCGTGGCCAACGGGGTCGACTACGTCGGCGCGACGATCCCCTATGTCGCCGAGCACAAGCCGCTGGTCGCCATCACCATCGTCGTGCTGCTCACACTGGTCAATCTGCGTGGCATCCGCGAGTCCGGTGTGGCGTTCGCGGTCCCCACCTACGCCTTCATGGTCTCGGTCATCGGCCTGGTCCTGTGGGGAGGGTTCCGGCTGCTGGTCATGGGCGAGGAACTGCGCGCGCCGACCGCCGGGTACCAGATCGTCGCCGAACAGACCGACCTGACCTCGCTGGCCGCGGCGTTCCTGATCCTGCGGGCCTTCTCCTCCGGCTGTGCGGCGCTGACCGGTGTCGAGGCGATCAGCAACGGCGTGCCCGCCTTCCGCAAACCGAAGAGCAAGAACGCCGCGACGACCCTGCTGATGATGGGCCTGATCGCGGTCACGATGTTCGTCGGCATCATCGCGCTCGGCCTGGCCTCCGGCGTCAAGCTCGCCGACCCGGCCACCGCCGCCCGCGACGTGCTCATCAACGGCAAGCCCGCGGGCCCGGACTACTACCAGCAGCCGATCATCGCCCAGGTCGCGGACGCGGTCTTCGGCAACGGCTCGCTGTTCTTCATCGTGATCTCCGCGGTGACGGCCCTCATCCTGTTCCTGGCGGCCAACACGGCCTTCAACGGCTTCCCGGTGCTCGGCTCCATCCTGGCCCAGGACCGCTACCTGCCCCGTCAGCTGCACACCAGGGGAGACCGGCTGGCCTTCTCCAACGGTATCGTCATCCTGGCCGCGGGCGCCTGCCTGCTGCTGTGGGGGTTCCAGGCGGACGTCAGCCGCCTGCTCAACCTCTACATCGTCGGCGTCTTCGTCTCTTTCACGCTGAGCCAGATCGGCATGGTCAGGCACTGGACCAGGCACCTGAAGACCGAGACCGCGCCGAAGACCAGGGCGCAGATGAAGCGCTCGCGGGTCATCAACTTCTTCGGCGCCGTCATGACCGGTGTGGTGCTGGTGGTCGTGCTGCTGACCAAGTTCACCCACGGCGCCTGGATCGTCTGCGTCGCCATGCCGACGCTGTTCCTGATCATGAAGGGCATCCACCGCCACTACGAGAACGTGGCCGCCGAACTCGCGGTCGACGAGGATCTCCAGGTGGACGAGTCGATGCTGCCCGCCCGCAACCACGCCATCGTCCTGGTCTCCAAGATCCACAAGCCCACGTTGCGCGCGCTCAGCTACGCCAGGGCGACCCGGCCCTCGACGCTTGAGGCCGTCACCGTCGGCGTCGAAGGCGAGGACGCGCGGGCCCTGCAGGAGGAGTGGGAGCGCAGGGGCATCCCGGTCCCGCTGAAGATGCTGGACTCGCCCTACCGGGAGATCACCCGGCCGATCCTGGAGTACGTCAAGTCGCTGCGGCGCCGTTCGCCTCGCGACGTGGTGACCGTGTACATCCCGGAGTACGTCGTGGGCCGCTGGTGGGAGCACCTGCTGCACAACCAGAGCGCGCTGCGGCTCAAGGGGCGCCTGCTCTTCCAGCCGGGCGTGATGGTCACCAGCGTCCCCTGGCAGCTGCACTCCTCCGACCGGCTCAAGGGCCGTCCCGAGCCCGCCGCCCCCGGCGCGGTGAGGCGCCCCCGGCACGAGATGGCTCGGGACCAGGGCGCGAAGGCATAACCTTTCGTATGCACTCGTGATCACGAGGAGGCCGGACCGACGAAAGACCTGGGGGCGTGACGATGGCGATCGAACTGACGGTGGGACCCGTCGCGCACGGTGGCTGGTGCGTCGCGCGCCATGACGGCAGGGTGGTCTTCGTACGGCACGCGCTCCCCGGTGAGCGCGTCCTGGCCGAGATCACCGAGGAGACCACCCGGTTCCTGCGGGCCGACGCGGTCGAGATCCTCGACCCCTCCCCGGACCGGGTGACCCCGCCGTGCCCGTTCGCGGGTCCCGGCCGTTGCGGGGGCTGCGACTGGCAGCACGCCTCCCTCGACGCCCAGCGCCTGCTGAAGACCGCCGTGGTCGCCGAACAGCTGGGCAGGCTCGCCGGGATCGAGTGGAAGGGCGTCGTCGAGGAGGTGCCCGGCGCCCCCGACGGGCTCGGCTGGCGCACCCGGGTTCAGTTCGCCGTCGACCGCGACGGCGTCCTCGGCCTGCGGCGCCACCGCTCCCACGACATCGAGCCGATCGACGCCTGCCTGATCGCCCACCCGGAGGTGGAGAACGTCGGGGCGGAGGTCATGAACTGGCGCAACGCCTCCTCGGTCGAGGTCATCGCCTCGAACACCGGCGACCAGGCCGTCGTGATCGCCCCCAGGCCGCGCCGTACGGTCGCGGTGCCCGACATCGACGCGAGCGTGGCCGTCTTCGTGGACGAGGGCGGGGGCAGAAGCCGTGTCGTCCACGGCCGCAACCATCTCGTCGAGCGGGTCGGCGAACGCGACTTCCAGGTCACGGGCAGCGGCTTCTGGCAGGTCCACCCCGGCGCCGCGGAGACCCTGCTCGGCGCGGTCATGGAGTTCGCCGCCCCACGTCCCGGGGAGTGGGCCCTCGACCTGTACTGCGGTGTCGGCCTGTTCGCCGCGGGCCTGGCCGAGGCGGTCGGCCCGGAGGGCGCGGTCTTCGGCGTCGAGTCGGAGTCGGTGGCCGTACGGGACGCCGAGCGCAACCTGCGCGACCTGCCCCAGGCCCGCTTCGCCAGGGGCCGGGTGGAGAACGCCCTCGACCGCTTCGGCATCGAGCGCGCCGACCTGGTCGTCGTGGACCCGCCCCGCGCCGGTCTCGGCCGCGAGGTCGTCGAGCAGCTCGCCGCCCTCGGGGCCACCAGGATCGTCTACGTCTCCTGCGACCCGGCGACGATGGCCCGTGACCTGGCCTGGTTCGGCGACCGTTCCTACCGCCTCGCCGACCTGCGAGCCTTCGACGCGTTCCCGATGACCCACCACGTGGAGTGCGTCGCCCTGCTGGTCGGCGACCCGACCTAGCCTCCGGCGGGGAACCGCCCCCGCCTTCAGGGCGGGGGCGCCGTCATGTCCTTGAACCGGGAAGCGCCGCACGCGGGCGTGGCCGGCTCTCTCCCCGTGGAGGCCCTGCCGGCATTCCACGACGTGGACGCGCGGCTGTCCGGAAGGGCGTGGGCGGGGCGACCATTCGCCCGAAATATGGAGAAATGCGAGCTTCTCGCCCGGGGAGGCCGGTAGTCACATTGAGGTGTCCCGATGGATCTCATGAGGAGACCGTGGTGAACCTCCGAAGACCCCATGCCGTCGTGCTCGCGGCGGCACTGGCCGCAGGCGTCCTGGCCGTCGTCCCGCCCGCCGCCGCCGACGTTCCCGGCGGGCCGACTGTCGCCCAAGCCGACAACTCTTTCACCAGCATCGTGTGGAGGACCTATTTCCCGTACGAGGTGGGAGAAATAGTCGCCTATCACGGCGCCACCTACCGTTGCCTGCAGGCGCACACCTCGCTGCCCGAATGGGAGCCGGACACGACGCCCCCTCTGTGGCAGCAGATGTAGAAACCGGTCATGAGGAAGGCTCGGGGGCTGAGCGCCAGTAGGCCCATGGGGCCTACCTGGAATCGAACCAGGAAGAAGGAAGCCCTCGAATGGCCTCACGACCGGACCGCGAGGAGAGCGGGGAGACTACCGGGAAATGGTGAGAAGGAAGTCCCCTCATGGCCTCGCGGCCACACCCTATCAGGCGGGGATCACCTCGTGCAGCGTCGCCGGAGTGTGGACCCGGGCACCCGGCGGCGCCGCCGACGCCTCAAACCCGATGTAGGTGACGTGCCGCCCGGTGGAGGGCCCCTTCGCGCGCCACAGCTCGACCAGGTGACGCACCCGTAGGTAGTCGCGCTCCACGATCGAGCGCACCAGCAGTGAGGCGGTGAGCCGGTTGTCCTCGACCCGGTTGAACTGGGGATAGCCCCTCAGGTAGAGGTGCAGCCACTTCACCCGCCAGTGGCCGTCGTCGCCGCGCAGGAAGACGAGCGGCAGGGCGATCTGCCCCGACCCGCGCAGGTCCGACTTCATCCGCACGGTACGCGGCTCGAAGGGCATGCCCTCCTGCGCGGCGTCTCTCGTCATGTAGCCGAAGAACGCCTCGGCCGCCTCGTCGAACGACTCCCCGGAGAAGACGTTGACCTGGGGGATGACGATCGGACGGGTCGACTCGGCGAGCCGGATGTCGATGAACTCCGAGGCGCCGTGCGGCGCGGGAGCCTCGGTGAGGTCACCGGAGTACCGGGCGAAGCCGTTGGCGAGGTTCGTCCACGAGACGTGCTCAGGGGAGCCGTAGGAGGCGTCGAGCATGAGCGCCGACAGGTCGTAGTCGGTGCGCCGCCTGGCCTCGCGCCAGTGCACGAAGAACCTGAGCAGCTCGCCGTCGACCGCTGAGAGCGAGCCGCGGGGCAGCATGCCGAGCCCGGGGGAGACGGCCTTGGCGGACAGCGGCAGGGCGACGTCCAGCGCGTCGGGATCGACGACCAGCTCACCGGGGTCCGGGAGCCGCCGGACGATCTCGGCGTCCAGTACGGCCAGCACCCGCGTCAGGACCTCCCCGGCGAGCGGCGGACGGAGGTCGGGGGCCGTCCACGCCCTGGCGTGCCGGTTGACGAAGACACGCCCGGCGGCGGGGACGAGCCGGTTCTGCATGTGCTCGCGCAGGGACAGCAGGACACGGCCGGAGGCGCCGGTGACCGCCCTCTCCACGGCCTCGAACACCGCACGCTCGTCGGACCCGGTCCGCAGCAGGTGGTCGAGGCGGCGCAACAGCGCCCCGGGCGCGTTCTCCAGCAGCTCGACGGCCTCGGCCGTACGGCCCGCGGCCAGGGCCGCCTCGACCCGGCTGCCGGTTCCCGCGACCCGCAGGTCGCCCCTGGCCACCTCGAAGACCCGGGCGGCGCGTGGGAAGCCGGGGTGCTCGTGGGGGTGCAGCCGTTCCCCGAGCCGCTTCCACCGCTCCCGGAGACGTGACACGTCGCCGAGCCCGGCCGGGGTGGCCACCGAGTCCAGGGCCCGCAGCAGGGCCCGGCGCTCGGCGCGGCGGAACGAACGGAACCTCGTGGGCACGGCCAGCGTGACGTCGCCTCCGGACAGGCCGCAGGCGAGCCTGAGCACGTCGGTCACCGTGTCGACGAGGAGGGGCAGGTCGGCGGCCAGCCGTACCTCGTTGAGGACCGCGCGGTTCTCCCGCACGGGAACACGCTCGGGGTGATCGGTCCCGGAGGCGACGCAGAAGGCGGCCAGGGCGCGCAGCGCGGCCAGGTCCTCGACGGCCGGCGGCACCTCGGAGCCCGCCAGCGAGAAGTACAGCTCCCGGGCCTCGTCCTGCAGGCTTCCGCCCAGGTCGAGCACGGTCACCCGGTCTCCGGCGAGCGGGACGAGCTCGGCGTGGGCGGCGAGCAGGTCCGCGTAGGTGTGCTGGTAACGGCCGTAGTCGGGCAGTTCGAGCAGGTTGAGCGCGGGGCCCCGGAGGCGGTCCGCGGCGGCCGGGTCGAGCAGGGCCTCGTGGAGCATGCCGGCCCAGAACTCCAGGGTGTCCGGCACGTTCCTCGGGAAGTCGACGAAGTAGGCGTTGTGCTGGACGTGGTCGCCGACCAGGCCGCGGACGACGGACACGACCCGTGCGCCGAGATCGATAACCTCCTCGCCGGGCAGGCTCGACAGGCGTTCGAGCAGCGCGGCCGAGCAGGTGAAGCCGACGCTCAGCAACGCGGCGTCGAGCTGGCGGGCGGCCACCTCCCCCCACCCTGGCGCGGCCTCGTGCGGGGTGTCGACGGGGACCCGAAGCCGTCTCGTGATGACGAGGCTTTCAAGATTGTCCACGGGCGAACCCTATAGCCGTTACATGTCCGGCTTCAGGGGATTTTTCGGGACAGTCTGGGTGCCCTCACCCCTCCGCGGGCCGGCCGAGCCGTTCCTCAAGCCGTTCCAGGCGCTGGACGATGGGCCGCAGCTCCCGGCGGACGGCCTCGGACAGGGATTCCGGCGAAGACCTCGGCGGCCGTTCGGCCGCGGCCTGGTCCTGCGCCCTGAGGTGGACGTAGCCCGCCAGCGCGGCGGTGACGGCGCGGCGGGTCAGCCTCGGTTCGGCGCCGAGCCTCCGCAGGACGCGTCCCGCCGTTCCCTCCGGCTCCGCGACCAGGCCGAGGAGCAGGTGCTCGCACCCGACGTAGTTGTGTCCCAGGGCGATGGCGTCGGAGACGGTCAGTTCGAGGGCTGCGGCCGCGGGCCCGCTGAATCGCGCCGGGGTGGCGGACACGGTGCCGTTCCCGCCGAGGGCGTCCAGCTCACGCCGTACCTGCCCGGGATCGACCTCCACGGCGCGCAGGACGTGCAGGGCCAGGTTGGTGCCCTCGGCGAGCAGGCCGCCCAGCAGGTGCTCGGTGCCGACCTCGGCGGCCCCGCCCGCGCGTGCCTCCTCAAGCGCGAGGCTCACCGCCGTACGGGCTCGGGGGGTGAAACTCGCGAAGCGGGCGCCGGAGCCGTCGAGTCCCGGAGAGCCGAGCCCGGTCTCCCTGATGGCGGTGATACGCCGTACGGCCTGCTCCAGGGCACGCTGGCAGACGGCGGAGACCGGGACCCCCGCAGCCTTGACCGCCTCGGCCAGTTCGTCGGGCAGATACACGTTGATCTTCGGCATGTCTCCCCTGTGGGTTCGACGAGGACTGCGGCGCATGTATAACCCCATGTGGGGTGTCTGTCTAGTGGGCCAGGCCCGCCAGCAGGCGGGACACGCGCCAGGAGGGGGCGGCTCCCCTGGTGGACAGCCAGGCCATCCCCTCGCGGGCGCTGAAGGCGACCAGTTTGCGGGCGTCGGCGGAGGTCAGGTCCTTCGCGCCGCTCAGGAACGGGGACAGGGCGATCCGGTGCCCCGTGCCCGTCCTGCCCAGGGACCTGACGACCTGGGGATGGGCCGCCCGTACGGCCTCGGCGATCGGCCGCAGCCGGGAGCGACGCCCGGGACCGCTCCGGATCGGGACCAGGAGGTTGACCGCGGAGATCTCGGCCCCGTGCTCCCGGGTGACCCTGAGCATCCGCTGGTCGGCGAGGCTGAGACCGTCGCCGTCCGCGGGCAGGGTGAAGCTCACCGTGAGGGTCCCGCCCGCCGCGGCGGCCTCACGCTGCAGGGACGCGATGGCCGCCGCGCGGCGCAGGACGGTCGCCTCGTTGTCGCCTCCGCCGAGTTCGAAGTCGACGTAGCCCGCGCCTGAGGCGTTCACCGCGCGCCGGTAGGCGTCGGTGAGGCGCCCGAGGTCGGCGCAGGTGGCGGCCAGTTCCCTGCCTCCGGGACCGCCGAAGACGAGTCCCGCCTCCCCACCGGAGGCCCGCAGGCGCGCCAGGCGTCCGGCGGGTGACAGACCCGGGTCCCGCCCGTTCCACTCGGGGGTGCAGCCGTCCTCGCCCGCGGTGAGGTGTCCCAGGGTGAACCAGTGCACCCGGCCGGGCGCGGACGGCCCCGGGGGCGTGAACGGCGCCGTGAACGACGGGTTTCTGGCGGCGTCGACGAACGTCACGAACCCCGAGGGGCGTGCGACGGGACCGGGCCGCCCGGCGGGAGACGGGACGGGGGCCGAGGCGAGCGGGGCGGGGACCGGGACGGGCGGGGGAGCGACCGGTCGCTGGGCCCGCGCGGGCCGTACGGCCCCGCCGGGCAGCACCCAGAGGGCGGCGCCCGTCCCCGCGGCGAGGGCCAGGGAGGCGAGCGCGACGAGGGAACGCGGCGGAGTGCCGGGTTCGCGGACGCGGCGGGTGGTGGCTCCGGGCTTCGGACCTGCCTCCGGCCCGGTCGCCGACTCTGTCGCCACCGGCATGGGATCTCCCTCCTCGACGGCACAGAACGGTTGCGATGGGTGCCTGTACGGTCACTTTGCGCACCGAAGAATGAACGGTAGCAAGTGTTCCGCCACGCCGTTGTGTTTCCATGGACGGCGTCCGTAGTGCCCGGATAATGATGTTCATGAAGTTGAGGATCTTCACCGAACCGCAGCAGGGCGCCACATACGACGAGCTCCTGACGGTCGCGCGGACCGCGGAGCGACTGGGCTTCGACGCCTTCTTCCGTTCCGACCACTACCAGCGGATCGGCCCCGGCGACCCCGGCCCCGGCTCGACCGACGCCTGGGTGACCCTCGCGGGCCTGGCCAGGGAGACCTCCACGATCAGGCTCGGCACCCTGGTCACCCCCGCCACCTTCAGGTACCCCGGCGCGCTGGCGATCAGCGTGGCCCAGGTGGACCGGATGAGCGGCGGCCGGGTCGAGCTGGGCCTGGGCACCGGCTGGTTCGACGCCGAGCACGTCGCGTACGGGATCCCCTTCCCGCCGCTCGGCGAGCGCTTCGCCCGTTTCGAGGAGCAGCTGGAGATCCTGACCGGGCTCTGGGGCACGCCGGTCGGGGAGACGTTCTCCTTCGAGGGGGCCCACTACCGGCTCGCGGACTCACCCGCGCTGCCCAAACCCGAGCAGACCCCCAGGCCGCCGATCATCATCGGCGGGTTCGGCGCCAGGCGCACCCCGCTCCTGGCCGCGCGGTTCGCCGACGAGTACAACGTCCCCTTCCACACCCCGCAGGACAGCGCCGCCGCCTTCGGCCGGGTCAGGAAGGCCTGTGAGGAGGAGGGACGCGACCGGCCGATCGTCTTCTCCGTCGCGCAGACCGTGGCCGTCGGCACCGGCGAGGCCGAGATCGCGCGCCGCGCCCGGGCCGCGGGCCAGGAGCTGGACGCGCTGCGGGCCAGTGGCCTGGCGGGTACCCCGGCCGAGGTGGTCGCCAAGATCGGGGAGTTCGCCGAGCTGGGCGTCGAGCGGGTCTACCTGCAGGTCATGGACCTGTCAGACCTCGACCAGCTCGAACTGATCGCCGCCGAGGTCCTGCCCGGGGTGTAGACCGGGCGCCGGACGCCGGGCGTCCGGCGCCCGGGTAAAGACACGCGCAGCGGAAGGGCATATTCCACGATGTGTCCCATATCCCTCCCGTATCTCTCCTTACTGTGGTGAGAACCCGACCATCAGGGGAGGCGCCGTGGAATTCGAGCGATTCGGCCGTGCAGCTCTGCGGGAGGTCGTCTCCATGCACGACGAGCTGGGGGTGCTGTCGTTCTACGTGACCGCCTCCCCGCAGGAGGAGGCGGCGGTCAAACCCGCCTGGCGGATCCGCTTCGGCAACGAGCTGTCGGAGCTGCGGGAGCAGATGACGGCCGTCAGGGACAGAGAACGGCGGACGGCCCTGCTGAACCGGCTCGACGAACTGGAGACGGACTTCGAGCAGCTGCTCGACCCGACGGAGTCAGGCCTGGGACGCGTCATGTTCGCACCGGTCGGCGACGGCCGGGCGCGGTCGTTCTCCTTCCAGGTGCCGGTCGCCGACCAGATCGTCATGGAGTCGACGGCGTACGTGCGCCCGCTGGTCAACGCGGTCGAGGCCGCGCCTCCCGCGGGTCTCGTCGTGCTCTCCAGGGACGGCCTGAAGATGATCGACTACCGGTACGGCCTGACCGAGGACCTGGGCGGTACCTCCTTCGAGATCCCCGTGGAGGAGTGGAAGCAGATGCGCGGCCCGGCCACCGCGGAACTCGCCAGGTCGGCCGCGACGCACCGCGACAAGTTCGAACGCCGCGTCGAGGAGAACCTCACCCGGCAGCTGCGCGCCGCGGCTCCGGGAGTGGCCGAGGAGGCCAGGCGGCGCGGCTGGCAGACGGTCGTTCTCCTCGGCGACGTCCAGCTGACCGAGATCGTCGCGCCCCTGGTCGGCGGGGACGTTCTCCAGGTCGACGCGGTCGTCGACTCGCTGCCCCCGGCCAAGCTCGCCGAGTACGTCGAGCCGCAGCTGAGGGCCGCCCGCACCCGGCACGGCGTCGAGCTGACCGAGCGGGCCAGGGATGCCGCCCTGTCCGGCGGTCCCGGCGCCCTGGGCCTTGAGGCGACGCTCGGCGCGCTGAACGACAGCCGGGTGGCACAGCTGCTGCTGAACGAGTCCGGCGAGTGGGACGGCGGCCGTACGGAGGACGGGCGGCTCTACGCCCGGGGAGACGTCCCGCGGGGCGAACCGGGGGAGGAGGTCGTGCCCGACCCCACGATGGGGGAACGCATGATCGAACGCGCCCTCGACATCGACGCCGAGGTGATCGTGCTGGACGGAGAAGCCGCACAGGACCTCGCCGAGTCCGGCGGGGTGGCCGCGATCCTGCGCTGGTGAGCCGTACGGGCGGGCCGTGAGGGGGCCGGGTGAGTCGCGCCGCCGGCGTGCGAGGGCGGCGTGAGAGACTCAGGACAGGGATGTTTCCGCAGTTCAGGGCAGGTTCAGAAGGCGAGGGGGCATCGCGGGGCGGCCCGTTAGGCACATGGGTTTCGGGGAAAGGACTGTCATGGTCGGTACCACCCCTTCGGGCACCCCCAAAGAGAACCTCGGGCACGTCGTCTTCATCACCGCCGCGGCCGCCATCGGCGGGTTCCTCTTCGGCTACGACAGCGCGGTCATCAACGGTGCCGTGACCGGCATCCAGAAGCACTTCCAGGTCGGCCCCGTCCAGATCGGGTTCGTCGTCGCGATCGCGCTGCTCGGCTCGGCGCTGGGCGCGTGGATCGCCGGGCGCATCGCCGACCGCTGGGGACGCACCAGGACGATGCAGGTGGCCGCGCTGTTGTTCGCGGTCAGCTCCCTCGGCCAGGCGCTGCCGTTCGCGATCTGGGACCTGGCCCTGTGGCGGGTGCTCGCCGGCGTCGGCATCGGCATGGCCTCGGTGATCGGCCCCGCCTACATCGCCGAGGTCGCGCCGCCCGCCTACCGGGGGCGTCTGGGTTCCTTCCAGCAGCTCGCGATCGTGCTGGGCATCGCGGTCTCCCAGCTGGTCAACTTCGCGATCGCGCAACTCGCCGGGGGAGACGTCAACAACAGGCTGCTCGGCCTGCAGGCCTGGCAGTGGATGCTGGGCGCCTGCCTGGTGCCCGCCCTGCTCTATCTGCTCTTCTCGACGATCATCCCCGAGTCTCCGAGGTTCCTCGTCGCCATCGGCAGGACGGAGATGGCGCGCCGGGTGCTCAAGGAGGTCGAGGGGGAAAGGACCGACCTTGAGGAACGGCTCAAGGAGATCCAGGCCTCACTGCGCCTGGAGCACCGGCCCCGGCTCAGCGACCTGCGCGGCCCGGCGCTCGGCCTGCTGCCGATCGTCTGGATCGGCATCCTGCTCTCGGTGTTCCAGCAGTTCGTCGGAATCAACGTCATCTTCTACTACTCGGCGTCGTTGTGGCAGTCGGTCGGCATCAACCAGAGCGACTCGCTGCTGATCAGCTTCTCCACCTCGATCATCAACATCGTCGGCACGTTCATCGCCATCGCGCTGGTCGACCGGATCGGCCGCAGGCCGCTGCTGCTGATCGGCTCCGCGGGCATGGCGGTCGCCCTCGCCGTCGCCGCGTGGGCCTTCAGCGCGGGCGTCCACATCGGCGACACCGTACGGCTGCCGTCGGCGCAGGGCACCGTCGCCCTGGTCGCCGCGCACGTGTTCGTGCTGTTCTTCGCGCTGTCGTGGGGTGTCGTGGTCTGGGTGTTGCTGGGAGAGATGTTCCCCAACAGGATCAGGGCGGCCGCGCTGTCCGTGGCCGCCGCCGCCCAGTGGGTGGCCAACTGGCTGATCACCGTCTCGTTCCCGTCCCTGGCCGAGTGGAGTCTCGCGGGCGCCTACGTGGGATACGCCTTCTTCGCCGTGCTCTCCTTCTTCTTCGTGCTGTTCAAGGTGCGTGAGACCAAGGGCAGGAAACTGGAGGAGATGGGTTAGGTTCGTCCCGTGCCCCCGGTCCCGGAAACCCCGCCATCGGCGAAGCCGCCGAGGCCGACGAAGGCCGAGCTGGCCGCCGCGGCCGACCTGACCGTCGACGACGTGCTCGGCCCCTCGATCGAGGTGCTGTTCTGCGGCATCAACCCCGGTCTGTACTCCGCGGTGACCGGTCACCACTTCGCCAGGCCCGGCAACCGCTTCTGGCCGGCGCTGCACCTGTCGGGCTTCACCCCCAGGCTGCTGGCCCCCGCTCAGCAGTGGGAACTGCCCTCCTACGGCCTCGGGATCACCAACGTGGTCGCGCGGGCCACGGCCCAGGCGGCGGAGCTGTCCGCCGAGGAGTTCCGTGAGGGAGGGGTACGGCTGGCCGGGCTGGTCGCCGAGGTCAGGCCGAAGGTGCTGGCCGTCCTGGGCATCACCGCCTACCGGACGGCCTTCGCCGAGCGCGGCGCGGTGATCGGGCCGCAGGACAGACGCATCGGCGAGACGACCGTGTGGGTACTGCCCAACCCCAGCGGGCTGAACGCCCACTGGACGCTGGACCGGATAGCCGGAGAGCTGCGGTTGCTGAGGGAGTCTCTGGCCTGACCCCTCCCTGGGCGGAAGGGGCCGGGCCAGGGGATTCACCTGCGGCCGTGGCCCATCCGGTGGTGCCAGTGCTTGCGGTGCAACACGCCCGCCACGGCCATCACGATCCAGGCCAGGAACAGGATCTTGAAGACACCGAACCCCATGATCGCCGTCAGGGCGACCACCCCGATCAGCACCGGCACGAACGCGCCCCCGCCCCGGTGGTGCCCCGGCCGGTGATGCCGGGCCGCGGCCCACCGCTGGGCGGTCAGCCGCTGCAGTGCCGCCTGGTTCCGCCACTGCTCGTTCCACTGCTGCTGCCACTGGCCGGAGTGGGACCAGCCGTGATGGGCGTGCCGGTGGAGCCTGCGGGCCTCACGCCACTGATCGCGCCACTGCCTGCGCCACTCCCGCTGGTCCCATGAGTGATGGTCCCACCGCTCCCCGCCACCCTCCGCGACGGCGCCGTGGCCGCCGTTCTCGGTGGTGCCGAAGCCGTACATGCCGGGCAGGTCGGGCAGGTCGGCGCCCGCGCGGGCCAGATCACGACCTGTACGCGCCGTCATGATCACGTCGAGGCGTTCCTCGAACTCCTCGTGGTTCAGCCTGCCCTGCGCGTAGTGCTCACGCAGGGACTCCGTGGCGGCGTCGCGTTCGGCGTCTCCGATGCGGAGATCGTCGGGAAACGTCATCGTGGGATCACTCCTCGCCGGGTTCGCCGTCTGCCAGGATCTGGTAGAGCTTGCGGCGCGTGTCGATCATGATCTGCCGGGCCTGGCGGATCTGCGCCTCACTGCCATTCTGCAAGACCTGGAAGAGAGCGACGGCTGACTGGCGGGCCAGATCCATCAGTTCCCAGGAACTCTCCCCGAGATCGGGGGTCATCTCCTCCCACGGCGCGCGCAGCTCCTCCTGATGCTCGGCGACATAGGCTCTGCCCGCCTCGGTGAGCTGGAAGGACTTGCGCCCGTCGGTCTCCTCGGACAGGACGAGGCCCTCGTCGGTGAGCTGCTGGAGCGCCGGGTAGAC
Source organism: Streptosporangium sp. NPDC020072 (assembly GCF_040631445.1). Taxonomy (NCBI): domain Bacteria; kingdom Bacillati; phylum Actinomycetota; class Actinomycetes; order Streptosporangiales; family Streptosporangiaceae; genus Streptosporangium; species Streptosporangium sp. NPDC020072. Next base: position 436,892 of record NZ_JBEYAB010000005.1, on the reverse strand, counting down.
CGCGCCGGGACTGGGCTTCCAGCCCCCCTGGCTGCGCTTGGCGATCTCCTGGATGATCTGGTAGCCGTTGCGCGGCTCCTCGGAGAGTAGCGCGAGGATCGCGGCGCGGACGTCGCCCCGCTTCGCCTTGCGCCCCCGCCCGAAGGGGCCGCCCCCGCCGAACGGGCCCCCTCGCCCGAACGGACCGCCCCTGCCGAAGTCCCAGGGGAAGGGGCCACCGGGGAACGGCCCGCCGCGGCGGCCACCGCGCTCCCTGTGCTCCCGGCGCTCTCCGTGCTCCCTGTGCTCCCTGTGCTCCCTGTGGTGGTGCTCGTGCGGCCCGAAGGCGTGCGGGCCGTGCTCGCGCGGGCCCGGGCCGTCGTGGTGCCAGGCGGTGGCCATGCCCCTGAAGACCTCCCTGGCGGCGCGCCTCATCTCGCGCCTGATCTCGTGCGGCACGGCCCCCGAGGCCCAGCCTCCCATCGCTTCCGCCGACATGTCGGTACCCCCTGTTCTCGGCGATCGTCCTCCGACCGCTCTTGATGTGTCAAAGATATATCGAGAGCGTTCTAAGAACAACCCCTGATTTCGCATCTCGGGCTTCAGGGCTACCCTGTAACCTTCTAAAGTGTTTTGGGGGTTAGCTGATGACGAATTACGCGGAACGGGCGCCGCGGCGCAACGAGACGGTGCTCATCGGTTTCACCGTCGCGACCAACCTCGCCGACGGGGTGGCCAAGATCGCGCTCCCCCTACTCGCCGTCGAGCTGACCGACTCGCCCGGCCTGGTCGCCGGGGTCGGGCTGACCCTGACGCTGCCGTGGCTGCTGGCCTCCCTCCACGTGGGCGTGCTCGTCGACCGGGGCGACCGCAGACGCCTGGCCGCCCTGGCCAACCTGGTCAGGCTCGCGGTCGCGCTCGCCCTGCTGGCCGCGGTCACGACGGAGGCGCTGACCCTGCCACTGCTCTACCTGTCGGGAGTCCTGATCGGCCTGGCCGAGGTCGTCGCGAACTCCGCGGTCGGCGCCCTGGTCCCCGCCGCGGTGCCCAGGCAACGGCTCGGCCGGGCCAACGCCTGGATCGCGGGCGCGGAGACCGTGGCGAACGAGTTCGCCGGACCGGCCGTCGGCGGCCTGCTGACCGGTGTCGGCGCCGCCTTCGCACTCGGCTCCTCCGCCGGGGCCTTCGCGCTCGGAGCCGTACTGCTCGCCCTGCTCGCGGGCCGCTTCCGCGTCGCCCGCCCGGCCGGTACGGCCACGCGACCCAGCGGGGTGCGGGGGGAGATGGCCGAGGGGCTCGCCTTCCTGTGGCGGCACCGCCTGCTGCGCACGATGTCACTGACCATCGCGGTGCTCGTGGCCTGCTGGAGCGCCTGGCTGGCCCTGCTGCCCTCCTACGCCGTGCGGACCCTCGGCCTCGACCCCGCCGCGTACGGCCTGCTGCTCGGTTCGATCGGCGTCGGCGGCTTGGCCGGCGCGGTGCTCACCGGCCCGGTCAACCGCCTGCTCGGTGTGCGGTGGGCGCTGTTCCTCGACCTCGTCGGCACGATCCTGATGATGGTCGTCCCCGCGGCCCTTCCCCAGGCCTGGGCGGTGGGCGCGGCCGCGTTCCTGGGCGGCATGGGAGGCACGCTCTGGACGGTCAACAGCCGCACCCTGGCGCAGCTGATCGTCCCCGACCACCTGCTGGGACGCTACTCGGCCGCCTCACGCCTGCTGAGCTGGGGAACCCTGCCCGTCGGTGCCGGACTGGCCGGGCTGCTCGCCGAACTGTCGGGGGTGAGAGCCGCCTTCGCGGGCTTCGCCGTACTGGCCGTCGTGCCGGTCGTGCCCTTCCTGCGGACCGTCACGGAGGGCGAACTCTCGGCTGCGAGACGAGAAAGTGAGATAGATCACGTAATTCCCGGCTGAAATTGGAACAACTCCTGAGACCTGCACGTTACAAAGGACATAGACGGGATTCGTTCCGCGCCGGAAGGGCTGGGGGGTGCTTTCGGCACGGAACGGTCCCGTCTGTCGTTTGTGGAGAAACGGGCGGCCTGAGGGAGATCTTCCCCCGGGTCGCCCTTCTCATGCGTGGCCTCGCGCCCCTTCTCGCGTCCGTTAGCCGTTCCCGGCCCCCGGGTAGAACGTCTGTGGAGATCTGCCCCCTGAAGATCGGACGGACCAGGGGGAGAAACCAATGGACATGATGCGCGCCGGACTGCTGGCCGTACTCGTGGGGATCGCGGCCGTGGGAGCCACGCAGCAGCACTCGAAACCGGGGCACGACAGCTCCACCGGCTGGACGGTCGGACGGCAGGGGCCCCCGGCCGGTGAGCACGCCGGAAGGCGGGCCACCGGACGGACGAACCCGGGAGCCGGCCGACGCGGCTGGCGATGGGGACACGACCGGGGGAACAGGCGTTCCGCGGGCACCGAGTGGGCCGACGAGTGGCAGGCCGGATGGTCGAGGAAGCACCGGGCGGGGCGGAACACCCGGCGGGCCGGTGAACTCGACGGGACGCACGCCAGGGGCGGGCCACACGGAGGAACGCGCTCCAGGAGATGGACGTTCGAGGGCTCCGGCGGCCGGACGGGCGCGCGGCGCGGCGGCCGGGGTACCGGACGGTTCGCCGACCGTGGATACGACCGCTCCAGAGGCGGCGATCGGTCATGGAGCGGTGACCGGTCCGGCCGGAGAAGTCACGGCGGGTATGACAGGGCCGACGACCGGAACGGCGGGCGCCCCCTCGGCTGAGGCTCCGGGCGATCACCGCGGGCGTCCCCTCGGGTAGGGGCGCCCCTTCGTGGGTCCGGGATCAGGGGCGGCGAGGAGGCCCCTGGAGGACCTGCCGGCGCGCGTGGCCGGTACGGCCCTCATGCGGACGGATCCGGGGGAGTGGTTCGAAGCCGCTCCGCCCTGCTCCGGTCGCGCGTATGTTTCCCATCGAGCACTTACGGCCGACACGCCGACGATGAAGAATGACTTGATCCTCTGTTTGGGCGGGCTTTGCCGTACAGTCGATCAAAGTGATCTTGATGGGAGTGTTTGGCCGATGATGGGGCACACGCACGCGCTGACGGGGGCGGTGGCGTGGCTGGGAGTGGCGCCGACGCTGGCGGCCCTGCCGCTGCTCACCGAGTCCTCCAGGTTCATCGAGACCGGGGTCATGGTGCACGCGCTCACCCCGGCGGAGTTCGTCGCCGGGACGCTGGTCTGCGCCGGGGCCGCGATGCTGCCGGACCTGGACCACCCGAGCGCGACGATCGCCCAGACCTTCGGCCCGGTCACCTGGGGGCTGAGCAAGGCCGTCTCGTGGCTGAGCGGGGGGCACCGGCACGCCACCCACTCGCTGCTGTTCGCGGTCGCCGTCGGGTTCGGGGCGCACTACCTGGCCAACACCTATCCGATCGGCAGGGACATCCTCGTCGTGCTGCTCATCGGCCTGGCGTTGCGGGCCATCGGCATCGGCGTCCCGGGCAAGAAGGTCGCCTCCGCGATGGTCAACATCGGCCTGACCTTCGGGCTGTTCGTGGTCTTCCGCAATGAGAACGTGGGGTACGCCTGGCTGGGGGTGGCGGTCGCGGTCGGCTGCCTGGTGCACGTCGTGGGAGACTGCTGCACGGAAAAGGGCTGCCCGGTGCTGTGGCCGTTACGTCAGCGCTGGCTGCTGCCCTGGAAGATAGGCATCAAGACGGGCCGCGCCTTCGAGCAGAAGTTCCTCGCCCCGGTGCTCTCGGTGGTCGTCCTGGGCCTGCTCTACTTCCGCCTTGTCCAACCCTGACCATACCCGTGAGTAACTTGATATCGAGATACATGCCCATATATCTTGATATCGAGACAACCGCTGCAACCTGATGGACGTTCTGCTGGTTAGGCATACCTAACCGAATGAGGCGATCCGGCGGTGCGGCAGGATTCAGTTGCGCCCTTTTCGTGTGGGTGCTTCAGACAACACAGGGTGACAAGGGAGGCGAACCGTGTCCGCGAACAGCTTCGGCAGCCGTGACACGCTCCGCGTCGGAGACGCGGAATACGAGATCTACCGGCTGGACGCCGTCGAGGGGTCGGGGCGCCTCCCGTACAGCCTGAAGATCCTCTTGGAGAACCTGCTCCGCACCGAGGACGGCGCCAACATCACCGCCGACCACATCCAGGCCCTCGGCCAGTGGGACCCGTCCGCCGCGCCCAGCGTGGAGATCCAGTTCACCCCGGCCCGCGTGATCATGCAGGACTTCACCGGTGTGCCCTGCGTCGTGGACCTGGCCACCATGCGCGAGGCCGTGCGCGAGCTCGGCGGCGACGCCGCCAGGATCAACCCGCTGGCCCCCGCGGAGATGGTCATCGACCACTCCGTGATCGTCGACTTCTTCGGCGGCCCCGACTCCTTCCAGCGCAACGTGGACCGGGAGTACGAGCGCAACCGCGAGCGTTACCAGTTCCTGCGCTGGGGCCAGACCGCCTTCGACGAGTTCAAGGTCGTCCCGCCGGGCACCGGCATCGTGCACCAGGTGAACATCGAGCACCTCGCCCGCGTCGTGATGATCCGCGACGGCAAGGCCTACCCGGACACCTGCGTCGGCACCGACTCCCACACCACCATGGAGAACGGCATCGGCGTTCTCGGCTGGGGCGTCGGCGGCATCGAGGCCGAGGCCGCGATGCTCGGCCAGCCGATCTCCATGCTCATCCCGCGCGTGGTCGGCTTCAAGCTCACCGGCAAGCTCCCCGCGGGCGCCACCGCGACCGACCTGGTCCTCACGATCACCGAGATGCTGCGCAAGCACGGCGTCGTCGGCAAGTTCGTCGAGTTCTACGGCGAGGGCGTCTCCAGCGTGCCGCTGGCCAACCGCGCCACCATCGGCAACATGAGCCCCGAGTTCGGCTCGACCTGCGCCATCTTCCCGATCGACGGCGAGACGGTCAGCTACCTGCGGCTCACCGGCCGCTCCGAGGAGCAGGTCGCGCTGGTCGAGGCCTACGCCAAGGCCCAGGGCCTGTGGCTCGACCCGTCCGCCCCCGAGCCGGTCTTCTCCGAGTACATCGAGCTCGACCTGGCCACGGTCGTCCCGTCGATCGCCGGTCCCAAGCGCCCGCAGGACCGCATCGCGCTGTCCGACGCCAAGCGGGCCTGGCGGGCGGCCGTCAAGGACTACGCCCCCAGCATCCAGGGGCCGGTCGACGAGGCCTCCGCCGAGTCCTTCCCCGCCTCCGACTCCCCGGCGATCGGCCACGACGGCAACGGCGACAAGCCGCACGCCGCCGGGCTCAACGGTGAGCGTCCGCACCGGCCCGTCGAGGTCACCCTGTCCGACGGCACGAGCTTCGAGATCGACCACGGCGTCGTCACGATCGCGGCCATCACCAGCTGCACCAACACCTCCAACCCGTACGTCATGATGGGCGCCGCCCTGCTGGCGAAGAACGCGGTGGACAAGGGCCTGACCCGCAAGCCGTGGGTGAAGACCTCCCTGGCCCCCGGCTCCCAGGTCGTGACCGGCTACTTCGAGCGCTCCGGGCTGCAGCCGTACCTCGACAAGATCGGGTTCAACCTGGTCGGCTACGGGTGCACCACCTGTATCGGCAACTCCGGCCCCCTGCAGGAGGAGATCTCCGCCGCCATCCAGGCCAACGACCTGGCGGTCACCGCGGTGCTGTCCGGCAACCGCAACTTCGAGGGTCGCATCAACCCCGACGTCAAGATGAACTACCTGGCCTCGCCGCCGCTGGTCGTCGCCTACGCCCTCGCGGGCACCATGGACATCGACCTGAACAACGAGCCGCTGGGCACCGGCGTGGACGGCGAGCCCGTCTTCCTCGCCGACATCTGGCCCTCGCCCGAGGACGTCTCCGCGGTCGTGGCCTCCTCCATCGACCAGGACATGTTCCTGCGTGACTACGCCGACGTGTTCAAGGGCGACGAGGCCTGGCAGTCGCTGCCGATCCCGACCGGCGACACCTTCGAGTGGGACCCGGCCTCGACCTACGTCCGCAAGGCCCCCTACTTCGACGGCATGCCGCAGGAGCCGGACCCCGTCACCGACATCACGGGCGCCAAGGTCCTGGCCAAGCTGGGCGACTCGGTCACCACCGACCACATCTCCCCGGCGGGCTCCATCAAGGTCGGCACCCCGGCCGCCGACTACCTCAAGGCCAACGGCGTCGAGGTCAAGGACTTCAACTCCTACGGCTCCCGCCGCGGCAACCACGAGGTGATGATCCGCGGCACCTTCGCCAACATCCGGCTGAAGAACCTGCTGCTGAACGGCGTCGAGGGCGGCTACACCCGCGACTTCACCGTCGAGGGCGGCCCGCAGTCCTTCATCTACGACGCCTCGGTCAACTACCAGGCCGCCGGCGTCCCGCTCGTCGTCCTGGCGGGCAAGGAGTACGGCTCGGGCTCCTCGCGTGACTGGGCGGCCAAGGGCACCGCGCTGCTCGGCGTCCGCGCCGTCATCGCCGAGTCCTACGAGCGCATCCACCGCTCCAACCTCATCGGCATGGGTGTGCTTCCGCTGCAGTTCCCCGAGGGCGAGACGGTCGACTCGCTGGGCCTGACCGGTGAGGAGACCTTCGACATCGTCGGTGTCGAGGAGCTCAACGGCGGCGGAATCCCGCGGACCGTGACGGTCAGGGCGGACGGCAAGGAGTTCCAGGCGGTCGTGCGCATCGACACGCCCGGAGAGGCCGACTACTACCGCCACGGCGGCATCATGCAGTACGTCCTGCGCTCCCTGATCGCCAAGTAACACCTGCGGAAAGGGCGGGTGAGACCTTCACGGGTCTCGCCCGCCCTTTCTTCGTTCTTCAGGATTGTTCCCGCCGGGCACGTTTCTCGCCAAGGGGAGACCGTTTCTGAGGGTGATGGGGTGCTCACTAAGGGCTCTGGCTGTTCCGGAAGCATTCGGCTGTTTCAAGAGGCGGTTCCGAAGGAATTTTCCCTGAGCGGTTCCCCGTAGGGCTTTCCAGGGTTTCTCAAAGGGCAGGGCCTGCTCTCGAAAAGCGAGGTCGTTCACGGAAGGAGTTGTCTCGAAGGCGGATTGTCGGGACAATCTTCTGAACGGGGAAGGGGAGTACCCTCACGCTGCCTGGTCGTCAGTACGGCCAACGCCCGGTCAGGCAGGGTCGCGCGGACCAGGGGAGACCTTCCGGCTACGTCGACGTGGCTGGAAGGAGAGGCATGCGCGGCCTGTACATCCGGATGTTCGTCTCGCTGGCGTTGCTCGGTGCGCTCTACGCGATCCCGGTGGCCGTCGCCCTGCGGTGCGGGGTTCCCTCGCCCGTCGTCGCCGTACTGACCGCGCTGACCGTCGCGCTGCAGTGGTTCGGCACGGAGCGGCTCGCCCGGCGGGTCGCGGGGGCCAGGTTCGTCGACGCCGAGCGCGAGCCCGAACTACACGCGGCGCTCGACCGGCTCTGTGCGCTCAGCGGACTGCCCAAACCCCGTGTCGCCGTCAGCCTCGACCCCGTCCCCAACGCCTTCACCGTCGGCCGCTCCCGCAGGCACACCACCCTGATCGTCACCAGTGGGCTGCTGCGCGTCCTGGAACCCGACGAACTCGCCGCGGCGCTGGCCCACGAGATCGCGCACATCCGTCACCGCGACGTCGCGGTGACGACCCTGGCCGGCTCGTTCGCCATCGCACTGGCCTGGGCCGGCCGCGGCCTCGGTGAACTGTTCGAGACGGGGCTGCCCATCGCGGTGGCCGGTGTCCTCATCGCCCTGGCCCGGCTTCCGCTGCGACCGCTCAGCCGTTACCGGGAACTGGCGGCCGACCGGGGCGCCGCCGTACAACTGGGCCGCCCCGCCCTGCTCGCCTCCATGCTCGTGAAGGTCCACACGACCCCGAGGCCGCGGGCCCTCCGGCTCCCCGCCCTCGGCCTGGTGTCTTCCGGGCCGGCTCATTCCATGTTGATCCAGCGGGTGAACGGTCTGAAGTCCCTGGCCCGTGAGTGACGGCCTGGGATTCGCGGTCGTGAAACACAGGATTCACCAAAAAAGTGTTTTGTTTTCGAGAAATCGGGTAACGGCGGTGTCGATTTCGCGTCGCTGTTGTCGGCGCCCCCGTTGGGCGGTTGAAAGCTACCGCGAGTGATGGCTCATGCGAGATCCGGCGTTGCCGGATAGCGCCAAAATGATCACTTTATTTACCCTTTATGTAGATCTTGTGTGCACGGGTGATCGATGTGTACATTTTGATCGTTTGCGCGAAGCATCCCCGAATGTTCCCTAGGCCCCGGATGGGTCTGCTGCGCCATGCGCTGACGCAGAGGTATCGGACTTCGTGCTGATTAGTTTGGAAGGTGCGCCCTTGCGCCGTAATCCGTCATGGCGGAAATCAGCCCGCTGGATTCTTCTCATCTTATTTACGGTTCTTCCCGGCCTGGTGCCGATCGGCGCCTTACCCGTGGCTGCCGTGGAAGTAACCATTTCCGGAGGATTACCTGATACCCCGGATCAGTTGTCTGGTTCGGCGGCCGGGTTGCCCTCGTTGGTCTCCGAGAAGGCGACGGCCACCTCGGTCAAGGTGGCGGCGTCGGTCGCGAGGAAGGCGGCGCTGCCGAAGGGGGCGTTGCCGGTCGAGGCACGCAGTATGACCTTCACTGATTACTGCTCGTTGTATCCGTACTACAACTCCACGACGTTGTATCCAGCGGGGTCGGTGGTCGCCTACAACGGCCACATCTGGCACGCGCGTCTGGAGTCGGTGGGTCAGACGCCCGGCGGTGGATTCGGCGGCTACTGGACGGACGACGGGGTGTGCCCGCCTCCCGTGGATCCCGACCCTCCGGCGCAGTCGCCGTCGGTGACGCAGTTGTTCCCGACCGACCAGATGCTGGTGGACTCCCGTACCCCGTTGCTGGTGGCCGACGGGCACAGCAACGACGGCAACTACCCGGTCCAGTTCACCTTCAAGGTCTGTGACAACGAGAACCTGTCCGGCAGCGGCTGCCAGTCCTCGGGGGAACTGGCCGAAGGTGTGACGACCTGGCGGGTGCCCACAACCAAGAAGCTGGCCTGGAGCAAGCAGTACTGGTGGGAGGCGAAGATCAAGGACGCACACAACGGTCTCACCACCTTCAGCAGCACCTGGACCTTCACCACCGGGGTGCGTCAGCCCGCCATCACCTCGCAGCTGGCCACCCGGGGCGTCAACGGCCAGGAGTTCCAGCAGCTGTCGGGGAACTACACCACCTCGGCCACCGACGCGACGGTGGCCGGCGCGGGGCCGTCGCTGTCGATCGTGCGCTCCTACAACAGCATGGACCCCCGCCGTGACGGCCTGTTCGGGGCCGGCTGGTCGACCCGCTTCGACATGAAGATCCAGCCCGAGACGGGCGGCGCGGTGGACACGCTGCTGGTGACCTACCCCGACGGACGACAGGTACGGTTCGCCCCCAACGGGGACGGGACCTTCCAGCCGCCGCCCGGCATGTACGCCACCCTCGGCGAAGTGAGCGGCGGCGGGTGGCGGTTGATGGACAAGTCCTCCACCTCCTACCTGTTCGACGCCCAGGGCCGCCTGACGAAGATCACCGACGCCCGTAACCGCGCCCTGGACCTGGAACGTGACACCGGCGGCAAGCTGACCCAGGTCACCGCGCCGGGCGGACGGTTCCTGACCTTCACCTACAGCGGTGACCGCGTGGCCTCGGTGTCCACCCCGCCGGTCGACGGCACCGCCCTGACCTGGACCTACACCTACAGTGGGGACCAGCTGACCCAGGTGTGCGCACCGGTCGCGGCACCGAACTGCACCACGATCGAGTACGCCACCGGATCGCTGTACCGCAGCAACGTGCTCAACTCCAACCCGCTGGGTTACTGGCGGCTGAACGAGACGACCGGCACGGACGCGGCCGACTCGGGGCAGGGAGCAGGGAAGGGAAGCTACGGCGGTGTGACGCTGGGACAGCCCGGCGCGCTGGCGGGCACCACCGACACCGCCGCCTCCTTCAACGGTACGGCCAGCATGGATCTGCCTGACACCAGCATCAACCGGCTGCGGGGCACGGCCTCGTTCGAGACCTGGTTCAAGACCAGCGGCTCAGGCATCGTGATGGCGTTGGGACGCTACAACTACGACGTGGAGTTCTACGAGAAGGGGCTGCTGTATGTGGGCAGCGACGGCAAGCTGCGTGGTCAGTTCAGGAAGCTGAAGGGCAGCACGCCGATCTCCCCGATCACCTCCTCCGGAACGGTCAACGACAACGCCTGGCACCACGTGGTGCTCACGCTGAGCGAGACCGAACAGCGCATGTACCTCGACGGCCAGCAGGTCGGGGTGCTGACCGGTGTGCCGACCTCCGAGCAGGTCAACTACGCCATCGTCGGCTCCGGTGACTACTCCGGCACCTGGCCGGCGGCTCCGGCCACGGGCGGACTGCCGTACACCGGATCGATCGACGAGGTCGCGCTGTACGATCGGCCGCTGACCCTGCAGGAGGTGCAGGCGCACTACGCGGCGCGGGCGGCGGTGCCGTACGAGCTGACGAAGATCACCCAGGCGTCGGGGCGGGTCTGGGTCACCAACACCTATGACGCGGCGACCGACCGGCTCAAGACCCACACCGATCAGAACGGCGGCCTGTGGAAGCTCGGCGCCAAGACCTACAACGCCAACATCGGCAAGGCGACGGTCATCGTGACCGACCCCAAGAACAACTCTCTTGAGTACACTCACGACGCCTGGCGTGGCGACCGTCTGGTGAGCCGGAAGGACCAGCTCGGCAAGATCACCTCCTATACCTACGACACCGGCGGGTTCCTGGCCAAGATCACCGATCCCAACGGCAACACCGTCAAACAGGTCAACGACGCCCGGGGTAACATCACCGCGGCGACGACCTGCCGGGCAGCGGGAAACTGCCAGACCACCTACCGCTCCTACTACCGCAACACGAGTGACGAGTTCGACCCGCGCAACGACCAGGTGACCGCAGGCCGGGACGCCCGCTCGACCAGCGCCACCGACAACACCTACGCCACCACCTCCGAATACACCACCTACGGTGAACTGGCGAAAGTGACCACCCCGGCGACGCCGGACTTCTCCAGTGGCCGGTCGGTGACCTACACCTACACCGACGGCACCGAGGCGGCGGTCGGCGGAGGTCTCACCCCGGCGGGACTGGTGAAGTCGGGCAAGGACGCCAGGAACAACGAGACGACCTACCGCTACACCGCGGCCGGGGACCTGGCCGAGACGACCAGCCCGTCCGGCCTGGTCGTCGCGTTCACCTATGACGCGGTCGGCAGGGTGACCTCCCGTAAGGAGATCTCCACGGCGAACCCGGCCGGAGTGACCACGACGTTCACCTACGACGGGCTCGGCCGGGTGCTCACCCAGACCGGGGCCGGGGTGAAGAACGAGGTCACCGACGTCACCCATACCGCCAAGGTGACCTTCACCTACGACGCCGACGGCAACAAGCTCACCGAGACCCTGTCGGATGTGACCGGTGGGGATGCGGCGCGCACCACCACCTACACCTACGACACGAACGGCCGTCTGAAGACGGTCACCGACCCCGAAGGCGGCGTCACCCAATCGACCTGGGACAACATCGGAGCACGCATCTCGGCGACCGATCCGATGGGCACGGTGACCACGTTCGGCTACACCAACCGCGGTGAACTGGCCACGAAGACGCTGAAGAACTGGACCGGAAGCCCGGTCAGCCCGCAGGCCCCGCAGGACAAGGTGCTGGAGTCCTACACCTACGACCCGGCCGGGCGGCTGGGCGCCAAGGTCGACGCGATGGGCCGCAAGACCTCCTACACCTACTTCACCGACAACCGCCTGTCGCAGGTGACCGCCGACGACGTGCGGTTGAACGGCTCCACGACCCCCGTGGACGTGGTGCTGGAGGACAACACCTACGACGCGGCGGGAAACCTCACCAAGAAGATCACCGGAGGCGGCAAGACCACCGTCGAGACCGTCTACGACGCCGCGGGCCGTACGACCTCCACCACGCTTGACCCGGCCTCCCTCAAGCGCAAGACCGCCTTCACCTATGACGCGGCCGGCAACGTCACGAACGAGACCTTCACCGGCGCCGGGACCACCCGCACCGAGTCCACCGACTACGTCTACAACACCCTGAACCAGGTGACCCGGCAGACGGTGGAGAACGGCGCCGACGACCTGGTCACCACCAGCACCTACGACGACCGTGGTCTGCTGACGTCGCAGACCGATCCGCGGGGTAACGTCTCCGGGGCCACCGCGGCGGACTTCACCACCACGATGCGCTACGACATCGTCGGGCAACTGGTGGAGACCAAGGCGCCGCAGGTGGCGATCGAGAAGAACGGCGCGGCCGCCGTCAACGGCAGGCCGACGACCACGTCCGGCTACAACACCGCGGGCGAGGTCACCCACAGTGTGGACGCCGAGGGCCGTACCATCACCTCGGCCTTCGACAAGGCGGGCCGCCTGACCTCGGTGACCTCGCCGTCCTACACCCCGCCGGGCGGCAGCGCGGTCACCCCGACGGTGAGTTTCGTCTACGACGCGGCGGGCCGCCGTACCCAGGCGACCGATCCACGAGGGTATGTCACCAAGACCGACTATGACGCGCTGGGACGCCCGGTGCGCCAGACCGACCCGGGACCGTCCGGGCCGGGCGGGGTGTGGGTGTCGGAGTTCGACCTGCTGGGCGAGCAACTCGCCACGGTGAGCCCGACCGGGGCGCGGGGCGAGGCCACCTACGACGACCTGGGGCGGAAGATCACCCAGACGCAGATCGAGCGTGTCCCGACCACCGCGTCCTACACCACCAAGCTGACCTACGACAACGCCGGTAACCTCACCAAATCCGTGGCGCCGGGCAACAAGACCACCACCTTCACGGTCAACGCCGCCGGAGAGGTCACCGCGAGTTCCGACCCGTTGAGTCACTCCACGACGTTCGCCTACGACATCCAGGGCCGCCAGACCAAGGTCACCGACCCGCTGGGCAACGCCACCGAGGCCGTCTACGACCTGGCCGGCCGCAAGACCGACGTGAAGGACCTGGACGGCACCGGCGCCACCGTGCGCACCGTCAGCGCCGGTTACGACCCGGCCGGTAACGCGACCAGCACGACCTCCGGCGAAGGACATGTCACCACCCGCGCCTTCGACGCGGCGGGCAGGTTGACCTCGCTGGTCGAGCCGGTCTCCGCCACCAAGACGATCACCACCACGTTCGGCTACGACGCCGCGGGCGCCCGTACCCGCGTCACCGATGGGCGGGGCAACGCCACCTGGACCACCTACAACAGCCTGGGCCTGGCCGAGTCGGTGATCGAGCCGTCCACCACCGCCCACCCCAATGCCGCTGACCGCACCTGGACCACCGCCTACGACGCGAGCGGCAACGCGGTGTCCACCATCCAGCCGGGCGGGGTGCGCATCGACCGCACCTTCGACCCGCTGAACCAGGTCACCAAGCAGGCCGGCAGCGGAGCCTCGGTCACCACCCCCGACCGTGACGCCGTCTACGACCAGGCGGGCCGGGTCACCACGCTCGGTGACTACACCCTGGAGTACAACGACCGCGGCCTGCTGACCAAGGTCTCCAAGGCGGGCAACCAGGTCGCCACCTATGCCTACGACAACCTGGGCAACCCCACCCAGCGGGTGGACCCGACCGGTACGGCGAGCTTCACCTGGGACAACGCCAACCGGCTGGCCACCGCCTCCGACCCGGTGACCGGGCGGACCTGGACCTACGGCTACGACAACGCCGACCGGCTGACCAGCCAGACCTCTGCGGGGACGGTCAACAGCCAGGCCTACACCTACGACGCCGTCGACCGTGTCGCCACCCACACCTTGAAGAACAGCTCCGGCACCCAGCTGGCGAAGATCACCTACGGGTGGGACAAGGACGACAACCTCACCGGCAAGACCACCGTCGGCACCGCAGGGGCGGGCGCCAACACCTACACCTACGACCGCTCCGGCAGGCTAACCTCCTGGACCGCCCCCGGCGGCGCCGTCACCGGCTACGAGTGGGACGACGCGGGCAACCGCACCAAGGCCGGGTCCACGACCTACACCTACGACGAACGCAACCGCCTCCTGTCTGGGGACGGTACCGACTACACCTACACCCCCCGCGGCACGACGGCGACCGAGACCAAGGCGGGCACCACCCGCAACCTGGCCTTCGACGCCTTCGACCGGCTCGTCTCCGACGGTGACGTCAGCTACGGCTACGACGCCCTAGGCCGGGTTGTCTCCCGCAGCAAGGGCACCGACCAGCAGCGCTACGTCTACTCCGGCCTGACCAACGACATCGCCGCCGTCACCGACGGCGTCGGAGCCGTCCAGGCCAAGTACGGCCGCGACCCGTTCGGCGGACTGCTTGGCCTGCAGGAGGGCGGCACCACCGCCGTGGGCGCCATGACCGACCTGCACGGCGACCTGGTGGGGACCTTCTCCGGCACCGCGCTGACCGACTCGACGGCCTACGACCCGTTCGGGCAGGTCATCCAGCGTACCGGCGCCACCCGTGGGCTGGGCTATCAGGGCGAGTACACCGACCCGGACACCGGCAAGGTCAACATGAACGCCCGCTGGTACCAGCCCGGCACCGGCGCCTTCACCTCCCGCGACACCGCCACCCTCAACCCGGACCCATCGGTCCAGGGCAACCGTTACACCTACGGTAATGCCGCTCCCCTGAGCAACGTTGATCCCACCGGACACGTCTCGCGGGATACATCGTCTTCATGGGGCATCTCCGGGATACCCGACCGTGTAGTTTACCCGGATGCTTACTCTCCGCAGTCTGGATCTATATCGATCATTCCCGGATATGCTCCGGAACCCACCACTCCGGGCGGACGTGTCAATGTGGAGAACGATGGGCTGGGCTGGATACCGCCGCTCTTCTCGGCGGAAGAAGGGGAGAGGGCAGGCTTTACAGAGAACGGTAGGCCGGCGCCAGAACGCTTCTGGAATGCAACCGAGGAAGCGCGGAAAGCTTACATGCTCCTCTATGAGATAGCCGACTGGAACAAAACCGAACTTGAGCGGCTCTGGTCAGCATTGCTGAATCTTTATCCGGCAAAACAGCATGGGAAACTATCGATCAGTTCAATAGTTCTTGTTTCTTCCTCCTCTAAGCTGGATGACCCTTCAGGGGGGCAGAACGGACTTGATCCAACGCCAAAAGAAAAAGATTGGTGCTTTAAGAACTTCAACATCTGCAAGGCTACCAAAGACATCACTCAGACAGTCTGGAACTATGTTCACAGCCGAATAAAAAAGGAGACTGGGGAGAGGAATGCGGTACGTCACTTCATATGGCAGGCGGTGCTGGCCATAGTAATCGGAGAGAAAAAGGCCGCAGAGTTCGGTCAAATCCACGAAGAGACTCACTGGCCTGCAGATGGTTGTGGAGGAAAAGGTAGGTATGGGCGCTGCGATTCAGTGAGGGATCCTCACAACAATGAGGTAGGGAGGAGGTATGGGAAGGCGCATAAAGATGAACTTGTAGCACGAGTTCAAACCCCAAGAGGGGTGAACTACTTCTTCGCTCAGTCGCTCTTCGATGTTGCCAGAAGCCTCTATAAGGATGGTACGCTCTGGTAATCGGAATCTGTAATCTCTTAGGATGGTGTAAGCCTTGCCATCGAGAATTATCTCTGTATCAATCTGTGTTGCTCTGGCATTCGTGCTAGCTGTCGGATGTGCTGATGATGGTCGCAATGTCATCGCTCGCGAGAAGAGGTGCGTTGCTCAGGCTGAGAAGGATGCCAATAGTCTGAAAGACGCAACTTTGGCGCTACTGGCGCCAGATATTGCAGAAACGATCTCAGAAAACAATAGCTGCGATTCGGGTGTCAGCGGGGTTTATCTGTCTTTCGAGGCTGACCGTTCAATGTCGGTAGGAGATATCCTTGGGAGGTTTAAGAAAGACGGGTGGGAGATGGACGAAAAGTCGGAAGGCGAGTGCTCGGCCTGTGTGGCACAAGCTGGCAAGGTCGTGGACGAAAGATATGTCCAGGTATCTCTTTTGGATAGGCCAAAGAGCCCCGTCCTTGAAATAGAGATCTCTTACCGGTAATCCGTGACTTCACGGTTGAGGTTGTTCCATGGGCTGGTGGGGCCGAAACTTCGGCCTCACCAGCCCATGGATTTAATGGAGAACGGGCTGTGCTTTGAATTTTTGCAAGGTTTGATTTGGTGCGCTACTTGTGCTGAATAATGAGCTTTTCATCCTGAACCCGCAGGCAAGCACTGAGTAGTTCGCAGGACGCTCCAGTTTGGCCGGGCAGCCCTGAGCCGACCGTTCTGAAGATGCCTGGTGAGGAGGATGGAAAGGCTCATCGGTTTCGAAAGGATGATGAAGGGATGCAGCTCACCAGCGGGGATAACGAGACGGGGCGGAGACGGAGAGATACGTTTCCGGAAGGGCTACCCAAAGAGCCCTGGATCGCGCTCTGGGTCGTAGATGATATGAGGCGGTGTCTGCAAGGAAATGTTCTTGATCATAGGTGGGAGCGTGCGACGAACAGGTCGGCTCCTCGGCGTGGCTGTGGTTTTCCTTGGCGCATGCCTCCTTACGTCGGGGTGCGGGGTGTTCTCTGGGAAGACTCAAGTCGATCCGGCTGTCCTCGACGAGGTGCGTGGTATCGGCAAGGTGCTGGGAGAGGACACCGACGAAGGGGACTATGGAGCGGGAATCGAAGTCACGAATCTGCTCGTCATCGATGTCGGGGGCGTGAACGGCCCTGATGCGTCCCGCAAGGCCCGTGATCTCTTGAGTGACCGCAAATGGGTGGTTGTCAGGGAGGTGGCTCCCGAAGGGGTTGAGATGAGGTCGAACGCATGGAAAGGCGTATATCTGGATTTCCAGCCGCTCTACTCCGAGGAACGCCGGACCTATCCAGACGGGATCAGCAAAGCGATCAAGGCGTCGACCAGGCCGGAGACGCTTCTGATCGTGAGCCTGGATCAGACCTGACGATAATTCAGTTTCCCGTTCACTGGGTTGCACTTAAACAAGAAGATGAAACGCGCTTCATGCCTTAGCTGGATTCTGATTGCTGTGGTCCATAGGTGCCTAAGGTGAGGTGAGCTCCGCCCGTCGGTTTCTTCGTGAAGAGGCCGATGGGCGGAGCTGTATTTGGGCTTGAGTAGGTCATCCTTCTTGAGGATTGATGATGAGCTGTTGGTCATGGTTTCCGTTGCGTGCAATTCGGTGACCGTGCGAGAAAATTCTTGATTGGCATGTGCCTGTCGTGCCCGCGTGATTCGCCGGTCGTTATTGGATGATTCATTCTGTTAGGGCTTTGAAAAAGTCATAGGATGCGGGAAGATGAGGAGGAAGAGGGTACTCGTGGAAGGGCGGTGGGACGTTGGTTGCCTCTTCGGAAGGGAAACGAAGCGAGTCGGGTCCGTGGAAGCGATGGCCTCGTCGTGCAGTGTGGGTGCTCGCGCCGGTTCTGCTGCTTTACGTGGTCGTCATGACACCGGCGTGGATGCACGACCATCAGTTGGCCGGTCTGGTTGACCGGGCTCTGGGCTACCCCCTGCCGAAGGGGAGCGATCTCGGGGACTACGAGCCACAGAGCGAAGTGAGACCAGGCGCCGATCTGTGCAACTATCACGTTCGTTTTGAGATCGAGACGGAAGCCTCGGCCGAAGAGGTGCTGACGTACTATCGGACCGCGAAAATCACCCCTCTCGGAGAGGGTGACTTGGCGGTCAACGTCTGGGAACCTTTCGGTCCCCCTGCTTCTCCTATGGACGATCCGAAGGAGAACGGCGGTCGTCGGCGGATCATCGTCGAACTTCAGGACAACCATCACGACGGCGGCTTCTGGGATCTCCGCTGTCTTTGAGGGTCATGGTCTCCGGTCCTGAAGGCCGGAGACGACTCAGCTGAAGGCCTGGTGCCCTCACGGGATCGACATTGTGACCGCGGCGGACGTGATTTTTTCAGGTGATCCGGCTGGCCACTGAAAAGGTGCAATACAGCGTGGGCCGACACATTGAATCGACTGTTTGCGGGTGGTCCGGTGGGTCGTCGCCAAATGAACCGCCTTCTCGGTGGCCGGGTCGTGTTCGTGAGCACGCCCTCCAACGGTCTTGAGAGTGAGGATCGAACCTTCGAGCTCTTGAAACCGCGGTGAAGAGGACGTTGTTCTCCTGCTCGGCATCACGGCGGTACTCATGGACGGAAACGGCCAACCCTCCAGAGCGTGACTCTCGGCTTGAGAAAGCCGGTCTTGTCGTGCTGGGCGTACGGCGTCGGGAGGCCTGATGCGGCCGGAGGACGCGTGGAGGCTTGTGATTTCAACCGGGGTCGAGCCCCCTGCGGCCGTGGACGAGGAAAGCGAGGATCACCTCGGGGAGGTCAACCGGCAGTGGGAGAACGTCGCGCGCCGGACCGGGTGATCGACCGTGACGGGACCTTCCTGCCGTCTCCCTCCGGGGCGGGGCGTCTGGATCAGCCAGGTGACGTCCGGCTGGCCCAGGAGCTGGCGCTTGATCCTGGAGAGCCGAAGTTCGTCACGATGTCGAACCCCGGAAACGCCGTCAGCGGTGTCACGGCCGAAGAGCACAGTACGTGGATAAGAGGCCTGGACCACCTGACAGACCAGAAGGACAAGTCTGACCGTTCTTCCGTCCTTCATGGCCGGCCTGATCCGTGTGCCCAGGCCAAGAGGCAGGACCGCGCATGCCGATCGAACAGCCCCGTTCTGAGGGGCAGAACCCGGCTGGACGACGCCCCTCGAAGATGAACGGAGTCAGGCGACCTTGGAGGCCGGGGCGGTGAAGGTGTTGCAGGCGTCGGGGGAGTCGGCGGCGAAGCCTCGGCGGATCCAGTAGGCGATGTTGGCGTGTTTGCCGTGGGTGGCGTTGCCGATGGCGACCTTGATCATGTAGTCCAGGTCCCTCTTGTGGCGGCCGAGGGACATCCAGACGCTTCCGATGAAGGCGCCGCCGAAGCACTCGGCCTGGAGCTCCATTCTGCGGGTCGCGTCGAGTTCCGCCGCCTTGTTCCTGTACTTGCGGTTGAGATACGACGTCATGATCCCGGTGAGCTGCTGCACGTGGTGACCGTACTCGTGGGCGATCGTCGCGAACAGGAGCAGCTCTGTCTGCTTGGAGAGGATGTCCCGGTCGAGCCGGAAGGTGATCCTCTGGTTGTTCGGGCAGTAGACGGCCTGGGCGGTCTTGGGGTATTTGCCGCAGCCGGTCTGCAGGTCCGTCCGGGTGGTCGTGACGAGCTTGGGCTTGGAGAACGAGAAATTCGCCTCGGTCAGATGGTCTCCCCAGCCGGTGTTCAGGCAGTCGAGCAGGAACTCCAGATCGACCCGGGCAGCGTCGAGGTCGTCGGGCTGGGTCGGCTGCTCGTCGCACGACTTGATCCTGAACCGCCCGCTGTCGTAGATCGGGTTGCTCTTCGTGGGGTCCTTGCTCACGGACGCCTGCGCGAAGGGGGCCGCGCCGGCCGTACCGGCGAACAGCAGGCTCGCCAGCACACCGGAAACAAGGGAGATGGCGGGGATACGCATGATCCCGAACCTTAATGGAGGTAAAGAGGGGGGTAAAGCGAAATGCCCCTGGTGGGTATGGTCGACGAAACGGGGGATATCGGATGTTAAGCCTGATAGGCGGACCGAGGGCGGTTTAAAGACGACCGAAAGCTGAGATAAGAGGCATCCGAAGAGATAACGCGAAAAATCCGGAAAACGACGGAAGAGGTCAGGAGACCGTGCTCGCGGAGGCGGACCAGGTGTTGCACGCCGACGGGGAACCCACCTCGAAGCCGCGCTGCATCCAGTAGGCCTGGCTGCGACCCTTCCCGTGGTCGTTCCTGATCCAGTTCTTGTGGCCGTTGGCCGTGACCCACTCGATGATCGAGTCCCAGTCGGCCTGCTCGACGGACAGGTCGGCGGAGACCTGGCGGAGGAAGGCCGAGCCCAGGCAGTCGGCCTGCAGTTCGAGGCGGCGGGAGAAGGCGAGCTTGGTCGAGAGCCTGGCGTTCCAGACGCTCCTGCCGTAGTAGTCCATGACGCCCATGAGCTTCTGCACGTGGTGGCCGTACTCGTGGGCCATGAACTGGGCGTGGTTGATCGGGTAGGGGTTGCTCAGCGCCTCGCGGAGCACACCGATGTAGATCGTGCGGTTGGTCGAGCAGTAGAACCCCGCGGCCTTGGCCGGCCACCGCCCGCACGGGCTGGTCACCTTGGTCGTGGTGGTGAAGCGCAGGGCCGGGCGGGAGAAGGGCAGGCTGGCGGCGGTGAGCCGCGCCCTCCACACCCGGTCGAGACAGCGGGTGATGCGGGTCATGAACGTCCGGTACGAGGAGGCGCTTCCCTCGCGGATTCCCCCCGCCAGGCACCGTGAGGACGAGGAGACGCCACGCACCCGGTAGAGGGGGCTGGTCGTGGCGGCGGCGCGCCCGGTGGGCGCCTCCCGCTGCGCGCCCCCGGAGAGCCGGGAGGGCTGGGGAGACGGCTTGGCCGCCGGTGAGTCGGCCGCGGGGGTGCTGAGGTTCGTGGTGGCCGAGGCGGCCGTGGCGGGCTTGGCGCCACCGAGGGGGCCGGTGAAGGGACCGATGGGAGCGCACGCACTCACGGCGCCGACGACCACGAGCAGGAGAGATGCCGTGATCGCGGTGGTGAGTGATGGTTGTTGCCCGGAGGGGGAAGTGCGCATGGTGAGGCAAAGGGTATTGCAAGTGTGGATAAAGTGTGCAGAATCGCCGTCCCCGGGGGAGGTGTCCGTCATGCGAACTAGACTCGGCTCTGACGCTGACCGACAGAGGGGATGATTCCGTGAGCGAGCGGACCGGACGGCCTGGCAGTCTGCTGGATTCGGTCAAGGGACCACGGGACCTGAAGGCGCTGGGGGCGGACGAGTTGCCCCGGCTCGCCGCGGAGATCCGGGATCTGCTGATCAGTTCGACGGCGCGTGGCGGCGGTCACCTGGGCCCCAACCTCGGTGTGGTCGAGCTGACGATCGCGCTGCACCGGGTCTTCGACTCCCCGCGCGACCGCATCCTGTGGGACACCGGCCACCAGGCCTACGTCCACAAGATGCTCACGGGCAGGGCGGCGGACTTCGACCGGCTCCGGCAGGAGGGCGGCCTGTCCGGCTACCCCAGCCAGGCCGAGTCCGAGCACGACGTCATCGAGAACTCGCACGCCTCGACCGCGCTGTCCTACGCCGACGGCCTGGCCAAGGCCCACCGGCTGCGCCGCGAGAACGACCGCACGGTCGTCGCGGTGATCGGCGATGGAGCGCTCACCGGCGGCATGGCCTGGGAGGCGCTCAACAACATCGCGGCCCACAAGGACCTGCCGCTGATCATCGTGGTCAACGACAACGGCCGCTCCTACTCGCCGACCATCGGCGGTCTCGCCTCGCACCTGGCCTCGCTGCGCGCCACCCAGCGCTACGAGGACATGCTGGAGTTCGTCAAGGACAACCTGGCGAAGGTTCCCGTGGTCGGCTCCCCGGTCTACGACGCGCTGCACGGCGTGAAGAAGGGCATCAAGGACGTCCTGGCCCCGCAGGTGATGTTCGAGGACCTCGGCCTGAAGTACATCGGCCTGGTCGACGGCCACGACGAGCAGGCCGTCGAGGCCGCGCTGCGCAAGGCCCGCGACTTCCGCCGCCCGGTCATCGTGCACGTCCTGACCAAGAAGGGCTTCGGCTACTCCTTCGCGGAGAACCACGACGAGGACCGCTTCCACTCGCCCAGCGCCTTCGACCCGCTGACCGGCGAGGAGAAGCCCAAGCCGCACGGCTGGACCAACGTCTTCAGCGAGGAGATCGTACGGCTGGCCGCAGAACGCCAGGACATCGTGGCCATCACCGCCGCGATGCTCGGCCCGGTCGGCCTGATCCCGTTCTCCGAGGCCTACCCCGAGCGTCTCTACGACGTCGGCATCGCCGAGCAGCACGCGCTGACCAGCGCGGCGGGCCTGGCCCTCGGCGGGCTGCACCCGGTCGTCGCGCTCTACTCGACCTTCCTCAACCGGGCCTTCGACCAGCTGCTCATGGACGTCGCCCTGCACCGCCTGCCGGTCACCGTCGTGCTCGACAGGGCGGGTGTGACCGGTGACGACGGTGCCAGCCACAACGGCATGTGGGACCTGTCGATCCTGCAGGTCGTCCCCGGCCTGTCGATCGCCGTGCCGCGTGACGAGCCGCGCCTGCGCGAGCTGCTGGCCGAGGCGGTCGCGATCGAGGACGGCCCGAGCGTGGTCCGCTACCCCAAGGGGCCGGTGTCCACGGAGATCGAGGCGGTCGGACGGCTCGGCGAGATGGACGTGCTGCGCCAGGGGCGGCAGGGCGGCGACTCCGACGTGCTGCTGGTCTGCGTCGGCCCGATGGCCGAGCTGTGCGTCGAGGCGGCCGCGCTGCTCGACGCCCAGGGCATCTCGGCGACCGTGGTCGACCCGCGCTGGGTCAAGCCTCTCGACGAGGAGGCCCTGGTCAAGGCCGCCTGCGCGCACAAGCTGGTCGTGGTCGTCGAGGACAACGGCCGGGTCGGCGGCGTCGGCGACGCGGTGGCCAGGGTGCTGCGCGACGCCGACGTGGACGTTCCGGTCCGCACCCACGGCATCCCGCAGCGCTTCCTCGACCACGCGAAGCGGGCGAAGATCCTCGGCGACATCGGGCTGACCGCGCAGGACATCGCCCGCCAGATCACCGAGGCGGTCGCGCGGCGCTCTCCGGCTCTGGAGAACCAGCCGGCCCGCTGACCGCCGTCGCCTCGGCGGCCGGTGAGACGGCCGCCCTGGCGGCGCGGCTGCGCCGTACGATCACGAACAGGCCGACGGCCAGTACGGCGGCGCAGGCGGCGATCGGCACCAGCAGGTGCTGGTGCTCACGGGCGAAGGTGCCCGCCACGGAGCCGAGCGTCAGATAGGTCGTCACCCACAGGGCGCTGCCGGGAACCGCCCAGCGGATGAACCTCCTGTACGGCACGCCGAGGCTCCCCGCCAGGACCGGGGTCAGCCCGTTGACCAGCGGCAGGAAGTAGGAGGCGGCCAGGGCGGGGCCGCCTCCCTCACTCATGGCCACCCGCTCGGCCCTGCTCCAGCGGCGTTCGCCGATCCACCGGCCCGCTCTGCTGTGACGCACGCGCGAGCCGTACCGGCGGCCGATCAGCCAGCCGCCGGTCGAGCCGAGGAAACAGCCCACGACCCCGGCCAGCGCCGCGACCGCGATCTCGGCGGGGCCGGTCAGCGCGGTTCCCGCCACGACGATCGCGGCGTCCCCGGGGACCACGGTCCCGATCAGCAGGGAACCGTCCAGCGTGAGCAGCGCCAGCAGCACCGCGCCGACCAGGAATGGGTCCAGCTGGCCCAGCGTGTCCAAGAGCATGACCCCATGCTTCCTCTGGACGGGCAGGCGGACATCGGGATTTTCCCCTAAAGAACCCCGAGTATCACCGTTCAGCGACTGATCGGTTGGGCATGACTTGCTCCATAAAGGTGGGCGACTGTGGATGGTCAAGGAGGACCCCATGGGTGCGCAACGTGCCAGAGGAGTATTACGCGTAAAGTCGGTCGAGCAGTCGATCAGGGACACCGAGGCCCCCGAGCACCGGCTTCGCAAGGATCTCTCCGCGCTCGACCTGACGGTCTTCGGGATCGGCGTCATCGTCGGCACCGGAATCTTCGTGCTCACCGGGCGGGTCGCCAGAGACCTGGCGGGACCCGCGGTCGCGTTGTCGTTCGTGGTGGCCGGAGTCGTCTGCGCGCTGGCCGCGCTCTGCTACGCAGAGTTCGCCTCGACCGTGCCCGTCGCCGGTTCGGCCTACACCTTCTCCTTCGCCACACTCGGCGAGTTCCCCGCCTGGATCATCGGGTGGGACCTGACGCTGGAGATGGCCCTGGCGGCCGCGGTCGTCGCGGTCGGCTGGTCGGGCTACCTGACGTCGTTGCTGAGCTCCTACGGGATACATCTGCCCGATGCGATCGCGGGGGAGGGGGCGGCCTTCAACCTGCCGGCCGCGTTGATCGTGCTGATCCTCACCGCGGTCCTGGTCGCCGGGGTCAAGCTGTCGTCCCGGGTGAATCTGATCATCGTCGCGATCAAGGTCGCCGTGGTGCTGCTGGTCATCGTCGCGGGGCTGTTCTTCCTCAACGCGGAGAACTACACGCCGTTCGTCCCGCCGGCGCAGCAGACGCCCGCGGTCGAGGGCCTGGCCGCGCCGCTGATCCAGGTGTTGTTCGGGGTCACACCGGTCGCCTTCGGTGTCTTCGGCATCTTCGGCGCGGCGGCGATCGTGTTCTTCGCCTACATCGGCTTCGACATCGTCGCGACCGCCGCGGAGGAGACCCGCCGCCCGCAGCGCGACCTGCCGATCGGCATCATCGCCTCACTGGCCATCTGCACGGTCCTGTACGTCGCGGTCTCCCTGGTCGTCGTCGGCATGCAGCCGTACTCCAAACTCAGTGAGGCCGCGCCGCTCGCGGACGCCTTCAAGGCCGTCGGCCAGACCTGGGCGGCCACGCTCATCAGCGTCGGCGCGCTGGCCGGTCTCACCACCGTCGTGATGATCCTCATGCTCGGCCAGTCGCGGGTGCTGTTCGCGATGTCCCGCGACAACCTGCTGCCGCGGAGCCTGGCCAGGGTCCACCCCAGGTTCGGCACCCCGGCCAGGATCACGATCATCATGGGCGTCGTCGTGGCCGTGCTGGCGGGGCTGGTCCCGCTGTCCACGATCGCCGAGCTGGTCAACATCGGCACGCTCTTCGCGTTCGTGGTCGTCTCGATCGCGGTGGTCATCCTGCGCCGGACCCGTCCGGATCTGCCGCGTTCGTTCCGTACGCCGCTGGTACCGCTGGTGCCGATCCTGTCGGTGCTGGCCTGCCTCTATCTGATGCTCAACCTGCCGGTGGAGACCTGGCTCAGGTTCGTGGTGTGGATGATCATCGGAGTCGTCATCTACGCCCTGTACGGCTACCGCCACAGCCGCGTCGCCCATTCGGCCGAGACCGGCTCGTAGCAGGTCAGAAGGAGAACACCGGGCCGGTGAGGGCCGTCATCTCACACCGGTTGTCATAGGTGTGCTCGAACCGCACCGGCCTGCCCTCCCATGTCCCTGAGGCGCTCACGGCGTGCGCCACGTGCTTCCGGCCGCAGATCCTGTCGACGTCGTAGGTCATCCTCGCCAGGTCGCCCCCGAACCTCCCGAGCATGCCGCAGGCGGTGGTGAAGGAGGGGCGGGACTCGGCCCGGCCACAGCGCAGCAGGACGCTCCTGGCGGGACCGCCGCCGACCGACAGGCTCAGCACGACCGCCGAGGCGGGGAGCGCCCCGGAGACCGCGCCGGAGAGCGCGGACGGCGCGGCCGCGGCGGCGAACGTCAGGACGGCGGACACGATCTTGACGGTTCTCATGCCATCCGTTGTTCCCGGTCACTCCCGCCCCCGGGCAAAGATCGCAACCGGATCGTCCCAAGGATCACCCGGCGGTGGCCGCCCCGTGCGGGGCGGCCACCGTAGGCGTCACGCCGGGACGGAGGCGACGCCGGGAGGAAGGAAACGGGGCTCGGCGACGCCCGTACGGTCGAGATAAGGGGTGACGCCACCCAGGTGGAACGGCCAGCCCGCGCCGAGGATCATGCACAGGTCGATGTCCTGGGCCGCGGCGACCACGCCCTCGTCGAGCATGAGACGGATCTCCTCGGCCAGCGCGCGCAGGGCGCGAAGCCGTACCTCCTCGGCGGTCGAGGGGGAGGACCCGCCGGAGAAGAGGGCCGTGGCCTGCGGGTCCAGCGACAGGTCGGGGGCGTAGACCCCCGGCCTGCCCTCGGCCACCAGCCGGGCGAGGTTCTCCGAGACGCCGTAGCGGGACGGGAAGGCGGCGTGCAGGGTCTCGGCGACGTGCAGCGCGACGGCGGGACCGACGAGCTGGAGCAGCGTGAACGGGGTCATCGGCAGGCCGAGCCCGTCGAGCGCGTGGTCGGCGACCTCAAGCGGGGTGCCCTCGTCGACGGCGGCGATGACCTCGCCCATGAACCGGGTGAGCAGCCGGTTGACCACGAAGGCGGGCGCGTCCTTGACCAGCACCGACGACTTCTTCAGCGTCCTGCCGACGGTGAAGGCCGTGGCCAGGGCGGCGTCGTCGGTCTCCGCGCCCCGGACGATCTCCAGCAGCGGCATCATGGCGACCGGGTTGAAGAAGTGGAACCCGACGACCCGCTCCGGGTGCCGCAGGCCCGCGGCCATCTCGGTCACCGACAGGGAGGAGGTGTTGGTCGCCAGCACGCACTCGGCGGAGACGACCTCCTCGACCTCGGCGAACACCTTCCTCTTGACCCCGAGGTCCTCGAAGACCGCCTCGATCACGAAGTCGGCGTCGGCGAAGGCGTCCTTGGTCAGCGAGCCGGTCACCAGGCCCTTGAGCCGGTTGGCCTGGTCGGCGGACAACCGGCCCTTGCCGAGCAGCTTGTCGATCTCGGCGTGCACGTGGCCGACGCCCCGCTCCAGCCTGTCCTGGTCCAGGTCGGTCAGCACGACCGGAACCTCAAGACGGCGGGCGAACAGCAGCGCCATCTGGGAGGCCATCAGGCCCGCGCCGACGACGCCGACCTTGGTGACCTTGCGGGCCAGCTCCCGGTCCGGGGCCCCGGCGGGCCGCTTGGCCCTGCGCTGCACCAGGTCGAAGGAGTACAGGCCCGCGCGCAGCTCGTCGCCCATGAGGAGGTCGGCCAGGGCCCGGTCCTCGGCGGCGAAACCCTCGTCGCGGGAGGCGGTACGGGCCAGTTCGATCAGGTCGAGGGCGCGGTAGGGGGCGGGGGAGGAGCCGCGCAGCTTCATGTCGACCAGGAAGCGGGCGTCGGCGAGGGTCTTGGACCAGTCATCGGCGGTGTGGTCGGTCCGGGAGACGGTCACCTCGCCGCGCAGCACCCGGGCCGCCCAGCGCAGCGACTCCTCAAGGAAGTCGGCGGGCTCGAACATCGCGTCGGCGACGCCCGCCTCGAAGGCCTCCCGGCCCTTGATCATGCGGTTCTGGGAGAGCGGGTTCTCGATGATCAGCCTGATCGCGGCGGTCGGGCCGACGAGGCGGGCAAGCAGCTGGGTGCCGCCCCAGCCGGGTACCAGGCCGAGGAAGCACTCGGGCAGAGCGACGGCCGTCACGCCGGAGGAGACGGTCCGGTAGGTGCAGTGCAGGGCGATCTCCAGGCCGCCGCCCATGGCCGCGCCGTTGACGAACGCGAACGACGGCACGTCCAGCTCGCCGAGGCGGCGGAACACCCGGTGGCCGAGCTCGCCGATCCGCAACGCCTGCTCCCGGCCGGTGATCACCGGGAGGCCCTTGAGGTCAGCGCCGACCGCGAAGATGAACGGCTTGCCGACGACGCCGACGGCCGCAAGGTCGTTCCTGGCCGCGACCGCGTCGAGCGCCTCGCCCAGCGACGCGAGCCCCGCCGGGCCGAAGGTGGACGGCTTGGTGTGGTCGAAGCCGTTGTCCAGGGTGATCAGCGCCATGAGGCCGGCGCCGTAGGGCAGCTCGACGTCGTGGACGATCGCCTTCGTGACGACCTCGTCGGGGAACAGTTCTTCGAGGTTGCTTCCGTTGTCGGTCACTTCGTGCCCTCCCAGGCGAGGTTCTCCCAGACGACCGTTCCGCCCATGCCCATGCCGACGCACATCGTGGTCACGCCGTACCGTACGGCGGGGCGCTCACCGAACTGACGGGCCAGCTGCGTCATCAGCCGCACCCCCGAGGAGGCCAGCGGGTGGCCGTAGGCGATGGCGCCGCCGTACGGGTTGACCCTGGGGTCGTCGTCGGCGATGCCGAAGTGTTCGAGGAAGGCCAGAACCTGCACGGCGAAGGCCTCGTTGATCTCGAACAGGCCGATGTCGGAGACCGAGAGCCCGGCCAGGCGCAGCGCGCGCTCCGTCGAGGGGATGGGGCCGATCCCCATGACCTCCGGATCGACACCGGCGAAGGCGTAGGAGACCAGGCGCATCCTGGCCGTCAGGCCCAGCTCCTCGGCGACGTCGGCGGCGGCCACGATGCAGCCGGTCGCTCCGTCGTTGACGCCGGAGGCGTTGCCCGCGGTGACCCGGCCGTGCGGGCGGAAGGGGGTCTTGAGCGGGGCCAGCCCGTCGAGGGTGGTACCGGGGCGGGGAGCCTCGTCGGCGGTGGCCAGCCCCCAGCCCCGTTCTGCCGAGCGGGTCGCCACGGGGACGAGGTCGGGCTGGATGCGGCCGTCGGCGTAGGCCTTGGCGGCCTTCTCCTGGGAGGCGACGGCGAAGGCGTCCGCGCGTTCCTTGGTGATCGACGGGTAACGGTCGTGCAGGTTCTCCGCGGTCATGCCCATGACCAGGGCGGAGCCGTCCACGAGCCGCTCGGCGAGGAAGCGGGGGTTGGGGTCGACACCCTCGCCCATCGGGTGGCGGCCCATGTGCTCGACGCCCCCGGCGATGGCCACGTCGTAGGCGCCGAAGGCGATGCCCCCGGCGACCGAGGTCACCGCGGTCATGGCGCCCGCGCACATCCGGTCGATCGCGTAACCGGGCACCGTCTTGGGCAGCCCGGCCAGAACGGCGGCCGAACGGCCGATGGTCAGGCCCTGGTCGCCGATCTGCGTGGTGGCCGCGATCGCCACCTCGTCGACGCGCTCGGGCGGCAGGTTCGGGTTGCGCCGCATCAGTTCGCGGATGACACGGATCACCAGGTCGTCTGCGCGTGTCTCGGCGTACAGACCCTTGGGGCCCGCCTTGCCGAAGGGCGTGCGCACACCGTCGACGAATACGACGTCACGAGACGAAGGCACGGGTTCGCTCCTCGTTGCTGGGTGGCTACCCGTCCATGCTACTCGTCGGTAACAACCCCTGGCACGACCGGGCGCGCCACGTCCCTGTCGCGGCGGACATCGAGCGGATGCTGATATATCGGATTTCAAATTGAGATGACGATTGAGGGTATTTCTCGGAAATATCGATTAACCGGAAATTCGCTCCCTGTTTGGGGTGATAAAAGGCATCCGTCCGACGACCTTTTCGGGTGTCGCCGCAGGTAGAGGTTCCTTTTTGGATGGTTGGCGGCATTATCCGCCTAATCGATATCCATATCATCGTCAAACACTGATATTTGTGTGGTTATTCTCGCTTGAGAAGTTCCGTCTGTTCCCGCCTCGTGAAGCCCAGACCTCCCACTGGCCGGGGCGGGAGACAGAAGGGGCCACTCGTGAGACGAGTCGTCACCGCGGCTCTCGCCGCCCTCACCGCCGTTCTCCTCACCTCCACCCTCACCACCGGTACGGCATGGGCCGTCCCGCCCGGCATCCCCTCGCCGTCCACCGCCGCCGCCAGGCTCGACACGCTCACCGTGGAGAGCGAGTCGCACCAGGACACCTACAGCCGCACCCTCTTCCCGCACTGGATCACCATCAGCGGCACGTGCAACACCAGAGAGACCGTGCTCAAGCGGGACGGCTCCGGTGTGGTCGTCAACTCCAGCTGCGCGGCGGTCTCGGGAAGCTGGTACTCCCCCTACGACGGCGCCACCTGGACCGCCGCGAGTGACATCGACATCGACCACATGGTTCCGCTCGCCGAGGCGTGGCGGTCGGGGGCCTGGGCGTGGACCACCGCCCAGCGGCAGGCCTTCGCCAACGACCTGGACGGTCCCCAGCTGTGGGCGGTCACCGACAACGTCAACCAGCAGAAGAGCGACCAGGACCCCTCGACCTGGCAGCCCTCCCTGCCCGGCTTCCGCTGCACCTACGCCTCGGCCTGGATCCAGGTGAAGTGGGCCTACGACCTGACCCTGCAGAGCTCGGAGAAGGCCGCCCTGCAGGACATGCTCTCCTCCTGCTGACCCTCTCCGGGTACGGCCGCCGCCCCACGACGGGCGACGGCCGTACCGAGGGAGACGGTGAAATCGGGCGTTTCCGGAGTGCCGTTTCACTTTCGCCGGAAAAGCGGGCCTTGCTACCGTCCACCGCTTCGACAACCCTGTGAACAGATGCCCGTTCCAGGTGCCGTGACAGCGAGGAACGCACGCGTGAAGTACATGCTGATGATCTACAACAATCCCGAAACCTGGGAAGTCCTGTCGAACGCGGAACAGGACGGCCTGATGGACGAGGCCAGAAAACTGGCGGCGGAACTGACCGCCTCGGGGGAGTGGGCCGGCGGGGACGCCCTGGCCGACAGGTCACGGGGCAGGACCGTCCGGGTGCGGGACGGGGGCCCGATGATCACCGACGGGCCGTTCATCGAGGCGAAGGAACATCTGGCGGGTTACTGCGTGATCGACTGCGCCACCGAGGAACGCGCCCTGGAGATCGCCGCCCGCTGGCCCGACGCGAGGATCTGCGCGGTGGAGATCCGGCCGATCGAACCCCCGAAATGACGGCGCCCCTCGGGCCGTGACGGCCTCAGCCGAAAACGGCCCCGAGGGGCACAGCCGTGCGAACGGCCTGGATCAGGCCTCGCCCTTGGTCTCAAGGCGGCGCAGCGCCTTGGCCATCGGGTGGGCGGTCAGCCCGATCTGCCACTCCCGCGCGCCCAGCTCACGCAGCCGGGCCGCGACGGTCTCGTCGTCGATGACGGCCGGAGGCTCCCAGGTCAGGCGGCGGACGGCGTCCGGCTGGACGAGGTTCTCCGTCGGCATGTGGTGCTCGTCGGCGAGCGCGGCCACCACGGTCCGCGCGGCGGCCAGGCGTCGCGCGGCGGCCGGGTCACGGTCCATCCACCGGTTGGCGGGCGGCGGTCCGTCACCCGGCGCGCTCGGCTGCGGGAGCTGAGCCTCGGGCAGCGCGCGCGCCCTGCCGATCGCGGCCAGCCAGTCACGCAGGTGCCTGCGGGCGCTACGGCCGGTGAACGGGGGGATCTCGGTGAGCGCCTTGGTGGTGCGGGGCTGTTCCAGGGCCGCGGTGACGATCGCCGCGTCGGGCAGGACCCGGCCGGGTGCGAGGTCGGAGTCCCTGGCCAGCCGGTCGCGGAGCGTCCACAGCTCCCTGACCACGGCGAGCCCGCGCAGCGAGCGGACCTTGTGGATGCCCGAGGTGCGCCGCCACGGGTCGGAGCGGGGCGCGGGGGACTTGTGCGCCAGCACCGCGGAGAACTCCTCCTGGGCCCAGGACAGCTTCCCGCTGGCGTCGAGTTCCTGGTAGAGGACGTCACGCAACTCGACCAGGACCTCGACGTCGAGCGCCGCGTAACGCAGCCAGTCCTCGGGCAGCGGCCGGGTCGACCAGTCGGCGGCCGAGTGACCCTTCTCCAGCCTCAGGCCGAGGACGTTCTCCACCATCATCCCCAGGCCGACCCGTTCGTAGCCGAGCAGCCGCCCGGCCAGCTCGGTGTCGAACAGCTCCCGGGGATGGAAGTTCAGCTCGGCCAGGCACGGCAGGTCCTGGGAGGCGGCGTGCAGCACGATCTCGGCGTCGGCGAGCGCCTCGTCGAGCCCGGACAGGTCGGGGCAGTGGGTCGGGTCGATCAGCGCGCTGCCCGCACCGGCGCGGCGCAGCTGTACCAGATACGCACGTCCGCTGTAGCGGTATCCCGAGGCGCGTTCGGCGTCGACGGCGACCGGCCCGGTGCCCTCGGCGAAGGCGCGCACGACACGTGCGAGGTCGGCTTCGTCCTCGATGACGGGTGGGATTCCCTCTCGCGGCTCCAGCAGCGGAACGATGGTTGTCTCGTCGGTCACGTTCGGAAGGACTCCGGATCTTCGCGACGGCGTGGCGGCAGGCTCGCCACGTCGGGTGGCAGGGGTGGTATACCGGCCGCCAGGCACATCAGATCGCACCAGGCGGCGACATGGCCGGAGAGGTCCTCCTCCAGCGGAGACCAGGAGGCGCGCAGCTCCAGTTCCGTGGTCACCGGATCTCCGTCCTTGTTGCCGAAGCCCTCGGAAACCGCCTTGGTGACGGTGCCTCCGGCGGCGGCGTAGGCGACGCCGTGCGCGTCGAGTGACTCGGTGAGCCAGCTCCACGCGACGGGGCCGAGCAACGGATCCTCGGTGATCTCGGGCTCCATGTCGGCCCGGACGTAGGCGACCAGCCGGAACTGGCCGTCCCAGCCGCGCTGGCCGTCCGGGTCGAAGAGCATGATGAGACGGCCGACCGCGAGTTCGTCGTCGTCGCGGTAGACCGACGCGCCGATGGCGGCCGAGTAGGGGGCGAGGCGCTGTGGCGCCGGGATGTCCTCCAGCTCGATCTCCGGTCTGACCTCGGTGGGGCGCATGCTGGCTGCCGCGCGCGTGAAGGCGGCGGGAGCGGGCGGCGCGTCACCGGCGGTCATACCGGAAGCGTAGGTCGGAACTGAACGCATGGGGACCACTGGGGTGTGTGTAGGAGCCATCGGGACCGATCAAGCCACTGCCGCCGCCCGGTGGGGGGCGGGCACGTCCGCGTAGTGGGGGAAGGCATGGGGGGGCTGCCCGGACACCCGCTCGTCGGCACAGGAAGCGCAGTGCTCACCGCGGTGCTCAGGTGAACTCCACATCGTGGACATCGCACAGGCCTTTCGTCGGGTCGTGGTCCGACGTTGGCACGTCGCGCCGACATTTCCGCGCAACGTGCTCGGCGTGTCCCGAAAGTGGTGCCGGAATGATGCCGCGCGGTGACTTGGCGAACATTTGGCTCAGCCGAGGGCTGGGTCAGGTTCGTCAATGGGAGGAACTGTACCCGGAAACATGATCGCTTCGCGCGGCCCGGAGCCTCCCGGGGCGCTCCGCTCCAGGATTCCAGCCGGTGGGGCGGCGGACGAAGCGCTCGAAACGGGTAGAACCCTATCGTCATCATGACTTGAAGCTGTCTGGGTGTTGTTAGGTGTGATCTCATTTAATAACCGGTGATTTCATACCCAGAACGACGCTCAGCAGCCGTGAAGAACGGACCGTGTCACCGGCATGGCACCCTGGTGGGGTGACTCCCGAGCTCGCCGACTCTCCGTTCCTGCGCGCATGCCGCCGCCAGCCCGTCTCCCGCACTCCCGTGTGGTTCATGCGGCAGG
The DNA here is from genome assembly GCF_040631445.1 of Streptosporangium sp. NPDC020072. Taxonomy (NCBI): domain Bacteria; kingdom Bacillati; phylum Actinomycetota; class Actinomycetes; order Streptosporangiales; family Streptosporangiaceae; genus Streptosporangium; species Streptosporangium sp. NPDC020072. The sequence continues at coordinate 403,975 of NZ_JBEYAB010000005.1, read as the reverse complement.
CCGGTCGTTCGCTGCCCGAGTACCGGGCGGTGCGCGGTGAGGTGCCCATGCTCACCGCCTGCGCGACCCCGGATCTGATCGTGGAGATCACCATGCAACCCGTGCGCCGCTACGGCGTCGACGCGGCGATCTTCTTCAGTGACATCGTGGTGCCGCTCAGGGCGATCGGGATCGACCTCGACATCAAGCCCGGCGTCGGCCCGGTCGTCGCGGAGCCGATCAGGGACGCCGCGGGGATCGGCAGGCTCCGCCCGCTCGAACCCGGAGACGTCTCCTACGTCACCGAGGCCGTCGGCGCCCTGACCGTCGAGCTGGGCTCGACCCCCCTCATCGGCTTCGCGGGCGCGCCGTTCACCCTGGCCTCGTACCTCATCGAGGGCGGCCCCTCCAAGAACCACGACCACACCAAGGCCATGATGTACGGCAGGCCCGACCTGTGGCACGCCCTGATGGAGCGGCTGACCGGCATCACCGTCGGCTTCCTGCGCGTCCAGGCGGACGCCGGGGCCTCGGCCGTACAGCTCTTCGACTCCTGGGTCGGCGCCGTGGCGCCCGACGACTACCGCGAGTTCGTCATGCCCTACACCACCCGGATCTTCGAGGAACTGGCCGACCTGGGCATCCCGCGCATCCACTTCGGCGTCGGCACCGGCGAGCTGCTCGGGCTGCTCGGCGAGGCCGGGGCGGACGTGGTCGGCGTCGACTGGCGGGTCCCGCTCGACGAGGCCGCCAGGCGCGTCGGGCCGGGCAGGGCGCTGCAGGGCAACCTCGACCCGGCGATCCTGCTGGCCCCGTGGGAGGTCGTCGAACGCAGGGCCGCCGACATCCTGGCGCGCGGCGCCAAGGCCGAGGGGCACGTCTTCAACCTCGGCCACGGCGTGCTGCCCTCGACCGATCCCGACCAGCTCGCCCGCCTGACGGACTTCGTCCACGAGGCCTCGACCCGCTGAGGCCGTCAGGTCTCCTCGGTCTCAGCCGGCCCGGAGACCCCGGCGGGCTCGGCGGGCTCGACCGGCTCCCGATCCGGTGCGGCGGGCGCGGACCCGCCCCTGAACAGGCGCCGCAGGAGGACCACGGCCAGCCCGACCAGGCCCAGTACGGCCAGCCAGGGCAGCAGCGCGCCCAGCACGACGAGGCCGATCCCGACGGCCGAGACGAGGGACCGCCAGCCGGAGCGCAGACCGCCGAGGAAACCGGGGGACTCCTCCTCCGGTTCCTCGACGGTGACCTCAGGACCGATCAGGTTCAGCGTCAGCGTCGCCATGCTCGTCTGCGAGGCGAGCGTCTTCTGCCGGGCCTGGAGGGATTCGAGGTCGGCCTCGCGCGCCGAGACCTCCCGCTCGACGTCCAGCACCTCACCGATCGTCTTGGCCTTCTTCATGAGGGAGCGCAGCGAGTCGAGCGCGGCCTGCGACGACCGCAGCCGGCTCTCCACGTCGGCGACCTGCTCGGTGACGTCCTCGGTGTTCTGCTGCAGGGACTCCCGTCTGCCCAGCTCCCCGCCCAGGCGCTGCAGTACCCCCGGGTAGGCCGAGGGCGGGACCTTGAAGGTCAGGCTGGTCGAGGCGCGGTCACCGTAGCCGGTGTCCGACTTCTCCGTGGACAGGTAGCCGCCCGCCGTGGTGACGATCCGCCGCGCCGTGTCGGCCGCGGCGACGACGTCCTTGGCGCGGACGGTCAGCTCGGCCGTGTAGATGATCGCCCGATCCTGCGCGACCAGCTTCACCTGTTCGTCCCGCTTGGGTGCGGCCTCTTTCCTCGGCCGGGGGGACGACTCGGCCATCGCCGGTGCGGCCTGGTTCTCGGCGGAGCCACCCGAGTCCGGGATCGATCGCATGCTCTGTCCGGCGCAGGAGGACAGGGACAGCGCGATGGCCGTCACGCACACGCCGTACGCGAGTTTTCTCATGCCCCTGGAGACGGCCCCGGCGGCGGCGTGGTTTTGCCGGGGGGATCACGATGGCATCACGTTCCGGTACGGCCCGCCACGGGACGGGGGGAGACACGCGGGCGGCCATGGCGGGAGGTACGGTCAGGAGTCATGGAAGGCAACCGGTGCCATGTGGTGGTCGTCGGCGGGGGGATCGCGGGTCTGGCGGCCGCGTGGTACCTCAGGCAGGGCGGTGAGGGCGTCCGGGTGACCGTGCTCGACGGCGCCCGGCGGATCGGCGGCAAGCTGTTCGCCGCCGAGGTTGCGGGTGTCCAGGTGGACGCCGGAGCGGAGGCCATGCTCGCGCGGCGCCCCGAGGGCAGGGCACTGGCCGAGGACGTCGGCCTCGGCGGGGAGCTACGCGACCCCGCGACGACCCAGGCGGCCATCCTCAGCAGGGGCGCGCTGCGCGCCATGCCCGCGGGGCAGGTCATGGGCGTCCCCTCGGACCTGGCCGCGCTGGTCAGGTCGGGGGTGCTGAGCCCCGCCGGTCTCGCGCGTGTCCCACTGGATCGCGTCCTGCCCGCCACCCTCGTCACGACCGACGTCTCCGTCGCCTCCTACATCAGGGCCAGGATGGGCGAGGAGGTCGTCGAGCGGCTGGTCGAGCCGATGCTCGGCGGCGTCTACGCGGGCCGGGCCGAGCGCCTGTCGCTTGAGGCGACGATGCCCGGGATCGCCGCAGCGGCCAGGTCGGAGCGGTCACTGCTCACCGCCGCCCGCGAGATCGTCACCGGGGCGCGGAAGGAAGGGCCGGTCTTCACCACGCTGCACCGGGGCATGGGCTCCCTGCCCGCGGCCGTCGCCGAGGCCTCCGGCGCGGAGATCAGGACCGGTGTCACGGTCAGGGAGCTGCGCCGTACCGAGAGCGGCTGGCGTCTCGTCGCGGGGCCGGTGCCCGAGCCCGAGGTGATCGAGGCGGACGCCGTGGTCGTCGCGGTGCCTGCTCCGGCGGCCGGTCGCCTGCTCGCGGCCGAGGTGCCCGGGGCCGCGGCCGAGCTGGCCAGGATCGAGTACGCCAGCATGGCCGTCGTCACGCTCGCCTACCCCAGGGCGGCCTTCCCCGTACCGCCGACCGGCAGCGGTTACCTGGTCCCGCCCGTCGAGCGGCGCGCGGTCAAGGCCGCCACGTTCAGCTCGGTCAAGTGGCCGCACCTGGCCGAGGCAGACCCCGATCTGGTCATGCTGCGCTGCTCCGTCGGCCGCCTGGGCGAGGAGGCGCTGCTCCAGCGCGACGACGCCGACCTGGTCGCCCTGGCGGTGGAGGAGATGGCCGAGGTCGCCGGGGCGCGCGGGCTGCCCCGCGACTCCAGGGTGACCCGCTGGGGCGGCTCCCTGCCGCAGTACGACGTCGGCCACCTCGACCGGGTGGCCCGCATCCGCGCGGCCGTCGCCTCGCAGCCCGGCCTGGCCGTGTGCGGCGCCGCCTACGACGGCCTCGGCGTCCCCGCCTGCGTCGCGACCGCCCGTACCGCGGCGGCCCGGATTCTGGACCACCTGGATCCGGCGGGACAATGGCATGGGAAAGCTGATTCGCTGACGAAGGGGTGAGGACGACGGACGGGAACCCGCGGCCGAAGGCACGCGACCTGAACCAGGTGATCCGCTACACCATGTGGTCGGTCTTCCGGCTGCGCGAGCGCTGCCCGGCCAACCGCGAGGGCATGGCCGACGAGGTCGAGGACCTCCTGGCCCAGGTGGCGGAGAAGGACGTGGTCACCCGGGGTCTGTACGACGTCGCCGGGTTCCGCGCGGACGCCGACTTCATGTTCTGGTGGCACGCGCCGTCCGCCGACGACCTGCAGGAGACCTACTCCAGGTTCCGCCGCACCGAGCTGGGGCGGCTGGCCGAGCCCGTCTGGTCGGTCATGGCGCTGCACCGGCCCGCCGAGTTCAACAAGTCGCACATCCCGGCCTTCCTCGCCGAGGAGGAGCCACGCGGATACGTCTGCGTCTACCCGTTCGTCCGCTCCCTGGAGTGGTACCTCCTGGAGGACGCCGAGCGCCGTGCGATGCTGGCCGAGCACGGCAAGATGGCCCGGGAGTACCCCGACGTCAGGGCCAACACCGTCGCCTGTTTCGCGCTGAACGACTACGAGTGGATGCTCGCCTTCGAGGCCGACGAACTGCACCGCATCGTCGACCTCATGCGAACCCTGCGGGGCGCGCGGGCACGGCTGCACACCCGGGAGGAGATCCCCTTCTACACGGGCGTCCGCAAGCCGGCCGGAGAGCTGATCGCCGCGCTGCCGTAGCGGCGCCATGACACCGCCCCCGGGGGAGGCCCGGGGAGAACGACGCCGTCTGTGAGGCCGAGGATGGAAACGGGCGGGAACCGCCGCAGGAGGAGCCGGAGCCGGTCCCGTCTCCCGGGGACGCTCCGGGCGCTGGTCGGGGCGGCCGCATTGGTCGCGGCGCTGCTGGTGCTCGGCGGCTCGCTGCTGCGGCCGGGCGCGCGCACGCAGGAGCAGGAGATGGGGCGGGCGCTGGTGACCGCCCCCGTGGCGGCGCCCGCCGAGACGGAGGATCCGGCGAAGGACCCTGGGAAGGCCACCGGGAAGGCCGCGGAGAAGGCCACGGCCGACAAGCCGCGTAAGGCGAAGAAGGGGCAGGAGGCCAAGGCCGGGGGGCTGTCCAAGCACACCGACAAGCAGGCGCTGGCCTACTTCGTCGAGCACAAGGCGACCAAGCGTCTGAAGGACATCCGGATCGTCGGCGGCTACCTGCGCATCTACACCGACCTTCCCGACTCCGCGAGCAACTCCAAGCAGGCCCTCAAGCTCTGCGAGACGGGTCGTGACTATCTCGTCGGGGAGGTCGGCGATCCGAACCCGGTGGTCTTCGTCCAGGCGAGGTTCGGCGAGAACGGCAACCCCGTCCTGGCGAACATCATCGGCTCCAAGGACCGTGACTGCCGCCTCACCTACCCCGAGCCGAAGTGACGACGGGTCATCTCACCCGGACCCTGGTCCTGCCGCAGATCCTGCAGCGCTGGGTGATCACCCGGCCAATGGTCTCGACGATCTCCCACCTGTGCCGGAGGTGCACGGTTGCTCCCTGAGCAAGAACACGTTGCGGAGGCGGTAGCGTACTTTGAGTTATGGCGCCGTGCCGTGCCGGGCTCCCGCGCTCCCCATGGGGGATCGCGTCGCGGGGCGCCGGGCGCCGGTTATTCGGCGGGTTCGAGCCGCAGGGACACGGAGTTGATGCAGTAACGGTCGTCGGTCGGGGTGCCGTAGCCCTCGCCGTGGAAGACGTGACCGAGGTGGGAGTCGCAGGTCGCGCACCGGACCTCGACCCGGACCATGCCCAGCGAGCGGTCCTCGATCAGGGTCACCGCCTCCGACTGCGACGGCTCGTAGAAGCTGGGCCAGCCGCAGTGGCTGTCGAACTTGGTGTCCGAGCGGAACAACTCGGCCCCGCAGGCCCGGCAGCTGTAGACGCCCTCGGTCTTGGTGTCGACGTACTCACCGGTGAAGGGGCGCTCGGTGCCCGCCTGGCGGAGCACGTGGAACTCCTCGGGAGAGAGCTGGACGCGCCATTCGGCGTCGCTCTTGACCACCTTTTCCATCCCTCAAGCCTATGCGCTCCCGGCGGTGTCCCCGGGTGGTTCCCGCCGTACACCCGGGAGGAAAAAATCTTGGAGGCGAAGCATCCATTTATGCCGGTTTTGGCGTCTTTAGAGATGTGGGGGGTATTTCGCCTTCCTGCTGAAGGGTGAGACCGTCCGCCCGGTCGTCCGAGGATCAACAGGACGGCCGAAGAACGCCGCCGGCCGGGTGACGCGCCAGCGCTCGGACCGGAGAGCAGGCGGACGGTCACGTGGTCCGTCCCGTCGAGTACGCGGTCCCGCCGCCGCGGCGGCTCCGGGACGGACCCGCCCTGCGGCCCGTCGTGTGGGAGCGGGCCCCTGAGGGCTCACAAGGGGTACGGTCGGACGTATGCCGTCGCCGTACATCGAACTCACTGTCGAAGACAGGGTGATCAAGGTCACCAATCCCGACAAGGTCTACTTCCCCGAGATCGGGGTGACCAAGCGGGAGCTCGTCGAGTACTACGTGAGCGTGGGCGAGGGGGCGCTGCGCGCCCTCCGCGACCGTCCCACCCACCTCAGGCGCTACCCGGACGGGGTCGAGGGAGAGGAGATCTACCAGAAGCGGATGCCCGTCAAACGGCCCGACTGGGTGCGCACGGCCACGGTCCGCTTCCCCAGCGGGCGCACCGCCGACGCGTTGTGCGTGACCGAGGTCGCCTCCCTGGCCTACTGCGCCAACCTGGGCACCATCGACTTCCACCCCTGGCAGGTGCGCTCCGGTGACACCGAGCACCCCGACGAACTGCGCGTCGACGTCGACCCGCAACCGGGAACGGGCTTCGCGCAGGCGCGGCAGGTGGCCTTCACGGTCCGCGACATCCTCCAGGAGCTCGGCGTGACCGGCTTCGCCAAGACCTCGGGCGGCCGGGGCGTCCACGTGGCCGTGCGCATCGAGCCGCGCTGGGACTTCGTCCAGGTGCGTCACGCCGGCATCGCCCTCGCCCGCGAGGTCGAGCGCCGGGTGCCCCACCTGGCCACCACCGCCTGGTGGAAGGAGGAGCGGGGCGAGCGGATCTTCATCGACTACAACCAGAACGCCCGCGACCGGACCCTGGCCGCCGCCTACTCGGTGCGGGCCAGGCCGAACGCCCCGGTCTCGGCCCCGCTCACCTGGGAGGAGCTGGCCGACGCAGACCCGCGCGACTTCGACATCCGTACGGTTCCGGCCCGCTTCGCCAAGCTGGGCGACGTGCACGCCGCGATCGACGACCAGGCCTTCTCGATCGAGCCACTGCTCGAATGGTACGAACGCGACGGCGCGCAGGACCTGCCCTATCCCCCCAACTACCCCAAGATGCCCGGCGAGCCGAAGCGGGTGCAGCCGAGCAAGGCGCGAGACTGATCCACCGGCCCCTCAGCGGGCCAGGATGTCGTCCAGGTCGTAGGAGACAGGCTGTTCGAGCTGCTCGAACGTGCACGACTCCGGGGTCCGGTCGGGGCGCCAGCGGCGGAAGTGGGCGGTGTGCCGGAAGCGCGTGCCCTCCATGTGGTCGTAGGCGACCTCGATCACCAGCTCGGGCCGCAGCGGCACGAACGACAGGTCCTTGGCCGCGCTCCACTTGGAGATCGCCCCGGGCAGGGACTCGGCGCTCCACGGGTGACCGTCCTGGCTCACATACGGCGCCAGCTCCTCGACCAGCTCCGCCCTGCGCTTCATCGGGAAGGAGGCCGCGACGCCGACGTGCCTCAGGGCGCCCTCGGCGTCGTAGAGGCCGAGCAGCAGGGAGCCGACCACCGGCCCCGACTTGTGCTCGCGGTAGCCCGCGACCACGGCGTCCGCCGTGCGCTCGTGCCTGACCTTGAACATCGCCCTCTTGTCCGGCTGGTACGGCAGGCCGCCGGGCTTGGCCACGATGCCGTCGAGCCCGGCGCCCTCGAACGTCTCGAACCACTCGGCCGCCCGCTCCTGCGAGGTGGTCACCGGTGTCAGCCGTATGCTCCGGCCCGCGTCGCCGAAGATCGACTCAAGGCGTGCCCTGCGCTCGGCGAAGGGGACCTCCATGAGGGACTCGTCGCCGAGGGCAAGCAGGTCGAAGGCGACGAACGAGGCGGGCGTCTGCTCGGCCAGCAGTCTCACCCGGGAGGCCGCGGGGTGGATGCGCTGCTGCAGGGCCTCGAAGTCGAGCGCCTGGCCGCCGCGGATGACGATCTCCCCGTCCACCACCACCCGCTCGGGCAGCTCCGCCCGCACCGCCTCCACCAGCTCGGGGAAGTAGCGCGTGAACGGCCGTTCGTTGCGGCTGCCGAGGTAGACCTCGTCGCCGTCGCGGAAGACGACGCACCGGTAGCCGTCCCACTTCGGCTCGTAGAGCATGGTGCCGTCCTGCGGCGGCAGGGACTTGACGGCCTTGGCCAGCATCGGTGCGACCGGGGGCCGCAGCGGCAGGTTCATGTCACTCCTCGTCGTCCGTTCGTCGGGCTAGCCTGACCTTTCTACCGGAGAGGACGGACATACCTGGTGAACAGGAAACCGTCCTCCTCCAGGACATGGGCCAGGTCCAGCCGGACCGACGCCGGAAGGCCGTTGAGGATGCGCGCCGCGGGGCCGCCGGTCAGCATCGGGCTCACCGTCAGGCACAGCTCGTCGACCAGGTCGGCCTCGGCGAGCTGGGCGTTGACCTTGGGGCCGCCCTCGCACAGCACCCGCCCCAGGCCGCGTGAGGCCAGCTCGGCCAGCGCCGCGGCCAGGTCGATCCGGTCGCCACCGGCCACGATCACCTCGGCCACCTCGGCCGTCTCCGCACGCCGCCGCGCGGGAGCCGCCTCACAGGTGACCACGATCGTCCTGGCGTACGGCTCGGCCTCGGTGAACAGCGGGCTTTCGAGGTCCAGGTCGAGCAGCCGGGTGAGCACGGCCACCGGCGGCGCCGCAGGACGCCCCGCACGCAGGTGACGCCACGACTCCCGGGGCCTGGCGGGGCCGTACCCCTCGGCCCTGACCGTCGTGGCGCCGGCCAGGACGACGTCGGCCTGCCCGCGCAGCACCCCGAAGATCCGCCGGTCGCCACGGCCCGACAATCCGCCGGACAGCCCGTCGAGCCAGGCGGCCCCGTCGGCGCTGGCCACCATGTTGAGCCGGACGCACCGTTCGCGGGGGTAGGCGTAGAGCCGGGCGAGATCGACCTCGTCGGAGGCGGCCGGGTGGATGAGACGCATCCTCCTACCTTGGCACAGGAGACCGTACGGCCCTCCCGCGAGAACGTTCGGTAACGGATTCGACACTTCCGGTGAAATCGGGGCGAGTGGCGTTACATGATGCGGCAAAAGAGACGGGGAGGCAGTGTGGGGCTGGCCGCGATCGTGACGTGGTTGATCACCGCGATGTTCGGCGTCCGCCTGTTGCGGCTGTGGCTGCTCCACGGCGGGCCACGCAGCCAGGCGGCGAAGGTCACCCGCTTCCCCGCCGCGCTGCTCTTCGCCCACCCGATGCTCGCCATGTCGGCCCTGAGCTGCTGGAGCGCCTACCTGGTCACCGACCGCCGGGTGCTGGCCTGGCTGGCGTTCGGGGCGCTCGCGCTGACGGCCCTGCTCGGCTTCACCATGTCCACCCGCTGGCTCGGCGGCGGCCGTCACGCGCGCGGCGCCGGCCAGCGCCCGCCGGTCCTCACGATCCTGCTGCACCTTCTCGCCGGGCTGACCACCTTCGTCCTCATCCTGCTGACCAGGCCCTAGCGAGGCGCCGTCAGGGGCGTCGGCAGCGCAGGATCCTGATCGAGCGGGAGGTCACCGGGACGTGGGCGTCGGCGGGCCAGGGCCCCTCGTGGGCGGTCTCGTCGCCGCCCTCCCGCGCGGTGTCCAGCACGGACAGCCAGCGCGCGCCGTACCTGGCGCCGGGGACGGTGAAGGTCAGGTCCTCGTGGTGGCCGTTGATCAGCAGCAGGAACGAGTCGTCCACGATCGGCTCGCCACGCGGGCCGGGTTCGGTGATGGCCGCGCCGTTCAGGAAGACCGCCAGCGACTTGGCGTAGCCGGTGTGCCAGTCGGCGGCCGACATCTCCTCGCCCGAGGGGGTCAGCCAGACGATGTCGCGGGTGCCGTCCTCGGCCTTGCGGCCGTGGAAGAACCGGCGCCGCCGGAAGACGGGGTGCTCGCGCCGCAGCTCGGACAGCCCCCTGACGAAGTCCAGCAGCTCCTTGTCGGTCCCGGCCGGGGACCAGTCGATCCAGGAGATCTCGTTGTCCTGGCAGTAGGCGTTGTTGTTGCCGCCCTGGCTCCTGCCGAACTCGTCGCCGGCCAGCAACATCGGCACACCCTGCGAGACGAACAGGGTGGTCAGCAGGTTGCGGCGCTGGCGGCGGCGCAGGGAGGTGATCTCCGGGTCGTCGACCGGTCCCTCGGCGCCGCAGTTCCACGAGCGGTTGTCGTCGGTGCCGTCCCGGTTGTCCTCCCCGTTGGCCTCGTTGTGCTTGCGGTCGTAGGAGACCAGGTCGGTGAGGGGGAACCCGTCGTGGCAGGTGACGAAGTTGATGGAGGCGACGGGACGGCGCCCCGAGGTGGCGTACAGGTCGGCCGAACCGGTCAGCCGCGAGGCCAGCTCAGGCAGCGCCGAGCCGTTGCCGCGCCAGAAGTCGCGCACGCTGTCGCGGTACTTGCCGTTCCACTCGGTCCACAGCGGCGGGAAGTTGCCGACCTGGTAGCCGCCGGGCCCCACGTCCCACGGCTCGGCGATCAGCTTCGCCTGGGAGATGACCGGGTCCTGCTGGATCAGGTCGAAGAAGGCGCTCAGCCGGTCCACGTCGTGCAGCTCACGGGCCAGGGCGGAGGCCAGGTCGAACCGGAAGCCGTCCACGTGCATCTCCAGGACCCAGTAGCGCAGCGAGTCCATGATGAGCTGCAGCGCGTGCGGGGAGCGGACGTTGAGGGAGTTGCCGCAGCCGGTGTAGTCGAGGTAGTAGCGCCGGTCTCCGTCGTGCAGCCGGTAGTAGGCCGCGTTGTCGATGCCGCGGAAACCCAGCGTCGGCCCCATGTGGTCGCCCTCGGCCGTGTGGTTGTAGACCACGTCGAGGATGACCTCGATCCCGGCGTCGTGCAGCGCCCGCACCATCGCCTTGAACTCCAGCACCTGCTCGCCGCGCTGCCCCGAGCTCGAATAGGCGGCGTGCGGGGCCAGGTAGGCGATCGTGTTGTAGCCCCAGTAGTTCGTCAGCCCGCGGGCGACCATCGCGTGCTCGGGCACGAACTGGTGCACCGGCATCAGCTCGACCGCGGTGACGCCCAGGGTCAGCAGGTGGTCGATGACCGCCGGGTGCGCCAGCCCCGCGTAGGTGCCGCGCTGCTCGGGCGGCACCGCGGGGTGGCGCATGGTGAGCCCCCGCACATGCGCCTCGTAGATCACGGTCTGGTGGTACGGCGTGCGCGGCGGCCGGTCGTTCCCCCAGTCGAAGAACGGGTTGACCACCACGTTCTTCGGCATGAAGGGGGCGCTGTCGTCGTCGTTCCTGCTGGCCGGGTCGGTGAAGGGGTAGGAGAACAGCGACTCGTTCCACCTCAGTTCGCCCTCGACCGCCTTGGCGTAGGGGTCAAGCAGCAGCTTGGCGGGGTTGCAGCGGTGGCCGCGCGAGGGGTCGTGGGGGCCGTGCACGCGGTAGCCGTACCGCTGGCCGGGGGCGACCCCGGGGAAGTAGCCGTGCCAGACGAAACCATCCACCTCGGGCAGGTCGACGCGCTCCTCACGGCCGTCGTCGTCGAACAGGCACAGCTCGACGCGTTCGGCGACCTCGGAGAACACCGAGAAGCCGGTGCCCGCGCCGTCCCACGTGCCGCCCAGGGGGTAAGGCTCTCCCGGCCAGATCTCGCGCATGCGGCCCTCAATCTCCCTCAGCTAGCCCTCGTGCGCACAGGTGCCGTCGCCCTCCTCACCCTGGTCCGGGGGACACGAAACGAGGGGGCGGGAGCTCACAAGGTGTGCGGACTTTCCTCTGACGGTCTCGGCGGTCTCGGCCGGACGGTGGCCGTGAAAGAGGGACGGCCCGCCCGGCTGAATGGGGGTCGCCTGAGTGTACGCGCCCGGGGTCACCGGGTGGAACGCCTGGCCGCAAGGCTTTAACCTGCGCTTTTCCCGCCTCGCGGGGATGGGACGCAGGTCTCCCGGCCGCGCCGCCGAGGCGGGCACGGCCGGAAGACACGCTCGATCAGCCGACCAGTTCGGCGTTGAGGCTGATCGTGGTGCCGGAGAGGGCCTTGCTCACCGGGCAGTTGGCCTTGGCCGTCTCGGCGGCCTTCTGGAACTCCTCCGCGGACAGGCCCTCGACCTGGCCGCGGACGGAGATGACGATCCCCGTGATGCCCTCGCCCGGCTGGAAGGTCACCTCGGCCTTGGTCTCCAGGGACTGCGGCGGGGTGCCCGCCTGGGCCAGGCCGTGGGACAGGGCCATCGAGAAGCAGGAGGAGTGCGCCGCCGCGATGAGCTCCTCGGGCGAGGTCTTGCCGTTGGCCTGCTCGGCCCTGGAGGGCCAGGACACGTCGAAGGTGCCCACCTTGGACGAGTCCAGCGAGACGGTGCCCGATCCGTCGAGGAGCGAGCCCTTCCACTGGGTCGTCGCGGTACGTGTCGTCGCCATGGCGATGTCCTTTCGATCACGAAGCGTTAACCAGGAACGACCCTACTCGCCGAGATCACGAGGCTTGTCCCCGGAGCCGCCCGTCGCCCCCGTTCCCGAGGCGATTCGATTACCCGGCGTTACCTTACGAATGGAATCTGTAATCGATCCCTTGGTGGTGGACGTAAGAAACATGACGCCAGGTGGGGAAGGGGCGACCGTGCCGGAGGACGAGGAGAAGTGGTTCGAGGAGATGTTCCGCGCCTTCTACGAGCCCGTCTGGGCCTACGCGGCGCGCCGGGTCGGCTTCACCGGGGCCGACGACGTCGCCTCGTGCACCTTCCAGACGGCCTGGCGCAAGAGGAACAGGATTCCCAGGGACGACGACCGCGCCGTCGTCGCCTGGCTGTACCGCGTCGCCTGGGGGCACGTGCGCAACGCCACCCGCGGCGAGGGGCGCAGACAGCGCCTCATGGCGCTGCTGAGACAGCTGCCACCGGAGCTGTCCGGTGACGGGACACACGACGAGGAAGAGGTCAGGACCGCGATGGAGACGGCCATGGCGCGCCTGCGCCCCAAGGACGGAGAGGTCCTCCGCCTGCACTACTGGGAGGACCTCGCGATCGATGAGATCGGCGGGGTTCTCGGTCTGACGCCGAACGCGGTCAGGGTACGGCTGTGCCGGGCCCGCATGAGGCTGGCGGACCTGCTGCGGGGCATGTGCCTGTGGTGCGAGGAGGCGGGCCGGTGAGGGCGCGGGGACGAGACCGGTTCCGCGAGCTCATGGTCCGCTGCAACCCCGTGCCCCCGCACGAGGCGCGGCGGAGGATGGGCGACGGGCAGGAGGAGGTCCTACGGCGGATCATGAGCGAGAGCACCCCCCGGCGGGCGCGGGGCAGGGGGTCGGTCCTGGTGGTGGCCCTGCTGGCGACCGCCGTCGCGGTGGCGGTCCTGCCGAGGGTCGTGCAGCGGGGACAGCCGGGAGACCGGCAGGGGGCGGGGGAGGGCCCGCCGCCGGGCGCCGCCGCCTCGCGCACCGGCCCGCCCATCACCGCGGACCTGGCACGGATCGTTCACCTGTCGGCGGTCGAGCCGCTGCGCGGCCATCCGCTCCCGATGTCGTCCTTCCCCCGGGCCTCGGCAGGACTGCTCGGCCTGGCCCGGCTCGCCGGTTCCCGCCCGGGCAGGCAGGAGGGGCCGTGGAGCTACGTCGAGACCGAGGAGTGGCTGCTGGCCACCAGCGTCACCCGGGACGGCACGACCTCGCGGATGACACCGTGGGTCGTCAGCCGCTGGACGCCGCAGGACGATCGGGGCACCTACCACAGGACGCGCAGGCACGGAAGGCCGTTCGGGAGCGGCGGCTGGGCCGGTATCACGCCAGGGGCCGACCAGGCGACGGCCACCGAGGGCGGTGAGAACAGTGAGACCGGCGCCGCGGCGGACCTCGGCCCCAGGGCGGCCGCTCTGTCGCGCTCCGAGGAGGAGCTGCGCGACCAGCTGCTCGACGGGGAGCCGCAGGCGGGCATGACGCGCACGCACCGCCTGGTCAGGGCCGTCGAGGACCTGCACTCCCACGACGTGGTCGAGCCCGACCTCCGCGCGGCTCTGTGGCGGACGCTCGCCGCCCAGGACGACCTGCGGGACATCGGGCAGGTCAGGGACCGCAACGGCAGGCCAGGGCGGGCCTTCGGGTTCGAGGACGGGCCGCTGCTCGGGGTGTTCGTCGTCAGCTCGGCGACCGGTGGGCTGCTGGCGACCGAGCTGATCAGGCTCACAGGCCCGGGGGAACCGCGCCCGGCCGTCGAGGAGTACCGGACCTACCTCACCGCCCGGTGGGTCGCCGGTCCCGGCCTGACCTCATGACCGGCGGCGGCGCCGTACGGTGCGATCCCGCCCAAACCGTACGGCGCCGTCGCCCTCTCATCGGCCGGGGCACTCACGCAGGCTGGGATGGGCGTTGACCCAGCGCCGGTCGGCGACACCCCGGAGATTGCCGTATCCCGACCCGCCGGGGAAACAGGTCCCCTCCTCGTCCCGGTTCCTCTTGACGAGGAAGACGAAGGGGCGGTCGTTCCTGAGGGACATGAAGAGGCCGATCCCGTCGATCCTCCTCGTGCCCGGCACCTTGATGGCCTGCCGCGATCCCTCGTAGGCCCTGCGGTCGTAGAGGCAGACCGCGTTGCCGGGAACGCCGTCCTCGTCGCAGTCGTGCTCGGCGCCACGCCTGGCCGGGCCGCACGACGGGGGCCGGAAGGTGATCACCTCGGCGCCGTCGTCGTAGGAGACCGTGTCCGGCGGGACGAAACGCCCGTCGGGTGCCTTCGCGAGCTGTCCGGCCACCGCCCGCGCGACGTCGGCCTGACACGGGGAGGGACGTTCGACGGAGGGCGGCACCGGCGTGGCCGGGGGACCGGTGAGCAGGCAGGAAAGCGCGCCGCACACCGCTCCCAGGGCTTTCAGGCTGGTCGTCATGTTCGATCCTTTTGGTGGGGGTGAAACCGGCCGTCTTCCGAGGGCGGGGACGGGCCGGAAACGACGCGTCCGCCGGGGAGGGGCCGCTCTCGCGCCCTCGCGGATCAATGAATATCCGGCCGCCGCTCGTAATGAACTCCGCTGCGACGGACGTTTACCACCGGAGAGCAATTCTTTGTCAGGACGGAGCGCTTCGGATGAGGACCCCCGGACCGGCCCGCACGGGCCACCGCGATCCGCTGCCGAGGGACGGCAGCCGGGACTGCGGCGTGCTGGAACGGGTGATCCACCGGCGTTGGACGGGGACACCGCGCAGGGAGCTCGTCGCCGCGATCGACGAACTGGCGAGCTTGCCGGTCCACCTGGCGACCCGGCTGTCCGAGGACCTCGACGGGATCTGGCTCGGCGCCGACCTGCTGCCCGAGCCGCCGGAGCCGGACGACTCCTGCGACGCGCGGGTCGCCGCGGAGTCGGCGGGCATCCATATGGGGCGCACGATCGTCGTCACCGGAGGGGCCCACTCGTCGGGCTCGCTGGTCCACCACATGATCGGTCACGCCCTGTGCCAGATGGACGAGATGGACCAGACCCCTGAGTGGCGCCGGATCATGCGCTTCTGCCGCCCCCTGCTGGTTCTCGACCGCTACCGCGACTGCCCGGCCGAGTGGTGGGCGGAGAGCTACGCGCTGTGCGCCGCCAACCGGCTCGACCGGCTGACCAGACTGCTCGCCGACGACGTCCAGAGCGCGGCGGCCGTCGCCGCCTACCACCAGAGACGCCAGGGATGGGTCAGATGACGGCCCGGCCGATCACGGCCTCCAGGTCGAGGCCGGGCGGCAGGGTGCCGAAGGCACGGCCCCCCTCACCGGCCAGCCGGGAGGCGCAGAAGGCGTCGGCGACGGCCGCGGGCGCCAGCCGTACGAGCAGGGAACCCTGCAGGACCAGGGCCATGTCCTCGGCGATCCGGCGGGCGTTCGCCTCGGCGGCGGCGAGATCGCCGAGCGCGCCCAGCAGGGCACGCAGCCGCACGACCGCCGCGTCGAGACGCCGGTCGGCCCCCCTGGCGAGCGCGATCTCCGCGAGGAACGCCTCGACGGCCTCCGGCTCACGCCCCAGAGCACGCAGCACGTCCAGCGCCGCGACGTTTCCCGAGCCCTCCCAGATGCCGTTGAGCGGTGACTCGCGCAGCAGCCTGGGCATCTGGGAGTCCTCGACGTAGCCGTTGCCGCCCAGGCACTCCATCGCCTCGGCCGCGTGGGCGGGGGCGCGCTTGCACACCCAGTACTTCGCGACCGCCAGCGCGGTACGGCGCAGCGCCGCCTCGGACCGGTCCCCGGCGACGGCCCGGTCGGTGGCCCCGGCGAGCCGGGTCATCAGCGTGGTCGCCGCCTCCGACTCCAGGACGAGATCGGCCAGGACGTTGCGCATCAGCGGCTGGTCGGCCAGCCTCCTGCCGAAGGCGGCGCGGTGCGTGGCGTGGTGGACGGCCCTGACCGCGCCGTACCTCATCCCGGCGGCCGAGCCGATCACGCAGTCGAGCCGGGTCATGTTCACCATCTCCAGGATGGTCCGCACGCCCCGGCCCTCCTCACCGACCGGCCAGGCGAACGCCCCCTCGTACTCCACCTCGGCGCTGGCGTTCGACCGGTTGCCCAGCTTGTCCTTCAACCGCACCAGGCGCATGGCGTTGCGGGTGCCGTCCGGCAGGACGCGGGGCAGCAGGAAGCACGACAGGCCTCCCGGCGCCTGGGCGAGCACCAGGAACGCGTCGCACATCGGGGCGGAGTTGAACCACTTGTGGCCGGTCAGCGCGTAGCCGCCGCCGGCGAGGGGCTCGGCCCTCGTGGTGCCCGCGCGGACGTCTGAGCCGCCCTGCTTCTCGGTCATCGCCATCCCGGCGAGCACCCCGCGCTTGCCCAGCGGCGGCCGGAGCCCGAAGTCGTAGCTCCTGGACGTCAGCAGCGGCTCCCATTCGGCGGCGAGGGCGGGGGCGTGACGCAGCGCGGCGACCGAGGCGTAGGTCATCGAGATCGGGCAGCCGTGCCCCGCCTCGACCTGGCTCCAGAGGTAGAACCCGGCCGCGCGGGCCACGTGCGCGCCGGGCCTGGCATCGGCCCAGGGCGCGGCGTGCAGCCCCTCGCCGACCGCGACGGCCATCAGCTCGTGCCAGGCGGGATGGAACTCGACCTCGTCGATCCGGTGGCCACGGGCGTCGTGGGTGCGCAGGACCGGCGGATGCTCGTTGGCCAGGCGCCCCCACTCGGCGGCCCGTTCTGAGCCCGCGAGCACGCCCAGCGCCCGCACCTCCCCCGTGGCCCAGCCCGCCCCCTCACGCTCGACGCCGGCCAGGAGGGCGGCGTCGTCGGACACGTCGTGCCCGACGAGCGGCGGAACCTGGTTGAAGACGTCGTGGGTCATCCAGTCAGGCCTCCTTGACCAGGTCGCGCAGGTAGTCGTCGTCCTCGTCGCTCTCGGCGAGGACCCGCTCGACCCCCCGCTTGGCCCGCGGGTCGCCGCGCACCAGCAGGCCGCGCGTCGCCTCGGCCACCGTGCCCAGCTCCTCGTCGCCGAGTCGCGCCGCCAGCGCGTCACGGATCGGCTCGCCGTCCTCGGACAGCCCGGCCAGGCCCATGGTCGCCCACTCGCGCACCTCCTCGTCGGGGTCCTCGCTCATCGAGAGGAGCAGCGCGAGCCCCTCGGCGTGGCCGGGCGGCAGCACGGCGGCCAGCGCGGCCGGGTCGGCCTGGGTGCGGGTCCAGCCCGGGGCGGTGACGATCTCCAGCACCTCGGGCAGGGAGCGGGGGTCGGCGTGGTGGCCGAGCGCGCCGAGCACCGAGCGCAGCACCCGCTCGTCGCCCTCGGTGGCCGCCATCCGCCGCAGGATCGGCAGGGTCCGGTCGAGGAAGGGCCGCTCGTCGTCGGTGAAGCCGAACTCGGCGAGCACGTCGACGCCGAACTCCCGCCTGCGCGGGTCCTCACTGACGCACAACCGCGCCGCGGCCTCGAACGTCTCCTCGTCCGCGCGCTTGCTCAGCGCGCCCGCGATCGTCCACCAGGTCTCCGCCTCCTCGTCGACGTCCCGGTACGGCAGCGCCCGCTCGACCAGCGTCTCGACGCCGGGAAGCTGACCGGTCGCCTCCTCCAGGAGGGTCGCGACGGCCGCGTGGCCGCGCTGGCAGCGCAGCTCGGCCAGCCGTTCCCCGTCCTGGCTCACGGCGGCGACGGTCACCAGGTCGGTGCCGTCGGAGGCCCGGCTGCGGCCGACGACGAACTGGGAGTCCTCGGGGACCTGCTCGGTGAGCTGTTCGAGCAGCGCGCTCTCCAGCTGGGTGCCCAGCCAGTCGTAGGCGATGGCCAGCGGGGTGTCGCCCTCGCCGTCGGGCCTGTCGGCCTCGGCCCCGCGCTCCAGGAGCACCCGCGTCGCGCCGAGCGCCCCGCGCCTGGCGGCCAGGGTGAGCGCGGTCTCGCCGCTCTCGTTGGCCTCCTCCGGGTCGGCCCCGGCGTCCAGCAGCGCCGTGAGGGCCTCCTCCCGGCCGTTCGAGGCGGCCCAGAGCAGCGCGGTCCAGCCGTCCTCCTCCCTGGCCGAGGGGTCGGCCCCGGCGCGGAGCAGCGCCTCCACGGTCTCGACACGGCCCAGGGCGGCGGCCGCGCACAGGGGCAGGCCCTCCTCCTCGCCGCCGCTGATCCTGCCGGGGTCGGCCCCGTGCGCCAGCAACGCCTCGACGATCGCCGTCCTGCCGCCCGCGGCGGCGGCGTACAGCGCCGTGCTGTGCCCGGCCGCCTCGGGGTCGGCGCCGAGGCCGTCCCGGAGCAGGCGCTCGACGCGCTCGACGTCACCGCGGGCGACCGCCTCAAGAAGTTCTTGGTACATGAGGGGACCCTAACCTGTTCCCGCCCTCCTCAGGGGCGGTCATGTCCTCCTCAGGGAGGAGCCGTTGACCGGACAACTCGCGATATGTTGTGAGTTATGAGCGATCCCGGTGCGATGCGAATCTCGGACGCCGAGCGGGAGGCCACCGTCGAGTGGCTGCGTGTCGCCTCCGTCGAGGGGCGGCTGACGCTCGGGGAGCTGACCGAGCGCACCGAGGCGGCCTACACCGCCGTCACCCAGGCCGAGCTGGCCGTCATCACCTCGGACCTGCCCGGCGCAGGACGCTCAGCCCCGGCTCCCGCCCCCGCCTACGAGCCGCAGGGGCGGCCCCCGGGAAGGGTGCGGAAGTGGTTCGTCGCGGTGATGAGCGAGTCGAAGCGCCGCGGCAAGTGGCGCATCGACCAGGGGCTCGGCGCGGTCGCCGTGATGGGCGGGGTCGTCCTCGACCTGCGCGAGGCCGAGGTCCGCACCGACGTGGTCGACATCGTCGTCACCGCGGTCATGGGCGAGGTGAAGATCATCGTGCCGGACGGCGTGGACGTCGAGCTGGACGGCATCGCGATCATGGGGGAGAAGAAGGTCAAGGTCAACGAGGCGCCGCCCGGCGTGAACGCGCCGCTGATCCGGGTCAAGGCGTACGTGCTCATGGGCGAACTCAAGGTGATCGGCGACTCCAGGACCAAGCCCCTGAAGAAGCAGTGGGCCGCCTGGCGGGAGCAGTGGCGGGAAATGCGCGGAGAGCTCACGGGGGAACAGCACGGTCCCGGCTCACACGGCTGGCACGGCTCCGACCGCCGCGACGACCGGCGCTAGCCTCCCCCCGCCGTCCCGTACGGCCGTGCAACGTTCCCGGGGGTCCGGACGGTAGTGATCGGTGAACATCACCGATCAGTGAGGACCATCGGATGCGAGACCGGGCCGACTTCGAAGGCTACGTCGCGCAACGCTCGGCCCGTCTGCTGCGCACCGCCTATCTGCTCTGCCGCGACTGGGGGCAGGCGGAGGACCTGACGCAGACGGCGCTGGCCAAGGCGTGGCTCGCCTGGCGCAGGGTGCGCGACGACCCCGACCCGTATGTGTACCGGATCCTGGCCAACACCCACGCGAGCTGGTGGCGCAGGAGATGGCGGTCGGAGATCCCGACAGGGAGCCTGCCGGAGAACGTCCTGGAGGACCCCTTGGACGGATTCGGCGTCCGCGAGGAACTCCGTACGGCACTGGCCGCCCTGCCCGCCAAGCAGCGGGCGGTGCTGGTGCTGCGTTACTACGCGGACCTGCCGGACGGGCAGATCGCCGAGATCCTCGGCTGCTCGGCGGTCACCGTACGCAGCCAGGCCGCCAGGGCGCTGGCCAAGCTGCGCGTCGATCCCGCGGCCAGGGCCGCGGCCACCCTCGGGGAGCTGACATGACGAACATCGAATCCGAGCTGCGCGACCTGCTGCGACAGGACGCCGAGCGGTGGGAGGGCGCCGGGGGCGGCGTCACCGTCGCCCGGGTCCACGAGCGCGTCCGCGGGATCAGACGGCGCAGGATCGGCCTGCTCGGCGGTGCCGCCGGGGTGGGGCTCGCCGTCGCCGCCACCCTGATCCTGCCGGCCACCGGGGCCCCGGAGAGCACGGACGACACCTGGAACGGCGTCATGTCCGCGGTCTCCTCACCCGGCTACGGCGTCGCCTCCAGGAGCAAGGTCGTCCTCGACAAGCGGTTCACCAAGATGGGCGAGCGCGTCGCCTTCGACATCCCCAGAAAGACGGACCGGGGCAACGCGACGGCGATGATCTCCTGCCCGCGCGGGGCGGAACTGCTCTACTGGGAGGACGGCGTCTACCGCAACGCCCTGTCATGCGCCGAATGGCTGCCCGGCACCGACAAGAAGTTCAGAGACGGCGTCAACCTGACCGTGCGACGGGGCTCGCGCTTCGAGGTCGCCGTGCTCCCGGCGGGTTCCGTCGCCCAGCTGGGCAGGACACTCGTCACCGGGGAGGACGCGCGCCGGGTGCTCGACCTCGCGGACGGGGGGCGGGCCGACATGCGGTTCAGGGTCACCGACACGTGGATCGAACCCTGCGAGAACGGACCCGACTGCACCTTCGTGGACGGGAGCACCCCTGAGCCCACGGTGACCGTGACCGTCACTCCCAGCCCTCCCAAGCCCTCGCCCTCCGTCACCATCACGATCACCATCACCCCCGTCCATCCCACCACCGGTGGAACGGGGTCAGGCGGTGGCTGAGCGCTCCAGCCCGCCCAGGGCCTGCTCGTAACGTTCGATTAACACGGTGGCCAGCTCGGGGGCGGCGCCGAGGACGTCCGCGACGACCTCGGCGCCCACGGCCGTCGTGTCACGGCGGATCTTGTCGGCGAAGTGGCCGGGGGCCAGCAGGTAGGGGGCCACGACCACCCGAGGGGCCCCCGCGCGCAGCAGCCGTAGGACCTCCTCCTGCGGCGTCGGCTCCGCGGCCGTGGCGTAGGCGGCGGTCACCGACCACCAGCCCCGGCGCCGTCCCCACTGGGCGGCCACCCCGGCGACCGTCGCGTTGGCGCTGCGGCTGCTCGACCCGGCCGAGACCAGCACGACCGCGGTCGAGGGGTCCCCCGCCTCGACCCCCGCCTCGGCCAGACGCCGCTCAAGGGCGGTGACCAGCAGCGGGTGCGGGCCGAGCGTCGCGCCCCTGTGCACACGCAGCCTGGGGTTACGGGCCGTGGCCTCGGCCAGCGCGCCGGGGATGTCGACCCGGCTGTGGTAGGCCTCGGTGAGCAGCAGCGGCAGCACCGCCGCCTCGCCCAGCCCCGAGAGCGCCATGGCGAGCGTCGGCGGGGCGTGGTCGAGGTAGGCGGTGCGCACCGGGATCTCGGGACGGGCGCGCCGTACGAGGTCGAGAAGTTCCTCGACCGTCGCGGCGGCGCGCGGGTCGCGGGACCCGTGCGCCACCGCGATCAGGGGCGGTGCCGACGTCACGCCACGCGGGCGCCACGTCACGGACGTCATAGATGCAGCCCGCATTCCGTCTTGCCCATCCCCGCCCAGCGGCCGCTGCGCGGGTCCTCGCCGGGCGCCACCTGACGGGTGCAGGGCGCGCAGCCGATCGAGGGGTAGTTGTCGTAGTGCAGCGGGTTGATCAGCACGCCGTTGTCGGCCATGTAGTTGTCGACGTCCTCCTGCGTCCAGCGGGCGATCGGGTTGATCTTCACCATCTGGCGCTTGGCGTCCCACTCGACGACCTTGACCCCGGCGCGGGTGCTGGCCTCGTCACGGCGGATGCCGGAGATCCAGGCGAGGTACGGCTCAAGGGCGCGGTTGAGCGGCTCGACCTTGCGCAGGTAGCAGCACAGGTCGGGATTGCGCCCGAACAGGCGGGGACCGAGGTCGCGCTCCTGCTCGGCCACCGTCCTGGACGGCTTGACGTCGATCACGTTCACGTCGTAGACCTGCCGCACCGCGTCACGGGTGCCGATCGTCTCGGCGAAGTGGTAACCGGTGTCGATGAACAACACGTCGATCCCGGGCTTGACCCGGCTCACCAGGTCGATCAGCAGGGCGTCACTCATGGAGGAGGTGAGGCACAGCCGGTCGCCGAAGGTGGCCGCCGCCCAGCGGATGATCTCAAGCGCGGAGGCGTCCTCAAGGAAACGGGCCGCCGACTCGACGATGTCCTGCAGGTCCAGCGTGCCGCGCTGCTGCCGTAATCCGACTTCGATGTCCACCAGGCTCATGACCGCACTCCGATTCCGAGAAACTTCAGCTTGAAGGCGCGGGCGCACGAACGGCAGTACCAGCCGCCGTCGCCCTCGTAGGGTTCGAGGTCCTCTTCGCCGCAGTAGGGGCAGTGGAAGGGGACGGCCCGCTCGCTCATCTTTGGCCCTCCCCGTACGGCAGGCCGGTCACTTGAGGTCCGCCTCGTCGGCCCGCTGGACCCACTCGGAGAAGGTCTCGCCCTCGTTTCGCTGCTTGTCGAAGTTGCGCACCACGCGCTCGACGTAGTCGGGAAGCTCCGTGGCCGTCGTCTTCAGGCCGCGGACCTTGCGGCCGAAGCCCGAGCTGACGCCCAGCGAGCCGCCCAGGTGGATCTGGTAGCCCTCGACCTGCTCGCCCTCGTCGTTGACGATGAGCTGGCCCTTGAGGCCGATGTCGGCGACCTGGACGCGCGCGCAGGAGTTCGGGCAGCCGTTGAGGTTGATCGTCAGCGGCTGCTTGAAGTCGGGAAGGCGCCTTTCGAGCTCGTCGATCAGGTTGGCGCCCGCGCCCTTGGTCTCGACGATCGCCAGCTTGCAGAACTCGATGCCCGTGCACGCCATGGTCTGGCGGCGGAAGGTGGAGGGGTTGACCCGCAGGTCGTTCGCCTCCAGCTCGGCCACGATGCTGTCGACCTGGTCGGGGGCGACGTCGAGGATGACCATCTTCTGCTCGGCCGTGGTGTGCACCCGGCCCGAGCCGTGCCGCTCGGCGATGTCGGCGATCAGGTGCAGCGTGTCACCGCTGAGACGGCCGACCTTGGGGGCGAAGCCGACGTAGAAGTTGCCGTCCTTCTGCGGGAAGACGCCCACGTGGTCCCTGCGCCCGTTGCGGGGCGGCTCGGGCGCGGGGCCGTCGGGAAGCGCGTGGCCGAGGTACTCGGTCTCCAGGACCTGCCGGAACTTCTCCGTGCCCCAGTCGCTGACCAGGAACTTCAGCCGCGCCCTGTGCCGCAGGCGACGGTAGCCGTAGTCACGGAAGATGCCGATCACGCCGGCCCAGACCGCGCTGGCCTGCTCGGGGGTGACGAAGACGCCCAGGCGCTTGGCCAGCATCGGGTTGGTCGACAGGCCGCCGCCGACCCACAGGTCGTAGCCCGCCTCACCCTTGTCGTTGACCACGCCGACGAAGGCCACGTCGTTGATCTCGTGCACCGTGCAGTGCGCCGGGCAGCCGCTCACCGCGGTCTTGAACTTGCGGGGCAGGTTGGAGTAGGCGGGGTCGCCGATGTACTTGTCGCGGATCTCCAGGACCGTCGGGGTGCCGTCCAGGACCTCCTCGGTGTCGATCCCGGCCAGCGGGCAGCCCAGGAAGGCGCGCGGGGTGTCGCCACAGGCCTCGGTCGTGGACAGGCCGACGGCTTCCAGGCGCTCCCAGATGTCGGGGACGGACTCGATCTCGATCCAGTGGAGCTGGATGTTCTGCCGGTCGGTGACGTCCGCGGTGCCCCGGCCGTAGAGGTTGGCGATGTCGGCGATGGTGCGCAGCTGCGCCAGGCTGAGCCTGCCGCCGTCGATCCGGACCCGCATCATGAAGTAGCGGTCGTCGAGCTCCTCCGGCTCCAGGATCGCGGTCTTGCCGCCGTCGATCCCGGGCCTGCGCTGGGTGTAGATCCCGTACCAGCGCATCCGGCCCCGCAGGTCTGCCGGGTCGATGGAGTCGAAGCCCTGCTTGGAGTAGATGTCGATGATGCGCTGGCGGACGTTGAGCCCGTCGTCGTTCTTCTTGAGCTCTTCGTTCTTGTTGAGCGGTTCGCGGTAACCGAGAGCCCACTGACCTTCGCCTCGCGGGCGCTTGTGGTGGCGGTTAGCCGGCCTGGCCGGGGTCGTCATGTGCGCGTCCTTTGTAAATCGGTGGAGTGATTTCCGGACACGCGCAGACGTTGCCGCCGCCTCTTCGTTGAGTGCGGGGGAGTGGCGCTCACAGAGCGATGACGTCTGTCACGCGCCCGAGCTGGATGAAATCAGCGGAGGGCGACGGTCAACGGACGTCACGACAGATGGCGCTGCGGACACGAAGCAGGTCGACGTGGCGTCGCACGACGAGCAATGGGTCCGCTGGCATGTCCATGACGATACCTTGGCGGCCCGAGATGTCCAATGCGGGGTCCGGAATCTGGACTTTCCGCATCCTTCCCTGGCGCCGTCCGCCCAGCCCTGGCGCGGCCGGGTCCACCGGGCGGGAACGGCCGGAGATCACCCCTGTCTCAGCCAGTTCGTCGCGGGCTCCGCGGGAGGTTCCTCCTCCCGGTCCCGGCGGGTCTCCGGCTGGTGCTGGCAGTCGCACCACGAGCCACCCCTGCACTCGCCGTGCCTGCGTTCCTTGCAGCTCGCGCAGATCACCCCTCCATTGTGCGGCGGCGTGGGGCGTACCCCGTGGAGCGGCACTCCGTCCGGATCAGGGGCTTTCCAGGGTTTCGCCAGGGCTGTGCCCGATGGAGTTGTCTGTCCGCTCATTGAGATGATCGGAACATGCGCACGTTGTTGAACGTCATCTGGCTGGTGTTCGCGGGGATCTGGCTGGCCCTCGGTTATGTCGTCGCGGGCGTCATCTGCTGTGTCCTGATCATCACGATCCCGTTCGGCATCGCCTCCTTCAGGATCGCCGCCTACGCGTTGTGGCCCTTCGGGCGGACCGTGGTGCGCGACCCCGAGGCGGGTTGCCTGTCGACCGTCGGGAACGTCATCTGGTGCGTCGTCGCCGGGATCTGGCTGGCCATCGGCCATGTGCTCACCTCGATCCCGCTGTTCCTGTCGATCGTCGGCATTCCGCTGGCCGTCGCGAACATCAAGCTGATCCCCGTCTCCCTGCTGCCGCTGGGCGCCCGGATCGTCGACGTGGACGACGCGGAGGCGTTTTACCGCAGGTGACGACGCGACCGACCCGAGACTCGATCGTTTGCCGCGTGAGCTCGTGATCACAGGGGCGCTGCGCATACCGTGGTGTGCCATGACCTCCACCGACGCGCCGGCGCGCAGGCGAGGGCCACGCAGGCGTGAGCCGGGCGCGGCCAGGGCACGGCTGCGCGCGGGCCTGTCCTGGGTGCGGGGAACGGACGCCTGGGCCCTGGCGCGGGCGACCACCGGCGCGGGCGTCGCCTACCGTGTCACCGGGCTGGCGGGGGAGGCCGCCTTCTTCGCCCTGCTGTCGCTGCCGCCGTTCATGCTCGGCCTGATCGGCGTGCTCGGCCGGTTCACCCGTGTCTTCGGCCCCGAGACGGTCAAGGACGTCAGCGACTGGATCGAGACGCAGGCGCATCTGCTGTTCACCGACAACGCCGTCGACAAGGTCGTCTCCCCGCTCATCGACGACGTGCTGAAACCGGAGAACCAGGTCTCCCTCATCTCCCTGGGTTTCCTGCTGGCCCTGTGGTCGGGCTCCCGGGCGCTGTTCGTCTACGTGGACCTGATCTCCCTGGCGTACGGCCTCGGGGAGGAACGCGGCATCATCCGCACCCGCCTGATGTCCTTCGGGCTCTACCTGGCGGGCCTGCTGATCGGGCTGCTGGTCATGCCGGTCCTCGTCCTCGGCCCGGTCGCGCTGCGCAGCGCGCTGCCCCCCGACTACGCGGGCCTGGTCACCGGTCTGTACTGGCCGGTCGTCGTCGCGGGCTCGGTGTTCTTCCTCACCCTCCTGTACCACGTGAGCGTCCCGGTGCGCACCCGCTGGTGGCGGGAGACACCGGGGGCCGTGCTCGCGCTGATCATCTGGATCGCCTGCGCCGCCGTGCTGCGCGCGGTGCTGGCCGCCTGGTTCTCCCCCGTCTCCATCTACGGCTCCCTCGCCGCCCCCATCGCGGTCCTGCTGTGGCTGTACATCACCGCCCTGGCCGTGCTCATCGGCGCGACGCTCAACGCGGAGGTCGACAGGCTCTGGCCGGTCGACGGCGCGGGCCGCGCAGCGCGTGCGGGGTGAGCACGAAGGGTCCGCTATCGTCTAAAGCGCGACTGGCGCATTGGGTGGGAGCGACCACCGGGGAGCGAAAAGCGGAGGCCGTACGCCTGGGTCTTCGCAGGTTGTCAACGATGACAGGGGAGTGAAGGCGCCATGGGTTCTCTATCCGACGTCGATCCGCAGATCGCCGAGCTCATCAAGGCCGAGGAGCGCCGCCAGGCCGACACGGTGAAGCTGATCGCCTCGGAGAACTACGTCTCCAAGGCGGTCCTTGAGGCCACCGGCACCGTCCTCACCAACAAGTACTCCGAGGGGTACGCGGGCAAGCGCTACTACGAGGGCCAGCAGGTCATCGACCAGATCGAGACCCTCGCCGTCGACCGCGCCAAGTCCCTGTTCGGTGTGGAGCACGCCAACGTCCAGCCCTACTCGGGCTCGCCCGCCAACCTCGCCATCTACCTGGCCTTCCTGCAGCCCGGCGACACCGTCATGGGCATGGGCCTGCCGTTCGGCGGCCACCTGACCCACGGCTGGTCGGTCTCGGCGACCGGCAAGTGGTTCAACCCGGTCCGCTACGGCGTCCGCAAGGACACCGGCCGCGTGGACATGGACGAGGTCCGTGAGATCGCCCTCCGCGAGCGCCCCAAGCTGATCTTCTGCGGCGGCACCGCCATCCCGCGCACCATCGACTTCCCCGCCTTCGCGGAGATCGCCCGTGAGGTCGGCGCCGTGCTGGCCGCCGACATCGCCCACATCGCGGGCCTGGTCGCCGGTGGCGCCCACCCGTCGCCGGTCGGCCACGCCGACGTCATCTCGACCACGACCCACAAGACCCTGCGCGGTCCCCGTGGCGCGATGCTCATGGCAAGCTCCGACGAGCACGCCACCGCGCTCAACAAGGCCGTCTTCCCCGGCCTGCAGGGCGGTCCGCACAACCACACCACCGCGGCCATCGCGGTCGCGCTGAAGGAGGCGGCGACCGACGACTTCAAGGACTACGCGCGTCAGGTCGTCCTGAACGCCCAGGCGCTGGCCGAGGAGCTCAAGAGCCGCGGCTTCGACCTGGTGTCCGGCGGCACGGACAACCACCTCATCCTGTTCGACCTGACCCCCAAGGGCATCGGTGGCAAGCCCGCCGCGCAGGCCCTGGACAAGGCCGGGCTTGAGACCAACTACAACACCGTGCCCTTCGACACGCGCAAGCCCTTCGACCCGTCCGGCATCCGCATCGGCACCGCGGGCGTGACCAGCCGAGGCATGGGCGTCACCGAGATGCGGCAGATCGGCGCCTGGATCGACCAGGTGGTCAGCGCCCTGGCCAAGGACGAGGACGAGGCAAAGCACGTCATCACCCGGGTGCACGGCGAGGTCCGTGAGCTGACGAGCCACTTCCCGGCTCCCGGCCTGTAACCCGCACGAGAGAAAGCCCCGGAGCCCGTGGTTCCGGGGCTTTCGCACGCCGTACGACCCTGCTTCCCCGGCTCGCCGGGAAAAAGGTTTGCGCGTGATGGGGGAGATCGCGCTAATGTTCTGCGGGTGGGCGTTGTCGCGCCCGTGGGCGACGCCACCGCCGCGAGCGGTGGCCGAGAGATGAGGAGGTGAGGACATGCGGGTCTTCTTCCTTGGCATGCCTTCAGCCGTCCTCCGGGTGCCCGTCTAGCCGACTTCCTTCACCGGGCACCCGACCTTCCTCGAAAAGGGTGTACCCACGTTGTCAGCTTCACGTTTTCCCGTCTCCTCCGACCTGTCCTCGCTCGGCTGGGACGACTCCCACGCCACCTCGCTGCCCGACGGGCTGATTCCCGCCAGGGTCGCGCGCGTCGACCGGGGAGCCGCCGAGATCCTGTGCGCCGAAGGCCACTTCCAGGCTCACTACGGCGCCGCCGTACGGCGGGCCGCAGCGGCCGACCCCGTCGCCCTGCCCTGTGTCGGGGACTGGGCCGGGCTCAGGAAACTCGCCGAGGGCCGTTACGAGCTTGAGGCACTGCTGCCCCGCCGTACGGCGTTCGTGCGCGGCGGTGTCGCCAGGCTCTCGCGCGGCGGCCTGTCGGGCGACTCCAGGGGGCAGGTGCTCGCGGCCAACGTCGACGTCGTCTTCGTCGCCGAACCCGCCCTGCACGCCACGGACACCGCCGACCTCGGCCGGATCGAGCGGCTGCTCGCCCTGGCCTGGGAGAGTGGTGCCCAGCCCGTCGTGCTCGTCACCAAGTCCGACCTCGCGGGGGCGAGCCTGGCCTTCCTGATGGAGGAGGTCGCCGCGGCGGCGCCCGGCGTCGAGGCGCACGCGATCTCCTCCATCACCGGAGAAGGGGTGGACATCGTGCGCGGGCACCTGGGCGGGACGCGCACCGCCGTCGTGCTCGGTGCCTCGGGCGCGGGCAAATCCACCCTGGTCAACGCGCTGGCCGGGGCGGAGGTCATGGAGACCCAGCAGGTCAGGGCCGCCGACGGCAGGGGCCGTCACACCACGGTCCACCGCGAGCTCATCCCGTTGCGCGACGGCGGGCTCATCATCGACACCCCCGGTATCCGCCGTATAGGCCTGTACGACATGGGGGAGGGCGTCGACATGGTCTTCTCCGACATCGAGGAACTGGCCGAGCGGTGCCGCTTCGCCGACTGCGGGCACGACAGCGAGCCGGGCTGCGCGGTGATCGCCGCCATCGAGGACGGCACGCTTCCCGAGCGGCGGCTGGAGAGCTGGAACAAGCTCCAGCGCGAGGCCCTGTGGATGGCGTCGCGGACCGACGCGCGCCTTCGCAAGGAGATGCAGAACCGGTGGAAGACCATCCACAAGGAGATGCGTAAGCCGGGGCGCAGCCGTCCCTGATGCCCCGGGCCGCCACAGGCCGTGGAGAACGGGAAAGACCCGGGGCGGGAGATTCCGCCCCGGGTCCGGCACGGCGCCGTGTGTTTCAGCGGACCGGGGGAGGGTCGCGTTCCTCCGGGCGCCATGCCGGTCACCGTGGGTCGTGTTTCGTTGACCCAGAGTAGGCAAACCTTGTAGGTGTGATCGCCGGTTCGTGTTCGGGAGCGCCCTCGCGGCGCCGCTGGACGGTGCCGTGGGTCCTGCTCGCCGTCTGCCTCGGGCTCTGTCTCGGCTGGCAGCCGGGTGGACTGGTGGGCCTGGTGGCCGAACGCCAGTGCGTCGAACGGGTGGAGGAGGCTCCGCACCCGGTCGACGAGACGCCCGTCTCACCCCTGGCGCACGACGCCGGGCGGGGACGTGAATCGCACCTGCCCGCACCGCGCCCCGCCGGGGACGCGCGGGCGCCGCAGGGACGGGGGCCGGAGCGGAGCGGGAACAGGGAGGACCTTCCCGCCGCCCTGCCCACCGGAGCCGGCAGGCTGATCATGATCGGTGTGTCTCGCATATAGGCCGACGTCCTGCCCACAGGCCGGTACGGAATCCATGCGAGAAGAGAGCACATGCGAGAGATCGACACTGTCGCCGAGGCCTGGGACTTCCAGTGCCTGCGCTGCCAGCACGTCTGGGGAGACCTCTACGAGACCTGCCACGCCGACGACGGGCGTCCGGTGGTGTGGCGCAGGAGGGGGATCGTCACCACTCCGCCGTGGGTCGACCAGAGTTGCCCCGAATGCTCGGCGTCCCACGTCAAACCGCTGCCCTCGCGCGGGCACCGGGACACACCGAAGATCCCACCGCGGAACTGACCGCCCGCACGCATCCATCCCTTACACGACAACGTGTGATCTCGCAGGGGAAGCAGCGAGATCACACGTCAGGGGGAAGCCGGGTGGAGGTACTTGCTCAGGCGACGGCGCTGATGCCGGCGCTGGCGGCGCGGCGCATGCGACGGCGACGCTCGGAGGCGCGCTCGTCCTCGTTCAGACCGCCCCAGGTGCCGTACTTCTCCGGACGGGACAGCGCGTAGTCCAGGCACTCCGCGCGGACCGGGCACTGGGCGCAGATCGCCTTGGCCTTCCGCTCGCGGATGTCACGCTCAGGCTGACGCTCCCCGTCAGGACCGAAGAAGAGCACGAGGTCCTCACCCCGGCACGCGGCGTCATCCTGCCAGCCCCAGCTGGGCCGGGGCCGGGCGGTCTGCCGACGTACCTGAGACATGAGAAAACCACCTTTTAGTGAGAGGTATTTCGGGTTGATGCCGCATTGGACGTTTCCGGCGTCCTTGGGTCCAACGCCTGGATAGGCCGTGATGTTCCCCAGGTCAGGTCAGGGCGGGCGTGGCGTACCGCACAGGGGTGAGCCTGTCCAGCGCGACCAGCCGATAGGTAGTGATCTCCTCGGCGCAAGCCGTACCACATGGCGTCGTCAACGTCATGGGTTCAACCACTACCCGAAAACGAACGCCACTACCGCGCACAAATGCCTCGGTGGTGGCGCCGTCCGACCTGGAGGACTCCACGGCCACTCCGCCAACCGAGAGCTCGCCCGTGTGGGCGCGGACGAAATGCTCGGCGGCCTGCAGTGGCTCAGGGATGCCTGAACGTCCCCGGAAACGGTCGAGAGTGATCTCGCCGGACCGGTACGCATCGGCTGCCGCGATCGCAGCAGCCTGAGACATGCTGCCGTAGTAGAGGCCGTGTGGCAAGCACACAAGGTTGGCGGCGTAGCGATCGCCGCCAACATGTGATGTTTCCCATACTCTGTCCGGCAAAACCTTCGCCAGGGAACGAGCTAGGGGAAGTCCAATGCGGGCGCAGCACGCGTTGCGTTTGGCATGCGTGCAGACCAGAAAAACCGGCTCACTCACAAGTATGCAGGACTCCGGGACCACTCCGGCCATCAAGGCGTCCATGTCAAGATCGTCTGGACCTGCGACGACGCCCTCGGCGAGCCAGGGCTCGGCGGCGGTCGAGTCGGCGACCATGACGTGGATGCCGCCTGTCACGGGTCTGCGGCGTCCGGGACGGCGGATGAGCTGGGGCCGGACACCGGCGGCGACGGCCCTGTCGACGAGGGCGCGCACTCCGGAGGGCAGGCGGCATTCCTCCAGGTGGGAGGCCCAGGGGCCGGGGTGCTCGACCAGTAGCCAGAAGCGGGCCCCGACGGTGGCGCTCGCCAGAACGGGCAGGTCGCCGGTATGGCAGCCCTCGGGATGCGCGCAACCCCTGAGTGTCATATCCGGAACGCTCCCCCCGGTGACGTCTTCCCAATGCATACTTAGGTAAGACTAACCTAAGGGTGTTGCGAACGTGACGGAGGAGGAGCGGGGCGATCCCTGGGTGAATCGGACGTTCACTAAATCCTGCGGTGTCCCGCTGTCAATGGAACCGCCGAATAAAGCCGTTCCCCCGTGCGGGCGCCCACACCCCTGCTTCAATGGGCGCTGTCAACGGGCTCACACCGGCGGGCGGTCGTCCGCCGTCCCGAGCCGGCGGTCATGGGGTGGTGGTGGGCCACCGCTCCAGGTCCGCCGGGAGGGGCCCGGTGCCCTGAACCTCCCCCAGTCTCTTCCCTGTTCTTCCGTGATCTTTTCTGTGCCCCTTTCCGTGATCCCAGGTGACCCCCGCATGGGCGCACGGAAGTCGTCATACGGCGCCGCCGTTCAGCGGTCGAGCGCCGCCCGCGCCGCGGGCAGGGCCACGGCCCTGTCCTCGGCGACCAGCCCGATACGGGTGCGGCGGTCGAGCAGGTCGTCGACGTCGAGGGCGCCTTCGTGCCTGACGGCCCAGACCAGCTCGGCCCGGGTCACCCCGGTCGGCAGCGGTTCGGCCAGTGCCGGGTCCTCCCGTGTCAGTGCCTGTACCGCCGCCGCCTCACTCCCGTAACGCTCGGCCAGACGTCCGGGTGTCCCGCTTCCCCCGGTCGCGCCGACCAGGGGCAGGCGGGCCGTACGGCTGCCGCCCGCCGGCAGGTCGCGCAGCCGTACCACCAGGTCGACCGCGTCCTGCGCCATCCGCCGGTAGGTGGTCAGCTTGCCCCCGGCGACCGTCACGACCCCGTCGCGGGAGACCGAGAGCGCGTGCCTCCTCGACAGGTCCGCGGTGCGTCCCTCGGCGTCGAGCAGCGGGCGCAGCCCGGCGTAGGCCCCGGCCACCTCCCGCCTGCCGACCGCCGTTCCGAGCACCGAGTTGAGCACGCCGAGCAGGAACGTCACGTCCTCCTCCGGGACCGAGGGCACGTCCGGCACCGGGCCTTCGACCGGCTCGTCGGTGAGCCCCACGTGAACCCTGCCGTCGGCCTGGGGGAGCACCAGGACGAACCGGTTGGCCTCGCCCGGGATCGGCACGTGCAGCCCGGCGGACAGGCCCGGCAGGGTCTCGGGGCGCAGCACCAGATGGCTGCCGCGTGAGGGCCGCATCCGGACCTCGGGGACCAGTGTGCCCGCCCAGACGCCGGTCGCGTTGACGACCGCCCTGGCCCGGACCGTCAGGACCTGCCCGGTCAGCTCGTCGCGGACCAGCGCCCCGTCCCCCGTCAGTTCGAGCGCCCGGCACCGGGTCAGGATCCTGGCGCCGTGCGCGGCGGCCGTCCTGGCCAGCGCGACGACGAGTCTGGCGTCGTCGGTCAGCCGCCCGTCCCAGGACAGCAGCGCGCCGCGCAGGCCCCGGGACTCCAGGCCGGGCACCAGGCGCAGCGCCGTCCCCGCGGAAACCCTTGAGGGGCCGGGCAGCAGGCGCCTGGGCGTGCGCGCGGCGATCCGCAGCCCGTCTCCGAGCCGGTAGCCGGTCATCACCGTCGCCGCCCGGCCCCGGGAGACGGACGGGGTGAGCGGCAGCAGGTACGGCTGGGCCCGTACCAGATGGGGGGCGGTGCGGGTGAGCAGGACGCCGCGTTCGACGGCGCTCTCCCGCGCCACCCCGACCTGTCCTCTGGCCAGGTAGCGCAGGCCGCCGTGGACCATCTTCGAACTCCACCGTGAGGTGCCGGAGGCCAGGTCCCCCGCGTCGATCGCCGCGACGGACAGACCCCGCGAGGCCGCGTCGAGCGCGGCGCCCGTCCCGGTGACGCCGAGTCCGACGACCAGCACGTCGACCACGAGGCCGGGGAGTCCGGCCAGCTCGCGGGCCCGCCGCGCCGCGTTGAGGGAGGAGTTCACGGCCGCAGGTACCTTTCCAGGAGTTCGGTCAGCTCGGCGTCGAGGGCGTCCCCGGTGAGCGGGGCCAGCAGTACGGGGCCGGACAGCAGGAACGACTGGGCGGTGAGCACGACCGTCCCGGCCAGCCGCGCCGGGTCGCCGGGCCGTACGGTGCCCCGCTCCTGGCCCCTGGCGACGGCCGAGCCGACCAGCGACAGCATCACCTCGTGGCTGGCGCCCCTGCGCCACAGCAGGTACGGCAGGAGCAGTTCGGGGTCCACCTCGACGATCTTGCGCCAGAGCGGGTGGCCGCGCAGCGCGCCGACGGTCGCGACCGCGGCGGTCACCGGGTCCTCGGTGGCGAAGCGGCCTGCGACGCGCAGCCACTCGCGGGTCATCAGGTCGGCGACCAGGGCGTGCACGTCGGGCCAGCGCCGGTAGATCGTCATGCGGGACAGCCCGGCCCTGCGGGCCACGTCGGTGAGCGTGGTCCGCCTGACACCGACCGCGAGCACCACCTCCCTGGCCGCGTCGAGCACCGGGTCGGCGGGTGTTCCGCCCTCTACGGGGTCATTGTGACGAATGGACGCCATATGTCACAGTGTAGAGGTGGACACTCCCAAGAAAACAGCCGAGCCCATGCTCTGGTCCGGATGGGGCGACCCCGCCGGGGCCGTCGAGCTGCCCGAGGCCGTACGGTCGCTGCTGCGCGACCTGCTGGGGGTGCGCGCGCCGAGCACCCCCGCCGTCGGGCTCGAAGAGGTGAGGCCGCCCGAGGTCGTGCTCGCGCCGTCCGTCCTCGACGAGCTGCGCGCGGTCGTCGGCGCCGGGCACGTCCGCTCCGACGACGAGAGCCGGATCCGGCACACCCGGGGTAAGTCGACCCCCGACCTGATCCGCCTGCGCGCCGGGGACGCCTCACGGGCACCGGACGCCGTGGTGCTGCCCGGCTCCCACGACGAGGTGCTCCGGGTGCTGCGGGTGTGCTCCGGCCACCGGGTCGCGGTCGTCCCGTTCGGCGGGGGCACCTCGGTCGTCGGCGGCCTGAGCGCTGACGGGCACGGCTTCGCCGGGGTCGTCGCGCTGGACGTGGGCAGGCTCGACCGGCTCGTCTCCCTCGACACCGAGTCGATGGTCGCCGAGCTGGGGCCGGGGCTGCGGGGGGCCGAGGCCGAACGGCTCCTGGGCGAGCGCGGGCTCACCCTCGGGCACTTCCCCCAGTCGTTCGAGTACGCCACACTCGGCGGCTTCGCCGCGGCGAGGTCGAGCGGTCAGGCCTCGGCGGGCTACGGCGGGTTCGGCGACATGGTGGTCGGCATGACGGTCGCGACCCCGCGCGGCACCCTCGACCTCGGCCGCGCGCCCAGGTCGGCGGCGGGTCCCGACCTGCGCCAGGTGATCCTCGGCTCGGAGGGCGCCTTCGGCGTGATCACCTCGCTCCGGCTCCGGGTACGGCGTTCGCCCGCGGAGCGCCACTACGAGGGATGGCGCTTCGCCTCCTTCTCCGAGGGCGCCGCGGCGCTGCGGCGGCTGGCCCAGGACGGGCCGCTGCCGGCCGTGCTCAGGCTCTCCGACGAGACCGAGACGATGATCGGGCTGGCCAGGCCGGAGGAGATCGGCGAACCGGTGGCCGGGGCGGGCTGCCTGGTCGTCGCGGGCTACGAGGGCGGGCCCCTGGAGGTCGCCGACACGCGGGAGCGGGCCGCCGCGGTGCTGTCCGAACTCGGCGGAACCTGTCTGGGAACCGAGCCGGGACAGGCGTGGGCGCGCGGCCGCTACGCGGCGCCGTACCTGCGGGACGCGTTGCTGGCGGAGGGGGCGACCGTGGAGACGCTGGAGACGGCGGGCTTCTGGGCCGTTCTGCCCCGGCTCTACGAGGCGGTGCGCGCGGCGCTGACCGCCTCACTCGGCGCGCCGCTGGTGATGTGCCACATCTCCCACGTGTACGCCACCGGGGCCTCGCTCTACTTCACGGTCGTCACGGCGCAGGAGGAGGACCCGGTGGCGCAGTGGGAACGGGCCAAACGCGTGGTGAGCGAGGTGATCGTGGCGGAGGGCGGGACGATCTCGCACCACCACGGGGTGGGACGCGACCATCGGGAGGCCTACGCGGTGGAGATCGGCGAGCTGGGCGGGGAGATCCTGCGCGGGATCAAGGAACGGCTCGACCCGGAGGGGGTTCTCAACCCCGGGGCGCTGATCCCCAGTTCTTGATCTACAACGTAAAGAGCCGGGCCGTCGCGATGGGCGGTTTCACCACGAAACGGATGCGTCTCCGTAAGATCAACGCCAAGATATGACCATGGTCGATGTCGGGCGGGCCGCCAGGCGCGGGCGTGAGGTCTCCTCGCGGGTCTCAGAGGAGGGCGCGGGCTGGTCCTGCGCCCAGATGGGCACCTTCAGGGCCCTGGTGCCCGACAGGAAGACCTTCAGCTGGCTCAGCCCGCGCGTGCTGTGGAAGTCGAGGAACCAGGTGCTCGCGGGCCTGTTCGGCGATCCCTCGGGACAGGCCAGGGCGCGCTGGGTCGCCGCGCAGCTCGAACGGGGGGTTGACCCCTCCCTCCGCGTCCCGATGGACGTCGGGCCCGAGTTCTCCTTCCTCCTCCTCGGGGACACCGGGGAGGGCGACCTGTCGCAGTACGCCGTCGTCCCCGGCATGCTCAAGATCGGGGCGGACACGGCCTTCGCGGTCATCGCCAGCGACGTGATCTATCCGGCGGGCGCGGGCGACGAGTACGAGGACAAGTTCTTCCGCCCCTACCAGGACTATCGGGCGCCGATCTACGCGGTCCCCGGCAACCACGACTGGTACGACGGGCTCGGCGGCTTCATGCGGGTCTTCTGCGACGCGCCCGCGCTCGAACAGGAGCGGCGCGGGTTCAGGATGTCGCGCTCGGGGCTGCGCGGCACGCTGTGGCGTGAGCCGGAGGCGATCGACGAGGTCCGCCTGACCGGCGCGCGCAAACTCAGGGCCCGCCCCGAGCAGGGTACGGCCCAGCCCGCGCAGCCGGGGCCGTACTGGGCGATGGAGACGCCGAGCCTGCTGATCGTCGGCGTCGACACCGGCATCCACGGCGGCCTGGACCGGGAGCAGGGACGCTGGCTGCGCGAGGTCTCCCGGGACCCACGGCCCAAGATCCTGATCACCGGCAAGCCGATCTACGTCCGCAACGACTACAAGCCGTCCGGGATCGAGGGCGGCGGGACGATCGACGACGTCGTCACCGACCCGGCCAACAACTACGTCGCGGCCATCGGCGGTGACGTGCACAACTACCAGCGCTTCCCGGTCAGGGTCGGCGACCGGACGATCCAGTACATCGTGGCGGGCGGTTCCGGGGCCTTCATGCACGCCACCCACACCACCCCCAGGATCACCGTCGGCGGGGTGAACGAGGACGACTACCGGTGCTACCCGCTGCGCGGAGACTCGCTGTCGTTCTACAGCAAGCTCTACAGCGAACGGCTGCGCATGCGCTGGCTCTACCTCACCCCGGAGGAGGGGGTGGCGCTGATGTCGCGGCAGATCGGCAACACCCCGCCGAGGGACATCGGGCCGGTCCCCATCACGCGCAGGATGCGCTGGGCGGCGCGGATCCTGGGCGGCTGGCCCATGCCGTTGCGGCTGCCCGTCGGCAAGACCTTCCACCGCTACCTGTCGGAGCTGTCCGACTGGGACACCCCGCCGTTCTTCAAAAGCTTCCTGCACGTGTCGGTGACCCCGGCCAGTCTGCGGATCCGCTGCTTCGCCGCGACCGGCTGCCTGCCGCAGGAGATGGAGCCGCCGCTTGAGGACGAGGTCGAGATCCCGCTCACCTGACGGGAGGCGCCTGACCGGAAGTGTCGGTCCCGCGTGACAGGCTGGCCGGATGAACGTGGCAGTCGCCGCGGGGCCCGGCACCTCGGGGGTGCTGCGCCCCGAAGGGCAGGGGTCCCGGACGGTCGCCGATCTGGCGGCGGCCGTACGGGAGCTTGAGACGGGGGCGGGGACGGCGACGCCCCGCTGGGTCTGGGCCGACACGCGGGAGGTCTACCCGGCGCTGTTGCGTGAGGGGGTGCGGCTGGGGCGCTGTCACGACCTGGCCCTCGCCGAGGGGCTGCTGCTGGGCTACGAGGGGCGCCACGGCGAGCCCCGTTCGGCGCGGGCCGCGCACGCCAGGCTGCACGGCCTGCCGGTGCCCGAGGAGCACCCCGGGCCGCAGGCCAGGCAGGCGACGTTGTTCGACGAGGAGGCGCCCCCGCCGGACGCGGACCTGGTGGCCGAGGTCCACGCCGACCAGCTCAGGCGGATCGAGGCCCTTCCCGAGCCGGGACGGTTCCGGCTGCTGGTCGCCGCGGAGTCGGCGGGGGCGCTGGTGGCCGCCGAGATGGCCCACGAGGGCATGCCGTGGCGTCGTGACGCGCACGACGAGCTGCTGACCGACCTGCTGGGGCCGCGTCCCGTGCACGGCATGCGCCCGGCCAAGCTCCAGGCTCTGGCCGACGAGCTCGCGCGGGCCTTCGGCGGCCCGTTCAACCCCGACTCCCCGCAGCAGATCGTCAAGGCGTTCAAGTCCGCCGGTCTGTCGGTGACCTCGACCAGGGCGCGGGAGATCAAGGAGGTCGACCATCCCGGGGTCGCGCCCCTGCTCGCCTACAAGGAGCTGGCCAGGATCCACAGCTTCCACGGCTGGACCTGGGCCGACCAGTGGGTGCGGGAGAACCGCTTCAGGCCCGAGTACGTCGTGGCCGGGGTGGTCTCGGGGCGCTGGGCGACCAACGGCGGAGGGGCGTTGCAGATCCCCAAGGTGATGCGCAGGGTCGTGGTCGCCGACGAGGGCTGGACGCTGGTCGTCGCCGACGCCGCCCAGCTGGAACCCCGGGTGCTGGCCGCGATGGCGGGTGACCGGGGCCTGGCGGCGGCGGCCGGGCAGATCGACCTCTACCAGGCGCTGGCCCGGGCGTTCGGCGGTGAACGCGACCACGCCAAGATCGCCCTGCTGTCGGCGATGTACGGCGGGACCAGCGGCGACGCGCCCAAGCTGCTGGCGGTGATGCGCCAGCGCTTCCCCAGGGCCTACCGGTTCGTCGAGGACGCCGCCAGGGCGGGGGAGGAGGGCAGGCTGGTCCGGTCCTGGCTGGGCCGTACCTCGCCGCCGCCCTCGGCACGCTGGCGGGAGCTGGTCTCGGGGCCGGAGGGGGCCAGGGCGGCGCGTGACTGGGGGCGCTTCACCCGCAACTTCGTGGTCCAGGCGACCGCGGCGGAGTGGGCGCTGGCGTTCATGGCCGTCCTGCGTGGCCTGCTGCCCCCTCCGGCGGCGCTGGTGTTCTTCCAGCACGACGAGGTGATGGTGCACTGTCCCGCCGAGCTGGGCCAGGAGGTGGTCGAGGCGGTCGGCAGGGCCGCGGAGGAGGCGACCGGGCTGCTGTTCGGGGACACGCCGGTGCGTTTCCCGATGCACGCCGTCGCCGTGCGCTGTTACGCCGACGCCAAGTGAACGGGCCGCAGGACCAGCCAGGCGCCGGTGACGGTCACCATGACCGCGACGGCCGTCCCGAGCACCCCGTAGGACAGGGTGCCGACGACCACCCCGGCGAGCGCCGCGCCCACCGCGCCGCAGACGTTCATCAGCAGGTCCGACACGCCCTGTACGGCGGGGCGGTCTTCGAGCCGTACGGCCTCGCTGAGCATCGCGGAGCCGGAGATCAGCCCGCAGGACCAGCCGAGGCCGAGCAGCGTGAGCCCCGCCGCCACCCGGGCGACGTCGTGGGGTCCGGCCCCGCCCGCCAGGACCGCGGCGGCCAGCAGGAACCCCATGCCGAGCACGAGCACTCTGACCCGGCCGATCCGGTCGGAGAGCCAGCCGACCACCGGGGACAGGATGTACATGCCCGCGATGTGCAGGCTGAGCACGATGCCGATGACCGAGTAGGCCGCGCCGCCGTGGCCCAGGTGGACCGGCGTCATGGACATGATCGACACCATCGCCGTGTGGCTCACCGCGATCGCGGCCAGCGCCCGGGAGGCGCCCGGCTCCCGGCGCAGGGTCCGCCAGGCGGTGCGCGGGGTGCCGCCCCGCCTGGGGCCTCCCTTTTCCGGGGCCGCCGGGTTCTCCGCGGGGGCCAGGGAGCGGGCCAGGAGCAACGGGTCGGGGCGCAGACCGGCCAGGATGACGACCAGGGCGACGGCGAAGGCGATCAGGGAGAGCGCGAAGGGGCCGGTGTCCGGCGCCAGGCCGAGGGAGCGGCCGAGGCGTTCCACGGGTTCGGCCAGGTTGGGGCCAGCGACGGAGCCGATCGTCGCGGCCCACACCACCCACGCCAGGTGCCGGGCGGTGTGCCCGGGCGGGGACAGGTCGGTCGCCGAGTAGCGGGAGGCCAGGCTGCCCGCGCCGGCGCTGCCGAACAGCACGAGCCCGCCGAGCAGCAGCGGCCACGACCGCACGGTGACGGCCGCGAGGATGATCACGCATCCCACCAGGGCGCAGCCGTAGGCGAGGGCCAGCCCGGCCCGCCGTCCGCCCTTGCCGGAGGTCCTGGCGGTCGGGAGCGCGAGCAGGGCGGCGCCGAGGACGGTCGCGGTCCCGGCGAGCCCGCTGATCGTCTTCGAGCCCGACAGCTGTGCGACGACCAGGGAGCTCAGGGTGAAGCCGACGGCGGTGCCGATCCCGCTGGCGATCTGCGCTACGGACAGTACGACGAGCGTTCGCCGCTGCACCACGGCTGCTTTCCGTGTTTCTTTATAGGAAATGGCGCTATTTGTGGGGGTTGCGGTCACAAATGAATTTTGTCATCACTTATAACGCTTTATCGGGTGGGATGGTGGGGGTCGCTCAGGCGTTCGGCTGGAACGTGGAGAAGAAGACCCGCCGTGCCTGGGTGCCCCGGTCCCAGTCGAGATCCTGGGCGGTGAACGAGATCAGGTAGGCGCTCTGCCCGTCCACCGCGACATAGCGCGTCAAACCATGCATGGGGACGGCCCCGGGAGACCTGACGTAGGTGTACTCCCAGTCGGCCGCCCGCCACGAGCCGTACGGCACCGTCTCAACCCCGACCTCGGTGTACTCGTCCAGGTCGTCCTTGGTGATCCCGTCGAGCGCCGCGACCGGGTCGGTCACCGCTGTCTGGGAGACGACGACGCTCTGCCCGCTGTTCCTCGGCCCGTGGAAGGTCACGACCCCGTCGGCCTCACGCACCGTCCAGCCCCCGGGCAGCGCCGCCGAGACACCCCCGGCGCCCAGGGTCCGGTAACCGCCGGGGATCTCGGCCCGGGACGGCGACGGCGCGGCCGAGGAGGGGGCCGGAGCGGCCGGGGAGGGAGCCGCCTGCGGGGTGGCCGAACCGGGGAGGAACAGCAGGAACAGTACGGCGGCGACCGCGGCCAGCGCCGCGACCGCGCAGACGGCGATCAGCAGGGGAGCCGGACGGCCCCCGCGCATCCAGGGGCCCTCGTTCACGGCCCTGCGCCGCGCGCTCCTGCGGCCGCCCGCGGCGGGAGGCCGTGTCCCGGCCAGGGTGTCCTCCTCGTCACGTCCGCGCGCCGAACGCCGCGCCGAGGCGGGAGGAGCCTCGGGCAGGTCGACGAAGGAGCCACGCCCGAGACCGGAGGCCGGGCTGCGTAACGCGTCGTACCCGCGGCCGTGCCCCGTCTCCTGACCGTCGGGGCGGGTGGCGGGACGGCCGTTGGGGTGGACGGCGGAGGCCCCGGAGACGAGCCCGGGCGCGTCGTAGGGCACCCGGACAGGCCCGGAGGGAGTCTCGATGATCCGCGAGGGCAGCGGTCCCGTCGGCCCCGAAGGTCCCGGCGGTCCCGGCGGCTGGGCGGGCGCGGACTGCGTGAACGAGGTCTGGGAGAACGGTGAGAACTGGGCGGGCTGCGGGGCCGCGGGCCGCACCGGGGTGAGGACCTCGGGCGCGGGCGGCACGGTGGGCAGCTGGTCGTGGGCCGCGGAACCGTGGCTGCGCAGCACCCGGCCCAGCAACTCGGAGACCTGTCCGGCGGTCATCCTGTCCGCCGGGTCCTTGCGGAGCAGGCCCTCGATGACGGCGATCAGCGCCCCGGCCCGCTGCGGCCGGTTGGGCTCCTGGGTGAGGATCGCACCGAGCACGGCCACCGCGTCCGGCCCCTCGTACGGCGGCCGCCCCTCGACCGCCGTGTACAGCGTCGCGCCGAAGGACCACAGGTCGGCGGCCTGGGTGATCGGCTTGCCGGACAGGCGCTCCGGCGGGATGTAGGCGGGCGAACCCATCAGCAGGCCCGTCTGGGTGACCGAGACGTCGCCCTCTATCGCGGCGATGCCGAAGTCGGTGAGCACCACCCGGTCCGAGGTGAGCAGCACGTTGCCCGGTTTGATGTCACGGTGCAGCACCCCGGCGCCGTGCGCGTGCCGCAGCGCGTCGAGCACCCGGACGGCGATCTCGGCGGCCTGCACGACCGGCAGCGGACCGTTGCGCCGTACGGCCTGCTCAAGGGACCAGGCGCGGACCAGCTCCATCACGATCCAGGGACGGCCGTCCTCCTCGACCACGTCGTGGACCGTGATGATCCCCGGATGGCTGAGCCGGGCGGCCGAGCGTGCCTCGCGCAGCATGCGCCGGTGCGCGGCGTGCATGCCCTCCTCGTCGAGACCGGGCGGGAGGATCAACTCCTTGACCGCCACGTCACGGTCGAGCAGCACGTCGTGCGCGTGCCACACCACACCCATACCGCCCCGGCCGACCGGTGAGATCAGGCGGTAACGCCTGCCGACCAGCCTGCCCTGCGCCTCCGCCTCGGTCGTGCCGATGGTGTCGCCCTCCGAACCCATGGGGGCCCTCCCGGCAGACGATCGGTCGTCCTGCCTCGTCCCCGCAACCAACCCTATGCGCAAGGTTGGACACGATATCGGGATCGTGTCAGGCAACGGAAGTCGGCGGCCCGCCGGTGGCAGCGACCTCGGTGACGGCGACCTCGGCGAGCGCGGCCAGCGCGGCCAGCGCGGAGGTGAAGGCCGAGACGGGCGGGGTCACCAGGCCCGCGCCGACCTGTCCCGTGCCCGCGACCCTGCCCGCGATGCCGGTGTTGACGACCGGCAGCAGGCCGGTCCTGGCGACCAGCGTCACGTCCACGCCGACCGGGGTGCCGCGGAAACCGAGCCCGGGGATCCGGTAGACCGGGTGTTCGGCGAGGGTGATCTCGTACATGGAGAGGGTCGCCTCCGTCGCGGCGGCCACCTCCCCGCCGACGAACCGGACGATCGCCGGGGCAGCCGCCATCGCGAAGCCGCCCAGGCCCGCCGTCTCGGTGATCGTGGAGTCACCGATGTCGGGGTTGGCGTCCCGCGGGCCGTACGCGCCGAGGTAGAGACCGTCGGGCACGGCGGCGGGGCCGGTGAACCAGCGCTCGCCAAGCCCGGAGACCTGCACGCCGAAGTCGGTGCCGTTGCGGGCCATCGCCACGACGAGGCTGGAGCCGGGGACGTCCCTGGCGGCGTCCGCGCTCACCTTGCACGCCGCCATGGCCGCGTTGAGGAAGAAGTGGTCGTTGCCGCCGACGAAGCGCAGCACCTCAGCCGCGTGCAGGGGAGCCGTCTCGACCAGGCCGCAGGCCAGCTCCCGCACCAGCAGCGAGGTGGCGGCGCGGTTGCGGTTGTGCAGCTCGTCGCCCATCTGCAGGGCCTGCGCCATCAGC
This sequence comes from Streptosporangium sp. NPDC020072, assembly GCF_040631445.1. Taxonomy (NCBI): domain Bacteria; kingdom Bacillati; phylum Actinomycetota; class Actinomycetes; order Streptosporangiales; family Streptosporangiaceae; genus Streptosporangium; species Streptosporangium sp. NPDC020072. The sequence goes on along the minus strand of NZ_JBEYAB010000005.1, from coordinate 361,285 downwards.
GCCCCGAGGTCGAGCGGCCCGGACGCCCGCAGCGTCTCGCGCAGCGCGGGGCCGAGCACCTCGCCCATCCAGCGCAGCCGCCGCAGCACCCCGTCGTCGTAGGCGCCGTAGCGCAGCACCCTGCCCAGGCCCTCGTTGAGCGAGCAGCAGGCGGTGCCGCCGTTCTCCTCGTCACGCACCTCGAACATCCACATGGACGGGCTGACCACGCCCGCCATCGGCCCGACCGCGCCCCACCCGTGGCAGGGCTCAAGGCGGACACGCCCCTGTTCGAGCAGCCGCAGCGCCTCCTCGGGGTCCCCGGCCAGTCCTTCGAGCAGCACCGCCCCGGTGAGCGCGCCGCGCAGCGGTCCCGAGGCGCGTTCCCAGCGGATCGGCGGGCCCGCGTGCAGGAACGTGCCCGGCGGCAGGCCGAGGGCCTCACCCGCCCGCCGTACCCCCACGAGGTGGGGCCTGGCCGACGTCATGCGGCCGAGCGCCGTCGCGTTCGCGCGGGACCTGCGGGGGTCGGCCAGCACCCGTGCGACGTCGTCCCCGGTGCCCGGCAGCGGCGGACGCCAGTCGACGGCCATCCTCGGTACGGCCTGCGCGTCCAGAGCCTCCCCGAACACCTCGGCCCCGGCCGTGACCACCCTGGGCTCCCCGTAGAGGGCGGGCAGCAAAGCCGGAGTCGCCGGAGTCGCCGGAGTCACCGCGCACCCGCCAGAAGGGCCACCGTGTACCCGGCCGCGTGGGCGTTGGAGACGAAGACCGAGGCGCCCGCCGCCCGCAGCGCCTCCGCCTGGGCGGTCAGCCCCTGCGGGTCGTCACGCGAGCCGACCAGCGCCACCACGACCGGCACGCCCCGGGCCACGGCCGAGGCGATCCCGGAGGCGAGCCCGGCGGCCGGGTCGGGGTCGGCGGCGTGTCCGAGGACCACGTCGAGCAGCGCGACGTCCCCCGCAGGCACCCGTGCGAGGGCCTCAAGGCGCAGGGAGGGGTCGATCATCGGGTGCGCCCTGCCCCGGGTGTAGACGTCGTCGCCGAAGTCGGTGAACTCCCCGGTCCCGGCGACCGTCCTCGCCTCCGCGCACAGCGTGCCCCCCGAGTAGACGCCGCGCAGCGTCCCGGCGGGGCCCGCCCGCGGGCTCACGGGTGCAGGCCACGAGGGCCACACCGGGACCGGGACACCCAGGGCCCGCAGTACGGCCTCCGCCGCGTGGGTCAGGTCGCCGGGTCCGCCCCCGGAGCCGCCGTCGAGGTCACAGTCGAGGTCACAGCCGGACCCGAGCAGCGCCGTCACGACCGGGGTGGACAGCGCCCGCGCGGCCCGTCGTACGGCCAGGCCGGTCTCGGGGGCGGGTGGTTTGGAGACCAGCACGATCAGCTCGGTCGCGGGGTCGGCGTCGAGCGCCGCCAGGGCACGCAGTGTGGACAGCCCGGCGACCTCGGCGGACAGGTCCCTGCCGCCGACGCCGAGCACGTGGCTGACCCCGACACCGGCCAGGTCCAGCAGACAGGTCACCTGCTGGGCACCCGTCCCCGAGGCGGCGACGACGCCGACGGGACCGGGCCGCAGCACGTTCGCGAAACCGAGACCCGCGCCGCAGACCACCGCGGTGCCGCAGTCCGGCCCCATGACCAGCGGGCCCAGCTCGGCCGCGCGCCTCTTGAGCAGCACCTCCTGCTCGACGGGGACGTTGTCGCTGAAGATCATCACCGAGAGACCTGCCTCGATCGCGTCCATCGCCTCGGCGAACGCGTAGGGCCCCGGCACCGAGACCAGCGCCAGCGTGGCAGCGCCTTCACCGCTCTCACCGGCCCCGCGCAGCGCCGCCGAGCGCACGGTGCGCGCGGGCCGTTCCCCGCCGCCTCCCTGAACGGTTCGTACGGTGAGGCCCGTGAGCAGCCGGTCCAGCTCGGCGCGCGCCGTCTCCAGGTCATCGGGGCCCGCGCCGCGCAGCGCGACCAGCAGGTCGCCCTGTCCCGCCTCGGGCAGCGCGAAACCCAGCCCGGCGGCGAGGCCGAGGTTCAGTTCGGTGGCCATCGCCACCACCGCCACCTCGATCCCGGGCAGCGCCGACAGGGCCCCGCTGACCCGCATGAGGCTCACCGAGTCGTGGTAGACCCCGGGGCGCACCCGGACCAGGTCGGCGCTCAACGGCCCGCTCCCGCAAGCCCGGCCACCGCGGCGAGACCGGCGCGCACCCCCCACGCCAGGTCGGCTCCCGAGGTGTGGCCGATCTGGAACAGCCGGTGCAGCGCGGGTTCGAGCGCCTGCCGCCCGGCCAGGCCCCGCAGTACGGCCAGCACCTCCCCGCACGCCTCACCTCTGGCGGCGCAGTGCAGCAGCGCCGCGGAGATGGGCGTCGTCCGCTCACGGGCTTCGAAGGTGACCGCCGCGGCCAGCCAGTCGGCCAGCCACACGGCCCGGCCGACGCCCGAGGCGGTGCCGAGATGGCGCAGCGCGACCAGCAGCCCGGCGATCATGTCGTCACCGCTCGGGGTGAGGCCGGGGCCGAGACCCACGAGCTGCTCGGCGGCCGTGACGCCGCGCAGCAGCGAACCCTCCGCGCACCCGAGCGCGAGCCGTACGGCGGCGTCGTTGCCCTCAAGCCCGGGACGTCTCGGCGAACGCTCGCACAGTCCGGAAAGCACCGGCAGCCAGGAGGCCAGCAGCGCGGGCTCGACGGGACCGAGCGGCGGCGCCGCGTCCCACCAGCGGTGCGCCCGCAGGCCGAGGCCGCCGAGCTCGATGGAACCGTCACCGACCCACGCCTCCTCGCCCACGGCGACCCGGGGCATCGGGCCGTTGATCACCATCGCGTTGGGCAGCCGGACCGCGTCCCCCGAGAGCACCGCGACCACGTGGGGTTCCAGCTCTGTGCGGATCTCAAGGTAGATCCCGGCGGGGAAGGCCGCGAGCACCCGCGCGGGGCGGCGGGGCGACTCCAGCAGCGCGCGCAGGGCCGTGCCGGCCGCGCCCGTCGCGTGCGCCCGTACATGTCCTGGCTGGACGCCCCGGCTCCGCCGGGCCCTCGGACGCGCTCCGACGGTCATGAGCCCTCGCCTGCCTTTCACCGTGCCGTGCTGTGCCGTGCTGTGCCGTGCTTGTGCCGCGGTCGTGTCGTCACCGTGTCGCGCGGCTGTGACCGGCCAGGACGCCCCCGTTCCACTGAGCCGACGGTAGAACGCCCGGCGAGCTCGCCGTACGGAGAAAGGTGCCAACAGAAACCCCAAAGGTTGGTTCTTCCTGACAGACGGCCTTATCGGTGACAATCACGTCATGGAACCTCCTGTACGGCTGGCGAGCACCGGAACCATCACCCACGGCGTGGCCGTAGGCGAGGTACTGGGCGCCTCGACACTCGCCGGGGCCAGGCTGCTGGCCGGAGGACGCGGCCTCGGCAGGATCGTGCAGCGGCTCAACGTCATGGAGGTTCCCGACATCCTCGCCTGGGTGAAGCCGAACGAGTTGCTGCTCACCACCGGCTATCCGCTGCGCAACACCCCGCAGTCACTCGACCGGCTGGTCAGCGACCTGGACGAACGCGGCCTGGCCGCGCTGGGCATCAAACTCGGCCGCTATCTGGACCGGCTGCCCGAGGAGATGGTCGAACAGGCCGACCGGCTCGGGTTCCCGCTCATCCAGCTCCCCGAGGACGTCGGCTTCGACGACATCCTCAACCAGGTCCTCACCGACATCCTCAACCGGCAGGCCGCGGCGCTGGCCAGGGCGGAGGAGGCGCACCGGGCGCTGGTCCAGGTCGTGCTCGCGGGCGGCGGGCTGGGCGAGGTGACCGAGGAGGTGGCCGGGCTGCTCGGCGCCGCCGTCGCCGTACTGGACGGGGCGGGGCAGGTGCTGGCCGCGGCGGGGCCCGCCGAGCAGGTGGCCGGGCTGCGCGCGTCGGGAGCGCGGGACCGGGGGGAACACCTTTTCGTCCCCGTCGTCGCGGGCGGCCACCACCACGGGCGGATCGTCGCCTGCGCCCCGCCGAGGCCGGGGGAGAACGACATCGGCATCCTGGAGCGCGCGGCCACCGTGGCCGCGCTCGTGATCACCAGGCAGGAGGCGGTGAACGCCGTCGAGAGCAAGTACCGCGCCGACTTCCTGCGCGACGTGCTCACCGGCAGGGCGGGCAGCGCCGAACGGGTCGCCGCGCGGGCCAGGGCCTTCGGCTGGGACCTGCGGCGCCCGGTGACCGTCCTGGTCGCCGAACTCGATCCGGACGGCGACGAACGCGTCGCCCAGGACAGGCTGGTCACCTGCTGGACCAGCGCGATGCGCCGTCACGACGGGCACGGCGCGGTCGCGGGCTTCTCCCACGAGGTCGTCGCGGTCGTGGACGCCGCCGTGGACACCACCCGCCTGGCCAGGGACGCCGTCGCCGCGTTCGCCGAGTGCCTGCCCGCGACCTTCTCGACCGGCGCGAGCCGTACGGCCGCCGGGATCGAGGTCCTGCCGGAGGCGTACGGCCAGGCCGTGAAGGCCGCCAGGGTCGGCCGCCAGCTCCACGGCCCCGGCGCGGTCGCCCACTTCGACCAGCTGGGGGTCTACCGGCTGCTCTCCCTGGTCAGCGACACCGAGGAACTGCACGCCTTCGTCCGTGAGACCCTCGGCCCGCTCGCCTCCGACACCGACGCCGACAACGGCGACCTGCGCAGGACCCTGCAGGTGCTGCTGGAGACCAACCTCAACGTCGCGGAGACGGCCAGGCGGCTGCACTTCCACTACAACACCCTGCGCTACCGGATCGGCAAGCTGGAACGGATGCTGGGCGACTTCACCGAGGACGCCCATCTGCGGCTGAACCTGACCCTGGCCCTGCACGTCCTGCGGATGCGGGGCATCTAGACTCACGGGCGTGGACGAGACCTTTGAGCTGGAAACCGACTACATCCCGTTGTGCGACCTGCTGAAGTACTGCGCCGTGACCGACACGGGCGGCCAGGCCAAGCACTTCATCGCCGAGGGCAACGTGACGGTCGACGGGCGGGTCGAGCTCCGCAAGACCTGCAAGATCCGCGCCGGACAGGTCGTCGCCGGGGACGGCTTCGAGATCCACGTGGTCGCCCCCGGCGGCTGACCGTCACGCCGGGCCGCTCCCCGAGGGGGACGGCACGGAGACCGGGGAGAGCCTGGCCGCGGACGTGCCGAGCCCGGAGGGCCTCCTGAACGCGGCGACCCCCGCCGGGGCCGCCGGAGCCGGTGCGGGGGAGGAGGGCACGTCGCGCGCGGCGGCGGGGCGCAGGCGCAGCGCCGAGGTGCCCGGCCCCGAGGGCAGGAACCGGGAGACCACCGTCGCGGGCACCACCGCGGACACGGAGCCGTGGTGGTGGCGGCGCAGCTCGGCCTCGGTGTACCGCGCGCACCTGCGGTGCCACTCCAGGATTCCCGACATCCACTCCTTGAGGCCGTCGGCGTGCCGGGTGAGGACGCCGCGAACCTCGTCGCCGAGGCCGAACTCCTCGAACATCGCGGGCAGGTCCTCCTCGACGATGTGCTGGAACTGCCGCATCCGCGCCGTCATCAGGTCCGCCACGACGTCCCTGGCGGTCAGCCGGTCCACCTGGAGGAAGTTCTCCACGACCAGCACCATGTTGTGGACCTCACCCTCGAACTCGACCTCCTTCTGGTAGGAGAACAGGTCGTTGGTGAAGGTCGCGTAGTCCTGGGCGGCGGTGTCCAGCTCACGCATCACCCTGGTGTGGTACAGCTCGGCGGGCACCAGGTCGTAGTGCGCGAGCTTGGCCAGGCTCATCGTCAGGCCGGAGCCGAACGTGTCGCGGCGCATCTCGACGTAGTCGACGGGGTCGGGGACCCGGTTGCCCGTCTGGTTGCCCAGCTCCCACAGCCAGCTGCTGGTCATCGCCTCGATCGCCGCGCGGAAGTCACGCCTGGCGGCCTCGTTCATCGGCGCGGCCGTACGGTGCCACAGGTCGGCCAGGCCCCGTTCGAGCGGGTTGAGCGGCTCGGGGACCGCGCCCAGGTCGATCGGCATGAACAGGCCGAGCCGCTCGTCGCAGAGCTTGGCCGCGGCCAGGTCGCGGGAGGCGCCGAAGACCACGGGGTAGTAGTCGTCGCCGTAGGTGCCCCAGGACAGCCAGTCGGACGACAGGTTGAGCTGTTCGAGACTCGCGTCGGCGTGGATCATCGAGGCGCAGTGCGCCAGGTCGAAGAGCAGGAAACGCCGCTCGTCCCAGACGCCGCCGGCCTCGACTCCGGGGATCGCGTCGAACAGGCCGACCCGGCGCGCCCAGCCGACCGAGTCGCGGCGGGCGGCGTCCAGGTGGGGGCTGATGCGGACGGGATAGGGCATGTGGAAGTCGGGCAGCGGCAGGTGACCGACCGGCTCGAAGGGCCGGTGGGACTGCTGGCGCGTCCTGCGGGCCAGGCCCGGCGTCAGCGCCGCGGTCGGCAGCCGCGCGGCCGAGGTGCCCAGGCCGAGCGGCCCCCTGGAGACGCCGGGGGAGGTGACGGCCCCCTCGTTCATGTAGCGGCTCGACCTGGCGTGCCACTCGTGGCCGCCCGACTGCCAGTCCTGCAGGCCCTTGACGTACAGGCCGACCGCGACCTGCTCGTCCGGGGGCAGGGCGTGCTCGGCCAGCAGCGCCGGGATCTCGGCGAGCGCGGTGTCCTCGAACTGCAGCAGCCGTGAGGTCAGCAGTTCGTTGACCAGTTCGGCGGCCTCCTGGGTCGGGCAGTCGAGGAAGCGCTCGAAGACCAGGACCGCGTTGGAGTTCTCCCCCTCCTCGCGGACCTCGCGCTGGTAGGAGAACAGGTCGTTGCGCAGGTGCACGGCGTCGGAGAAGGTGTCGCACAGCACGTGCAGCGGCCTGGTCCCGGCCAGGACGTCGGGGATCTCGGCGCCGACGGCGTACTCGACGAGGTTGGCCGACCAGGGTGCCCCGCCGACCCTGCGCCGCATCTGGATGTACTCGATGGGGTTGGCGATCCTGCCCTGGTCGATGTTGTGCAGCTCCCACATCGACTCGATCATCAGGTTGTGCGTGCTGGTGATGAACCGCCGCCGCCACCCGGCCGACATCGAGGGGATCGTCCGCCTCCACAGGTCCTTCAGCCCGGCCTCCGCGGGGTTCTCCGGCTCGGGCGGCTCCTGGCCGTCCACGGTCATGAACAGTTCGAGCCGGTCGAGGTGCGCCTTGGCGCCGCGCAGGTCACGCGAGTGCTTGAAGTGCTCAAGGAAGTGGTCGTCGAAGAAGAACACCCAGACGTACCAGTCGGTGATCAGGTCCAGGGCGGGGCCGTCGCAGTCGGGGTGGGTGTAGGCGCACATCAGCGCGTAGTCCATCTTCGCCAGCGCCTGCTCGTCCCAGACAAGACCGCCACCGGGCTTGGGGGAGTCGAGCATGCCCATCTCGCGGGCCCAGGCGTTGCTGTGCGCGCGGGCACGTTCCAGATGCGGATTGAGCCTGGCGGGGTGCGGGATGTAGAAGCCGGGCAGCGTGAAAGCCTGCATGGGGGCGCGCCTACTCTTCTCTGGGGCCGATCAGGACGGTTCACTCAAAGTCGCGAAAGCGCCACTCACCGTACTGCATCACATGGTCGTACCGGGAGTTCTCTGACCAATCTCTCCAACCTCCCCATGATCACACAGCTGGGTTTCGCACGTGGTGCCTACGGGAAACCCTCCGTAGACCCTCGCCCGTCCGTGGCGCGGGCCGCGACGACGGCATGGGAGTTCGCCGGAGGGAAGCCTGCGGGGCGGCCGCCGACCGACGGCCCGGTGAGAGGTGGGGCGTGATGGTTGCGGGGTGGGCCAAACACGGGGACGGCAGGACCCTCGCGCCCGGTGAGGTCGTCAAACCGGACGAGCGGATGTCCTGGCCGCGCATGGTCGGTTTCGGCGCGCAGCACGTCGTGGCGATGTTCGGCGCGACGTTCGTCTTCCCGCTGGTCATGGGTCTCGACCCCAACATCGCCATCATGTTCTCCGGCGTCGCGACGATCATGTTCCTGCTCGTCGTGAACGGCAGGATCCCCAGCTACCTCGGTACCAGCGCCTCCTTCGTCGGCGGAGTGCTCGCCATCAGGTCCCTGTACGGCGGGGACACGCCCGCGGCCGACGCGGTCGTCACCGGCGCCGTCCTCGTCGTCGGGCTGGTGCTGGCCCTGGTCGGCCTCGCCGTACATCGGCTGGGCGTGCAGGTCATCAACCGGGTCTTCCCGCCGGTCGTCACCGGTGCGGTCGTCATGCTGATCGGCTTCGGGCTGGCCTACGTGGTCGCCGACGTCTACTGGCCGCAGGACCAGTGGATCGCGCTGGTCACGATGACCGCGACCTTCCTGTTCCTCGTGGTCCTGCGGGGGTTCGCCGGCCGGATCGCCATCCTGCTCGGCCTGGTCCTCGGCTTCGCGCTGTCCTGGGCGGCCGACCGGGTCCTCGGGGACGTCACCGCCTACAACGCGGTGACCCAGCGGATCGACACCCATCCCAGGGTGGACCTCTCCGCGGTCGCCGACGCCGCCTGGGTCGGGTGGCCGGACACGCACCTGCCGGACATCAGGGTCTCCGCCGTGCTGCTGGTGCTGCCCGCGGTGATCGCGCTCGTCGCGGAGAACGTCGGCCACGTCAAGGCCGTCGGTGAGATGACCCGCACCGACGTGGACCCCTACCTGGGCAGGGCCATCGCGGCGGACGGCCTGGCCACCGCCGTCGCCAGCGCCTTCGGCGGCTCCCCGACGACCACCTACGCGGAGAACATCGGCGTCATGGCCGCGACCAGGGTCTACTCGACGGCCGCGTACTACATCGCGGCCCTCATCGCGATCCTGTTCGGTCTGTGCCCCAAGTTCGGCGCGCTGGTCGCGGCGACCCCGGGCGGTGTGCTCGGCGGCATCACGGTGATCCTCTACGGCATGATCGGCCTGCTCGGCGCGAAGATCTGGGTGGAGAACCGCGTCGACTTCTCCGACCCGGTCAACATGGTGCCGATCGGGGCGGGGATCATCCTCGCCATCGGCCCGGTCAGGCACACCTTCGGCTCGGCCTTCACCCTTGAGGGCATCGCGCTGGGCACCGTCGTGGTCGTCGGCGGCTACCACCTGCTGCGGGCGCTGCGACGCGGAGAGCGGGAGGGCGGGGGAGCGGCAGGCGGCCAGGACAGCGGAGGAACGGGCGAGGGAAGGGCGGCCGGGTGAAGCCTCCCCCGTTCGACTACCACGCCCCCCGTTCCCTCGGCGAGGCGCTGGAGATCCTCGCCGCCGCCGGACGGGAGGGCAAGGTCCTCGCCGGGGGACAGAGCCTGATCCCGATGCTGAACATGCGCCTGACGCATCCCCGGCACATCGTGGACGTCAACGGGCTCACCGAACTGGCCACCGTGGAGGCCGGGCCCGGCGGCGTCCTGGTCGGCGCGCTGGCCAGGCACGCCCAGGTCGAACACTCCGAGCCGGTCGCCGCCGTACAGCCCCTGCTGCGCAGGGCGCTCAGGCTGGTCGCCCACCCGGTGATCCGCAACCGGGGCACCGTGGTCGGCAGCCTGGCGCACGCCGACCCCGCCGCCGAACTGCCCGCCGTGCTGGCCCTGCTCGGCGGTTCGGTACGGCTGGCGAGCGCGGGCGCGACGAGGGAGGTCCCCGCGGGCGCCTTCTTCACCGGTCCCCTCGAATCGGCGCTGCGGCCGGGAGAACTGGCCGTCTCGGCGCTGTTCCCCGCCCTGGCGCCGCGTTCGGGCACGGCCTTCCACGAGGTGGCCAGGCGGCACGGCGACTACGCGGTGGCCGGGGTGGCCGCGCTGGTCGTCCTGGACGAGGACCTGCGGGTCGTCACGGCCAGGGCGGCGTGCGTGAGCGCCGGGCCGGTCCCGGTGGTCGTGGACGTCTCCGGGGCCTGCGGCCACCACCCGTGGGGGTCGGCCGACTGGCGGGGCGCGGCGGCGGCCGTACGGGACGGGACGGAACCGGAGGCCGACATCCACGCGAGCGCGGACTACCGGCGGCACCTGCTGGGGGTGCTGGCCGAACGGGCGCTGACAGAGGCGGCCCGGCAGGCGGCGCAGGAAGTGGAGCGGAAGGCGGCGCGCGGGTGAGGGACATCGCGATCACCCTGACGGTCAACGGGGTCGTACGGCGGGTCACGGTGCCGGGGCGGCGGCTGCTGTCGGACTGCCTGCGGCACGACCTCGGGCTGACCGGCACACACGTCGGGTGCGAGCACGGCGTCTGCGGGTGCTGCACGGTGCTGTTCGACGGGCGGCCGGTGCGCTCGTGCCTGATGTTCGCGGCGAGCGCGGACGGGCACGAGGTGACGACCGTGGAGGGGCTCGCGGAGCCGGACGGCACGCTCTCCCCGGTGCAGCGGGCCTTCGCCGAGTGCCACGGCCTGCAGTGCGGGTTCTGCACGCCGGGGTTCCTGTGCACGGTCACCGCCCTGCTGCGCGACAACCCGGCGCCGGGTGAGGAGGAGGTCGTCGAGGGGCTCTCCGGCAACCTGTGCCGGTGCACCGGCTACCAGAACATCGTCAGAGCGGTCCACCGGGCCGCCGAGATCCTGGCGGAGGAGCGGTGACGACACGGCTGTTCGGGGAGCCGGTACGGCGCAGGGAGGACCCCAGGCTGCTGACCGGCGGGGGCCGCTACCTGGACGACATCGGCGAGGGCGCCTTCGAGGCGGCGTTCGTCAGGTCCCCGCACGCGCACGCCGTGATCCGCGACATAGACGTCTCGGCGGCGATCGACGTCGAGGGGCTGGTGGCGGTCTACACCTGGGAGGACCTGCCCGCCCGGCTGGCCGAGCCGCTGCCGCTGCTGATCCCGCATCCGGCGCTGACCCACGGCCGTACCGCCCACCCGCTGGCGCGGGACGTCGTCAGGCACGTCGGCGAGCCCGTCGTGATGGTCGTCGCCCGCGACCGCTACCTCGCCGAGGACGTCTGCGCGCTGATCGAGGTCGACTACGAGCCGCTCACGCCGGTCGTCGGCATCGAGCGGGCGCGGCGCGCCGAGACGCTGGTCCACCGGGACGTGCCGGGCAACGTCGGCGCCCACCTGGTCCAGGAGGTGCGCTCGGCGACCGGACTGGGCGCCAGGGAGGCGATCGAGGCGGCGCCGTACCGGCTGGAGTTCGGCCTGGACATCGAGCGCAGCGCCGCCACGCCCCTTGAGGGGCGCGGGGTGCACGCCCGCTGGGACGCCGGGGACCGGTCGCTGCGGGTGCATTCGAGCACCCAGACCTCCACCAGCGTCAGGATGGCGATCGCCGCCAAGCTCGGCCTGCCGCTGCCCCAGGTCGAGGTCGTCGCCCCGGACGTGGGCGGCGGGTTCGGCGTCAAGATCGTGCACCCCTGGCCGGAGGAGGTGCTCGTCCCGTGGGCCGCCATGCTGCTCGGCCACGAGGTCAGGTGGACCGAGGACAGGCGTGAGCACTTCGTCTCCTCGGCGCACGAGCGCGCCCAGGCGCACCACGTCCGGGTCGGCTTCGACGACCGGGGACGGGTGCTCGGGCTCGACGTGACGATCCTGCACGACCACGGCGCCTACACGCCGTACGGGATCATCGTGCCGATCATCACCTCGACCCAGCTTCCCGGCCCCTACAAGCTGGGCGCCTACCGGGTGGAGTTCTCCTCCCTCTACACCAACACCGTGCAGGTCACGCCGTACCGGGGGGCGGGGCGCCCGCAGGCGGTCTTCTGCATGGAACGGACGATGGACCGCATCGCCCGGCACCTGGGCCTGGACCGTACGGCGGTGCGCGAGGCCAACTTCATCCAGCCGGAGGAGTTCCCCTACGACCAGGGCCTGACCTTCCAGGACGGCCGTCCGCTGATCTACGACAGCGGCGACTACCCGGCGTCGCTGCGCATGCTCAAGGAACTCGTCGGCTGGGACGACTTCCCCGCGCTGAGGGAACGGGCCGCGGGACAGGGACGCAGGCTCGGCATCGGCATCGGCTGCTACGTGGAGGGCACCGGGGTCGGGCCGTACGAGGGGGGTCACGTCCAGATCACCTCCGACGGCCGGGTGCACGTCTCGACCGGCCTCACCTCCCAGGGCCAGGGCCACGAGACGGTGTTCGCCCAGATCGCCGCCTCCGAGCTCGGCGTGCCGATCGAACGGGTCAGCGTGGTCACCGGCGACACCCGCAGGTTCGGCTACGCGGTCGGCACGTTCGCCTCGCGGGCGGCGGTGATGAGCGGCAACGCCATCGCCCTGGCCTGCGGGAAGGTCAGGGAGAAGGCGCTGCGGATCGCCTCGGACGCCCTGGAGGCCGACCCCGGCGACCTGGAGATCGTCGACGGGATGGTGCGGGTCGTCGGCTCGCCGGGCACGGGCCTGCCGCTGGCCACGGTCGCGGTGCTGTCCAATCCGCTGCGCTACGCCTTCGACGCGGAGGCGGGCCGGGCGACCCAGTTCGCGGGCACCCCGTCCCCGGACAGGCCGCCGGTCGCCGAGGGGGACGAGCCGGGGCTTGAGGGCCGTGGCTACTACTCGCCGATCCGCTCGACCTTCGCCTCCGGCATGCACGCGGCGATCGTGGAGACCGACCCGCTGACCGCGGAGATCCGCATCCTGCGCTACGCCGTCGTCCACGACTGCGGCAACCTGATCAACCCGATGATCGTCGAGGGGCAGATCCACGGCGGGGTCGCCCAGGGCGTCGGCGGCGCGCTGTACGAGCGGATGGTCTACGACGAGCACGGCCAGTTGCTGAACGCCTCGTTCATGGACTTCCTGATGCCGTACGCGACCGAGGTCCCCCACGTGGAGACCGCCCACCTGCGGACGCCGTCGCCGTTGAACCCGCTCGGCGTCAAGGGGGCGGGGGAGGCGGGGGTCATCCCGGTCTCCGCGGTGATCGCCTCCGCCGTCGAGGACGCGGAGGGCATCATGATCGACCGGATGCCCATCTCCCCGTCGGAGCTGTTCGACCTGCGCCGCTCGGCCTCCCCTGACCGGCGGACCGGTCAGACCGGCTCGGCGACCAGCCTCTTGCGGAACACCCAGTAGGACCAGGCCTGGTAGCCGAGCACGAAGGGCAGCGCGGCCAGGCCGATCCAGGTCAGCATGCCCAGCGTGTACGGCCCGGAGGCCGCCCCGGCGACGGTGAGGCCGGGCAGCGGGGCGGGCCACAGGGCGCCGAACAGGGCGACGCCGCCCAGCGCGAGCGAGGAGGCGGTCGCGGTGAACGCCCAGCCCTCCCTGCCCCGCCAGACCAGCGCGACCCCGGCGGCCAGGGCCGCCGTCGCGGTCAGCGCGCAGGCCCACAGCCACGGCGCGGCGGTCCAGTCGGCCACGGCCGTACGGGCCGCGGGGATGCCGGACAGGGCGACGACCGCGGCGGGCACCGCGACCGCGGAGACCGCCATCGCGGTACGGCGGGCCCTGGCCCGTACGGCTCCGGTCGTCTTGAGGGCGACGAAGACCGCGCCGTGCAGCGCGCAGACCGACAGCGAGAACACCCCGCCGACCAGCGCCGCCAGGGCGCTGCCGTGCAGCAGGTCGGCGAAGACGGCGCCCCACAGGAAGGCGGTCAGCCCGCTGCCGACCATGACGCCCAGGTCGCACCAGGCGCGGTCGGAGGCGTGCTGGACCTTGCCCCGCCACTCAAGGCCGACACCGCGCACGATGAGCCCCGCCAGGATCAGCGTGAGCGGCAGGTAGAACGTGCTGAGCATCCCGGCGTACCAGGCGGGGAAGGCGGCGAACATCGCGCCGACCGCGGTGATCAGCCAGACCTCGTTGCCGTCCCAGACGGGGCCGATCGTGCCGAGCACCTGCTTGCGCTCCGCCTCGTTCCTGGAGAGCACCGGGGCGAGCAGCCCGACTCCGAAGTCGAACCCCTCAAGGACGAAGTAGCCGGTCCACAGGAACGCGATGATCGCGAACCAGAAGGTGGTGAGTTCCATGATCTTGACGCCTCAGTACATCAGGGTCGGCTGGAGTTCGGCGGCCGCGTTCCCGCCCACACCGGAGGGCACGTCCGGCCGGCGCGCGGGGACGGGTTCGGGACCCGCCTTGACGTGCCGGACGATCAGTACGGCCTCGGCCAGCGCGAGCGCGCCGTACAGGGCGGTGAACAGGGCGAGGGAGACGGCGACCTGGCCGAGCCCGACGCCGGGGGAGACGCTGGCGGCGGTGAGCAGCTCACCCTGGACGGTCCACGGCTGGCGGCCGATCTCGCTGAGCAGCCAGCCCGCGATGATCGCGAGGGTCGGCAGCGGCAGGGCGAGCAGGAACGCGCGGGCCAGCCACGAGGGCACCGCACGCGGCGGACCCTCCCCGCGGCGTCCGCGGCGGCGCCCCCGGGTCAGCCACAGGCCGAGTACGGCCAGGCCGACCGTGGTCATCCCGAAGACGATCATCACGCGGAAGGACCAGAAGACCACCGGCAGGTTGGGGCGGTAGTCGGCCGGGCCGAACCGCTCGGTGAAGCGCTTCTGCAGGTCCTCGGTGCCCTGCACCACGGCCTGCGGGTCGTTGGTCGCCAGGAAGCTGAGCAGCATGGGCACCTCGACGCCGGGCACCGGGGAGAAGGGCGCCCCGGCGGTGTCGTGCCTGAGCCCCTCGGCGGCGGCGAGCTTCATCGGCTGCTGCTCGTACATCAGCTTGGCGGAGGTGTCGCCGCTGACCGCGACGACGGCTCCCGCGATCGCCGTCATGACCAGGGCCGCCCGCACCGGGGTCCGCCACATGTCCGCGCCACGCCGTACGGGCCTGGTGCGGTCGGGGTCGCGCCGTTCCCGCAGGATGCGGTATCCGCACACGGCCAGCACGAAACCGCCCGCCACCACGAACGACGCCGCCACCACGTGGGGCACCTGGGCGGTCGCGGTCGGGTTGGTCAGCACCGCCCACAGGTCCGTCATGCGGGCCTTGCCGTCGACGACCTCGTAGCCGACCGGGTGCTTCATCCAGGCGTTCGCGGCGAGGATGAAGTAGGCCGACAGGTTGGAGCCGATCACCGCGGCCCAGATGGTCGCCAGGTGGACCCGCTTGGGGAGCCGGTCCCAGCCGAAGATCCACAGGCCGAGGAAGGTCGACTCAAGGAAGAAGGCGAGCAGCGCCTCAAGGGCGAGCGGCGCGCCGAAGACGTCTCCGACGAAGACCGAGTACTCGCTCCAGTTCATCCCGAACTGGAACTCCTGCACGATGCCGGTGACCACGCCCATCGCGAAGTTGATCAGGAACAACTTCCCGAAGAACTTCGTCAACCTCAGGTAGTGCTCCTTGCCGGTACGGTGCCAGGCGGTCTGCAACCCGGCCACGAAGACGCCGAGGCCGATCGTCAGAGGTACGAAAAGAAAGTGATAAACGGTGGTGACCCCGAACTGCCACCGTGCCAGGTCTAGTGCGTCCATCTTCCCCTCGCGGGCTGGAGCTCTACAACTCGTAGTTCTACTACTAGTAGTACTACAAGGCGTAGAGCATTGAGAGGGGTTGGCGCCGCGAGCACATGCGATCTCTGTCACATGGCCGGTGGGAGACCGCACATCTCCTCCGGACCAAGATCGTCCCCTCCGGCTCGCGGCGCCTGCTTTCCCCGTGCCACCGGGGCTCCGGGCCCCGGTCGTCCCGGCGGGCGAGGTGCGCGCCCCACCCGCCGGGGAGGGCTCGCGGGTCACCAGGTCCCGCGAGCACACGACCATCGTCGGTCACGTGACCCCCACGGGTCGTCAGCCGCCGGAATGACTCCGGCGTACGCCGGGCGGCGGACCCGCCTCCTCACCGAGACCGGGACGATCCTCCCCGCGCGGATGACCGGGACCTGTTCCGCGGGTCGTCGGCCGGGCGGCCGCGGTGGGCGTGAAGGTCCGCGGAACAGGCCCTAACGCAGCGCCGCCTTCAGGTAGGCGTCCAGGTTGCCGAGCTCGAAGCCCCTGCGTTCGATCTTGTCGACCAGGATGCGGAAGTCCCGCGACAGGTTGGGCCTGAAGTGCATCAGCAGGACGTCTCCCGGGCGCAGCTTCTTGTCCGGCACCTGGTAGGCGATCTTCCCGCCGGGCTGCACGGTCGCGGTCCACAGCAGCAGGGCGTCGACGCCGCAGGACTTGGCGGCCTTACGGGTCAGGGAGTTCTGGTTGCCGAACGGCGGGCGCAGGAGCGTGGGCCTCCTGCCGGTCTGCCTGCGGATCACCGTGGAGGCGCCGCAGATCTCGGCCCGTTGTCCCGCGTAGCTCAGCGTGGGCAGGTTCGGGTGGGTCAGGGTGTGGTTCTCGATCGGCGCCCCCGCGTCGCGCAGGTCGCGCATGTAGCCCCACTTGCCCGCGCCGAGGAACCTGCCGCCCTGGGCGGTCGGGTCGGTCGCGCCCCTGGCCTCGACGGCGTCGCGGGTGACGAAGGCCGTGATCGGGATCCGCCGGTCGCGGACCCGCGCGAGGAAGCCGGGGTCCTGCTCCCAGCCGTCGTCGATGGTGAGGAAGACCACCTTCCTGGTCGTCGGGATCGAGCTGATCACCGGCGGCAGCCCGTCGGCGGGCCGGGGGACCCTGCCGACCTCCCCGGGCCTGGGCAGCGCGCCGGGCGGTCCCTGCGGGCGGGCAGGGGCCGTGGTGGGGGTCGTCCTCGCGGAGGGCTCCCCGGCGGCCCGCCCGCCCGTGCCCGGCCTCGCGTCGCCGCCGGTCCCCGCCGCGCACCCCGCGCTCGCCGCCAGAGCCGTGAACACGGCCGCCGTCCTGATCGCCCACGACGTCCCCGAAGTCATGGGGCACCATCCTGCCAGTAACAGAAGCCTCAATTGGCTGGTAAACCCCTGATCTCCCTGCGAAACCCCTCATAACCGGTGCATCAGGGGTGGGGCCAGCACTACCACGATCCGGGGTGGCGGCGGGGGTCCGCGCCCCCGGCCGCTGCCGCGATCCTGTGGCGGGTGCCACCCCGGCACTCCACGGATATAGGGGGAAGTGTGACCGAAACGACCATGCTCAGGAGCGCCAGGGGCAGCGACTTCGCGCGCCTGTCGCGTCGCGTCACGGAGGCGGGGCTGATGAATCCACGGCCGGGTCACTACGTCCTGCGCCTGGGGATCGTCGGCGGTCTCTACGTCGCGGGCTGGGCGGCCTTCCTCACGGTCGGCGACTCCTGGTACCAGATCCTCGTCGCGGTCTTCCTCGCCGTGGCGTTCGCCCAGGTCGCGCTGGTCGCCCACGACCTGGCCCACCGGCAGGTCCTGCGCGCCAGAAGCGCCGCGGAGGCCGCCGGTCTGGTCGCGGGCAACCTGGCGATCGGTATGAGTTACGGCTGGTGGATGGACAAGCACACCCGCCACCACGCCAACCCCAACCACGCCGACCACGACCCCGACGTCGCCCCGGACGCCCTGGTCTGGTCGAGGGAGCAGGCGGTCGAGAGCCGGGGACTGGCCAGGCTCATCGGCGGGTGGCAGGCCTACCTGTTCTTCCCGCTGCTCACCCTGGAGGGGTTCAACCTGCACGTTTCGAGCTTCAGGGCGCTGGCCCGCCCCAGCCTGCGGCGCAGGGGGCTTGAGGCGGCGCTGCTGGCCGTACACGTCGTGGCCTATCTCGGCGCGCTGTTCGCCGTGCTCTCGCCGGGCAGGGCGGTGGCCTTCCTGCTCGTGCACCAGGCGGTCTTCGGCGTCTACCTGGGCTGCACCTTCGCCCCCAACCACAAGGGGATGCCGATGCCGACCGACGAGGACGGGCTCGACTTCCTCAGGAAGCAGGTGCTGACCTCGCGCAACGTACGCGGCGGCCGGGTGGTCGACGTCCTGCTCGGCGGGCTGAACTACCAGATCGAGCACCACCTGTTCCCCGGCATGCCGGCCCCCAACCTGCGTCACGCCCAGCCCATCGTCAGGAGGTACTGCGCGGAACTGGGCATCCCCTACCTGGAGTGCGGCCTGATCGAGTCGTACGGCCAGGCCCTGCGGCACCTGCACGAGGCGGGTGAGCCGTTGCGGACGCGGAGGGCCTGACGGCCTATCGTGCTGGAGTGAAGGTCGCAGGCAGTGCCGTACTCGGCATCGACAGAGAACGCGTGTGGTCCGCGCTGCAGAACCCGGCCGTGCTCGTGCGGACGATCCCCGGCTGCGAGCGCCTTGAGGAGACGGGGCCCGGGGTCTATCGGATGACGGTCACCGCCGGGGTGGCCTCCGTCAAGGGGGTCTACCGGGGGGAGGTGGCCCTGCTCGACCCGCAGGCCCCGCACCGGTTCGTGCTCAGGGCCAGGGGCCAGGGCGCTCCGGGCACCGTGGAGGCGACCGTCGAGGTACGGCTCAGCGAGGTCGAGGACGGCACCCGGGTCGACTACGACGCGGAGGCCGTGGTGGGCGGCATGATCGGCGGCGTCGGCCAGCGGGTGCTCGGCTCGGTGGCGAAGAGGACGGCCGGTGATTTCTTCTCCGCCGTCGAGACCCACCTGTCCGGCACCCCCGTCCCCGCCCCTGAGGCCGTCCCCGCCCTTGGGGCCGCGCCCGAGGAGGTCCACGAGGCCGCGACCGGGGAACCCGCCCGGGTCTTCGAGCGGCCCGCCGTACGGCACCGTGAGAACGGCCCCGCCTGGCCGGTCCTGGCGGCGTTCGGCATGGGGGCGGGGGTCGCGCTCGGCAGCGCCGTGATCGGCTGGCTGCTCGGCCGGACCGGCAGAGGGCGCTGACCCCGGGGCGGGCCGGGGATTGATCAGGGAGCGGTGAAGAGGGGGCGCTTTTCGGGTCAAGGCGCCGGTGCGCCAGGCGAGGAAACATCCGGCTTCTGGGACTTTGGGCTGTGCCGACACGGTGCCGACGCTGTGCCGACCACGACGGTGCCCGGGGGAACATGGAGTCGCTGCTGATCCTGCACGCCGTCGCGGCGATGTGCGCCCCGGCGCTGGCCCGTTGTCTCGGGCGCGGCGCCTTCCCCGTGCTCGCCGTCGCGCCCGCCTGCGGGTTCGCCTACACGCTGTGGATCGCCCTGACGGGCGTCCCCGCCGGGTCGAGCCACACCTGGGCGCCCGCCCTCGGACTCGACCTGGACTTCCGCGCCGACGCGCTCGGCGTGCTCATGATGGCGCTGGTCACCGGGGTCGGCGCGCTGGTGCTGGTCTACTGCGCGCGCTACTTCGAGGCGGGCGAGGAGGGGCTCGGCCGGTTCGGCGGGGTCCTCGTCGCCTTCGCCGGGGCGATGCTCGGCCTGGTCGTCGCCGACAACCTGCTGCTGCTGTACGTGTTCTGGGAGCTGACCACGGTCTTCTCCTACCTGCTGATCGGCCAGGACCCGCGCAGCAGGCAGGCCCGCAGGGCCGCCACCCAGGCGCTGACCGTCACCGCCGCCGGAGGACTGGCCATGCTGGCCGGGATGGTCATCCTCGGCGAGAGCGCGGGCACCTACCGGATCTCGCGGATCGTCGCGGACCCGCCCTCCGGCGCCCTGGTCCCGGCGGCGGTCGTCCTGCTCCTGGCCGGGGCCCTGTCGAAATCGGCGATCTTCCCGTTCAGCATGTGGCTGCCCGCCGCGATGGCGGCCCCGACCCCGGTCTCCGCCTACCTGCACGCCGCCGCGATGGTCAAGGCCGGCGTCTACCTGCTGGCCAGGTTCGGCCCCGCCTTCGGCGCACTGCCCGTCTGGCGGGCGGTCGCCGTACCCCTCGGTCTGCTCACCATGCTGCTGGCCGGGTGGCGGGCGCTGCGCGAGTACGACATCAAACGACTGCTCGCCTGCGGCACGGTCAGCCAGCTCGGCTTCATGACGGCGCTGTTCGGCGCCGGGACCCGGGACACCGCGCTCGCGGGCGTGGCCGTGCTGCTCGGGCACGCCCTGTTCAAGGCGTCGCTGTTCCTGGTCGTCGGCGTCGTCGACCACGCCACCGGCACCCGTGACCTGCGCGAGCTGAACGGCCTGTGGCGTTCGGCGCCGTGGCTGTGCGCGGTGGCGACGGCCGCGACGGTCTCGATGGCCGGGATACCGCCGACGCTGGGGTTCGTCGGCAAGGAGGCGGCCTTCGAGTCGCTGCTGACCGGGCGGCCCGCCGACACCGTGGCGCTCGCGGTCGTCGTCGCCGGTTCCATGCTCACCGTCGCCTACAGCGCCAGGTTCCTGTGGGGGACCTTCGGCGGCGGACGCGGCCTCGCGCCGACCCCGGCGAGCCCCGCCGCCGCGGCGACCTTCACCCCGCCCGCGCTGCTGGCCGTACTGGGCGTGGTGCTCGCCCCCCTGGCCTCCTGGTACGGCCGGGCGATGGAGGGCTACACCGGCACCTTTCCCGGCACCGGCCACGTCCACCTCGCGCTGTGGACCGGGGCGCTCACGCCGCTGCTGCTGTCGGCCGCGGCCCTGTGCGGCGGGGCGCTGCTGTTCGCGGCGGGCGGGCTCGTCGAACGGGTGGGACGGGTGCTGCGGCTCGTGGACTCGGGACGGGTCTACTGGGCGCTGATGCGGGGCCTGGAACGCTTCTCCCTGCAGCTGACCGGGGTCACCCAGCGGGGCTCGCTGACCGACTACCTCATCATCGCGTTCGTCTCCGTCGCGGGCATCGGGGTCTTCGCCGCGCTGTACGGCCCCACGCCGGACGTCCACCTCGACGTCGCCTCCTGGACCCGCCCGGAACAACCCCTGGTCGGGGCGCTGCTGGTGGCGGGCGCCGCCCTCGCCCCGCGGATCCGCACGCACATCGTGCTCGCCCTGGTCGCGGGCCTGACCGGGTACGGCACGGCCCTGCTGTTCCTCGTCCACGGCTCACCCGACCTGGCGCTCACCCAGTTCCTCACCGAGACGCTGAGCCTGGTGGTCTTCGTGCTCGTGCTGCGCAGGCTCCCGCTCGGCCCCAGGGAGGGCAGGCCCAGGGTGCCCCTCGGCGTACGGCTCGGCCTCGGCGCGGTCAGCGGCGTCGTCGTGACCGTCGCCGGGATGCTGGCCGTCTCCGCCCGCCAGGCGCCCCCTGTCGGGGCGCTGATCCCCGAGGCCACCCGCAGGGCCGGGGCCTCCAACGCCGTCAGCGCCCTTCTGGTGGACATCCGGGCCTGGGACACCATGGGGGAGAGCTCCGTGCTCGTCGTCCTCACCCTCGGCGTCACCAGCCTGGTCTTCCTGCGCCGTCGCACCTACACGCTGGAACGCCCGTCGGGGGAACCCGGCCCCGAGCGGGGACCGCACTGGCTGGCGGCGACCCTGCCGAAGGGGGAGCGGGCCGCCGTCCTGGAGATCGTGGCCCGGCTGATCTTCCACACCGTGCTGCTCATCTCGGTCTTCCTGCTGTTCACCGGGCACAGCGCGGTCGGGGGCGGGTTCGCGGGCGGCATCGTGGCCGGGCTGGCGCTGGTGGTCCGCTACCTCGCGGGTGGACGCTACGAACTGGCCCTGGCGGTGCCCGCGCACGCCGGGGTGCTGATCGGCTTCGGCCTGCTGCTCTCGACGGTCACCGCCCTCGTCGGGCTGCTGTTCTCCGGGACCCCGCTGACCATGCTCGCGGCCGACGTGCAGGTCCCGCTGGTCGGCACGCTCCACCTGTCGACCGTGCTGCTGTTCGACGTCGGCGTCTACGCCGCGGTCGTCGGCATGGTCCAGGACTTCCTGCGCAGCCTGGGCGGCGAACTCGACCGGCAGATCGAGGAGGAGGGCCGGTGACCGTCTCGCTGGTGCCGTTCGCCGCCTCGGGCACGATGGTCGCGGCCGGGGTGGCGCTGCTGCTCGAACGCAGCCTGGTGCGCCTGCTCGTGGGCGTCATCCTGCTCGGCAACGGCGTCAACCTGCTGATCGTCCTGACGGGCGGCCCCGCGGGTGAGCCGCCGATCCTCGGCGTCTCCCCCGTCGAGCGGATGGCCGACCCGCTGCCGCAGGCCATGGTCCTCACCTCACTGGTGATCACCCTGGGCGTCACCGCGTTCCTGCTGGCCATGGTCCACCGCTCCTGGCAGCTCACCGGCGGCGACGAGGTGCAGGACGACACCGAGGACCGCAGGGTACGGCTGCGCGCCCGCAGAGGGGAGCTTGCCAGGTCCGTGCTCGCCAGGCGCGAGGCCTACCGGCGCCTGGTCAGGCAGCAGCGGGCCGAGCTGGCCCGCCTCGACGAGGCCAGGCGCGAACGCGAACGCCGTGACGCAGAGGAGGCCTCGAAGGAGGGCGGCGGCGAGCGGGCCGCCAGGCTGCGCGCCGAGTTCGCCCGCAGGGAGCGGGAGCAGGCCGCGCGGGAGCGCAGGATCCGCAGGAGGCTGCGCGAACGGCGCCGCCAGGCGCGCGCCGAGATGCGGGAGGCGATCAGGCAGGACAGGGAACGGCAGGCCAGGGCGCAGGACCCGGAGTTGGAGGGGGACGACTGATGGCGCAGGCGGTGGAGGGGGTGGCACGGGAACTGGTCGCGGTGCCGGTGCTGCTGCCGCTGTTCGCGGCCGGGCTCAAGCTCGCCATCGGCGGCAGGTCGCGCAGGCTCCAGGCGCTCATCAGTGTGGTCACGCTCACCGCGGTGCTCGTGGTCTCGGTGCTCCTGCTGGCCGCGGCCGACGGCGGCGGGCCGCTGGCCACGCACCTCGGCGGCTGGGCCGCCCCGGTCGGCATCGCCCTGGTCGCCGACCGCCTCTCCTCGCTGATGCTGGTGGTCTCCTCGGCGGTGACGCTGTGCGTGATGGTCTACTCGCTGGCGCAGGCCTACGCCGACCAGGAGTACGCCGCCCCACTGGCGATCTTCCACCCGGCCTACCTGATCATGGTGGCGGGTGTCTCCGACGCCTTCCTCTCCGGTGACCTGTTCAACCTCTTCGTCGCCTTCGAGATGCTGCTCAGCGGCTCCTACGTGCTGCTCACCTTCGGCGGGACCGAGTCCCGCATCCGCGCGGGCGCCACCTACGTGGTGATCGGCCTGGCCTCCTCACTGCTGTTCCTGGTCGGGATCGCGGTCTCCTACGGAGCGACGGGCACCGTGTCGATGGCCCAGCTCGCCGAACGGTTCCAGGTGCTGCCCGACTACCTCAAGCTGCTGGTCGAGCTGACGCTCCTGCTGGTCTTCGTGGTCAAGGCCGCGATCTTCCCGATGTCGGCGTGGCTGCCCGACTCCTACCCGACCGCGCCCGCCCCCGCCACGGCCCTGTTCGCCGGGCTGCTCACCAAGGTCGGCATCTACTCCGTCATCAGGCTGGAGGCGCTGCTGTTTCCCGGCGGCCCGGTCAGCGTCCTGCTGATGTGGGCGGCGCTGCTGACGATGCTGGTCGGGATCTTCGGCGCCGTCGCCCAGACCGACATCAAACGGATGCTCTCCTTCACGCTGGTCAGCCACATCGGCTACATGGTCTTCGGGGTCGGGCTCTCGACCGCCGCGGGCATGTCGGGCGCGGTCTTCTACGTCGTCCACCACATCACCGTGCAGACCAGCCTGTTCCTGGTGACCGGGCTGATCGAGCGGCGCGCGGGCACCACCTCCCTGGACGACCTCGGCGGCCTGATGCGGCTGGCTCCGGTCATCGCGGTCCTCTTCTTCGTCCCCGCGATGAACCTGGCCGGCATCCCCCCGATGTCCGGCTTCCTGGGCAAACTCAACCTCGTCCAGGCCGGGATCGCCGCCGGGGGAGCCCTGCCGCTCATCCTCGTGGCGGGCGGCCTGGTGACGAGCCTGCTGACCCTGTACGCCATGTCCACGGCCTGGAGCAAGGCGTTCTGGCGGGCTCCGGCCCCGGGTGCGGCCGACCGGCCGGGAACCGTGCTGGAGAGCGAGGAGACCACGCTCACCAGGGCGCCCGGCACCGAGGGGATCACCGGGCGGGAGATCGTCACCAGCGCCACCATGCCCGCGCCGATGCTGGGCGCGACCACGGCCCTGGTGGCGCTCGGGCTCTCCTACACCGTCCTCGCCGGGCCGCTGTCGGCCCTGACCAGCCGGACGGCCGCGGAACTGCTCGCCCGCGAGCCGTACATCTCGGCGGTCCTGGGAAGCGCGCGGTGAGGGCGACGGGCGGGGCAGGGCGGGTGCCGCGTCTGCTGGGCAGGCCGGTCCCGCCGGGCGAGGTGGTCTGGCTGACCGTGGTCTGGCTGCTGCTGTGGGGCGATCCGAGCGTGGGCAACGTGCTCGGCGGCCTGCTGGCCTCCACGGTCATCGTCTGGGCGCTGCCGCTGCCCGTACTCGACTCCGGCGTCAGGATCCACCCGGTCGCGGCGGCCGTCTTCCTGGCCCGCTTCGCGGGCGACCTGGTGATGTCCAGCTTCAGGGTCGCCCTCTGGGCGCTGCGCCTGGGCGTCCAGCCGCCCGTCGAGGTGGTCACCGTACGGCTGCGCACCTCGTCGGAGGTGATGACCGTGCTGGTCACGATCGCCCTGTCGGCGCTTCCCGGCAGCCTGGTCCTTGAGGCGCGCTTCGCGGACAGGCGACTGGTCCTGCACGTGCTCGGGGTCGAGGGGGACGTCCCCGCCACGGTCCAGGCCGACGTGACCCGTCTGGAGGGCGCCATCGTCGCGGCCTTCGGCACCTCACAGGACAGGGAGGAACTTCGGTGACGGCGGTGTACCTGACGGCGCTCGCGTTGCTCGGCTGCGCGGCGGCGCTGACGCTCACCAGGCTGGTGCGCGGCCCGTCCATGCTGGACAGGGCGGTCGCGCTCGACGTGCTCACCGCCGTGGTGATGTGCGGGATCGCGGCGGGGGCGACGGCCCTGGGCGCCTACTCCGCGCTGCCGGTGCTGCTGGTGCTGTCCCTCGTCGGGTTCGTCGGGTCGGTCTCGCTGGCCAGGTTCTTCTCCGGGCGGGTCCGGTGACCCCGCTTGAGGTGGCCGCGGCGGTGTGCGTGCTGCTCGGCGCCGCCTTCGCCCTGGCCGCCGGGGTGGGGATGTTCCGGTTCCACGGAACCCTGTCGCGCATGCATCCGGCGACCAAGCCCCAGGTGCTCGGCCTGCAGCTGGTCCTGCTGGCCATGTGGCTGCGCCACCCCACCTGGACCGTCGCGGGGACGCTGCTGCTGACCGGGGTGTTCCAGGTGATCACCGCGACCGTCGCCGCCTACATGGTCGGCCGCGCGGCCCACAGGAACGCCTCCTCGGCCGGCGGCGACGGCGACGACGGTACGGCCATCCCCGGAGAGGACGCCGGCCGGTGAGCGACGGCGCGCAACCCTCGCGCGAGGTTGGCTCCCGGCGTAATCTGACGCGTATGCGCGAGGAACGTGCGGAGGACGCCCGAACCGAGGCCAGAAGACTGGTTCGTGACCTTTTCGGAGCAGGACAACCCGACGCCGTGACGCTGCTCGGCGAGGCGCGGGCCGTGCTCGGCGCCGAACGGGCCACACTCTGCGCGGACCTCGTCAGGGGGGTCGCGCTCACCCGCAGGTCGGCCGAGCTGGCGGCGCTCGCCGCGCTGCTGGTCGGCACCCGGGACCTCGGCGAGGAGTGGTGGTCGCGGTCCAGGGGGGAGAAGCTGCCCTCCCCGGACGAGGTGCTGCGCACCGCGACCGCGATCGACCCGTGGACCGACCTGACCGTGCTGGAGATGCTCGCCGCCTGGATCGCCGACGACGCCGCGGACGAGCAGTGGGGGAGCCCCCTGGCGGCGACCGACCTGAACTCCTGGCAGGCGGAGGACCGGATCGACCTGCCGGGGAACGTACGGCCCGGCGAACGGGTCCTGGTCTCCTTCGACGTCGGCGGCAGGCTCGACGCGGTCGTGGTCGCCCGCGCGGACGACACCCTCGGCTCCAACCTGGACTTCCACTCGCTGCGCTACTCCCGTCCGGCCGAGGCGCAGTGGAGCTGGGGCGTCGCCGCGGGGCTCGGCCCGCACCGGCTCGCCGGTGAGGACCCCGACCCCTACGCGCAGCCGGTCGACCCCGCCGCCGCCGAGATCCTGCGCGCCTGGGCGCTGCGCCACGGGGCGCACACCGAGGACGTCGGCGAGGCCTGGCGGGACAGGGGCGACGTCGTCGCCGCGATCGAGCGGGCTGACTGGATGTGGCGCAGCGGAGAGTGGTTCGGCTGGTGGCGCGCCGCCGCCGCGCTGGCCGAGGGAGACAGGGAACGTCTCGCCGCCCGGCTTGAGGACATCGCCTCGGCCATCTGACCTCGTTTCCGGAATCAGTGGGGCTTCGCCCTGGTTGCAGCCTTCTGTGAAGGTTGAAATCTACTCGGACGTGGTCTGTCCCTGGTGCTACATCGGTCACACCCGCTTCGCCCGCGCCGTCGAGCGCTACCGGGCCACCGGCGGCGAGGTCGAGATCGGGCTACGGCCCTTCCAGCTCGCACCGGACGCCGAGTCCACCGGGTCACCCCTGCTCACCTGGGCCGCGGCCAAGTTCGGCGGCCAGGAACGCGCGCGGCAGATGTTCGCCCACGTGACCCAGGTCGCCGCCCAGGACGGCCTTGAGATGCGCTTCGACCGCGCCGTCCACGCCAACACCCTCGACGCGCACCGGCTCATCCAGATCGCCGACGAGCAGGGCAGGGGGGAGGAGGCGCTGTACCGCCTGTTCGCCGCCCACTTCACCGACGGCCTCGACGTCGGCTCCCGCGAGGTCCTGGCCACGATCGCCACGGACCTGGACGTCAAGGCCGACCTCGACGGCCCCGGCGGGACGGAGCAGGTCCGCCAGGAGCTGTCCAGGGCCCGCTCCCTGGGCGTCTCCTCCGTCCCGCTGTTCCTGTTCGAGGGCCAGTTCGCGGTCTCCGGCGCCCAGCCTGAGGACACGCTGCTCGCCGCCCTTGAGGAGGTCGCCGAGCGGACCGGGCAGGCCCCCGGGACGGCGGAGACCGGCGAGGCCTGCGACGACGGCCACTGCGCGATCTGACGCCCCGCCCTCGCCTGACGTCCGGCCGGGCCCCGGGCGGACGTCAGGCGTCGCCGAGATCGCCCGCGCGGTAGTGGCGGCGGCAGAGCACCTGGTAGCGGATCGGCGCCTCACCCGTGTCGCCGATGACGACCTGTTCCCCGGTGCGCACCAGCCTGCCCCCGACCACGCGGGCGTTCAGCCTGCCGGGCCTGCCGCACCAGCACAGCACCTCGACCTGCAGCCGGTTGATCTCGTCGGCCAGCTCGAACAGGCGCTGGGCGGCGGGGAACATCTGCGACCGGAAGTCCGAGGCCAGGCCGAAGGCGTAGACGTCGATGCCGAAGTCGTCGGTGAGGTCGGCCAGCTGCTCGATCTGCTCCACCGTGTAGAAGCACGCCTCGTCGCAGATCACGTAGTCGACGCGCCGCTGCCCGCGCACCAGCTCGACCAGGTCGAGGCCGTCGACCACCTCGACGGCCTCGCTGCCCAGGCCGATCCTGCTGGTCACCCTGGCGTCGCCGGAACGGTCGTGCTTGGTCAGCACCAGACCGTGCCTGCCCTGACGCCGATGGTTGTAGTTCATCTGCAGGGCCAGTGTGGACTTGCCGCAGTCCATCGGGCCGAAGTAGAAGCGGAGCACGCCGTCCCTGGTTCCGGTGGGGACGGCGGAGAGCGCGGACGGTTCGGTCACAGGCGGCCAGCCTAGTGGTTCTTCGACGGGGGTTTGGGGCGCGGTACACCGGTAAGGGAGTCAGGTCCCGCGCGACACCTTTCGATTGGCTTGTTCGTGTAAAGCGTGGGAGCCTCGTTGAGGCTCTAACGAGAAGTGGGAGAACCTGTGACGACCACCAAGAACTCCGCTCCGCCCGTCATCAAGTCACCCGCGGTGAACACCTCCGCGGTCCCCCCGACGGCCCCGACGGGCGAGACCGTCGAGATCCCCGTCGCGCTCGCGGCGATGATGACCGAGGACGAGGCCGTGGCCGCCAAGGCCGAGGCGGCCCGCTGGCGCTACGGGTTCTACGTCGTGGTGACGGGCCTTGTCGTCATCCTGGTCGCCTTCGTGGTGATCGCCATGCGCGGCGGCGACTCGACCGCCCCGTTCGCCGGGCTCGTCGGCGTCTCCGGCGCGATCATCGGCGCCTACTTCGGCGTCCAGGTCGGCCAGTCGGGCAAGGACAGGGTCGAGGCCGAGCTGCGCCGTACGAGCGAGATGGCCATCCGGCTCGCGGCCAAGGTGCACGCCCACGACGCGGACTCGGTGATCGGCTCGACCATGGGCCCCCGCCGCCGCTGAACCCGGGTCCGTGCCCGGTGTCAGCTCTGGACGAGCGGCGGGCGCTCCACCGGGGCGACCGCGTAGCCGGGCACGGACGGCCACCTGACCGTCAGCACGACCGACTCCTCCTCGGCGACCCAGGAGTGGTCGACGCCCCTGCCCCACACGACGTAGTCACCCTGGCGTTCGAGCAGGACGCTGCGGCCGGGCAGCTCCACGCGGAAACGGCCGCTGACGAGCACCAGGAGCGCCGTGCGCTCCTCACCCCGCACCCACCGGGCCCGCCGGTCGCCGGGCGGGTGGACCCCCCACTTGATCTCCACGTCCTCGCTGTGCCGCGGGTCCCCGGCCTCCTTGAAGTGCCCCAGGATCCATCCCCGGTCCAGTGCCGCGTCCTCGCCCGCGTTGCCCACGTAAACGCCGTCGTCCATGTGACCGGACGTTAGCAGCCGGGTCTTGCGCGGACGTTCACGGCGAGGTTGGCTGAGGACATGCCCTCGATGATCACCGCGGTACGCCACGGCCAGAGCGAGTCCAACGTGGCCTACGCCAGGGCGCAGGCGAGCGGGACGGCCGTCGTCCTGACCGGCGCCGACGAGGACGTCCCGCTCACCCCGCTCGGCAGACGGCAGGCGAGCGCCCTCGGCAGGCGCCTGGCGCGGGAGCGGGGGCCCGACGTGGTGTGGTGCTCGCCGTACCGGCGGGCCGTGCAGACCTGGGAGCTGGCCGCGGCCGAGCTGAGCGCCGTCCCCGAGGTACGGTTCGACGCCAGGCTCGGCGACCGCCTGATGGGCGAGCTCGCGGGGATGAACCTGGCCGCCA
This sequence comes from Streptosporangium sp. NPDC020072, assembly GCF_040631445.1. Classification (NCBI taxonomy): domain Bacteria; kingdom Bacillati; phylum Actinomycetota; class Actinomycetes; order Streptosporangiales; family Streptosporangiaceae; genus Streptosporangium; species Streptosporangium sp. NPDC020072. The sequence goes on along the minus strand of NZ_JBEYAB010000005.1, from coordinate 332,573 downwards.
TCATGCGGCGCTTCCCCGAGGAGGCGCGGTCACTGCTGCGGGCCGAGTACGGCTACCGCCCTCCCGGCGGGGAGTGTTTCTCCGACGTCGCGGACCGGGTGCGCGCGGTGGTCGGTGACATGCGCGCCGGGTACGCCGGGCGGCGGGTGCTGGTCGTCGCGCACGACGCGGTGGTGCTGATGCTCAAACACGTGATCGAGGGAGTCGCGCTGGACTCGGTCGCCGCGTTCGCGCCGGTCACGAACGCCTCGGTCTCGGTCTGGCGTGGCTCGCGGGCCGAGATCTTCAACGACGACGGGCATCTGAGGGACATATCACTCTGAACCCATTCGTCGATCACCCATTGACGGACGGTCTTTCCTGCGGTCTGCTGCGCTAGTCACGGGTGTCCGGCACCGGCGAGGCTCAGGGAGGCACAGGCATGCGTCCGCGCGCGATGGTGGCGAGTCTCGTGCTGGCCGTGGTCTCGGCGATGGGCCCCAGGCCCGTGCTGCCCGTCCTGGCCCCCGCCCCGCCCTCCGACTCGGTCCCGGCCGCCTCCTCGACGTCCGTGCCGCCGGTCGCCGTTCCCGGGGCGAAGGACGCGGGCTGCGACCCGATCGCGGGCCACGAGTGCCTGCTGCCCTTCCCCAACGACTGGTTCACCGTGAACGCGCGCACCGCGACCGGCCTGCGGGTCGAGTTGTCCGCCGGTGCCATGCCCCGCAACGAGGAGGGCACCCCCGTCGACCCGGCGTCGTGGAACACCGCCGACGGCTTCTCCCCGGGGTCCATGCTGCTGGCCCACGTGCCGGGCCTCGACCTCGCCAGGACGGGGGCGGCGCCCGTCACCGACATCGGGTGGTCCCTGCGGCGCGACGCCCCCATCGTGATCGTGGACACCGTGACCGGGGAGCGCTGGCCGTACTGGGCGGAGCTCGACGCGGGGGCGACCGACCCGGCCCGGCGGGCGCTGATCGTCAGACCCGCGAGGAACCTCATCGAGGGCCACCGCTACGCCGTCGCGCTGCGCGGCCTGAAGGACGCCTCGGGCGTCCCCCTGCGGGCCCCGGAGACCTTCACCAGGCTCACCGGCGCCGACCTCCCCCTGGGGGACCCGCTCGCCGTACGGCAGCGCGCGCTGCGCAGGACCCTCGCCGACCTCGCGACGGCCGGGGTCGACAGGCGGGGGCTCCACCTCGCCTGGGACTTCACCGTGGCCAGCGGGCGGGGCCTGGCCGGTCCCGTGCTGAGCATGCGCGATGAGGCGCTGCGCGCGCTCAGGGGGGCCGCGCCGCGCTTCACCGTGGAGTCGGTGACCGACCTCACCGAGGCCCAGGACTCCGACATCGCCCGCGAGGTCACCGGGGAGATCCAGGTCCCGAACTACCTCGACAAGCCCGGCGCGCCGCCGGGGGCGCGCCTCAACCGGGACCAGGACGGCAGGCCGCGCCCGCTCGGCGACACGCTGCGGACGCGCTACCAGTGCGTGATCCCGCGCTCGGCCTTCACCAGACCCGCGACCCCCGCCCTGTACGGCCACGGCCTGCTCGGCAGGGCCGCCGAGGTGCGCTCCCGTGACGTGCGGGAGATGGCCGGGCAGCAGGGCTTCGTCTTCTGCGCCACCGCGTGGATCGGAATGTCGGAGGAGGACGTCCAGCATGTGGCGGGCGTGTTCCACGACCTGTCCGCGTTCGGCACCGTCCCCGACCGGCTGCAGCAGAGCCTGCTGAACTTCGTCCTCCTCGGCCGCGCCATGGTCGGCAGGGACGGGTTCACCGGCCACCGGGCGTTCAGGGACGAACAGGGCAGGCCACTGTTCGACCGGCGGGCCGGGCTCGCCTACGACGGCAACAGCCAGGGCGGCATCTCGGGCGGCGCACTGGTCGCGGTCTCCCCCGACGTGCGCAACGCCGTGCTCGGGGTGACGGGTATGAACTACAGCACCCTGCTCAACCGCAGCACCGCCTTCCAGCCGTTCCAGCGGATCATGGACGAGGCCTACCCCGACCGGCTGACCCAGCAGGTCTGCTTCGCGCTCATGCAGATGCTCTGGGACCGGGGGGAGACCAACGGCTACGCCCAGCACCTGACCGACGACCCGCTGCCCGGCTCACCCAGGCACCGGGTGCTGCTGCACGTCGCCTACGGCGACCACCAGGTCTCCACCGTGACCGCACAGGTCGAGGCGCGCACGATCGGCGCCCGTGTCCACCAGCCCGCCGTCGCCGCGGGCCGCGACCCCGACGTCGCCCCCTACTGGGGGATCAGGGCGCTGCCGCCCCGCCCGTACGCCGGGTCGGCGCTCATCGTCTGGGACAGCGGGGCCGTCACCCCGCCGCGGACCAACACGCCGCCGCTGGGCACCGCCTACGGCAGGGACCCGCACCATGACCCGCGCAACTCCCCGGAGGCCCGCGTGCAGAAGGCCCACTTCCTGCGAGAGGGTGTGGTCGTCGACGTCTGCGGCGGCGCCCCCTGCACGGCGGAACCCGTCTCCGCGGCCCCGGACGCCCTCCCCGTCACGGCTTCGGGGGAGACGCCGGGGACGGTTCACGCGAGGCCCTGACGGACCCGGTCGCGGGGCACCCTGACGAACTCCCCGGGGACCCGGGCCCCGTCGACCAGCAGGTCCGCCCTGGCTCGGGTGTCGTCGGCGGCGAACCACGTCTCCTCGGCCCGCCACCAGCGCCGCCACTGCTCGGCCAGATGCGCGCCGTCCCTGGCCAGCACCCGGGCCCGGCGGACCTCGGCGGACGCGCACACCCACACCGCGAGGGCGGCCGGGGCCGTACGGCGGGCCGTGCTCACCCCTTCGAGGACCAGCGCGGGCGCGACGGGCACCTCGACCCGCTCCGCGTAACCGCCACCGGCCCAGTCGAAGCGCCGGTAGCCCCCCGGCTCACCCGCGGCGAGCGGGCCGAGCACCTGCTCCTCGACCAGCCGGAACCACTCCCTGGGCACCTCGTCCCACGGCACGGGGAAGTCGTCGCTGGAGACGACCTGCGCCCCGAGCGCCGCGCCGAGACGCCGCGCGAAGGTCGTCTTGCCCGACCCGGCGGGGCCGTCGACCGTGACGAGCCGGACGGGGCCGCACGACGGGGGAAGCCGCAGGACCGTGTCCGCGAGCCGCTCGAAGGAGACGATCTCGTCCATTCCTCCATGATGGCCCCCCAAGGCGGTCCCAGGCCGGATGGAGGGGCCGGACGGAGGGCTGGGAAGATCTTCGATGGGCGGGGCGGCCGGTGGCGGGGGACACCCCTTTCCCGTCCCGATTCGGCTAGGCTCGGCGACCACCAATGGAGGTTGATCTTGCACGGAGCCCTCGGCGACATCGTCGTACTCGACCTCTCCCGCGCCCTGGCGGGACCGCACGCGGCACAGATGCTCGGTGACCTCGGAGCCCGGGTGATCAAGGTGGAACAGCCGGAGGCGGGCGACGAGTCCCGGAGCTGGGGACCGCCCTTCGTCGGCCCCGGCCACGACATCTCCACCTACTTCCTCGCGGCCAACCGCAACAAGCGCTCCATCACCGTGGACATGAAGTCCGCCGAGGGCAGGACCCTCATCGAACGCCTGGTGCGGCAGAGCGACGTCCTGGTCGAGAACTTCCGCACCGGCGTCCTGGACCGCCTCGGGTTCGGCGTCGAGCGGCTGCACGAACTCAACCCCCGTCTCGTCGTGTTGTCGATCACCGGGTTCGGGCACGACGGCCCCGAGGGCGGCAGGCCGGGCTACGACCAGATCGCCCAGGGCGAGGCGGGACTGATGAGCCTGACCGGCCCCTCGCCCGCGGAGCCGTACCGGGTGGGGGCCTCCATCGCCGACCTGCTCGGCGGCATCCACGGCGCCTACGGCGTGGTCGCCGCGCTCTACGAGCGGGAGCGGACCGGGCGGGGCAAGGTCGTGCGGACCTCGCTGCTGGCCGCGGTGACCGGCGTGCACTCCTACCACGGCACGGCCTGGACGGTCGGGGGGCGGGTGCCCGGCGCGGGCGGCAACCACCACGCCTCCATCGCCCCCTACGGCGCCTTCCGCTGCGCCGACGGCATGCTCCAGATCGCGGTGGCCAACGACGCCCAGTGGCGCAAGGTCGCCGGCCTGCTCGGCATCGACCCGCTGACCCCGGAGTACGCGACGAACAGGGAACGCTTCGCGCACCGCTCCCGCCTGATCGCCGACATCGAACGAGCCCTGGCCGGGCACGGCCGCGCCCACTGGCTGGCGGCGTTCGCCGGGATCGGGGTGCCCGCCGGGGCGATCAGGACGATCGACGAGGTCTACGCCTGGGAGCAGACACGCTCCCAGGGCCTGGTCGTCGAGGTCGACCACCCGGTCCTGGGCACGATCGAGCTTCCCGGGCCGCCGCTGCGCTTCGACGGCGATCCGCCCATGCGGCACACCGCCCCGCCCGCGCTCGGCGAGCACAACGACGAGGTCCTCGCGTGGCTGGAGGAACGTGAAGGATGACGACCTCTTCCTCGTACCCACCCTGCCGCGCGGGCCGGAGAGCCGGGGTATGAACCTCGTGCGTCCCGACGCCCGCGCGCTGATCGACGCCTTCCTCGACCCCGGGACATGGCGGTCGTGGGACCGGACGCCCGCCGACCCCGCACCCGAGGGTTCCGGCTACGCGGAGGAACTGGCCCAGGCCCGCGCCAGGAGCGGCTACGACGAGTCGGTCGTCACCGGGGAGGGGCTGCTCGACGGCCGCAGGGTGGCCTTCGCCGCCAGCGAGTTCTCCTTCCTCGCCGGATCGATCGGGTTCGCCGCCGCCGAACGGCTCACCGCCGCGATCGAGCGGGCGACCGCGGAACGGCTCCCGCTGCTGGCCGCCCCGGCCTCGGGCGGCACCCGGATGCAGGAGGGCGCCCCGGCCTTCGTGCAGATGGTGAAGATCACCGCCGCGGTCGCCGCCCACCGCGCCGCGGGCCTGCCGTACCTGGTCTATCTGCGGCACCCGACCACGGGCGGGGTCTTCGCCTCGTGGGGGTCGCTCGGGCACGTCACCATGGCCGAGCCCGGCGCCCTGATCGGGTTCCTGGGCCCCAGGATCTTCGAGTCGCTACACGGCTACCCCTTTCCCGAGGGCGTCCAGGTCGCGGAGAATCTCCTGGCCCACGGCCTGCTCGACGCGGTCGTGCCCGCCCCTGAGGCCAGGCGGCTCGCCGTCCGGGCCCTGTCCGTGCTGTGCGCCCCGCGTGAGGTACGGCCCGCAGGGCGGGAGCCGGACGAGCACGTCCCCCCGGTCCAGGCGTGGGACGCCGTCACCCGTTCCCGCAGGGACGACCGCCCCGGTGTGCGTGAGCTGCTCGGGTACGGCGCCCGCGACGTCACCCCGCTCAACGGCAGCGGCGAGGGGGAGGCGGACCCCGGCCTGCTCATCGCGCTGGCCAGGTTCGGTGAGGCCCCGGCCGTCGTGCTCGGCCAGGACCGGGGCCGCAGAAGGGTCACGGCCCCCTTCGGTCCCGCCGGGCTCCGGGTCGCCCGGCGGGGGATGCGCCTGGCCGCGGAACTGGGCCTGCCGCTGGTCACGGTGGTCGACACCCCGGGGGCCGCGCTGTCCAAGGCGGCCGAGGAGGGCGGCCTGGCCGCGGAGATCGCCCGCTGCCTGGCCGACCTGGTCACGCTCGGGGCACCGACGGTCTGCCTGCTGCTCGGTGAGGGCGCCGGCGGCGCCGCCCTGGCGCTGCTGCCCGCCGACCGCGTGTTGTGCGCCCAGCACGCCTGGCTGTCCCCGTTGCCGCCGGAGGGCGCCTCGGCGCTGCTGTACCGGAGCGTCGACTTCGCCCCGGAGACCGCCGCCGCGCAACGGGTGAAGTCGACCGACCTGCGGCGCGACGGCATCGTCGACCGGATCATCCCGGAGCTGCCCGACGCCGCCTACGAGCCGGAGGCCTTCTCCCGCAGGGTCGCGCACGCCCTGGAACACGAGATCGCCGGACTGCTGCGGCCGGCCCCGGCCGACCGGCTCACCGCCCGCCTGGCGCGCTACCGGGCGCTCGGCGGGCGGGCGGACCCGGCCTGAGGCCGGGACGTCACGACTCCGGCTCGGCCGGGGTGAGGGACAGGGGGACGCGCTCGACGCGGATGGAGAAGACCTCGTCACGGGGGACGACGACCTCGTAGGCGCCGTGGTCGACCATCCAGTAGCCGAGCGCCTCGGCCTTCAGCCCGCTGTGACCGGTGTAGGCGATGTGCAGGCTCTCCTCGCCGTTCTCCTCGGAGACGTCGAGGACCAGGCACGGCTCGCCGCCGAACGCCCCGACCGTGCGCACCAGCACCAGCCACTCCAGCTCCTCGCGGGGCACCACGGCCCGCCAGTAGCCGGAGAGACGTTCGAAGCCCTGCCGGGCCTCCTTGGCGAACAGCACGACCTCGGAGTCACCGGGGCCCAGCGCCGCGACGTGGGTCCGCTCGCCGTAGCGCGCCAGGAAACCGGATGCCACCGGTTCGATCACGTCGCTCACGAGGCCCGCCGCCAGGCGAGGCCGTCGTAACGGCCGAACAGGCGCTCTTCGCCGGGTGTCACGTGGATGATCTCGGCTCCCGCTGGGATCGGCACGGGTGTGGTGTGGAACTGCGGCACGACGTGCTCACGCGAGGTGGTGAAGCCGTTGCCCGCGAACGGGGGGACGTCGTTCCAGTCGCCCCCCATGTGCGGGCCGTAGGGGACGGCGTAGGCGTCGACGTCACGGGCGAACCAGCGCATGAGGTACAGCTCCGGGACGGCCGTGGTCAGCTCGGAGCCCTCGAAGCCCAGGTCGAGGCCCGCGAAGAGCTGGGCGGGCGTTGTCAGGCGGGCGCAGTCCTGCACGCGGTAGACATATCCCGATATGACGCTGCGCCTGCCCGCGAGATAGGGCACGAGCAGTCGGGGCGGGATGACCTTCTGCATCTGCGTTCTACGCCCAGGTGGCTCACTCACGGTCGCATTTTACGATCTGCCGACCTGAAGCCGCCGGTGTTCCAAGCAGGGCAGGGCATTCCGGGTGGCAATCGTGACCTGGGGGTCGAGCACGCACGTCCGCACCGCGGGCGCGGGCCCCAGGTCGGTGTGGACGACGCCCATCGGGTCGACGAGCATGCTCCTGCCGATCCCGAAACCGTCGGCGGCCTCGGGGTTCGGCGCCTGCCCGACGGCCGCGACCCAGGTGGTGTTCTCGATCGCGCGGGCCCGCACCAGGGTCGCCCAGTGCTCCTCCTTCATCGGGCCCGACCCCCAGGCGGCGATCACCGCGAACAGGTCGGCCCCCCGGTCGGCCAGCGCCCTGCCCAGCTCGGGGAAGCGGACGTCGTAGCAGGTGACCAGGCCGACCCGCAGCCCGGCCAGCTCGACGACCACCGGCTCCTCACCGGGGACGACCAGCTCCGACTCCTTGGCGCCGAAGGAGTCGAACAGGTGGATCTTCCGGTAGGCGGCCAGGAGCGCGCCCGTCTCGTCGAGGGCGACGGCGGTGTTGTACACCCGGCCCCGCCCGGCCTCTCCGGTCTCGAACACCCCGGCGACGACCGCGAGGCCGGACTCCTTGGCGGCCTCGGCGAGCCCGGTGACGAACGGCCCGTCCAGGGGCTCGGCCAAGCCGGTGATCCGCCTGCCGTACCGGGTGAGGGTGGCCTCGGGGAGGATCGCCAGCTCGGCGCCGTCCTCGGCGGCGGAGCGCAGGGCCTCGCGGGCGCGGGACAGGTTGACGGCGGGGTCCTCGGAGACCGGGATCTGGCACAGTGCGATGCGCGTCACGTCCTCGACCCTATCCGGCGGTTGGGCACCCGTTCCAGCCACGTCAGGCATCGCCATCCCCACTCCAGCGGGCCGTAGCGGTGCCCCCGCAGCCACGCCCTGCTGAGGAACACCTGCGCGGCCAGTACGGTGACCGTCAGCGCGACCACCGTGATCCTGGTCGGGTCCGCGGCCAGCAACGGCAGCGCCGCCAGGATGACCAGGGTGCTCGTCAGATAGTTCGTCAGCGCCATCCGGCCGAGCGGCGCCAGGACCGCCAGCAGCGGCCCGCGCGCCCGGGTTCGCAGGAGCAGCAGCAGCCCCGTGCAGTAGGCCGTCGCGGCGGCGAGCCCGGCCGTGGGGTAGAGGCCACGGAAGTAGAACGTGCGGTCCCCGGCCGTCGCCCTGACCCACAGGTAGCCGAGGACGACGGCCAGCGCCGTACCGGCCACGAAGACGGGCCCCACCGGCCACCGCGGCGGCCCGTACTCCATCGCCGCCATGCCCAGCAGGAACAGACCGGGGATGAGGATGACGCCGCCGCCCTCGCGCACCCCCCACACCGTCACGACGATCCCGAGCAGCAGCACCCCCCGGCGCGGCAGGAACGAGGCGGGCAGCAGCACCAGCGCCCCGAAGATCGCGTACGGCAGGAGCACCTCGCCCGGGTTCACCGTCTGGTGGAGCAGGCCGAGCATCCCGAGCACGGCCAGGCGGCGCAGCAGCACGAGCCTGGGACGGCCGGTGCGCGCGGCGGCCGAATCGAGGAACAGCACAAGGCTCATCCCGAAAAGCACGGAGAAGATTGGATAGAAACGGCTCTGTCCGAGATTCTCCACGACCCAGTCGACGGCACCGCGCTCGGCGCCGGGCGCGCGCTCACGAAGGTGCTGCCAGGTGTTGACCAGCATGATCCCGCACACCGCGAACCCGCGTAGCGCGTCCAGCTCGTGGAGCCTTCCGGATGCGGGAGCCGTATGGGTCACAGGAAACAGACGTATCACCGCGCAATCCATCTCGCCTAGACGACCTCTGTCATAAGACGACAAGCCCATACAAATCTAGGTCGTCGGGCTGGCACTCGATCTGTCACGCGCCCCGGTCTACTGTTGCCGTGTGAACGATCCCCTGGTGGCGCGGATGCGCGCGTTCGGCACGACGATCTTCTCCGAGATGTCGGCGCTCGCCGTACGGACCGGTTCGATCAATCTGGGACAGGGCTTTCCCGACACCGACGGGCCCGCCGCGATGCTGGAACGCGCGGCGGCGGCGATCAGGGAGGGGGCCAACCAGTACCCTCCCGGCCCCGGCGTCCCCGACCTGCGCCAGGCCGTCTCCGAGCACCGCAAGGCCTGCTACGGCCTCGACTACGACCCCGACGGCGAGATCCTGGTCACCGTCGGCGCGACCGAGGCGATCGCGGCCTCGATCCTGGCGCTGTGCGAGCCGGGAGACGAGGTGATCGCCTTCGAGCCCTACTACGACTCCTACGCCGCCGCCATCGCCCTGGCCGGGGCCGTGCTGCGCCCGGTCACCCTGCGCCCGGTCGAGGGACGCTTCACCTTCGACCTGGCGGAACTGCGCGCCGCCGTCGGCCCGCGTACCAGGGCGATCCTGGTCAACTCACCGCACAACCCGACGGGGACCGTCCTCACCCGCGCCGAGCTTGAGGAGATCGCCCTGCTGTGCAGGGAGCATGACCTGGTGGCCGTCACCGACGAGGTCTACGAGCACCTCACCTTCGACGGCGTCGAGCACATCCCGCCGGCCACCCTGCCCGGCATGCGCGAGCGCACCGTGATGATCTCCTCGGCGGGCAAGACCTTCTCGGTCACCGGCTGGAAGACGGGCTGGGTGTGCGGGCCGTCCCCGCTCGTGCGCGCCGTGCAGACCGTCAAGCAGTTCCTCACCTTCACCGCCTCGGCCCCCTGGCAGCTGGCCGTCGCCCACGCCCTGCGCCACGAGATGGAGTGGGTCTCCGGGCAGCGCGCGGCCCTGCAGGCCAAGCGCGACCGCCTGACGGCCGGGCTGTCCGCGGCGGGCTTCGAGGTCTACCGCCCCTCGGGCACCTACTTCGTGCAGACCGACATCCGCCCCCTCGGCTTCACCGACGGCCTCACCCTGGCCCGTGAGCTGCCGGACCTGGCGGGCGTGGTGGCCATTCCCACCCAAGTCTTCTACGCCGACCCCGGACGCGGCAGCCACTTCGTCCGCTTCGCCTTCTGCAAGAAGGAGGAGGTCATCGACGAGGCCGTCGCCCGCCTCGGCCGTCTGGCGGGCCGGTGAGCGCGCCGTTCAGCCGACGATCCTGACCGGCAGGCGTCTGGCGCGCAGCGCCGAGCGAACGGCCCTGGCGAGCAGGCCGTACTCGGCGGACCTGGCCGAGCTGGCGCGGTAGGCCAGGCCGATGGTCCTGCCGGGGGCGGGGTCGGCGAAGCGGCGCAGCGCCAGCCGTACCCGCTTGCCCGTCTCGACCGGGACCGCCGACTCGGGCAGCAGCGTCACCCCGAGACCGCCCGCGACGAGCTGGACCAGGGTCGGCAGGCTGGTGGCGTAGGTGGCCGCCGTCGCCCGCGCGCCGACCTCACGGCACACGTCGATGGCCTGTTCGCGCAGGCAGTGGCCCTGGTTGAGCAGCACGATGTCCAGCCCCTTGAGCGCCTCGCGGTCCAGCGGCGTGTCATCCCCGGCCATGGGATGGTCGGGGGAGAAGGCGAGCAGGAAGTCCTCCTCGTAGAGGGGCTCCTCGACCAGCCCGGTCACCTCGGTCGGCAGCGCGAGCATCACCATGTCGAGACGGCCCTCACGCACCTCCTCCAGGATGGTCTCGGTCTTGGCCTCGTGCACGGTCAGCTTGAGCCTGGGGAAGCGCCGCGAGAACATCGGCAGCAACGCGGGCAGCACGTAGGGGGCGACCGTGGGGATCACCCCCAGGTGCGCGGGGCCGTTGAACGGCTCCCGGTTCTGGGCGACCTCACCCATGAGGTCCTCGACCGCCTTGAGCACCCGCGCCGCGTGCACCGCGACCCGCTCGCCCGAGGGGGTCAGCAGGACCTTCCTGGTGGTCCGTTCGAGTAACCGGGTGTGCAGGGTCTCCTCAAGGGCGGAGACCGCGCTCGACAGCGCGGGCTGGCTCATCCGCAGCGCGGAGGCCGCCTCCCGGAAGTGCAGATGATCGGCGACCGCGAGGAATGCCCGCAGTTGAGCGAGGGTGGGGGTTGGCTCACTGATAAGGATCACCTGTCAGATTCGTTCGACTGCTCGATTTCTCGAATCAATGCTAGGTGCGGCAGTCTGGGCTCCGACAACGACGTCCCCTGTGAAGGAGAACCGGACTTGCTCACCATCGGTGACCGCTTCCCTGAGTTCGAGCTGACCGCCTGTGTCTCCCTGGACGCGGACAGCGCGTTCGCCCAGATCGACCACAAGTCCTACGAGGGCAAGTGGAAGGTCTACTTCGCGTGGCCCAAGGACTTCACCTTCGTCTGTCCGACCGAGATCGCCGAGTTCGGCCGTCTCGAAGGCGAGTTCGCCGACCGCGACGCCCAGGTCCTGGGTTTCTCGGTCGACTCCGAGTTCGTCCACCACGCCTGGCGCAAGGACCACCCCGACCTGCGTGACCTGCCCTTCCCCATGCTGTCCGACATCAAGCGGGAGCTGTCGTCGGCGCTGGGCATCCTCGGCTCCGACGGTGTCGCCCAGCGCGCCACCTTCATCGTCGACCAGAACAACGAGATCCAGTTCGTCATGGTGACCGCCGGTTCGGTCGGCCGCAACGTCAAGGAGGTCCTGCGGGTCCTCGACGCCCTCCAGTCCGACGAGCTGTGCCCCTGCAACTGGAACAAGGGCGAGGCCGGTCTGGACGCGAAGCAGCTGCTGGCCGGCGTCTGATGTCCGTCGACAACCTCAAGGGCGCCCTTCCTGACTACGCCAAGGACGTCAAGCTCAACCTGGGCTCGCTCGTCACGACCTCCTCGCTCGGCGAGCAGCAGCTCTGGGGGACGCTGCTCGCCTGCGCGGCGGCGACGAGGTCCCAGCGCGTGATCGCCGAGATCGCGGCCGAGGCGGCCGACGTCCTGTCCGCCGAGGCGTTCAGGGCGGCCAAGGGCGCCGCCGCGATCATGGCGATGAACAACGTCTACTACCGGTCGATGCACCTGATCGGTGACGAGACCTACGCGACCATGCCCGCCAAGCTCCGTATGACCATCATCGGGAACCCGGGCGTGGACAAGGTCGACTTCGAGCTCTGGTCGCTCGCGGTCTCCGCGATCGGCGGCTGCGGCCGCTGCCTGGAGTCCCACGAGCAGGTGCTGCGCAAGGCGGGGCTGCCCCGCGAGCAGATCCAGGAGGCCATCCGGATCGCCGCGGTCGTCAACGCCGTCGCGGCGGTGCTGGAGTCGGAGGCCGCTCTGGCCACGGTCTGAGACAGCGAAGAAGGGGCGGGTGTGCACCCGCCCCTTCTTTGTGCCTGCCCTTCTTCGTGTCTGGCGTCAGCTCGCGTCAGCGAGGTCGGCCTGCGTCGCGGGCGCCGCGCCCCGCGCCGAGCGCAGCGGGAGTTCCTTGAGCATCAGCGCCGCCAGCGCGGCCAGTACGGCGATCGGCACGCCGACCAGGAAGACCGTGTGGATGGCCCGGGTGAAGGCCTCAAGGATCACTTCGAGCACCGGCGCCGGCAGACGGTGAATCGCGGCGGGGGAGCCGAGGCTGGGCGCCGTGCCACCGGTCAGGGGCAGATGGGCGGCCTTGGCGAGGGAGACCAGCTCGGAGGTGAGCCGGTTGGACAGGATCGCGCCGAAGGCGGCCACGCCGACCGCGCCGCCAAGGGAGCGGAAGAACGTCACGCCGGAGGTGGTCGAGGCCATGTCGGCGCGGGTGACGGCGTTCTGCGCGGCCAGGATCAGGATCTGCATGGAGGCGCCGAGCCCGACGCCGAGCACCGTGATGTCGACGCCGACGCTCACCAGTGAGCTGTCGACGTGCAGCCGGGAGAGCAGGAACAGCCCGAGGCCGACCAGCAGCATGCCCACGACGGGGAAGGCCTTCCAGCGGCCGGTCCTGGTGACGAAGCGGCCGACGGCGATGGAGGAGGCGAGCAGGCCGAGCACCATGGGCAGCGTCATCAGGCCGGAGGCGGTCGGGCTCATGTTCTTGACGATCTGCAGGTACTGCGGCAGGAACATCAGCGCACCGAACATCGCGGCGCCGACCAGCAGCGAGGCCAGGCAGGTGAGCACGAAGGTGTGGTTGCGGAACAGGTGCGGGGGCAGGATCGGGTCGGCCGCCCGGCGCTCGGCGAGGACGGCCAGGCCGAACAGCACCATGCTCAGCGCGCCGAGCCCGTAGGTCCAGCCGGAGCTCCAGGCGAACTCCTTGCCGCCGAGTGACAGCAGCAGCATCAGCGCGGTCGTGCCGCCGGTGATGAAGGTCGCGCCCCACCAGTCGACCTTGGCCGCGCGGTGGGACGGCGGCAGGTTGAGCACCCGCTGGATGACGAAGAAGGCGACCACGGCCAGCGGCACACAGATCCAGAACGTCCAGCGCCAGGACATGTTGTCCACGACGAAGCCGCCGAGGAGCGGTCCCGCGACGGTGGAGACGCCGAAGACCGCGCCGATGTAGCCGGAGTAGCGCCCCCGCTCCCTCGGCTCGACCACGTCGCCGAGGATGATCTGCGGCAGTGCCGCCAGGCCGCCCGCGCCGATCCCCTGTACGGCCCTGGCCGCGATGAGCTGGCCCATGTCCTGGGAGAAGCCCGCGGCGACCGAGGAGAGCACGAAGACCAGCAGGGCGGCCTGGAACATGAACTTGCGGCCGTACAGGTCCGACAGCTTGCCCCACAGCGGCGTCGAGGCGGTCATGGTCAGCAACGTCGCGCTGGCGACCCAGGCGAGCTGGTCCTGACCGCCGAGCGTGCCCACGATCGTCGGGAGCGCGGTCCCCACCACGGACGTCGAGATCATCGACGTCAGCATGGCGAGCATCAGGCCGGCCAGGATCTCCAGCACCTGTCTGTGGGTGAACCTCGGGGCCGCCTCGGTCTGGACCTGTTGTTCGGTCAGCATGGACCATCCCCCAATGTATGTACGATACACATGAAGTTAGTAGACGCTTGTTTACCCGTCAAATCTGGAAGGAATGGGAAAGTGGACGAGATACGGCGTCGCGACAGGGAGGGCACAAGGTGCCGCATCCTGGACACCGCCCGCCGTCTGTTCGCCGAACTCGGCTACGACCAGGTGACGATGCGGCTCATCTCCGCCGAGGCGGGGGTCAACATCGCCCTGATCAACCGCTACTTCGGCACGAAGCGGGAACTGTTCGCCGAGGTGCTGGCCGTACGGGGACGCTTTCCCGGGGTGCTGGACGTCCCGCGTGAGCAGCTGCCCCGGCGCCTGGCCGAGTACGTCGCCGACCTGCTCGGCTCGCGGGAGGAGGGGCCGGTGCTGGCGACGCTCAGCCGTTCGACGGTCTGCCCGGAGATCCACGAGATCGTCAGGGACCGGGTCCGCTCGGCGATCCTGGAGCCGCTGGCCGCGTGCCTGCCCGCCCGGGAGGCCCTCCTCGGGGCGACCGCCGCCACCGCGCTCGTGGCGGGCGCGGGCACGCTGCGCCAGCTCTTCGGGCCGGGCGCGTTCGACGAGGAGGGCAGGGAGGCCGTGGTCGCGCGGTTCACGAAGGTCTTCGAGGCCTGCCTCGGGGAGGCGTCAGGCTGACCTGTCGCGGCCCGCGGCGATCCGGCAGGCGGCACCCGGGACGTGGTCGACCTGCAGCGTGCTGTGGTCGATGTGGAAGCGCTCGTGCAGCAGGTCGGCCAGCTCGCGGCGGACCCGGTGGCAGTCACCGCCCGGCGCGACGGTCACGTGCGCCGACAGCGCGGACAGCCCGCTGGTCACGGTCCACACGTGCAGGTCGTCGACCCCGGTGACCTCGGTGTGGGCGGCGATGGCCGCGCTCACCTCAGCCGGGGGCGCGCCGGGGGGCGCCGCCTCGAACAGGATGCGCCCGGCCTCGCGCAGCAGGCCGTAGGCGGCCTTGCCCATCAGGGCCGCCACGACCAGGGCGGCGATCGCGTCCGCCCTGCCCCAGCCGGTGAGCCAGACGACCGCCCCCGCGACCGCGGTCGCCACGAAGGCGTACATGTCGTTGAGGATGTGCTGGAAGGCGCCCTCGACGTTGAGGCTGCCGCGGTCGGCCCTGGCGATGAGCCAGGCCGCGGCGGCGTTGACCCCGATGCCGACCAGTGCCGTGCCGAGGACCAGCGCCCCCGTCACCTCCGGAGGCTGCAGGAGCCGCCGGACGCCCTCGTAGACGAAGTAGACGACGAGCGCCACGAACGTCAGCCCGTTGATCGCGGCCGAGAGGATCTCGGCGCGTTTCCAGCCGAAGGTGTAGGCGCCGCTGGCGGGACGGGCCGCCATGCTCATCGCCACCAGGGCCAGGGCGATGGAGGCCGCGTCGGTGAGCATGTGTCCCGCGTCCGAGACCAGAGCGATGGAGTTGGCGATGACGCCGACCACGACCTCGGCCGCCATGAAGACCGTCAGCAGAACGAGTGCCGCGACCAGGTAGCGACGGTCGGAGTTCGCCCCGTGGCCGTGGCCGTGCCCGTGGCTGTGCCCATGTCCGTGGCCGTGACCCATCCCGAGACCCGCCTCATCAACACTTGAACAGTTGCTCAGACGTTAAGAAAGGTAAGCCTAACAGAACAAGATCTGAAGCGCGGAGGCACCGGCAGGACAGGAAATGCGCGACCCGCACAACACTGGTTCCCCACCCGTCACCCGGGAATCCCCGCACCCCGCACTGTCCGGTGCCGGTCATCTCCGAAACGGCCCAAGTGGCCGTCCCCCTCGCGCCGTCCGCACCCGGGGGGCGATCATGGAGGGACGGCCGCCGCGCCGCCCCAGTCCACAGCACGGAAGGAACCAACATGACCTGGCTGCGTACCCTCAAGCCCAGGCCGAGGGCCACCACGCGGCTGATCTGCTTCGCACACGCGGGCGGCTCGGTCACCGCCTACCGCGACTGGCCCGACCTGCTCCCCGGATCGGTCGAGCCGTACGGCGTGCAGCTGCCGGGCAGGGCGGACCGGTTCGGCGACCCCATGCCCGCCGACATCCACGAGATCGTCGGCCCCGTCGTCGAGGAGATCCGGCCCCTGATGGACCGGGACGTCGTGCTGTTCGGGCACAGCATGGGCGCGATCGTCGCCTACGAGACCACCAGGGCACTCGAAGCCGGGGGGGACGGCCCTGTCCGGCTGTTCGTCTCGGGAAGCGCCGCCCCGCACGAGCCCAGACGCAGGCGGGAGATCTCCTCCTACGACGACGAGGCCTTTCTGGCCGAGATGACCAAACTCGGTGGGACCGAGCTTGAGATCCTCTCCCACCCGGCGATGAGAGAGGTCGTCTTCCCCTACATCAGGGCCGACTTCCGCCTGGTCGAGGAGTACCGCCACACCCCCGGGCCCGCGCTGCGCACCCCCATCTCCGTCATCGTCGGCGACACCGACCCGGTGGTCACCCCGCTGCAGGCCAAGGAGTGGCAGGCCCGCACGGAGTCCGGCTTCTCCCTGACGATCCTGCCCGGCGGCCACTTCTACCTCCAGCCCCAACGCGCCGCCGTGGTGGCCGAGATCCTACGGAGGATGGGGTAGGGGGTTGTGTCTCTTTGCGACGCCTGGCGGCGTCGCGGGTTGTGCCTCCTTGCTCCGCCTGCGGCGTCGCGGGCTTGGGCGCTCTGAGTCGGTGCTTTCCCTCGTCACTGCGTCGCTTCGCTCCTGCGTTCCTCAGTCCAAGCACCGACGCGCCCAAGCCGAAACCCCTCACACGTGGCACCGGGAAAGCATGAGACGAAACTTCTCGCATTTGGGGGTGCTCATGCCTTGGGGGCGGGTTTGGTCTTCACCGAGACGTAGTCGATGAGCATGGGGCGGCCGGGGACGGTGGCGGGGGTGGGGCCGCCGCCGAAGGCGTTGGGGAGGCCGCCGCCCACGGCGACGTTCAGGATCAGGAAGAAGCCGTGCGCCGTCGCCCTGCCCCAGGTCTGCGGGTCCATCCGGGTGGCGGCGACGGTCAGGACGGGGGCGTCGTCGAGATACCAGCGGATCTCCTTCTCGTCGATCTCCACGGTGTAGCGGTGGAAGCTCCCGTGACAGGACGGGCAGGGACGCTCGCCGGAGCCGATGCCCGAAGGCTCGCCGCACGGCCCGCCGGGCATCACACCGCAGTGCATGGCGGCCATGACCGAGGGACGGCCGTTGACCGCCTCCATCACGTCGATCTCGCCGATGGCGGGCCAGCCGGTGTAACCGTCGCGCAGCGGGGCGCCCAGCATCCAGAACGCGGGCCAGTAGCCCGCGCCGTCCGCCGGGGTCACCGCCGGAAGCCGGATCCTGGCCTCCACACGCAGCACGCCTCCCGGCGGGGGCCTGAAGTCGGAGCGGGCGGTCTCCACCCGGCCCGACGTCCAGGCCCCCTCGCGCAGCAGCGGGGTGATGGCCAGGTTCCCCGCACCGTCGAGGGAGACGTTCTCCGTCGAGTCGGTCATGGTCTCGATCTCCCCGGTGCCCCACCGGGGGGCGGGGCAGCCGGGATAGCAGGTACCGAGGTCGTGCAGCCACCCCTGGGGAAGCGGGGATCCGGCGGCCCCGGAGAAGTCGTCACGGAAGATCTCGGTCCAGCGTGCCTCCCGGGCCTCCCGGCCGGGCCCCGAGCACCCGGCCAGGAGGACGACAAGGGCGAGGACCACCCGGGTGGCGGGCCTCACAGCACCGTGGGGATCAGGTCGAGGTCCTCAAGGTCCTGCTCGATCCGGGGAGCGAGCCGTACCGCGAGGGTGTCGGTGATGTGCGCGTCGTCGCGGTAGAGCACGATGCCGTCGAGCGCCGCGGGACAGGTGGCCGAAGCGGAGTCCTCCGGGCACAGCAGCGGCGTCACGTCCAGCAGGCGGACCCCCGGACGTCCCCCTGCGGTGATCTGCTCGGCCAGCGGGTCGGGGCGCAGCCCGGCGGCGCGCGGGAACGCGCAGCCGGAAACGGGACCCCCGGAAAGACAGGCGGGCACGTCCTTGCCGGGCAGCGGCGTGTCACGCAGGTAGACCAGCGAGGCGCCGAGCCGTGACAGCGGGGTGAGGGTCGAGTCCCAGGCGCGGGTCAGCGCGGCCCTGTCGGTGGTGTACGCGTTGAGCGAGGCCAGCAGGATCAGCCGGGGCGGAGCCTCGCTCGCCAGCCGTTTCATCGCGTACTCCCGCCAGGCGTCGCACTCGCGGTACTCCCGACCCAGCCGGGGGTCGACGACCGTGAGCCGGGGCAGCGGGCAGCCGGGCTTGGTGAGGACCTCCAGGGCCCACCCTCTCCGTACGGCGATGCGCTCGGCCGCGGCGAACCACTGGCCCGCGTGGGAGTCGCCGATGAGGACGACCCTGTCCTTGGAGGAGGTGTCGCCGAACAGGCACGGCGGGCTCGTCGTCGCGGTCAGCGCGATCTCGCAGCCCTGGGACTTGGGGAAGTCGTTCCTGGCCTGCGCGGGTGGCGGGCGCAGCGCCGTACCGGGGGTGTCCGGTGTCTCGGCCGACTGCGCCACGGTGACCGTGGTGGTCGTGGCGCCCTGCACGATCCCGCCGTTGAGCAGGAGCGCGGCGGCGACGGGCACGGCCATCGCGCTGGTGCCCAGGGCCAGGCCGCGCCGGGGCAGCGCCGCCACGACCCGTGACGTCCGCAGCGGCTGTTCGACCAGCCTCAGCGTCAGGGCCGCGGGAAGCGCGCAGGCCAGCACCAGCGCCAGCCGTACCGGCCACGACTGCTCGCCGAGCGCGGCCTCGGTGAGGACCAGGACCGGCCAGTGCCACAGGTACCAGGAGAACGACAGCCGCCCCGCCAGCCGGACCGGTGCCCAGGACAGCGCGGCTGAGACCGGCGAGCGGAACACGATGACCGCCGCCGTGCCGAGCGTGGGGACCAGCGCGGCCGTCCCCGGGTACGGCGTCTGCGGGCCGAGCGCCACGATCGACCAGGCGACCGCGGCCGCCCCGGCCAGGCCGAGCGCCCCGGAGACGACCCGCAGGGAGAAGCGCGGGACGTCCCGGTGGCCCTCGCCGCCTCCGGGACGCGCGCCGAGACGCCCGCCGTACGGCGTGAGCAGGGCGGCCAGGGCACCCACGCCGAACTGCCAGGCACGGGAGGGGGAGGACAGGTAGGCGAGCGGGGCGCTGGTGCCCGTCCACCACAGCGCGAGCGCGAACGAGACACCGGTCAGCGCCACGACGGCCACCGCGATCGCGGGCAGGGGACTGCGGCCGAGGCGGCGCGCCACCAGCACGAGCACCAGCAGCAGCGGCGCCCACAGGAGGTAGAACTGCTCCTCGACGGCCAGTGACCAGTAGTGCAGCAGAGGACTCGGGTCCCGCGCGGCGGCCAGGTAGTCGGTCTGGCCCGCGACGAACCGCCAGTTGGCGAGATACAGGGCGGCGGCGACCACGTCACCGGCGACGTCGGTGCCGCGCAGCGGCGGCAGCAGCAGCCAGGCCCCGGCCGTCGTGGCGAGCAGCACGACCCCGGCGGCGGGCAGGATGCGCCTGGCCCTCCTGGCGTAGAAGTCCGCCAGTGAGAAACGGCCCTCGGCCGAGATGTCGCGCAGCAGCAGACCGGTGATCAGGAACCCGGAGATGACGAAGAACACGTCCACCCCGGCGAACCCCCCGGCCATGCCGGGCACGGTCGCGTGGAAGGCGAGCACGGCCAGGACGGCGACCGCCCGGAGCCCCTCGATGTCCGGCCTGAAGCCGAGACGGTAGCGCGGCGTCACGGCAGCAGCGGGGGCAGTACGGCGAGGCCGGAGGCGAGCAGCACGCCGAGCAGTAACAGGACGGTGATGGCCAGGGCCTCTGGCCAGCGCAGACGGTGGTTCAACGGAGAATCCTCCACAGATCACGAATGAGGGGGAGGGCGATGTAGGTGGTGCCGACGGCGAACAGGGTCAGCGCCCAGTACTCACCCCACCCGTAGACGGACGCGCGCAGCGCGATGCCGATCCAGGTGGCGGCCGTGGTGACGGTCAGCCAGACGAAGGCCATGCGGGCGACGGTCGAGACGAGCGTGCTCTTGCCCGCGGCGGCGCCGCTGGGCACCCACGCCGCGGCCTGGTTGCGCACCGCGTGCACGATGGAGATCAGATGACAGTAGGCGTACAGGGTCTGGGCGCGGGTCACCTCGAAGCGCCAGCGGCTCACCGAGACCGCGGGCAGCAGCACCAGCGCCACCCAGAGGGGCCCCACGAACGGGATCATGTGCCACGCCCTGACCTCGTCCGGATAGAAGGCGAGCATGACGAGCCCGGGCAGCGGGACGGCCGCGATGTTGGCGGCGGAGACGAAGTAGCTCAGGAAACCGCTGTAGTAGGACAGCCGTACCCGCCACGACATCGGCGTGCGGTGGAAGTCACGGTCGAACAGCAGGCTCATGCAGCCCATCGCCCACCGGTACTGCTGGGCGATGTAGGAGGCGACGTTGTCGGGGGACAGGCCCTTGGCCAGCAGCACCGGGACGTACTTGGTGCGGTAGCCGTGCTTCATCAGCTCGACGCTGGTGTAGATGTCCTCGCTGTGGTCGATCTTGGGGAAGCCCCCGATCTCCTCAAGCGTCGCGCGCCGGTAGACCACGTTCGTGCCCACGCAGATGGCTCCGCCGTCGGCGTCCCGCGACGGTTGCAGCCACCGGTAGAACATCTCCTGGGCGGCCCCGGCCGTACGCTGCAGCCAGGGCATCTCCTGCGTGGTGTCGAAGTACTGCGGCGACTGGGCCACGGCGATCCTCGGGTCCTCCAGATAGGGGACCAGGTGGGACAGGAAGTCGGGCCTTGGGCAGAAGTCGGCGTCGAAGACCGCGACGACCTCGCCCGAGCTGATCGACAGGCCGTGGTTGAGGTTGCCGGCCTTCTTCAGGTACCCCTGGTCGGGCCGCGCGCTGTACCGGAAGCCGTGCCGTACGGCTAGCTCCTCCACCTCGTCGCGGGCGGCGTCGTCGAGCACCCAGACCGTGACTGGACCGTTCCACCGGAGTGCTCCCACGTGGCGGAAGGTGTTGCGCAGGATCTCCATGGGTTCGCCCCTGGTCGGCAGGAAGACGTCCACGGAGGGCAGGCGGGCGGGCCGCCAGGAACGCACGAGCAGCTCGTGGGACTCCCAGGTGGTCAGCCGCTGACGCTGCCCGTCGACGAACGACATCGTCCATCCACTGAGGTTCAGCAGCAGGGCCACGAAAAACGGCCACAACGCGGGATGGCGCATGGAGAATAGGAAAAGAGTCCCTGCGGTTAATGTCAGGGAAAGGGGCACGGACAGAAGCACCCAGCGCTTTTGTGGCCCGAAATACAGTTTCAGCTCGTCGTCGGACGGAGGCTGTGGAAGATATTGATCGGCCTTGTCAGGAGGCGCGTCAAGTAATGCAAGCATGCGGAGAACCCCGTTTTCTCAGCTGCGTGGAGCGGCTCGTTTTCCACCGCTGGATCAACTGTAAACAAAGTTATTGGTGTCGCGTGCGCGGGCAGATGATCTAGCGGGAAACGTGACGTTAACTGAACGTCATTCGGTGCTGTGAAATATCCGTCGATGTTGTGAGAAGTGGCGATATGTCCAAAATCATCGGATGTTTGGATGTGTCGCAGATCACAGGTTTGAAGCGGCCCGCGGGCGGGGCCGTACCGTGCGGGGGCCGGGTGCGCGGACCGCCCCGGGAGAACGATTACCGATCAAGGAGCCCCCAGGCGCCCTCCTCACGGGTGCCCGTCCCCGGACGGGGAAACCGCTCCCCGCGCCGGTGCCCGCCCCGCGCGGTGGGTATCGCAACGGGTGTCGCGACCCCGGGGCCGGTCCGGGCCGGGGGTCGCGAGGCCGCAGTGAGGCCACAGCGAGGCCACAGCGAGGCCACAGTGAGGCCACAGGGAACCCACAGGGAAGCAGCGGGACCGAGAGGTGACAGGGATGCCGGAACCGATTGAAGTGCGCAAGGTGGCGATCGAGAGCGTGACCGACGCCTCCGGGTTGTCCCGGCTCATCGACGACGGGGTGATCGAGGCGCACCGGGTCCTCGCGGTGATCGGCAAGACCGAGGGGAACGGCGGGGTGAACGACTACACCCGCATCCTGGCCGACCGCGCCTTCCGTGAGGTGCTCGCCGAGCGGGGGCATCCGGCGCCCCAGGACGTCCCGCTGGTCTGGTCCGGCGGCACCGACGGCGTGCTCAGCCCGCACGCGACGATCTTCGCGACCACGGCGGACGCCGAACCGAGCCAGGAACCTCGCCTGAGCGTCGGCGTCGCGATGAGCGAGGTCATCCTGCCCGAGGACATCGGCCGCCCCGCGATGGTCGAGAAGGTCGCCGCGGGCGTCAGGAAGGCCATGGAGACCGCCGGGATCGACGACCCCGCCGACGTCCACTACGTCCAGACCAAGACGCCCCTGCTCACCCTCGCCACCATCAACGACGCCAGGTCCCGGGGCCAGGACGTGGTCGTCGAGGACACCGGGCCCTCGATGGACATCTCCAACTCGACCACCGCCCTCGGCGTCGCGGTCGCGCTCGGCGAGATCGGGACGCCCACGGCCGGGCAGATCCACCGGGACCTGTCGCTGTACTCCTCCGTCGCCTCCTGCTCCTCGGGGGTCGAGCTGGACAGGGCGCAGATCGTCGTCGTCGGCAACGTCAGGGGCATCGGCGGGCGCTACCGGATCGGCCACTCCGTCATGCGGGACGCGCTGGACGCCGACGGCATCTGGGCGGCCATCCGGTCGAGCGGGATCGACCTGCCGGAGCGCCCGCACCCCTCCGACCTGGACGGCAGGCTGGTCAACGTGTTCATGAAGTGCGAGGCGGACCCGTCGGGCAGGGTCAGGGGCAGGCGCAACATCATGCTCGACGACTCCGACGTGCACTGGCACCGCCAGATCAAGGCGACCGTCGGCGGTGTCGCGGCCAGCGTCACCGGCGACCCCGCCGTCTTCGTCTCGGTCGCCGCCGTCCACCAGGGCCCCAGCGGGGGCGGCCCGGTCGCCGCCATCGCCGACCTGGGCTGAGTGCCGGGGCTTTTGTCCCTGGTGTCGGTGTTTGATCGTAAGGTGACTCCGGTGAACGTGATCGGCGGATACGTGCTCAGGCGTGAGCTTGGCCGGGGCGGCATGGGCGTGGTGCACCTCGCCACCACCCCGACCGGCGGCCTGGCCGCGGTGAAGGTGATCCATCCCCGGCTCACCGACGATCCGGCCTTCGTCCGGCGCTTCGAGCGCGAGGTGGCCGCGGCCCGCAGGGTGGCCAGGTTCTGCACCGCCCCCGTCCTGGACGCCGGGATCGACGGGGACGTCGCCTACCTCGTCACCGAGTACGTCAAGGGCCCAAGCCTGGCGCAGGCCGTACGGGAGCAGGGGCCGCTGACCGGCGCCAATCTGGAGGCGCTCGCGGCCGGGATCGCCACCGCGCTCCACGCCATCCACGAGGCCGGGGTGATCCACCGCGACCTCAAGCCGTCGAACGTGCTGCTGTCCCCGCTCGGCCCGCGGGTGATCGACTTCGGCATCGCACGGCTCGCCGACGAGGAGAGCCTGGCCAGCCAGGCGATCCTGGGCACGCCCGCGTTCATGGCGCCCGAGCAGGTGCGCGGTGAGCCGCCGACCCCCGCCGCCGACGTCTACGCGTGGGGCGGGGTGATCGCGTTCGCGGGCACGGGCCGCCTGCCGTTCGGCGGAGGCTCCCCGCCCGAGGTCCTGTACCGGATCGTCAACGAGGGGCCGAACCTCGACGGCCTCGAAGACCGGATGCGCGCGGTCGTCGAACGGGCCATGGCCAAGGACCCCGCGCGCAGGCCGAGCGCCGGGCGGCTGCTGGGCGAGCTGATCGGCGGCAGCCCGACCCCGGCGACCGCCACCCAGGCCGTAGAACGCTCCTGGACGGTCACCGCTCAGGAGGAGCCCGCCGTCCCTGACGGGCCCGCCGTCGCCGAGCCGGGGAAGAGGGCCCGGCGCCGGTGGCCGTGGGCTCTGGGCGCGGTCGCGCTCGCCACGGCCGTCACCGCAGGCGTGGCCGTCCAGGCCGGTTTCGGCGCCGCGCCCGCTCTGCCCTACCACGCGGACTTCGCCGACTCCTGGGAGGTCGGCGTGACAGAGGGCGGCCGGAGCGAGCGGGACGGCGCCGCCTACCTGCTGACCGCCAACCCCGGGTGGCGGCTGTGGAAGTCGGCCCCCTTCCCCGGCGAACGCGCGCAGGACGTCGTGGTCAGCTCCTCGGCCCGGCTCGAAGCGGGGTCGGGGGAGTTCGGCGTGTGGTGCCGTGGCGACCTGGGCACCGGCGACCGGTACGAGTTCACGGTCGCGGGTTCCGGAGACGCCTCCATCGTCAAACGGCGCGCGGGGCGGGGCGTCGTCCTGGACGGGCCGGTCCGGGTACGGGGAACGGCGGACAGCCGTGTCGTGGCCCGGTGCGGTCAACGGGGTACGGCAACCGCCCTGAGCATGTGGGTCGACGACGTCCTGGTCGCCGAGGCCGTCGACACACGCGATCCGTACGGCCCCGGCGCGGCCGGAGTCCACGCGGCGCCGGACACCGGCGCCCCGGTCCGGGTCAGGTTCCGCTCGTTCGACCTCAGCGGGCCGAAGGGCTGAGACGGTGCGGTTCGGCGTGCTGGGGCCGCTGCTGGTCCTCGACGGTGATCGCGACCTGACCCCCGGGCCCGCGAAACACCGCGCGCTGCTGGCCGCCCTGCTGCTGCGGTCCGCGCGGCCGGTGGCCGTCGACCGGCTGGTCGACGAGGTGTGGGACGGACGGCCGCCGGCCTCGGCGGAGGCGGTGCTGCGGGTCTACGTCAGCGCCCTGCGCAAGGTGGTGGAGGGGATTCGCACCGTGCCCGGCGGATACCTCCTCGACGTCGACCCCGACCGGGTGGACGCGCACCGGTTCGAGCGGCTGGTGGCGGAGGCCACGCGAGCCGGGGAGGCGGGCGGGCGGGCCGAGGCGGCAGAGGGGCTGCGCGCGGCCCTCGCACTCTGGCGGGGGCCCGCGCTGGCCGACGTCGAGTCGGACACGCTGCGGCGCGCGCACGCCGTACGGCTTGAGGAACTGCGGCTGACCACGGTCGAGGAGCGGGTCGAACTGGACCTGGCACTCGGCCGGGGCGCGCGGGTGACCGGGGAACTGCGCGCGCTCGTGGCGGCCTACCCGCTGCGGGAACGGGCGTGGGGGCAGCTCGTCACGGCCCTCGGCCAGGCGGGACGCAGGTCGGAGGCGCTGGGCGCCTACCAGGAGGCACGGCGGCTGCTGGTCGGGGAACTCGGCCTCGAACCGGGGGAGGCGCTGCGCGAGGCGCACGAACGCGTGCTCGCGGGCACCTCGACCCGGGCCGGACAGGTGCCGAACGAGACACCGAACGAGACACCGCCGGACATCGCCGACTTCACCGGGCGTGAACACGTGCTGGACTGGATTCGCCGGTCGGTGCCCGACGCCGCGGGCGCGCCCGTCCACCTGGTGCTGCACGGCCCGGCGGGGGTGGGCAAGTCCGCGGTCGCGGTCCACGCGGCCACCGCGCTCGACTTCCCCGGCGGGCGGCTGCACGCCTCGCTCGGCGGCAGGACGCCGGAGGCGGTGCTTGAGGACCTGCTGCGCTCGCTCGGCTGCCAGGAGACGGCGATCCCCGCAGGCCTGGACGGGCGCGTCCGTCTCTACCGCAGCACGGTGAGCGGACGGCGCCTGCTGGTGGTGCTCGACGACGCGGAGCGGGAGGCCCAGGTACGCCCGCTGCTGCCCACCGGGCCCGGCTGCCTGACGCTGGTGACCAGCCGCTCGCCGCTGCACGGCCTGGAGGCGGCGCGCGCCCGCGAACTCGGCGTGTTCGACCGGGACGAGTCCGTGGCGATGCTGGCCGGGGTGGCCGGGCGGCGTCGCGTCGAGGCGGAGCCACGGGCGGCGGCGCGGATCGCCGAGTTGTGCGGCGGGCTGCCGCTGGCCCTCAGAATCGCCGGGTCCAGGCTGGCCAGGCGTCCCGGCTGGACCCTGGAACACCTGGCGGGACGTCTTGAGGACGAACGCGGACGCCTGGACGAGCTCAGCGCGGGTGACCTGGCCGTGCGCGGCAGCCTGGCGCTGGGCTACCGCGCCCTCTCCGACAGGGAACGCCTGCTGCTGCGCCGTCTCGGCGCGCTGTCGGCCCCCGACTTCGCCCCCTGGGCGGCCTCGGCCGTCCTCGGCGCGCCCGCCGAGGAGACGCTTGAGGCGCTGGCCGGGGCGGGCCTGCTGCAGGCGCGGGGTCTCGACCCGGCAGGTCAGGAGAGGTACGGCTGGCACGACCTGACCAGGCTCTACGCGGCCGAGCGCCTGGCCGCGGAGGAGGGTCCGCCCGCCGGGGTCCTGGCCGCCGCGGCCCCGGAGATCCTCGACCGCGCCCGGCGGGCCAGGGCGCTGCTCCTGCCCGCGGAGCCGGGCTCGGGCCTGACCCTGGCCCGTACGGCCGAGCAGGCCGCGGCCGCGGAGACCGCGCTCCTTCGGGAGTCGGCCCGCTGGCTGGCCGCGGAACGGAGGTTCCTGGTCGCGACCGTCGCCGACGCGCGGCGGGCGGGCCTGGACGAGATGGCCTGGCGGCTGGCCTTCTACCTGACGCCCTTCTTCGAGCTGGGCGCGCACCGCGAGGACTGGCGCTCGGCCGTGGAGGAGGGGCTGCGGGCCGTACGGCGCGCGGGGCACCGCAACGGTGAGGCGCTGCTGCTCAGATCCCTGGCCGACCTGCACCGTGTGGAGGGCAGGCTGCCCGAGGCGGCCGAGGCACTGCGGCGGGCGCTCGGGCTCGCGGAGCCGGGGGAGGCGGCCCGCGTCCGGTACCGGCTCGGCCTGGTCCACCTCGCCGGGGAACGGCCGTCCGAGGCGCAGGCGTGTTTCGTGGCGTGCCTGGCCGCCTTCTCCGCGGCGGGCGACCGGCGGGGCAGGGCCGACGCGCTGCGCGCCCTCGGCGGACTGCGCCGGGATCGGGACCTGCTCTCAAGGAGTCTGGAGGCCTACCGTGAGCTGGGCGACCCACGGGGTGAGGCGGCGGTCTCGCTCGACCTCGCCGGGCTTCTCCTGGACGCGCGGCGGCTTCGGGAGGCGAACGAACGGGCGGAACACGGCCTCGGCCTGGCCAGGCGGCTGGGGGACCGGCTGCCCGAGGCCGCGGCGCTGACGGTCCTGGCCGGGATCGCCCTGGCGGAGGGCAGGGCGGACGTCGCCGGGCAGAACGCGCGGGAGGCGCTGGAGACCTTCCGCGAGCACGGGGACCGCGCCGGTGCCGCGCGGGCGACGCTCACCCTGGCGGAGGCGTTGCTCGGGCTTGATGAGATTGATGAGGCGTTTGATGGAGTAATGCGAGTTATGGGAGAGTTCGACGCTCTCGGTGACCGGCGAGGCCGCGCCGCGGCGGAAGAGCTCGCCGACGAGGTACGACGCCGCCGTGGCCTGCGCGTATAGCGCGCTATACGCGTCCTGAAGGTGGCCCGCCTACGGTCGGGACCGACGCGAACCACGACGGGCAAGAGGTGGAAGCACGATGGGAAGAGGGATCACGCCGGCGCTGGCCGCCGCCGTACTGGCGGCCGTGCTGAGCGGATGCGGGGCGCTCCCCGGGCAGCGGGGCGGCGGCGGTGAGGAGAGGCAGCCGCTCCCCGCCTCCGCGGCCACGACCGGGGCCGCCGGGCAACCCGCGGAGAGGTCTTCGGAACAGCCCTCGGAGCAGCGGGACGTGCCCGTCGAGCAGGACGTCGAACAGGAGAAGGTGATCGCCGCCAGGAAGGTCAAGGCGGGCGGCGCCGACCTGGTCGTACGGATCACCGGCCTCAGGCGGCAGGGCAGGCTGGCCACGCTGACCTGGACGGTCACCAACACGGGCGACGCCAGATGGCAGATGAGCAACGACATGGGGGACACCCCGGGCGGTCTCGGGCTGACCGTCGGGGGGATCAGCCTGGTCGACCCGGTCAACGGCAAGCGCTACACCGTCGCGCGCACCGGCGCCTATCCCAAGGTCACCTGCCTGTGCTCCAGCTACGACGTGTTCACCGAGCCGGACGAGGTGCTGCCGCTGCACGCGGCGTTCGCCGCCCCGCCGCCGGACGTCACGAAGATCAACGTGGACCTCAAGGTGCTGGGCGTGTTCGCCGATGTCCCGATCTCCTGAACATCTCACGGCCCTGACGCTCACACTCGTCCTGGCGGTGGGACATCCGGCGGCCGCGTGGGCCGACCCCGCCGACCCTGCGGCGGCCACGGCCGGGGTCGAGGAGATCGTCGCCCGTGTCGAGGACGTCGTCGCCGAGGTCGAGTCGCTCGACGGCGCGGAGAGCGAGTCGAAACGCGGGGAACAGATCACCGTCGCGCTCACCAGCGACGTGCTGTTCGCCCTCGACAGGGCCGTGCTGACCACCGGGGCGAGGCTGCGCCTGCGGCGGATCGCCGAGCGCGTCCGCGCCGAGTCCGCGGGCGGCGAGGTCAGGATCGAGGGGCACACCGACGACCAGGGGAGCGACGCCTACAACGACGCGCTCTCGCTCAGACGGGCACGGGCCGTGGGGCAGGTCCTGCGGGCCGCCCTCGCCGGCACCGGGACGACCCTGCTGGCCAGGGGGTTCGGCGAGTCCAGGCCCAAGGTGCCCAACATCGTCGACGGCGCTCCCGTCGAGGCGAACCGAGCGAGGAACCGGCGGGTCGAGATCGTCTTCGACGCCGCCCGGTGACCCTCCCTCGGCCGAGGACCCGCCGGTCACCGAGGGTAGGCTTCGGGGTCGTGCCGAGCATTCCCCAGCCACTGGTCCCCGGCGACGACGGCTCAGCCGACGCCGCCGTCTCGTCCGCGCTCGCCGCCTTCTCCGCGGGCACGGCCGACGTGGGCGCGGTGATCGCCGCCCTCGGCGGGGCGCGGCTGCTCGTCCCGGTCGTGGCCCTGCTGACGGAGTCCGAGGTCGGCGAGCACGGGCTGCGGCAGGAGAAGGAGAGCGAGATGGCCCTGCCGAAGCTCGTCGGCAAGGACGGCAGGCAGGCGGTGCTCGCCTTCACCGGGACCGGTCCGCTGAAGCTGTGGCGTCCCGACGCCCGCCCCATCCAGGCGACGACCCCGCAGGTCTGCCAGGCGGCGGCGCACGAGGACGCCGCGGCCGTGGTGATCGACGTCGCGGGCCCGGTGCCGTTCGTGATCGAGGGAGCCGTGCTGCAGGCGTTCGCCGCGGTCGGGGCCGGCACCCTCGACCGGCTCGGCTCCGAGACCCCGGGGGTCACCGTGGCCCGAATGGAGGCCCGCACGGAGGCCGGAGCCGAGACGGCCGTCCCCCGGCGCCGCCGCCTCGGCTGGCCGCTGGTCGGCAGGTCGTCACGCGGCCGGGACTGACCTTCCCGCGTTAGGGTTCGGGCCGTGGACGAACACGGCCGACCTTCCCCGGGGGCGCGGTGAACCACCTCCTGC
Organism: Streptosporangium sp. NPDC020072; assembly: GCF_040631445.1. Classification (NCBI taxonomy): domain Bacteria; kingdom Bacillati; phylum Actinomycetota; class Actinomycetes; order Streptosporangiales; family Streptosporangiaceae; genus Streptosporangium; species Streptosporangium sp. NPDC020072. The sequence continues at coordinate 303,410 of NZ_JBEYAB010000005.1, read as the reverse complement.
TCCTCGCCGCAGCCCTGGCCGGGCTGCCGCTCGGCTTCTGGGCGAGAGACCTGGCCATCCGCCACTCGGTCGGGGAGGAGGCCCTCCTCGGGCACGCCTGCCCGCGCTGCGCCACGGCGGTCGGCGGCGGCCCGGTCGCGTCCCTGAGACTCGCGGCCGGGCGCTGCCCGGGGTGCCGGGCACGGATCGGGCCGCCGCCGCTGGTGGCCGAGGTCCTCACCGCGGTGACGCTGGCCGCCCTCGCGTCGCGGTACCCATGGCCCGAGCTGGCCGCCTACGGGTGGCTCACGGCCGTCACGGTCGCCCTGGTCGCCGTGGACGTCGCCGTCCACCGGCTGCCCGACCGGCTCACCGCCGCCGCCTTCCTGGGCACGGCGGCGCCGCTGACGGTCGCGGCCCTGACACGGGACGGCGCCCCGGACCTGGCCAGGGCGCTGCTCGGCGGCCTGGTCCTGACCGGCCTGTACCTCCTGCTCTTCCTGGTCAACCCGGAGGGCATGGGGCTCGGCGACGTCAAGTTCGCGGCGGCGCTGGGCGTGGCGCTCGGCCGGCTCGGCTGGGACGCCCTGGTCACCGGCGCCTTCCTCGGCTTCCTCGCCGGAGGCCTGTACGGCGGCGCCCTGGTGGCCGCGCGCCGGGCGGGACGCGGCAGTGAGATCCCCTTCGGTCCCTTCATGGCCGCCGGTGCCTTCGCGGTCATCCTCACGGCCCAGGGAATCCGCTGACATGCCGGAGCGTCTCAACCAGTGAGCCTCGGCCATTCCAGTGGGCGGCACATGGAAGACTTGTCACCATGTTGCGCTGGTTGACCGCCGGAGAATCCCACGGCCCCGAGCTCGTCGCGATCCTTGAGGGCCTGCCCGCAGGGGTGGAGGTGACCACGGCCGACATCGACGGGGCACTGGCCAGACGCCGCCTCGGTTACGGCCGCGGCGCCCGGATGAAGTTCGAGCAGGACGTGGTGAACATCGTGGGCGGCGTACGGCACGGCCGCACGCTCGGCAGCCCGGTCGCCATCCGCGTCGGCAACACCGAATGGCCCAAGTGGGAGACCGTCATGGCGGCCGACCCGGTCGATCCCGCGCTGCTGGAGGGGCAGGCGCGCAACGCGCCGCGCTCACGCCCCCGGCCGGGCCACGCCGACCTGGCGGGCATGCAGAAGTACGGCTTCGACGACGCCCGCCCCGTGCTCGACCGGGCCAGCGCCCGCGAGACCGCCGCCAGGGTCGCCTTGGGCCAGGTCGCCCGCGCCTTCCTCAAGCAGGCCCTGGGCGTCGACATCGTCAGCCACGTCGTCTCCATCGGAGGGGCGCAGGCGACGCCGGGCGTCCTGCCCGGCCCCGAGGACATGGCCGCCGTCGACGCCGACCCGGTGCGCTGCGCCGACCCCGAGGGCAGCGCCGCGATGGTCGCCGAGATCGACAAGGCCCACAAGGACGGCGACACCCTCGGCGGGGTCGTCGAGGTCGTCGCCTACGGCCTGCCGCCGGGCCTGGGCAGCTACACCCACTGGGACCGCCGTCTCGACGCCCGCCTGGCCGCCGCGCTGATGGGCATCCAGGCCATCAAGGGCGTCGCCGTCGGCGACGGCTTCGAGACCGCCCGCCGTCCCGGTTCCCGGGCCCACGACGAGATCGAGAACACCTCGGACGGCGTGCGCCGCATCACCAACCGCGCGGGCGGCGTCGAGGGCGGCATGACCAACGGCGAGCCGCTGCGGGTCAGCGCCGCCATGAAGCCGATCTCCACCGTGCCCAGGGCACTGGCCACCATCGACGTGCTGACCGGTGAGGCCGCCAAGGCCCACCACGAGCGTTCCGACGTGTGCGCCGTGCCCGCCGCCGCGATCGTCGCCGAGGCGATGGTCGCGCTGGTCCTCGCCGACGCCGCGGTGGAGAAGTTCGGCGGTGACTCCGTCGAGGAGGTCGCCAGGAACCTGTCCGGCTACCTCTCCTCGATGGTGATCAAGTGAGCGTGCGAACCGAGGAGGAACGGTGAGTCCCCGCGTAGTCCTGGTCGGCGCCCCCGGCGCGGGCAAGTCGACCGTAGGCCACCTGCTCGCCGAACGGCTGGGGGTCGCCTTCCGCGACACCGACGCCGACGTCGAGGCCACGGCGGGCAAACCGGTCAGTGACATCTTCGTCGAGGACGGCGAGGAGCACTTCAGAGAGCTTGAGGCGCGGGCCGTACGGCTGGCGCTCGACGAACACGACGGCGTGCTGTCCCTGGGCGGCGGCGCGGTGCTGGCCGAGGCGACGCGGGAACTGCTCGCCGGTCACCCCGTGGTCTACCTGGAGGTCGGCCTGGCGCAGGCGGTGCAGCGGGTCGGTCTGGCCTCGGCCCGGCCACTGCTGGTGCTCAACCCGCGCAGCCGGCTCAAGAAGCTCATGGAGGACCGCCGCCCGATCTACGAGGGTCTGGCCGTCCTCACCGTGGCCACCGACGAGCGCGACCCGGAACAGGTCGTCGACGAGATCGTGAAGGGACTCGGATCATGACGACCTCCAGGATCAAGGTGTCCGGAGAGTCCCCCTACGACGTGGTGATCGGCACCGGGGTGCTCAGCGAGCTTCCCGCCCTGCTCGGTCCCGCGGTCCGCACCGTCGCGGTGGTCCACCCGGCGAGCCTGCCGGAGATCGCCAGGCCCGTGTGCGGGGCGATCGAGGCGGCCGGTTACCAGGTCGTCGCGCTGCCGGTGCCCGACGCCGAGCAGGCCAAGACGGTCGAGGTGGCCGCCGGGCTCTGGTCGGCCTTCGGCGCGCACGGTGTCACACGCTCCGACGCGGTCGTCGGCGTCGGAGGAGGGGCGACCACCGACCTGGCGGGCTTCGCCGCCGCCACCTGGCTGCGCGGCGTCAAGGTCGTGCAGGTGCCGACCACGCTGCTGGGCATGGTCGACGCGGCGGTCGGCGGCAAGACCGGGATCAACACCCCCGAGGGCAAGAACCTGGTCGGCTCCTTCCACCCTCCGGCGGGCGTGCTGTGCGACCTGGCCACGCTGGTCTCGGTGCCCCGCGACGACTACGTCGGCGGCCTGGCCGAGGTCATCAAGGGCGGCTTCATCGCCGACCCGGTGATCCTCGACCTCATCGAGGAGGCCCCACAGGAGGCCAGGCACCCCGAGGGCCGGCACACCCGCGAGCTCATCGAGCGCAAGGTGCAGATCAAGGCCGACGTGGTCGGCGCCGACCTGCGTGAGGGCGGCCTGCGGGAGATCCTCAACTACGGCCACACCCTGGCCCACGCCATCGAACGGGCCGAGGGGTACCGGATCCGCCACGGAGAGGCCGTCGCCATCGGCATGGTCTACGCCGCCGAGCTGTCCCGCCTGGACGGCCGGATCGGCGCCGCCGTCGTCGAGCGCACCCGGTCCATCCTGACCTCCGTCGGGCTGCCCACGGCCTACCGCCGCGACGCCTGGCCCGGTCTGCGCGAACACATGCGCCTTGACAAGAAGAGCCGCGGCGCCAGGCTGCGCTTCGTCGTCCTCGACGACCTGGCGAAGGTGTCCCCGCTTGAGGACCCGCCGGAGGAGCTGCTCGAAGCCGCCTACGAGGAGATCGCCAGGTGATCGGATGAGACCCGTCTACGTGCTCAGCGGCCCCAACCTGTCGCGGCTGGGCACCAGGGAGCCCGACGTCTACGGCGCGGAGACCCTGGCCGACCTGGCGGCGCTGTGCCGGGAGACGGGCCGGGGGCTGGGCCTGTCCGTGGACGTCAGGCAGACCGACGACGAGGCCGAGATGATCTCCTGGCTGCACGAGGCGGCCGACGGCCGGATCCCGGTGGTGCTGAACCCCGCGGCGTTCACCCACTACTCCTACGCGCTGCGCGACGCCATCGCCCAGCGGACCGCGCCCCTGGTCGAGGTGCACATCTCCAACCCGGCCGCCCGTGAGGAGTTCCGGCACAACTCGGTGGTCGCGGGCGTGGCGACCGGCACGATCGCGGGCTTCGGGCTGAGGTCCTACGTGCTGGCGCTGCAGGCCGTGGCGGAGCTCGTGTAGTGGGCCACCGTACCTTCGCCTCCTTCGCCGCGCTGGGCGACAGCTTCACCGAGGGACTGAACGACCCCGGCCCCGGCGGCGAGGGCGGACCCTTCAGGGGCTGGGCCGACCGGGTCGCGGAACGGCTGGCCGCGCTCGAACCGGAGTTCCGCTACGCCAACCTCGCCGTGCGGGGCAGGCTGCTCGGCCAGGTCGTCGAGCAGCAGGTCCCCAGGGCGGTCGAGATGCGGCCCGACCTGGTCAGCCTCTGCGCGGGGGGAAACGACCTGCTGCGCCCCGGCTGTGACCCGGACGCGATGGCCCGGCTGCTGGCGGGAGCCGTACGGGATCTGCGGGCGACCGGCGCGGAGGTGCTGCTGTTCACCGGTGTCGACCCGCGTGACACCCCGATCATGCGCCGTGCCCGCGGCACCTTCGCGATCTTCTACATGCACGTCAGATCCATCGCCGACCTGTACGGCTGCCGCCTGGTCGACCAGTGGTCGATGCAGGGCCTGCGCGACTGGCGCGCCTGGAGCGAGGACCGGCTGCACATGAACGCCGAGGGGCACCGGCTGGTGGCCGCCAAGGTGTGCGACGTCCTGGGGGTCGAGTGCGCGGACGAGTGGCGCAAGCGGTGGCCGCCGCGTGAGCGGGTCACCCCCGGTGAGCGGCGGCGCGAGGACGTCCGGTGGGTCAGAGAGCACCTGGGCCCCTGGGTCGTCCGCAGGCTACGCGGACGCTCCTCAGGCGACGGCCTCGACCCCAAGCGCCCCGACCTGGGCCTTCTCGATCTCTAGGGCCTGTTTCGCGGACCCTCGCCACGGCGAGGATCCGCGAAACGGGCTTCAGCCCTTCCCGAGGCGCCTGAGCGCGTCGCGGACCTTTCCCGGGTCGTTGGTCGGCCAGAAGGGCGGCAGCGAGTCGCGCAGGAAACCGGCGTAGCGGGCGGTGGCGAGGCGGGGGTCGAGGACCGCGACCACCCCCTTGTCGTGCTGGCTGCGCAGCAGGCGGCCCGCCCCCTGGGCGAGCAGCAGGGCCGCGTGGGTCGCGGCGACCGACATGAAGCCGTTGCCGCCCCTGGCGGTCACGTGGCGCTGCCTGGCGGAGCTCAGCGGGTCGTCGGGGCGCGGGAACGGGATGCGGTCGATGATGACCAGCCGCAGGGAGGGGCCGGGCACGTCCACCCCCTGCCACAGGGTCAGGGTGCCGAACAGGCAGGTCGGCTCGTCCTCGGCGAACTGCTTGACCAGCAGCATCGTTGAGTCGTCGCCCTGGCAGAGCAACGGCACGCTCAGCCGCTCCCGCAGCGCCTCCGTGGCGGCCTTGGCGGCCCGCATCGAGGAGAACAGGCCCAGGGTGCGGCCCCCCGCGGCCTCGATCAGCTCGGTGATCTCCTCGAGGTAGGCCTCGGGAAGGCCGTCACGGCCCGGCTGGGGCAGGTGCTTGGCGACGTAGAGGATGCCGCTGCGCGCGTGGTCGAAGGGGGAGCCGACGTCCAGACCCCGCCAGCCGTCCTTGGCGCCCTTGCCGTCCCCTGAGCCGAGACCCCACTGGCGGGCCAGGCCGTCGAAGGCGCCGCCGAGCGCCAGCGTCGCCGAGGTGAGGACCACCGTACGGTCGCCGAAGAGCTTGTCGCGGAGCATCCCGGCCACGGTGAGCGGGGCGATCCGCAGCAGGGGCGGTCGCCGGTCGGTCGCCGCCTCCAGCCAGACCACCTCGGCCCGGTCGACCTCCTCCGCGTGACCGAAGGCGTCCAGCATCCGCTGCGCGGTGTCGTGGATCTCGTCGAGGGCGGTGAAGGCCGCCTTGCGCAGGCCCGCGCCCTCCGGGTCGTCCTTGTCGCCGCCGGACCTGGGTCCGAGCGCGGTGATGCAGGCCCAGGCCGCGTCGCGCACCAGGGCCAGGGTCATCCCGAGCACCGGGGGCAGCTCGTCGAGGCGCCCGGCGGGGGCGACGGCGAGCAGGTCCTTGAGCTGCTCGCCCGCCTCCATGAGCCGGTCGGAGATCGCCTGCTCGATCAGCCGCCCGACCCGGCGGACCGTCACCGAGACCATGGCCTCCGACAGCTCGCCGCTGACCACCGAGGTGACCCGGTCGACCAGCTCGTGCGCCTCGTCGACCACGACCACCTCGTGCTCGGGCAGCAGGGAGAAGTCCTCCATGGCGTCGATGGCCAGCAGCGCGTGGTTGGTGACGACGACGTCGGACTCGCCCGCGCGGGCCCTGGCCAGCTCGGCGAAGCACTCGGCGCCGCTGGGGCAGCGGGTGGCGCCCAGGCACTCGCGTGAGCTCACGGAGAACTGCCGCCAGGCCTGCTCGTTGACGCCCGGCACCAGCTCGTCGCGGTCGCCGGTCTCGGTCTCCTGGGCCCACTCCTGGATGCGCTGGACCATCCGGCCGGTCGCGTTGACCTCGCGTGGGTCGAAGAGCTGGTCCTGCTCCTCCTCGGGCCAGCCGGCCGCGGCCTTGTAGCGGCACAGGTAGTTGCGGCGGCCCTTGAGGATGGCGAAGGTCGGCTGGTGCGGCAGCCGGGGGGCGAGGGCCTCGGAGAGCCTGGGCAGGTCGCGGTCGACGAGCTGACGCTGCAGCGCGATGGTCGCCGTGGAGACGATCACCGCGCCTTTCGATGACATCGCGTGCCGGATGGAGGGGATCAGATAGGCCAGGGACTTGCCGGTGCCGGTGCCCGCCTGGACGGCGAGGTGGTCGCCGGAGGAGATCGCCCGCTGGACCGCCCGCACCATCTCGATCTGGCCGGGGCGTTCGACCCCGCCGACCGCCTCGACGGCGGCGCTCAGCAACTCCTCGACCTGGGGCAGGTCAGGCGCGGTCGCGGGGACCGCCGTGGGGGCGTCTTCGGCGGAGGTGATCGAGTCGGTCGGCACGACAGCCAACCGTACCGGCTTCCCCCGACAGACGCGGCTGGCTCCGGTGAGTCACCCCCTGTGCGCATCCCGGCATTCCGGGACGCGAGGCTCGCGGCGCGTGGCAGACTTGGCTGGATCAATCCGGATCACCGCCCTCGTACGGTCAAAGAAGATCGCCCGTTTCGGCTCACCGGGATGGAGGATGGGGGTGGAAAGACCGGTTCGGTAGGGTTTTCCGGGGTTGAGTGGACGAATAAAGGCTGGTTAAAGCACTATGTCCTCTATGTCGGAAGTTGTCCCCTTGCCGTCGTTCGGTGAGGTGTTCTTCGACGAGCGTGGCCAGGAGCGGGTGCTCCGGGTCACCTGGCACGAAGGCACCCTGGTGCTGAGCCTGTGGCGCGGCGAGATGTGCACCGCCAGTTTTCGCATGCCCATGAACGATGTCGGGCGCCTGGTCGACACCCTCGACGAGGGGTTCGTCGAGGCCGGGGGACAGTACCCCGACGAGGTCGGCGAGACGACGGGGCAGGGCGGCTACCAGGACCCCAACGGGTTCCCCGGGACCGGGCAGTACGCCAGGCCGGCGCCTGAGGACTACGCGAGCCCGCCGCAGCAGTACACCGACCCCGCGGCCACCCAGGTGGTCCCCGCCGCCGAGGAGCCGCGTCCCGCCGCGCTCAGCCCGACCGACGTGCTCGTCGCCAGAGGCGCCGTCCCGCCCGTCGAGCGCCCGCCCGCGGGATACGGTCCCGACGGCGTGGTGCCCCGGGAGAACATGATCGTCAACGACAGCCTGTCCTACGGTCAGCCCGCCGAGCAGGCCGGGCACGGCCAGGCGGAGCCGGTCTACCAGATGCCGGGCGACCTCTATCCGCCCCAGCAGCCCGCCGCCCCCTACGGCGGAGCGGCCCCGCAGGGGTACGGCGCGCAGCCCCAGGACCCGTACGGCGCGGCCAGGCAGCCCGATCCCTACGCCACGGCCCCCGCCCACCAGCCCGACCCCTACGGTGGCCCGGCCCAGCAGGCCGATCCCTACGCCGCCGCTCCCGTTCAGCAGCCCGACCCGTTCGCCCAGCAGCCCGACCCGTTCGCGCCGCAGAACCGCCCCGACCCGTACGGTGTCACGGCCCCCGCCCCGCTGCCCGCCGACCCCTACGCGTCCCAGGGCCCAGGACAGCGCTCCGGACAGCGTCCCGCCGACCCCTACGTCCAGGCGGGCACGACCGACCCCTCGGGCTTCCCGGCCCACTCCTACCCTCAGGCGCAGCCCGACCCCTACGGTTATCCGGCCCCGGCGCAGCCCGACCCCTACGCCTTCGGCGCCAGGCAGGCGGGCCATCCGGCGGACCTGAGAGACCTGTACGGCCCGCAGGGCTACCAGGAACAGCCGGTTTACCAGGAGCAGCAGACCTCCTACCAGGAGCCGCCCGCCTACCAGCAAGACGTCGACCCGTCCGACCCGCTGGGCATCTTCGGAGGCCAGCAGCAGGACAGGCGCTCGCGCTCACGCTCCCAGGAGTCGCCGCACTCGACCGGTGAGCGGCTGCGTCCCGAGCACGAGGAACGCCGCGACTGGTGACCTGACGGATCACCGAAGGGCCATCCCGTAGTCTGATCACCCGAACGGGTGAGGAGTGGGATGAACCAGGCGTCCGCCGTACAGCTTCTGGTCGTTCCGATCATCGCGATCGCGGTGGCGGCCGTGGCCAGGCGCAGGGGGTGGCCGTCGCCGCTGCTGCTGGTGTTCGCCGGGCTGGTGCTGTCGCCGTTCGTGCCCGGCTACCAGCTGGACCCCGAGCTGGTCCTGCTGGTCTTCCTGCCGCCCCTGCTCTACTCCGCGGCCATCGACAGCTCCTACATGCGGCTCAAGGCGGTACGACGCCCGGTCGCGCTGCTCTCGATCGGGCTGGTGCTGTTCACCACGCTCGTCATCGGCTGGGTCGTCCACCTGCTCATGCCGTCGCTGCCGCTGGCCGCCGCCTTCGCGCTCGGCGCGATCGTGGCGCCGCCGGACGCGGTGGCCGCCGTCGCGGTCGCCCGCAGGCTCGGGCTGCCCCGCAAGGTGGTCACCATCCTGGTGGGGGAGAGCCTCTTCAACGACGCGACCGCGCTGACCGCCTACCGGGTGGCCGTCGCCGCCGCGCTCGGGGAGGGGATCAGCTGGCTGGACGCCGTGGGACGGTTCCTCTACGCGGCCGCCGGAGGCGTGGTCGTCGGGCTGGTGCTCGCCTGGTGCCTGGCCAGGATCCTGCTGATGCTGCGGGACGCCCTGGTCGAGAACACCGTCATGCTGCTCATCCCGTTCGGCGTCTACCTCGCCGCGGAGGCCGTACACGTCTCCGGTGTGATCGCGGTGGTGATCGTCGGCCTCTACGTCGGTCATCGCATGCCCCGCGCGGGCTTCGGCACCCGCCTGCTGTCCGGCGCCGTCTGGCGGGTCGTCGACTTCTTCCTGGAGACGATCGTCTTCGCCCTGATCGGCCTGCAGCTGTGGCCGATCATGACGGAGCTGAGGGACGCCGACCCCTGGCTGCTCACCGGCATGGCGGTCGCGGTCTTCGCCGCGGCGGTGCTCTCCAGAGCCGTCTGGGTCGTGCCCAGCATCTACCTCCCCCGGGTGTTGTCGGCGGGGGTGCGCAGGAACGAGCCGAACGCGCCGTCGTGGCGCAACACGGTCGTCGTCAGCTGGGCGGGAATGCGCGGCGTCGTCTCACTCGCCGCCGCCTTCGCCATCCCGCCGGACTTCCCCGGGCGGCCGACGCTGCTCTTCCTCACCTTCGTCGTGGTGATCGGCACCCTGCTGATCCAGGGGTTGACGTTCCCCGCGCTGATCAGGCGGCTGCGGATCTCCAACGAGGAGGAGGTCTTCAACGACAACCTCACCGAGGCCGCGGCCCAGCAGGCGGCCGCCGCGGCCGAGCTGGCCCGCCTCGACGAGTTGGTCGCCGAGGGGATCGACGAGGTGCACCGGGAGGTCGTCGACCAGCTCAGGTCGCGGGCCGAGCGCCGCGCCCTCACCGCCTGGGAGCGCCTCGGCGGCGGCACGGGGCCGAGGGGTGAGGAGACGCCGAGCACCGTCTACCGGCGGCTGCGCAGGGAGATGCTCGCCGCGGGCCGCGAGGTGTTCGTGCGCCTGCGCGACGAGGGGCGTCTCGACGACGAGGTGCTCAACAGGGTCATGCACGAACTTGACTTCGAGGAGGCGACCCTGGAGCGGGACTGAGGGTTCCCCTCAGCCGAGGATGTCGTCGACGTAGCACCACCGCCAGCTCTCGCCGGGCTCGAAGGAGGCGACGACCGGGTGCCCCTCCTGGGCGAAGTGGGCGCTGGCGTGCTTGTTCGGCGAGGAGTCGCAGCAGCCGATGTGCCCACACGACAGGCATCTGCGCAGGTGGACCCAGCGGCTTCCGATCGCGAGGCACTCCTCGCACCCCTCGGGAGTGCGGGGAGCCGGGTTCTGGGCCTGGGTGAGGTGGTCGCAGGTGGACATGGTTCCTCTCGGTGGATCGTCGTGCCGGCCGTACGGCCGGAGCCGTCGCGCGGCCCGGCCCGCGAACCCGCCCCTGCGAGATCCACGGACGGCACCGTGGCGGGCCAGTCCACTCTACTTACCCCCAGGACACCCCCAAGGGCGCGGGGACCGGGCATGGGGAGTCTCCATGGGGTGACAAGGCCGATACGGCGGCGCCTGCCCGGCCGGGCACTTGGGTAGGGTCGGGGCATGCGACCCCTTCCGCGACGAATTCCCGCCATCGCCGCCTCCGGGCTGGCCGCCGTCCTCCTTCTCTCCGGCTGCGCGGAGATCCAGCAGGTCTCGGACGGCGTCGACAAGGCCCAGCAGTGCGTGCAGGCCGCGGGCATCGTCACCGACACGGTGAAGAAGCTCGCCACCCTGGCCGACGACCCCGGCGCGGCGGAGAAGGCGCTGAACGACGGGGCCGCGAAGCTGGGAGAGCTGGCGGACAAGGCGTCCAACACCACGCTCAAGCAGGCCGCGGACGACGTCTCCGAGAGCCTGAAGAACCTGAACGTCACCGACGCGCAGAGCGCCGTCGACGCCGTGCAGAAGGCGGGCAGCGACTCGGTGGCCTGGATCAGGAAGTTGACCGAAGCCTGCAGCTGAGAGGCGCTTTTCCTGCCGGAGAAAAGGGGAAGGCCTCCCGCATTCCCGGGTTCTCTATGGGAAATATGGTTGAACTAGCGTCGTCAATATGGACCTATCCAGGGACGAACCGGACCCCCGATTCACCCTCGCGAACGAACGCACGTTCCTCACCTGGCTCAGCACGTCGCTCGCCCTGAGCGCGGGCGGCGTCGCCATGGCCGCCGTCTCCGCCGACGTCTTCGTCCCGTGGATGAGGACCGTACTGGCGGTCACCTTGGTCTCGCTCTCGGCCCTGTGCGCCGCGATGGCCTACCCGCGCTGGCGCAGGGTGCAGCGTGCCCTGCGTCAGGCGGCGCCGCTGCCCGAACCCGCCATCGCCCCGCTCCTGGGGTACGGCGTCGCGGCCGTGGCCGTGCTCGCCATGGTTCTCATCCTCCTGGGCCGATGATCCCCATCTGGGACGAGGGGCTGCAGAACGAGCGGACCCGGCTGGCCTGGGTTCGCACCGCCGCGGTGCAGGCGGTCGGCGGCCTGGGGGCGGGCGGTGTCGCGTTGCGCGCCGGGGTGCCCCCGGCGGCCGTGACCCCCTTCTTCCTCTCCGCGGCCGCGGGCGCCCTCCTGCTGGCCCGCACCGGCGTCCGCTACCGGCGCGTGCAGCGCGCCCTGCACGAGGGCAGTCCCCTCGACGTCCGGGTGGACGCCCTCGTCGCCTGGCTCGGCACGATGGCCGCCGCTCTCGGGGCCGCCGTCTTCGTCGTCGTCAGATAGCCACGGCGTTCGGCGCGAATATCCGGCCGGTCGGCTGTTTCCGCCGCCTAAGTACTCCTGCTTCAAGGAAAATACGGCAGGATAGCGCAGCATGTCACGGTTCGATGATCTGCCTGGCTACGCCGCGTCGATCGCCCCGCTGATCGACGCCGTCCACCTCGGCGTCCTCATCGCGGGCAGGCCGCTCGGCCGGGAACTCGTCGAACGGTCAGGACTGCAGGCGGACCTGCTGGTCGATCTCCGGTACGTGCTCCCCGCCCGCCCGCTCACCCGGCGAGGGCTGGCCGCGCTCTACCGGTACAACCCGTTCGACGACAACGAGATCGGGGTCCAGCTCACCCAGGGGACCCTCGTCACCGACCACGACGGCGCCCTGCGCGCCACCCCCAGGGCGCTGGCCTTCATCACGGAGCTGTACGGCCTGCACACGACGGTGACCGGGGAGATGTGGGCCGGGCACGCCGAACGGCTGCCCGAGCTGGCCGGTCTCGCCGGGCGGCTCGTCGAGGCCTCGGCGGACAGCGGTGGCGAGGCCTTCGCCCAGGCGGCGCCGCCGTACGAACCGGAGGGGACCTCAGAGGGGGTGCTGCTGTTCAACCGGCTGGCCGCGCTGCGTTACCACCGGGCCGACGCCCACGCCGCCGCGTGGGAGGAGGCCGGTCTCACCGCCACCCAGATCGTCGGCCTGTCCTCCGGCCCCTCCCGCGAACGCATCGAGGAGGACACGAACCGCAGGGCCGCCGTGCCGTACGAGGTCCTGACCACCGCAGAACGGCAGTCACTCCTGCTGGGCCTGAGCGCCCTCGGTCACTAGGAGCTGCCCGGGCACCTGCTGGCCACTGGATACGGTCCGGGCCGTAGGGGGAGGTGAACGGGGTGGCGTCCGGGACCTGTGGGCCCCGGACGCCGGGGGAGTGTTCCCTTCCCCTGGACACTCCCCAGGTCAGTACCAGTTTCTTGACCGGAAATGACCCCACGCGCCGCACGGTGACCCGTAGCGGCTCTTGATGTAGCGCAGACCCCAGTGGATCTGCGTGACCGGATTCGACCGCCAGTCCCCGCCGACGCCCCTCATCTTCGAACCAGGCAGGGCCTGGGGGATGCCGTAGGCACCCGAAGAGGGGTTGTGCGCCTGGTGGTTCCAGTTGCTCTCCCTGGTCCAGAGACTGTCCAGGCACTGGAACTGGTCGCGAGACCACGAACGGCGCGCGACGAGGCGGAACGCGATCGCCTTGTTCCTGCTTTTCGATGTTCTGGCGGCCGTTCTGACCTTGGGCACGGTCCTGGTGACCCAGACGGCCCGGTGGACCCTCCTGACCTGAGGACTCACGGCCACGGCCGCGGCCCTCCCGGTCCGGGCGGCCTCCTCGGACGCCGCGGGGCCGCCGGCGGTGCCGGTCGCCTCGGTGGTACCGGCGTTCGTGGTCGTCGCGATGTCGTCGGCCCGTCCGATGGACGCCGAACCGACCACGGTCGAGGCGGCGATCATGCTCAGAACGGTGTTGCGCAGAACACGGTTTCTGTCCACTTTTATCCTTGTCCGCTGGCCGCGTGCGGGAAGGCGCGTGGAACCGGAGTCCCCCGCGCGCTCGACGATCCGGCACCCGTGGCTCGGGCGGGGACGCCCGCGTGGTCTCGCCGGCCCGTTTCCGGCATGAGACACCGCGACGTGTTTCCTAGGCGGCTTTCTAGTACGCCGGAGGAGCGGCGACGGGCGCCTGGGACACGTGCGGGGAAGGTGTTTGCCCGATCTTCGCGGCATGCGGGTGGTTCGGCGGTGATCACCTGACCGGCGGTGATCTGCCTGGAGACCGGCGGGAGACGAAAATCACCCCGCCTTGGGGTTTGGATCTAGTACCAGCCGTGGGAGCGGAAGTGCGCCCATGCTCCGCACGGCGAGCCGTAGCGTTGCCGGATGTAGCCGAGGCCCCATCTGATCTGTGTTCTGGGGTTGGTCCGCCAGTCCCGGCCCGCGTCGGCCATCTTCTTCCCGGGCAGTGCCTGGGGGATTCCGTACGCGCCGGAGGAGCGGTTGTGCGCCCTGTGGTTCCAGTTGCTCTCCCTTGTCCAGAGTCGCCGGAGACAGTCGAAGTTGGCGCGGCTCCAGCCCCTGGCGGCCACCATGGGCGCCGCGAGGGCCTGGTTGCCCCGCAACGCGGACGACGAGGCCGCCGCGGGGGAGACGTCGACGACCGTGGCGGTGGTGCTGACGGCGAGCGCCATGAGGCCCAGCGACAGGCTGGTACGGCGTGGCGTCGGCATAGGAAAGTGACCTTTCGCCGGTTTCGGGGGACGCCGTCACGATGCCCCAGTGATTTCCAGCGGGCCAGCCGACAGGCTTTGTCAAGCCTTCTGTCAAAGATCGGTTAGAAAAGGATCAAGTGCCTGCTCAGGGGGCCGTCGAATCACCTGTGGCGTCCGTCACATTTCCTTTCCCGGGTGTCATAACTCTTGGATGTGACAGCGGGTTTAGGGTGCAGATCATGAGCATTCGTGATATTCCTCTGCGCACTCTCGCCGACGCGCCGACGACCCTCGCCGAGCTGGCCGGGGACGGCGCCGCCCTCGTCGTGAACGTCGCCTCCCGCTGCGGCCTCACCCCGCAGTACTCCGGGCTCGTCGAACTCCAGCGGACCTACGGCGGGGCGGGTCTCACCGTCGTCGGGGTCCCCTGCAACCAGTTCATGGGGCAGGAGCCCGGCAGCCCCGAGGAGATCCAGGAGTTCTGCTCGACCACCTACGGCGTGGACTTCCCGCTGCTGGCCAAGACCGATGTCAACGGTGAGGGGCGGCACCCGCTGTACGCCTCGCTCACCGAGACCCCGGACGCCGAGGGGACGGCCGGGGACGTCCAGTGGAACTTCGAGAAGTTCCTGGTCTCGCGTGAGGGCGAGGTGCTGGCCAGGTTCCGGCCGGGCGTCGAGCCCGGCGACCCGGCCGTCATCGCGGCGATCGAGAAGACCCTCTAGGTCCGCAGCTTCCCCTCACGATCAGCTCGGTCGGCAGAAGCACACCGCGCGGGCGCCTGCCGCCCGCGCGGAGCACGAGTTCGGCCGCCCGGTAGCCGATGTCCCGCGCGGGCTGGGCGATCACCGTCAGCGGGGGAGAGCACAGCTCGGCCCAGGGAACGTCGTCGAACATGATCAGTGACAGGTCCCTGGGCACCCGTACGTCCAGCTCCCTCGCGGCGAGCACGGCGGCCTCGCCCAGCAGGTTGCCCCCGGCGAGCACGGCGGTCAGGTCGGGCCGGTGCTGGAACAGCCCGGCCGCCGCGGCGTAGGCGGAGTCCCTGGTGCCGCGCGCCAGCACGATCAGCTCCTCGTCGACCAGGGGGCCCAGCGCCTGGCGGAAGGCGGTCAGGCGCTGGGACTGCCCGGGGCCGCCGAGGTAGGCGATGCGTCGATGGCCCAGGCCCGTCAGATAGTCGATCGCGGTCCGCACGCCCGCGCGGTCGTCGGCCAGCACCGAGGGCACCTCGTCGCGCCCGCCCGCGCTCCGGTGCGCGAACACCGTGGTGAGCCCGGCCCGCAGCGTCGGAGCCCAGATCTCGCCCTCGCCCGAGGGCACCGCGATCACCCGGTCGACGCCCTGTTCGACCAGCATGCCGATCAGCTCGCCCTCGCGCTCCTCGTCGTCGCCCGTGGCGCCCAGGATCACCGGCTCGCCCGCCGAACGGGCGCAGGCGAGCACGCCGTCGGCCAGCCGGCCGTAGAAGGTGTCGGTGATGTCGGGCAACAGCAGCCCGATCCCGCCCGAGCGCTGCTGGCGCAGGTTACGGCCGAGCGCGCTCGGCCGGTAGTCGAGCTGGGCCGCGACGGTCAGCACCCGCTCCCTGGTCTCGGGGCTGGCCGACCCCCCGGACAGAACCCGCGAGACCGTTGCCACCCCGACCCCCGCCGCCTCCGCGACGTCCTTGATGGTCGTACGACGCATGCTCATGGAAACGATTCCATCATGTTTTCAGTATTCGATCCAGTGCGGAGAGATAACGGAAGCGCCGTTGACAAGGTAGTACCGGCTGAGGGGTTGACAGGGATCTTCGTTTCCGGTGAGATGCATGAAAACGTATCCACATCGGGTGAACGCGGGTTTGGCCCGAGGCGCTAAGGACTTCCATGGCATCCATCGTTCTCAGCAAAGTCGACAAGATCTACGCAGGCGGTGTCAAAGCCGTGAACGGCCTTGACCTTGAGATCAAGGACGGCGAGTTCATGGTGCTGGTCGGCCCGTCCGGCTGCGGCAAGTCCACCGCTCTGCGCATGATCGCCGGCCTTGAGGACATCAGCGGCGGCGAGATCTCCATCGGGGGCCGGGTGGTCAACCACCTGCCGCCGAAGGACCGCGACATCGCCATGGTCTTCCAGAACTACGCGCTCTACCCGCACATGACGGTCGAGGAGAACCTCGCCTTCGGCCTCAAGCTCCGCAAGATGCCCAAGGCGGAGATCTCCAAGAGGGTCAACGAGGCCGCCAAGATGCTCGGCCTTGAGCAGTACCTCAAGCGCAAGCCCGCCGCCCTGTCCGGTGGTCAGCGTCAGCGTGTCGCGATGGGCCGCGCCATCGTGCGTGAGCCGCAGGCCTTCCTCATGGACGAGCCGCTGTCCAACCTGGACGCCAAGCTCCGTGTCTCCATGCGCGCCTCCCTCAACACGCTGCACGACCGCCTCGGCGTCACCACCGTCTACGTCACCCACGACCAGGTCGAGGCCATGACCCTCGGCGACCGGGTCTGCGTGCTGCGCGACGGCCTGCTCCAGCAGGTCGACACCCCGCAGAACCTCTTCGACAGCCCGGTCAACCTCTTCGTCGCGGGCTTCATGGGCTCACCGTCGATGAACCTCGTCAACGCCGAGCTCGTCCGCGGCGACGGCGGCGCCTTCGTCTCGTTCGCCGGCATCAAGCTCCCGGTGCCCAACCAGAGCTTCACCGACAAGCCCGGTCTCGACCAGTGGCTCGGCAAGAAGGTCATCCTGGGCGTCCGGCCCTCCGACTTCGACGACGCGGCCGCCGCCAGCGGCGCTCCGGGCCACTGGAGCCGCCTGCAGGTGCGCGCCGAGGTCACCGAGGAGCTCGGCTCCGAGATCAACGTCCTGTTCCTGATCGACGCCCCGCCGGTCCAGCACCAGGACACCGTCGCCGCCGCGGACGCCGGTGAGGACGAGGAGACGACGCTGCCGCTGGTCGGCGACAAGTCGCTGTGGACCGCCCGCGTCAACTCCCGCAGCCACGTCCGTCCCGGCCAGAACGTCGAGCTGGTCGTCGACACCCACAACCTGCACTTCTTCGACCCGGTCTCCGGTCTGTCGATCGGCCACCCGGCCAACCTGCACGTCTGACCGATCCGAGTACCGGAAGGGCCCGCGCCGCAACCCCCTCCTGCCGCGCGGGCCCTTCCTTCTCCGTTTCCGTTCCTCCCGGCTGTCTCCGGTCATCTCCGGCCGAGACGCCGGGAGACACCGGCCGCGAGACCGCGGGGCACCAGCCTGCTCACCCCGACGATGACCTTGTAGCGCAGGTCGGGCACGCTCACCCGCTTGCCGAGCGCCAGGTCGCGCATGGACTCGTTCACCACGTCGTCGGCCGACAGCCACAGGAAACCGGGGATGCCCGAGGTGTCCATCGAGGCGCGCTCGTGGAACTCGGTCCTGACGAACCCCGGGCACAGCGCCATCACCCGCACGCGCGTCCCCACCAGCTCGGCGGCCATCGACTCGCTGTAGTTGACGACCCAGGCCTTGGAGGCGCTGTAGGTGCCGCGGTTGAGGAAGGCCGCGACCGACGCCACGTTGATCACCGCGCCCCGGTTCCGCTTGCGCATGCCGGGCAGCGCGGCCATCGTCAGCCGCAGCACCGCCTCGCAGTGCACCTTCAGCATCCGCAGCTCGTCGGGGACCGGGACGTCGAGGAACGAGCCGGGATGGCCGAAGCCCGCGTTGTTGACCAGCAGGTCGACCCCCTGGCGCAGCCGCGCCTCGACCCGCTCCAACCCCTCGTCGGTCGCCAGGTCGGCGGCGAGCACCTCGGCCTCGACCCCGTACCGCAGGCGCAGGGACTCGGCGGCGGCGCTCAGCCGTTCCTCGTCGCGGGCGACCAGGACGAGGGAGAACCCGTCGGCGGCGAGCCGTCGCGCGAAGGCGGCACCGATGCCGGCCGTCGCGCCCGTGATCAGTGCTGAAGGCATGTCCGCAGTCTAGTTCCTGTGATCGGAAACGCTCGCGGGCCCACGACGCATGATTGGGACATGAGGAATGTGTCGATCTCCCGTGGGACCGGGCCGGGAGCGGCCGCGTTATGCGCGGCCCTGTTGGTCTCCGTCTCGGCCTGCTCCACCCCCACCCCCGCCGCGGCCCCGGCCGCCGCCTCGCCCGTACGGTTCACCGAGCTGGCGCGGCTCGACATGCCGGTGGCGATGGCCGTACGCAAGGGCGACCAGACGCTCTACGTCGCCGAGCAGACCGGGCGGCTGCGCGCGGTGAAGGACGGCAAGGTCGCGCCGGAACCCGTCGTGGACCTCTCCGCCGAGGTGAGCGGAGGAAACGAGCAGGGCCTGCTGGGCGTCGCCTTCCATCCGGACGGCGGTCACCTCTACCTCGACTGGACCGACGCCGAGGGGCACACCCACGTCACCGAGTGGGCCTTCGACGGCGTCAGGGCCACGAACCGCAGGGACGTGCTCTTCCAGCGGCAGCCGTACGCCAACCACAACGGGGGGCAGCTCGCCTTCGGGCCGGACGGCTACCTCTACATCGCCCTCGGCGACGGGGGCAGCGGGGGAGACCCGCAGGGAAACGGCCAGAACACCGGGACCTGGCTGGGCAAGATCCTCAGGATCGACCCGCGTGGCACGCCGTACCGGGTGCCGGAGGACAACCCCTTCACGGCCACCCAGGGGGCGAAACCCGAAATATGGGCGTACGGCCTGCGGAACCCCTGGCGGTTCTCCTTCGACAGGAAGACGGGCGACATGTGGATCGGGGACGTCGGCCAGGACTCCTGGGAGGAGGTCGACTTCGCCCCGAAGGGCAAGGGTGGCGTGAACTACGGCTGGAACCGCAGGGAGGGCAAACACGACTTCCGAGGCGGCCAGGCCACGGGAACGGCCGAACCGGTCATCGAGTATCCCCTGCACGAGGGCGGGAACTGCTCGGTCATCGCCGGGCACGTCTACCGGGGAACGCGCGTCCCCGCCCTGTCCGGGCGCTTCCTCTACGGCGACTTCTGCGCGGGCTGGGTCAGGACGACCCCCGCCGACCGGCCCGGGGCCGGTGAGGAGGTGGGCAGGATCGAACAGCTGTCCTCCTTCGGTGAGGACCACGACGGCGAGCTGTACGCCCTGAGCCTGTCCGGCCCCCTCTACCGGATCGAGGCGGCGACCGGCTGACCGGCGTCAACGCCCGGAGAACAGTCCGCGATCCTTCGGCAAGCATCTCGCGGGTCGTGCGGGCCGCCCCCGGCCGCGGCCGGTACCACGGACTGCGGGGAGGCCCCACCCGTGTCTCCCCTGAAGTTCACCACCGGCGGGGGAGTTCGAGATGACCGCAAGACGTGTGACGCCCATCCTTCTCGGCATGGCCCTGGTCGCGGCCGGGCCGATGTTCACGGCGACCGGGGCGGGCGCGGAACCCGTCCCCGAACCGACCGCGCACGCCCAGCCGTCGCCCCGGCTGGGCGATGACGGCCAGAACCTCGCGGAACGCGAGTTCACCGGCCGCCACTTCGCCGACCGCAAGCTCTCCAGGAAGTTCGCCGCCTACCTGAGGAAGCGCTCCGGCAGGCAGCAGCCCGGCGGGTTCACCCTCTCCCCTCCGCGGAAGCCGTGACCCTTCCCAGGCGGCGGGCCCGGAGCGGGGCGACGGGGTAGCGTCCCGGCATCCGCACCAGGAACGCCAGAAGCCCGGCACCGGCGCAGACGACGCCGGGGAGCGCGACGGCCCCCGGCACCCGGCCGAGCATCACGTACATGCCGAGCAGGCCCGCCGTGGTGGCCGCGGCGCTCATGACCAGGGCGACCTGCCGTGCGGTGAGTCCCGCGGCGACGCAGCGGTGCGCCAGGTGGTCCGGGCCCGCCAGCAGCCAGGGGCGGCCGGCCCGCTGACGGGCGGCGACCGCCAGGCAGGTGTCGAGCACCGGGACGAAGGCGAAGAGCAGCAGCGCCGGGACGACCGTGACCGGCTCCGCCTGGCCGGAGACCGCGACCGCGCTCGCCGCCAGGGTGAAGCCGACGAACAGCGGGCCCGCCTTGCCCATGCGAATGCGGGCGGGGCTCCAGCCGTGTGCGGCGAAGCCCACGCAGCCACAGGCCAGCGAGAACAGGAGCAGGGCGAAGGCGGGCTGGCCCGAGGCGAGCGCGGTGACGGCCAGGATGCCCGCGCCCACGGCGCCGACGCCTCCGAGCACGCCGTCGGTGTTGTCGATCATGGCGAACGCGTTGGCGACGAACACGATCCACAGCAGCGTGCCCGCCATGTCGATCCAGGCGCCGAAGATCTCGACGCGCACCCCGGATGCCACGACCAGGGTCGCGGCGACGCTCTCGACGGCCAGCCGCCACGCGGGCCGCAGCCGCCTGCAGTCGTGGATCACCCCGAGCAGGGCGACGAGGACGCCGCTCATCATGATCATGATGAGCTGGAGGTTCCACTCGCCGGCCAGTGCCGTCGTGGGCAGCAACGTTCCCGCCGCGACGGCCGGTCCGCCGAGCCGGGGCGTCGGGCGCCGGTGCGGCCGGTACGCCCCGGGACGATCGACGATCTTCAGCCGCAGGGCGAACCGCCGGGTGAACTCGGTGAACACGGCCACCAGGACGAACGCCGCCGCGCCCGCCGACGCGATGACGGTGAGGGACTCCCCGGAGACCACCGCGGAGATCACCGGGCGCTCCCGGCACCCGGCACCCGGCGGATCGTCCCGCGGGGCACGTTCCCCACGGAGACACCACAACGCCGCGGTCTCACATACGGCTTCGCACGGGCGGCCCCGGTTGCGCCGGTCGCAACGATCTTCACGGTCAGTCACCTCTCGCTAGCTCGGCGGCCGTGCGCACGACGGACACGTTCCCCGGCCCCCTCGCAGGTGCCGTTCTCGTGCCGGTCCGGGACGGTGACGTGTCCGGCCGTAAACCCACCCGGCGTCCCGCACCGGGTGCCTTTCACCGACGGGCCCGTCCGGTGTCCCTCACCGACGGATCACGGACGTGCTGGAGAAGTTAGCCGGGAGTCCGCCCGCTCCTTCGCGGCTATGGCGATGGCGGGGAGATGTTTTCCCATCCCCTGCCGACGCATGGCCGGGGCATGGCGGGAGATGCGGAGGAGGGCACAGCGGGAGGCACAGTGGGAAACGCAGGGGGGCCGTGTGATCGGGCTGCCGCCGGGGTGCTTTCCGGGGGAACCGGATGCCCGGTTCCCCCGAGGGTGACTCAGCCGAACTCGCCGTCCTTCACGCCGCCGACGAAGGCGTCCCACTCACCCTGAGTGAAGGCCAGCGCCGGGCCGCCGGGGTCCTTGGAGTCACGGACGAGGTAGAGCGCGTCGGCGTCGGCCTTGTGCGCCGCCAGGGCCGGGTCACCGGGGACGACCGCGACCTCCACGCAGTCTCCTCCGTTGGTGCTGCGGCTGCTCTTGCGCCATACGACGCTGGACAGATCCATCGATGGTCCTCGCACTCTCTTTCTATGGACTGGAACATCGCCTCGCCATCTGGGCGATGAAGGTGGCCGACGCCTCCGCGCCGAGAGCCAGTGCCGACAGGCTGCCGAACATGAGGGTGTAACGGCGCACCTCCTCCGGGTCCTCGGGCATGAGCCCGCTCGTGGCCTGCTCTAGGTAGACCAGATCGGGGTCTTCGGGCTCGGGGAAGCTGAGCAGGCAGAACTTGCCGTCCATCGCGGCGTGCGCCCCCGAGGAGAAGGGGATGACCCGGATCTCCACGTTCGGCAGCCTGCCGAGCTCGACGAGGTGTTCAAGCTGCTCGCGCATCACCGCGCGCCCGCCGATCTGACGCCGGAGTACTGCCTCGTCGAGTAAAGCGACGAGCTGGATCGGGTCACCGGGGCCGTGCAGCAACTGCTGCCGCGAGATGCGCACGGAGACCTTCTCATCGACCTCGGAGGGAGCCTGGGTCATGGCGGTCGCCTCGATGACGGCTCGTGCGTACGGCTCGGTCTGCATCAGGCCGGGCACGACGAGCGGTTCGTAGGTGCGCACCACCGACGCCTCCGCCTCAAGCCCGATGTAGGAGTCGAAGCCGGGTTTCAGCGCCTGCCGGTGCCGGTGCCACCAACCCCGCTGGCGGGCCTCCCTGGCCATCTGGATCAGGGAGGCGCGGGCCTCCCCGGTCACGCCGTACACATCGGTGAGGACCGACACGTCTGAGGGTTTCGGACGGGTCAAACCCGTCTCGTATCTCCAGAGAGTGGTGTCGGTGGAGCCGATCCGTTCAGCCACCTCCACCCGCGTCAGTCCACTGTTCTCTCGCAGACGGCTCAGTTCAGCCATCAGACGGCGGTGCCGCGCCGTTGGACTACGCCGGGGAGCCATGGTGCATACCTCCGTTCCAATGACAACGAAACTGAGGAATCTCAATATGAGCTATTGAAGTCCCTGATAGAACAGTTCACCGTGAGTGAGTGTGCCATCTCAGAGCGCGACGCGCATGGGAATGTGTGTGTCGGGGAGCGAGGCCAATCATGGCGGTCGTGCAACGGATCCAGCCGCTGCGGTCAACGATGTTCCTGCGGGGCGTGCCGGAGGCCGTCTCCGAGGCGAGGGACCGGGTCAGGGGCTTTCTCGGTGAGGGGCACCCCGTGTCGGAGGACGTCGTCCTCCTGGTCAGCGAGGTGGTGACGAACTCGGTGGTCCACTCCGCCTCCGGCACGGGCGGGCAGGTCGCGATGACCGTCGAACTCGGCGCGCAGAGCGTGCTGGTCGAGGTGTCCGACGCCGGATCGGGCGCGTCCGCGCCGCACGTGCGCAACGACCCGCAGGCCGAGAACGGCCGGGGGATGTTCCTCGTCGACCTGCTCGCGAACCGGTGGGGCGTCAAGGACGACCGCCGGGGCGGGCGGCGGACGGTCTGGTTCGAGATCGGCTTCTGACCGGGGTGCTTTACTCTGCGGAGTCGATGCCTGACTCTCGGTTGAGGTGCGTGGACTCCGAGACGCGCCGGGGGAGGAGATCAGGTGAGACACCGTTCGATCATGGTGCTCGTGGTCCTGGCGCTGTCGTGTCTGGGCGTCACCACCGCGGGCGCGTCCGGAGACCCGCCGCCGAGCGGCCGGTACCGCGTCCAGGGACCCGATGATCCGCGCCGGCGCAGCGCCGTCGCGGCCACCGGAGCGGTGATCGACCACGTCGAGGAGTCCTCGGTCGTGATCACCGCGGGGGACGCCGAGGTCGAGGCGATCAGAAGGCTGGGCTACACGGTCACGAGGATTCAGGGACCCCCCTCCCGCGAGGCGAGGCCGTTCGACTTTCCCGCCGCGGACTCCGGCTACCACAACTACGCCGAGATGACCGCCGAGATCGACCGGATCGTCGCCGCCCACCCCTCGATCGCGCGCAGAAGCAGCTACGGCACCTCCGTCCAGGGACGCGACCTGATCGCGGTGAAGATCAGTGACAACGCGGGAACGGACGAGAACGAACCCGAGGTGTTGTTCACCCACCACCAGCACGCCAGGGAGCACCTGACCGTGGAGATGGCGCTGTACATCCTCCACCTGCTCACCGACGGCTACGGCGCCGACTCCAGGATCACCTCCCTGGTGAACTCACGGGAGATCTGGGTCATGCCGGACCTCAACCCGGACGGCGGCGAGTACGACATCTCCAGCGGCTCCTACCGGCTCTGGCGTAAGAACCGCCAGCCCAACGCGGGCTCGTCGTACGTGGGGACCGACCTGAACCGCAACTGGGCCTACCGGTGGGGCTGCTGTGGCGGCTCGTCGCGTTCACCGTCGAGCGAGTCCTACCGGGGCCCGGCACCCGAGTCCGCGCCCGAGGTCAGGGCGGTCGCCGACTGGGTGCGCGGCAGGGTCGTCGGCGGCGTGCAGCAGATCAAGGCGAACATCGACTGGCACAGCTACAGCGAACTGGTCCTGTGGCCGTACGGCTTCACCTACGACGAGATCGCCCCCGGCATGACGCGGGACGAACACGACGCCCTCGCCACCCTCGGCGCGAACATGGCCTCAACCAACGGCTACGAGGCCATGCAGTCCAGCGACCTCTACATCGTCGACGGAGCGATCGACGACTGGCTGTGGGGCACCTACAAGATCTTCAGCTACACCTTCGAGATGTATCCGGCCGACTCCCCGCCGGGCTTCTACCCGCCCGACGAGCAGATCCGCCCGCAGACGACCCGCAACAGGGAGGCCGTGCTCCGCCTGCTGGAGTACGCCGACTGCGTCTACCGGATCATCGGCAAACAGTCCCGGTACTGCGGCGCCCGGCAGACCTGACGCGGGCCGTACGGCGGGGCGGGATCAGGGGCGGCAGATCAGCTCGCCGTGGAGGATGGACAGCCAGCCGTCCCGCTCGGCGGCCCAGGCCAGCCAGCCACGGGAGATGCGGCGCAGGTCGTCCTCGGTCGCGACGCCCGAGGCGAGGGCCTGACCGGCCATGTCGGACTTCAGGATGCGTTCGGCCCACATGCCGCCCCACCAGTCGCGGTCCTCGGGCGTCGCGAAGCACCAGGCGGAGGCGGAGGCGGTGACGTCGGAGAACCCGGCCTGGTGCGCCCAGGAGAGCAGCCGCCGTCCCGCGTCCGGCTCGCCGCCGTTGGCCCTGGCCACCCGCTGGTAGAGGCTCAGCCACTCGTCGAGCTCCGGGGGCCTGGGGAACCAGGTGAAGGCGGCGTAGTCGCTGTCGCGGACGGCGACGACCCCACCGGGCGCGCAGACCCGGCGCATCTCCCGCAACGCCTGGACGGGGTCGCCCACGTGCTGCAGCACCTGGTGGGCGTGGACGACGTCGAAGGCGTCGTCGGGCAGGTCGAGGGCGTGCACGTCGGCGACGGCGAACTCGACGTTGGACAGCCCTCGGCGCTCGGCCTCGGCCCTGGCCAGGGACAGCGCGTCCTCGGTGACCTCGACCGCGGTGACCGTCCCCGGCGCGACCAGGGCGGCCAGCTCCGCGGTGATGGTCCCCGGCCCGCATCCCACGTCCAGCAGGGACATCCCGGGGCGCAGGTGCGGCAGGAGGTAGGCAGCGGAGTTCTCCACCGTGCGCCAGCGATGCGAGCGCAGCACCGACTCGTGGTGCCCGTGGGTGTAGACGGCGTTCTTGAACGTCATGGCGGATCACTCCTTCGGTCGATCTATCCGAACCGTAGCATCTATCTCATATTCCAAGAGAGATTGTCTCAATATGTGGTCGTTACAGATTTCGCATCATTCGGACACTTGCTGTCACAGTGGGGCGCGCTCACACTCGGGTCCGGTACCGGCGTTCCGGTACCGGTGTCGCCGTGGGGGTGGTCCTTGTGACCGAGGAGTTCAGCACAAGTGAGACCTGGCCGATGGAGTGCCTGCGTTGCTGGCACGTCTGGCAGGAGAAGTACGTCGTCCGTCATCTGACCGACGCGCACGGCCACGACGTCGTCGTGTGGCTGCGCGGGGGAACGCCGGTCCAGCCGCCCTGGTCGGGAACGAGCTGTCCCGGCTGCGGGCACAGCCGCGTGGCGGCCTTCCCGCCGGGAAGCCGCCCTATCCCGGTGGCGGAACCCGCCGCCGTGGCCGTCCAGCCCGTCGCCGTGGAACCCGCCCCGGCTCCGCTCCCCGCCCCGGCGCACGACCGCACGGGCGGCCGACGGCGGGGAGGCATCCGGGTCCCCGGCCTGACCCGGCAGCCCGCACTGCTGTACGCCCTGCTGGGGATCGTGTTCCTCCTGGTCACAGGCTTCGAACTGGTGGAACGAGTGGCGATCCACCACTGATCCCCGCAACCGGTGACCCAACCGGCCGCGACTTCGCAGGCCCGACACAGGGACCCCGATCTCAACATCCGGGGAAGGTGTGGCCTTGTGCTTTCCCGGCCCCAAGCGTGAGGGGTGTCGGTTTGTGCTTTCCCGGCCCCAGGCGTGAGGGGTTTCGGCTTGGGCGCGTCGGTGTCTGGACTGAGGAGTGAGGGAGCGCAGCGGACGAACGACGAGGGAAGACACCGACTCGAAAGCGCCCAAGCCCGCGACGCCGAAGGCGGCGCAAAGAAACACAACCCCCGCGGTGCCGAAGGCACCGCAAAGAGACACAGGGGCCGCGCCGCAGCACGCGGCCCCTCGTGTGCCCCCGGCAGGGCTGCGGCCCTTCCAGGCGGGTGACGTCGCGCCCCGCCGTACCGGAGGGTTCCGGTACGGCGGGCACGCCGCCGCATGGGGGACGGGCCGGCGCCGTCACCCGCGTGGCGGGGCCACGCGGGGAGGTCACTCGCCTGCCGGGACCCGCAGGCCGCCGGGGGCGTCCGCCCGTCTCACCGGAAGACATCCCGCGATCATGATGGGGAGAACCTCCCGGATGGGCAAAGTCAGAGCCTGAAGTCCAGATCGGGGATGATTTCGGCGACGTCCATCTGGGCCTTCTGCAGCCTGCCGGAGTAGTCCCAGTTCAGGGCCTGCCAGCGGGTGAACTGGTCGAGCACCCACACTCCCGACTGGCGGCTGCCGTTGCCGGACTTGCCGTTTCCGCCGAAGGGCAGGTGCGCCTCGGCGCCCGAGGTGGAGTTGTTGACGCTGACCATGCCCGCGCCGATGCCCGAACGGAACCGGAAGGCGGCCTTCGGGTCGGTGGTGTAGATGGAGGAGGAGAGCCCGTAGCCGGGCCGGTTGGCGAGTCCGATCGCCTCCTCCAGGGTGGTGAAGCCGGTCACGCCCACGATCGGGCCGAACGTCTCCTCAAGGAACAGCCGGTCGTCGGGCCGCACGCCGTCCACGACGACGGGGTGGTAGTACAGGCCGCCCTCGCCGGTGAAGTTCCTCCGGGGGTTGTCCGGGGTGATCCTGCCGACCGGCCCGGAGACGACGCTGTGGTGCGGTCCGATCCAGCCGAGATACTCCTCGAAACGGGCGGCGAACCTCTCGTCGAGCAGCGGCCCGCACAGCACGTCCCCCGAGGGGTCGCCGATCACGGCGTCGGCGACGGCGCGCGTGTAACGGGTGAGGAACTCCTCGCGGACGCTCTCGTGGACGATCACGGTGCCGAGCGAGGTGCACCGCTGCCCGGCCGTGCCGAATCCGGCGAACAGGGCTCCCTCGACCGCCAGGTCCAGGTCGGCGTCGGGCATGACCACCATCGGGTTCTTGCCGCCGAGTTCGAGGCAGGGCGACTGCAGGTGCCGTCCGCACAGTTCGCCGATCCTGCGGCCGACCTCGGTCGAGCCGGTGAAGCCGACCTTGTGCACGGTGCCCTCGCCCAGCGCGGTCTCCAGCCCCCGGTAGGCGGTGGCCCCGTCGGTGAGGACCAGGTTCAGCACACCGTCGGGCAGCCCGGCCGCCGTGAACAGCCGGTGGAGCGCGTGCGCCGAGGCGGCGGCGTACTCGGCGGGCTTCCACACGACGGCGTTGCCCGCCAGTAGCGCCGGGACCAGGTACCACGAGGGCACCGCGACCGGGAAGTTGCCCGCCGTGATCACCGCGGCGACCCCGACCGGGACCCGGAAGGTGAACAGGCTCTTGTCGGGCATCTCCGAGGGGACGGTCTGCCCGTAGAGCCGCCTTCCCTCGCCGAGGAAGAAGTCGCACGTGTCGACGATCTCGCGGACCTCGCCCAGTGCCTCCGCGTACGGCTTGCCGATCTCCCGGGTGACGAGCCGGGCGAGCGTCTCGGCGTTCGCCTCGACCAGCCGTCCGATCGAGGCGATCACCCTGCCCCTGACGGGCGCGGGGACCGCGGCCCACTCGGTCTGCGCGGCGGCGGCCGTACGGCAGGCGGCGGCGAACGTCTCCGCGTCCGCGAGTCCGACCCGTGCGACCACCTCGTCCAGATGGGCGGGATTGACCGACTCGTAGACGTCGCCGGGCGTTCCTGACGTCTGCTTCCCCCCGATGACGGAGATGATCTCATCGGTCACCGTTGACCTCCTCGTATCGTTGTGATCGCAATTCTTCCCCCGGGGAACGGGGCCGTCACGCCCACGCGACCCGCGTCAGACCATACGGAAGTCGGCGAAGTCGAAGCCGGGGGAGACCACGCAGCTCACCAGCACGCCCTCCTCCCCCGTGGGCCGGGCGGCCTGCCAGGTTCCCGCGGGAACCAGCGCCTGCGGAACCTGGCCCTGCTCGACCAGCGGGCCGAGCACGATCGTCTCGGCGGGCTGACCCTCGTGGCCGCCGAGGGTCAGGGCCAGCGGGCCGCCCCTGTGCCAGAGCCACACCTCGTCCGAGCGGACCACGTGCGGACGGGACTCCTGCCCCGGTTCGAGCAGGAAGTAGATGCCGGTCGCCGTGGCGCGAGGGCCGTCGTAGCCGGCCGGGGTGAGAGCGACGGAGGTTCTCCAGGTCTCCCGGTACCAGCCTCCCTCGGGGTGGGGCAGCAGATCCAGGGCTTCGGCGAGCGCGGGACGCGTTGTCGTCATTGCACCGATCCTAGGCCGCTCTTTTTGTCGGCGACGTTGGCTAGCGTTCGGCGTGTGATCGAACGGTGGAACCGGGATCAGGTGCTCGCGCTCGCGCCTGACGCCCCGTCGAGAAAGGCGGCCCAGGGGGTCTCCTCACCTGGCAAGTGGTCGGGTGCGGGCGCCACGGCCGAGGCGGTGTGGGGCGAGTGCGCGGGCAGCGGCTCCAAGCCGTACCGCGCGTGCGTCGACCTGTCGGAGCCCGCCTACCGGTGCAGTTGCCCCAGCAGGAAGTTCCCCTGCAAGCACGCCCTGGGCCTGTTGCTGCTGTGGTCGGCCGACGCCGTCCCCGCCGCCGAGGAGCCCGCCGACTGGGTGGGCGAGTGGCTCGACCAGCGCCGGACGCGGGCGGAGAAGGCCGCGACCGCCGCCACCTCGGCCGCCGAGGGCGGTAAGGGGAAGGCCACCCCCGACCCCCGCAGGGCCGAGCAGCGTGAGCAGCGTGTGAGCGCGGGCCTGGCCGAGCTCGAACTCTGGCTCGCCGACCAGGTCAGGCAGGGCATCGCCGGGTCACGGCGGCACGACCACTGGGACGACCTCGTCAAACGTCTCGTCGACGCCCAGGCCCCCGGTGTCGCGGGCACCGTCTCCCGCCTCGGTGACGTGCTGGCGGGGGAGGACTGGCCCGCCCGTCTCCTCGGCGAATACTCCCTGCTGCACCTGCTCTCGGTGGCGCACCGCCGCATGGCCGCCACGCAGCCGTACGGCGCCGGCCACGGTGGTGGGGAGGGCGACGGCGGAGGGCTGGTCCGCACGGTCCGTGACCGGATCGGCTTTCCCGTCGCGAAGGAGGAGGTGCTCGCCGAGCCCGCGGTCCGCGACGTGTGGGACGTGCTGGGGCGCCGCGACTCCGAGCAGGACAGGTTGATCACCCGCCGGGTCTGGCTGCGCGGCAGGAACACGGGCCGGGCCGCCCTCGTGCTCTCCCACGCCCCCGTGGGGCAGGCGCTCGACGCCTCCCTGGTCACCGGTGTCTCCCTCGACGCCGAGCTGGCCTTCTACCCCGGCTCCGCGCCGCTGCGCGCCCTGGTCGCGGCCCGTCACGACGGCGCCGTCCCCGTGCTCCCTCCTGCGGGACGCACCCCGGGGGAGGCGCTGGAGGAGGTGGCCCGCGCGCTGGCGGGAGATCCCTGGCTCGACTCATGGCCCGTCGTGCTGGGGGAGGTGACCCCCATGACGGCTCAGGGGAAGACCGGGTCCTGGCTGCTCGGCGGCCCGGACAGTGGCCCGGACGGTGGCCCGGACAGTGATCCGAAAGGCGGTCCGGGCGCTGGTCTGAACCGTGGCCTGCCGCTGCACCCGTCGGCGGGCACACCGTGGCGGCTCGTCGCGGTCTCCGGCGGGCGCCCGCTGACCGTCGCCGCGGAGTGGACCCCGCGGGGGCTGCTTCCCCTGACGACCTGGGACGACCAGGGAAGGGTGATCGTGCTGTGAACTCCTCGTGGAACCCCACGCACGGCTGGGAGGACCTCGTCTCGGCCGCGCTCGTCGGCACCGACCGCCGTCCCCTCCCCTCGGGGGCGGCCACCCCGGAGGCCGAGCTGCTCGACCACGCCGCGCTGCTGACCGTCAGGGCGCGCGCCGGTCAGACGCCGCGCGAGGGCCGCCCGCTTGAGGCCGCCCCGCAGGAACGGCAGCCGGAGGTCTCACGGGCGGCCGGTGACAGGCTCGCCCGCATCCTGGGCGGTGAACGGCCGAGACTGCTCACCGAGTGGCTGCAGGCCGCCGCCGCGCGCGGTCACCGGCTCAGCCCGCACCTGCTGCCCGAGCTGCTCGACCAGGCGGCCAGGGACCGGTCGATCCGTCCTCACCTGGGCGTCCTCGCGGGAGCCAGGGGCCGCTGGCTGGCCGGGCTCAACCCCGCCTGGGGCTTCCTGCTCGAAGAGGTCACCGCGCCGGGAGCCGCGCACGAGACGTGGGAGCTGGGCACCTCGGGTGACCGTAAGGCCCACCTCGGCGCGGTGCGGGCGGCCGACCCCGCACGGGCCAGGCACCTGCTTGAGGAGACCTGGGAGAAGGAGACCCCGCAGGACCGCGCCGCCTTCCTTGAGATCCTGGCCGACCGGCTGTCCCTCGACGACGAGCCGTTCCTGGAGAACGCGCTCGACGACCGTCGCCGGGAGGTCCGTCACGAGGCGGCCGACCTGCTCACCCGGTTGCCCGGTTCCCGCCTCGCGCTGCGCATGGCCGAGCGGGCCGCCGCCTGCCTGCACACGGAGAACGGTGAGCTCCACATCGCCCCGCCCCTGGCCTGCGACGCCGCGATGGAGCGTGACGGCGTCAGGGCCAAACCCCCCAGGGGGACCGGCGAGCGAAGCTGGTGGCTCCAGCAGATCGTGGCCAGGGCACCCCTTGAGATCTGGCCCAGGCTGTTCGGCCGCCCGCCCGGAGAGCTGGTCCGGATGAAGATCCCCGACTGGGGGCGCGAGGTCATGGCGGGCTGGGTCAGGGCGACCGTGCTCCAGGGCGACCCCGAGTGGGCCCGCGTCCTGTTCGCCTGGGACCCACTCGCCGACCTGCTGGCCGTGCTGCCCAGGAAGGACCGGGAGGACGTGGCGGCCGGGTTCGTCCGCAGGCACGGCCTCGACGGACAATTGATCATGGTTCTCGGTGGCGCCGCGGCGCCCTGGGGCCCCGACCTCGCGCTGGCGGTGCTGGAGAAGATCCTCCAGGTCTCCGGCACCCAGCCGTGGAACCTCAGCGAGCTGAGCAGGCTCGCGGGCGAGCGCATCGACCCCGCCCTGTACGGCATGGCCGAACGCCTCTCACCCGAACCCCCCATCCAGGAGGTCGCCGCCCTCCTGCGTTTCCGTGACGACATGTTGAAGGAGCTTCAGTGACGACGGTCCTGCGGGCCCACGCCGAAGACCAGTACGCCGACGAACTGGCGATCCTGGCCAAGGACGACGACCGGCCCCGCCCTCCGGGCTGGAAGCTGTCCCCCTGGGCGGTGACCACCTACATCCTGGGCGACGGCGACCGCATCACCCCCAAGTACATCGGTCCGAGGCGCATCGTCGAGGTGGCGGTCGCGACCCTGGCCACCGACCGGGCGCTGCTGCTGCTCGGCGTCCCCGGCACCGCGAAGACCTGGCTGTCGGAGCACCTGGCGGCGGCGGTCAGCGGTGACTCGACCCTGCTCGTCCAGGGCACCGCAGGCACGGCTGAGGAGGCCGTCCGCTACGGCTGGAACTACGCCAGGCTGCTCGCCGAGGGGCCGTCACGGCAGGCACTCACCCCGAGCCCGGTGATGCGCGCCATGTCCGAGGGGCGCGTCGCCAGGGTCGAGGAGCTGACCCGCATGCCCTCCGACGTCCAGGACGCGCTGATCACCGTGCTGTCGGAGAAGACCCTGCCCATCCCCGAGCTGAACGAGGAGGTGCAGGCCACCCGGGGGTTCAACGTCATCGCCACCGCCAACGACCGCGACCGGGGCGTCAACGAGCTGTCCAGCGCGCTGCGCCGCAGGTTCAACACGGTCGTGCTGCCGGTCCCGGCGACCGCGGAGGAGGAGGTGGACATCGTCTCCCGCCGCGTCGAGCAGCTCGGCCGTTCACTGGAGCTGCCGCCCGCGCTGACCGGCCTTGAGGAGATCCGCCGCGTCGTCACGGTCTTCCGTGAGCTGCGCTCGGGGGTCACCGAGGACGGTCGCGCCAAGGTCAAGTCCCCCAGCGGCACGCTCAGCACCGCCGAGGCCATCTCGGTCCTCACCAACGGCATCGCGCTGGCCGCCCACTTCGGCGACGGTGTGCTGCGCCCCGCCGACGTGGCCGCCGGGATCGTCGGCGCCGTGGTGCAGGACCCGGTCTCCGACCGGGTGGTCTGGCGCGAATACCTGGAGACCGTCGTCCGCGAACGCCAGGACTGGCGCGACTTCTACCGGGCCTGCCGTGACGCGGGCTGAGAGGACCACCGTGACGCGGACCGCCGGGGTGCGGGGCGCTGTGGCACGGGCCGCCGGAGCGCGGACCGCCGGAGCGCGGACCGCCGGAGCGCGGGCTGAGACGGCTCGGGCCGGGGCGGTGCCCGCCGGCACGCGGGAGCCGACCGTCGGGAGGCGCCGGTGAGCGTCTCCGTGCTGGGGGTCCGGCACCACGGTCCCGGCTCGGCGCGCTCCCTACGGGAGGAGCTGACGCGCCTCAAGCCCGACATCGTGCTCATCGAGGGGCCGCCGGAGGCCGACGACCTGGTCGGGCTGGCCAAGGATCCCGAGCTTCAACCTCCGGTCGCGCTGCTGGCCCACGTCCCCGGTGAGTCGTCCAAGGCCGCGTTCTGGCCGTTCGCGGTGTTCTCCCCCGAGTGGCAGGCGATCCGGCACGCGGTCGAGGCGGACGTCCCGGTCCGTTTCTGCGACATGCCCGCCGCGCACAGCCTCGCCCCGGCCTCCGAGGAGCGGGACGAGGAAGGGAACGAGGAGGACGACCGGGCTCCCGCCGTACGGGCAGATCCGATCGGCGCGCTCGCCCACGCCGCCGGATACGACGATCCGGAACGCTGGTGGGAGGACGCGGTCGAGCACCGGGGGGACACACCGTTCCAGGTGATCGCCGAGGCGATGGCCGCGGTCCGGGAGGGGCACGTCCCCGGCGAGGAGGAGGCCCGGCGGGAGGCCTTCATGCGGCGTGCGATCCGTACGGCGATCAGGGACGGCCACGAGCGGATCGTCGTCGTCTGCGGCGCCTGGCACGTGCCCGCGCTGGCCGGGCCGCCGGACGCCGGGTCCCACGGCGGTGCCTGGGGGGCCGGGCTGCCGACGGCCAAGGCCGACGACGCGCTGCTGCGCGGCCTGCCGAAGGTCAAGGTCGAGACGACGTGGGTGCCGTGGACGTACGGGCGACTGGCCGCCTGGAGCGGATACGGCGCCGGGGTGACCTCGCCCGGCTGGTACCACCACCTGTTCACCGCGCCCGACCGTCCGGTCGAGCGCTGGCTGACCGAGGCGGCGGGCACACTGCGCGCCGAGGACCTGCCCGTCTCATCCGCCCACGTCATCGAGGCGGTACGGCTCGCCAGGAGCCTGGCCACGCTCAGGGGAAGACCGCTGGCCGGGCTCGCCGAGGCGACCGAGGCGGTCAGGGCGGTGCTCTGCGAGGGTGACGACCTGCCGGTCGAACTGGTCCAGCGGCGCATGGTCGTGGGAGAGCGGCTGGGCACGGTCCCCGACTCGACCCCGATGGTCCCGCTGCAGCACCACCTGCGTCAGGAGCAGCGCCGGGTACGGCTCAAGCCGGAGGCCCTGGACCGCGAGCACGACCTCGACCTGCGCAAACCCCTCGACCTGGAGCGCAGCAGGCTGCTGCACCGGCTGCGCCTGCTCGGCGTCGGCTGGGGGACGCCGAAGGAGAGCCGGGGCAAGGGCACCTTCCGTGAGTCGTGGACACTCGCCTGGCGGCCCGAGTTCGACATCGACCTGATCGAGGCGGGCGTGTGGGGCACGACCGTCCCCGCGGCCGCCGTCGCCCGGGTCCATGACCTGGCACGCGGCGGGCAGGAGAAGCGGGAGGTCCCGCTGGCCGTCCTCACCGGCCTGGTCGAGCAGTGCCTGCTGGCCGACCTGCCGGACGCGCTGCCGTACGTGATCGAGGTCCTGTCCGAACAGGCCGCCCTGGACGGCGACGTCACGCACCTGATGGCCGCCTTCCCCGCGATGGTGCGCGCCCAGCGCTACGGCGACGTGCGCGCGACCCCCGCGGAGGGGCTGGCGGCCGTCGCCGACGCCATGCTCACCAGGATCTGCCTCGGGTTCGGCGGCGCCGCCGCCGGGCTCGACGAGGACGCCGCCCGCGACCTGCTGAAACACGTCGACGCGGTGCACGCGGCCGTGACCCTGCTCCAAGACGCCCCGGTGCCCGAGGGGGAGGAGTCACCGGCGGCGCGCTGGCTGGGCGCGCTGCGCGGGGTCTCGGGACGTTCCGGCCTGCCCGGGGTGATCGAAGGACGCCTCACCAGGCTCCTGCTGGACGCCGGGGACCTCGAAGCGGGCCAGGTGGGCGCCGTCATGGCCAGGGCCATGTCCGCCGGGCACCCCCCGGCCCGTGCCGCCGCCTGGGTCGAGGGCTTCCTGTCCGGGGGCGGCCTGCTGCTGGTCCACGACTCCCGGCTGCTGGCGCTGATCGACGAGTGGCTGACCGGGCTGGCGCCGGAGACGTTCGTCGACGTGCTACCGCTGCTGCGCCGTACGTTCGGCGCCTTCGCCGCACCCGAGCGGCGCTCGATCGGCTCCCGGGTCAGGTCACTGGGCGCCGGGGAGGGCCCCGCCCCGACCGGGGACGCCGAGGAGATCGACGAGGAACGCGCGGCGGCGGCCACACGCACCGTGCTGGCACTTCTGGGAAGGACGGAGATCGCGTGACGGACGAGAGGCTGCGCCGCTGGCGGCTCGTGCTCGGCGGCGACGCGGACGGCACCGGATGCGCGCTCGGCGGGGTGGACGCGCAGATGGACGGCGCCCTGGCGGCGCTCTACGGCGGTGGGGAAGGCGGCAGGGAGGGCGGTGAGCGGAGCGCGGGCCTCGGCGGCTCCGCACCCAGGGTGGCGCGCTGGCTGGGGGACATCCGCTCCTACTTCCCCTCGACCGTCGTGCAGGTCATGCAGAAGGACGCGGTCGAACGGCTGAACCTCACCCGGCTGCTGCTCGAACCGGAGATGCTCGAGGCGGTGGAACCGGACGTCCATCTGGTCGGCACCCTGCTGTCCCTCAACCGGGTGATGCCGGAGAAGGCACGCGAGTCGGCCAGGGCGCTGGTCGCGAAGGTGGTGGCCGACCTGGAGCGCCGGCTCACCCAGAAGACGAAGGCGGCGGTGACGGGGGCGCTCGACCGCGCCGCCAAGACCAACCGGCCCCGCCGGGTCGCCGACATCGACTGGGACCGCACGATCAGGGCCAACCTGCACAACTACCTGCCCGAACGCGGCACCGTCGTGCCCTCAAGGCTCGTCGGGTACGGCAGGCGCCAGCGCGCGGTCCAGCGGGAGGTCGTGCTCTGCATCGACCAGAGCGGGTCCATGGCGGCCTCGGTCGTCTATTCGAGCGTGTTCGGCGCGGTCCTCGCCTCGATGCGCTCGCTGAAGACCTCGCTGGTGGTCTTCGACACCTCGATCGTCGACCTGACCGAGCAGCTCCACGACCCGGTCGAGCTGCTGTTCGGCACGCAGCTCGGCGGTGGCACCGACATCAACCGGGCCATCGCCTACTGCCAGGGGCTCATCACCCGGCCCACCGACTCGATCTTCGTCCTGATCAGCGACCTCTACGAGGGAGGCGTCAGGCAGGAGATGCTCCGCAGGGTGGCCCAGATGACCGCGGCGGGCGTCCAGGTGATCGTGCTGCTGGCGTTGTCCGACGAGGGCGCGCCCTTCTACGACCACGAGAACGCCGCGGCCCTCGCCGCTCTCGGCGTGCCCGCCTTCGCCTGCACCCCCGACGCCTTCCCCGGCCTCATGGCCGCGGCCATCGAGCGCCGTGACGTCGGGGTGTGGGCCGAGCGGGAGCTGGGGGTCGCGGCCACCTGACCCGGTCCCGGCGGGGGCGGTACGGAGGCCCGGCCCCGCCGAAGGGCGACGGGAACGATCAGGGCGCGGGGCAGAGCAGGGGGCCGACGGCCTCACGCAGATCGGGGGAGATGGGGGAGGGGCGGAGGGTGGCCGGGTCGAGCTTCACCTGGACCCGGCGGCCTTCGGCGTGCACGACCGACATGTCGGCCGACAGCACGCGGAAGCCGTACACGAGGCTGGTCGTGCCGAGGTGCTCGACCCAGAAGTGCACGGACGCCTCGCCCACCTTGGAGATGGGGGCGTGGTAGGTGACGGAGAACTCGCGCACCACGAAGAACAGGTCGGCGAAGTGCGGCTCCGAGGGGTCGAAGGCCCAGCCCCGCGCGGCCCAGTAGCCCGAAAGGGCCCGTTCGAGCAGCAGGACATACCGGGCGTTGTGCACGACGCCCATGGCGTCGAGGTCCTCGAAGTGGATCTGGACGGGGTGGACGTGCCCGGGTAGCAGGGCGGTCGTCATGTCAGGCCTCCGGGAGGATGCTGGGGTCGGTCGCCAGGGTGCGGAGCCGGTCGAGCACGGCCCGGCGGGCGTGCTCACGGCTCCGTTCGTGCTGGAGCAGGCGGGTGTGGACGACCACCACCGCGCCGAGTGCCTCGATCTCGAAGGCCAGCTGCCGGGGGTCGGTCTCGGGCCGGAGCTGACCCAGGGCGACGGCCCGCCCGGCGAGCCCGGCCAGCAGGTCCATCCAGTCGTCGATCGCGGCGGCGACGGCGTCACGCACCGGCCCGGGCCGGTCGTCGAACTCACTGCCGACGGCCTGGAAGAAACAGCCGCCGGGCAGCCGCTCCGAGGCGTAGAAGTCCAGGCGGAGCTCGTGCAGGGCCAGCAACCTGGGCAGCCCCCGTGGCGCGCCCAGGGCGGGCTCGACGATCTGCTCGATCCACTGCCGCCGGGCGTGCTCCACGATCGCGAGCTGCAGGGACCGCTTGTCGGGCCAGTGCGCGAAGAGCCCGGACTTGCTGACGCCGAGCGTCTGGGCGAGCCGGGCGAGCGAGAGGCCTTCGAGACCCTCGACCGAGGCCAGGCGGACGGCGGCGTCGAGCACCGTCCCGCGAGTTCGCTCGCCACGCAGAAGCCGTCCGTCGATCACGCGCCCACCCTAGCAAACAATATGACCGATCGGTCGCACATATTTTCACGCACGGCCCACGGCACACGGTTCCGCGGGGCGTGGTTCTACGGCGCGTGGTCCTACGACCAAGGGCCGACTCACGGGACCGATGCCGGGGCGGGGCGGCGACCGTACCGTCCAGTGCATGACTTCCACCGTGGTCGAAGCCCCCCAGGAGGGGATGTTCGCCGAACGTTATCGCGCACTGACGGTCGGTATGGTCGCATTGATCGTTCTGGTCGCCTTCGAGGCGCTCGCGGTCGCCACCGCGATGCCGGTCGTGGGCCGCGAACTCGACGGGATCGCGCTCTACGCCCTGGCCTTCAGCGGGGCGCTGGCCGCCGGGATGGTCGCGACCGTGCTCGGCGGGCGCTGGGGAGACCTGCGCGGGCCGGTGGCCCCGCTCTGGACCGGAATCGGGGCCTTCGCCGCCGGACTGGTCGTGGCCGGGATCGCGCCGACCATGGACGTGTTCGTCCTCGGCCGGTTCATCCAGGGATTCGGCGGCGGGATCTTCCAGGTGGCGCTGTACGTGCTGGTCTCCCGGGTCTATCCGGCACAGATGCACCCCAGGGTGTTCTCGGCCCTGGCCGCGGGCTGGGTCGTGCCGTCCATGGCCGGGCCGCTGGTCGCGGGCGTCGTGGTCGAACATCTCGGCTGGCGCTGGGTCTTCCTCGGCGTGCCGATGTTCGTCCTGCCCGCCGCGCTGCTGCTCTGGCGGGGCCTGGCCGTCGTCCCCGAAGGGGAGCGTGAAGAGGAGACGGGCAAGCGCACCCCCATCGCCAGGCGTCTCGGCTGGGCCGCGCTGACGGCCGTCGGCGCGGCCCTCATGCAGTACGGCGGAGCGGCCCGCGGCGTCGGGCTCGTCCTGCTGGCCGCCGGGCTGGCCGTACTGGCCCTGTCACTGCCCAGGCTGCTGCCGCCGGGCACCCTCAGGGCCGCGCGGGGCCTGCCGTCGGTGATCGCGCTGCGCGGCGTCGTCGCCGGCACCGCCCTCGGCGCTGAGGTCTTCCTGCCGCTCATGCTCACCGGGGAACGGGGACTGTCACCGGCCGCGGCCGGGATGGTGCTCACCGCGGGTGCGCTGGCCTGGGCGTTCGCCTCGTGGGTCGTCGGACGGGGCTGGATCGGCAGAGTGCTGATCCTGCGGGCGGGACCCGTCATGATCGCCCTGGGCATCGCGCTGATGGCTCTGACGATCTTCCCCGAGGTCCCGGTCGCGCTGGCCGTCGCCGGAGAGACGATCGTGGGACTCGGCATCGGAAGCGTCTACCCCACGTTGTCCGTGCTCGTCCTGGAACTGTCGAAGCCTGGGGAGGAGGGGGAGAACAGCGCCTCGATGGGCATCGGCGAGTCGGTCTTCACGGTCGTCCTGGTCGCGGTCGTCGGGGCGATCGTCGCGGCCTTCGGCGCGTCCGGGCCGGTGTACCTGGCCTGCTTCGCGCTGACGGCGCTCGTGGCCGCCACGGGCACCTTCGCCGGGGGCCGCTTCAGGACCTGAGCGGGGACCATGGCCGGGGACGGTTTGAGGGCTGGGCGGGACACGGTCGGGGGAGGTTCGGAAGCCGGGCGCAGGTCGCGCCGGGGGTGGAGGCCCGGCCGGTTCGGGGCGGGAGCGGTTCGGGGTTTGAGCGTGGGGCGTGGTCGGGGCGGGGCCTGGACCGGGGCCGGTTCGGGGCCGAACGTGGGTCGGGGCGGGGACGGTCGGGGCCCTGAGCGTGAGGCATGGCCGGACGGGGAGGTCCGTGGCCGTGGCACCATGGGGAAGACGCCGAGCGCCTTTCGTGTTGGGAGAAGGAGTCCCGCCCCAGAGCGGGACTCATTGTGTTTCCGAGACGTCTCCCAAGGCGTTTTCCCGATCTGTACGGAATCGAGGGGGTCCATGCCGCGCGTACGTGAGCTTGAGGTGTTCCGGCTGGTTCTGCCCTACGGCAGGCGTCCCGAGGCGGTCCTCGTCCGGCTCACCGACTATGGGGGCATGACCGGGTGGGGGGAGATCGTCGACCCGGGCCCCAAGACCTGGAGGCTCCTGCAGGAAGAGCTGAGCGGCGCGCTGATCGGCCTCGACTGGGAGCATCCCGACGAACTGGGCGACGTTCCCGGCGGACCGGCCGCCGACATGGCCTGCTGGGACCTGTGGGCGAGGATGCGTGGCGTGCCGCTCTCCCACGCGCTCGGCGGTAGCCGTACCTCGCTGATGGCCACCGTCAGGATCGGCGCGGAACGCAACCTGGAAAGCCTGGTCGCACGGGTCAACCGGCACGTCTGCGCCGGATACGCCCACGTCACCCTGGACGTCCACCCCGGCTGGGACGTCGAGCCGCTGCGCGCGGTGCGTCAGGCCTACCCAGCCCTCGGCATCGGCGTCGACGCGCGTGGGGGCTACACCGACGCCAAGGCCCTTGAGGCGATGGACGCCTACACGCTCTCGTCCATCGAGCGCCCCTTCACCGGTCTCGCGGGCCACGCCGACCTGCAGGAACGCGTCGCCGCCCCGGTGCTGGCCGAGGTCTCCTCGGCCGCCGAGCTCGACGAGGCGGTGGTCACGCGCGCAGGCCGGGCGCTGCTGCTGCGCCCCTCGGCCATCGGCTCCCTGCGTGAGGTACGGCGGATGCACGACATCGCCGCCGCGGCCGGATGGGAGATCGCCTGCTCGGGAGGCCAGGGCACCGGCCTGGCCAGGGCGGCGACGGTCGCCGCGGCCAGCCTGCCCGGCTGCGGGCTGCCCTGCGACGTGGCCGAACCCCCGCGCAGCGCGCAGATCGTCACACCGCCGGTGGGTGCCTCGGACGGCGTGATCGCCGTACCGCTCACCCAGCCGGGCCTGGGCCACACGGTCGACGTGAACCGCGTCCGCCGCCTGGCCAAGGAGACCTACGCCGTCTGAGCGGTGGCTCAGTTCATGGTCACCGCGCCACGGAGCGCTCGGTCGGTCGGGCACGACTCACGAGCCTGGACGGTCAACGTTCGCGTTCCCGTCGTAGCCTCTGGATCTCGCGGTGCAGCTCACGCTCACGGTTCGCACGCAGCCGCTCGTGCCACTGTGTCCCCCGTTCGGCGGCCTCCTGGTCCATGCGCGCCTGGGTGTCCGCGACCTCGTTCAGGACGAGCCCGGAGCCGATGAGCGTGGCCAGCACGACGAGGGTGAACAGGCCGACCGGGCCGGTGACGAATATCAGGGCGAGAATCGCGAGACTTCCGAAGAATACGATTTTTGCGGCGTTGTCTATCGCGTCGATGTTTCTGTCGAAGAACGACATTCGTTAACGCTCTCCTCGTGGGGGAGTGGCCTGCTTTCGGGTTCGCGGGGTCGCGGCGGGATGGGAACGGTTTTGACGGCGGGTGGAGTTCCCGGGGATGGATTACGGTCTTTCTGTGCCGTTTCCGGGTGATGGGCGATTGCCTTCCGGCCACAGCCCGTGCGCATACTCCATGAGATCCTCGGTGACGACGCGACGGTGCCTGCCCACCAGCCGGTAAGGGATCAGGCCGGCCTCCAGCAGGCTGATCAGGTAGGGGCGCGACACGCGCAGCACGTCGGCCGCCTGCTGGGTGGTCAGTTCGGCCCCCGAGGGGATGACCGAAACGCCCCGGCCTCGTGCGACCTGCGTCAGAACGTGGGCGAGCAGGAGGAGGGCCTCGCGTGGGAGAACCAACGGATTTTCGTCACCTGGGTCGGCGGTGAACCGGACGCCGCTCTCGCCGGGATGTCGCCTGAGAATCTCTTCGAGCCGCCCGGCGGCGTCGGCCGCTTTTCGGGTGTCCATCGATCCTGGATTGACCGAGAACTTGACGTGAATGCCGGGCACGTCTATCTTCCCCTCGTAATCGCACTATCTGAAACAGGCGAAGCAATCGAAACGGCGGCGGCGCGGCACTGACGGGGGTCGACCCTGCCGCCGTAAATATCCGGCGTTTAGTGTGATATCCAGCTTTTCCATCCACGGTGAGCTGGGGGAGACGGGGTGACGTGACCGAGCGGATGGTGCCCAACCCTCGGCACGAACGGCTGAAACAACTCCTGAGAGAGGCCGAGTACGGTTCCCAGGAAGTTCGGCAGGCCTATCAGCGCGCCGTTGGAGCGATGCAGTCGGGAAAGGTCTGGACAGGGCCGACGGCCGTCAAGTGGGGCGCCGAGCTGGAGGAACGGCACCAGCGGCTGGGACAGCTCGCCCGGCGGGTCGTGGAGGCGATCGAGGAGGAACTGCGCAGGCAGCCTCCTCTGGTGACCGAGTCCGAGGCGACAGGCGAGAGCCGACGCTGGGACTTCTCCGAGTAATCATGACCGTTGCGACCGCGAAGGAGAGCGTCCCATGGCGTCCACCGGTGAGTTCTGCGGTATCGACCCTGATGAGATGGGGCGGTTGGCCGTCTCCCTGGACGGCGCCGCCGCGCGGCTGACCAGGTTCTGCCATGAGCTTGAGGTGAGGCTCCAGCAGGAGAAAGTCGATGTTCCCGCGTTGCGGGAGATCACCACCATCGCCGAGTGGGGCAAGAGCCAGTGCTCCATGCTCTTGGGACGGGCCGATCTGATCAGAAACCTGGGTGACGGTGCCCCCGAACTGGGAGGTGCCGTCGCGATGACGGGCGGTCAGGGGCTTGTTCACCTGCCCGACGACCTGGAGTCGATGGAACGTGCCCAGGGGCTGGCCAGGATGTACGGAAACGACATCCTCGTCAACTACGGCGGTGAGGTCCAGGCCACGCTCATTCATGAGCACGCCGACGAGATCGCTCAACTGGCCGACAATCCGCAGGCCGCTGCCGCCTTCTTCGCCCTGTTGCCAGCGAAGGCTCGTGACAGTCTGCCCAACATCATCGCGGCCACCGGCAGCAAGACCGCCAAGGCAGACCTGGCCGCCTTCGGCAAGGCTCTGGGTGCGGCCCTGAACGCCCCTGTTTTGGTTCCCGCCTTCGCCAAGGTCGGAGAGGACCTGACGAAGCCGGCCGGTAGCAAGATCGTCGCGTGGAACCGTCTCGCGCTGCTCAAGGGGGCGAATGCCCCCGCCAAGGTGCGTAGTGCGGCGGCCCGCGCGCTGGTGCTGGACGACTTCATGAAGAACCCCAAACAGGACTGGCGTGCCGGATCCGTCGAGGCGAGGACGTACGGCCTGCCCACTGACCTGGTCGCGCTGGGACTGGAGGTCCTCGCCGGGGACGGGGCGGCGGCACGGGAGGCGTTCGCCACGATGGGAGGGCCGGACGTCAAGCTCAGCCAGGTCGAGAAGATGAAGCGCTTCCTCGACTACGCCGACCACGCGGGTACCGGGGACGAGGTGGCCGCCGCCTTCGGCCGGGTGGTGGAGTCGGGCGCC
Source organism: Streptosporangium sp. NPDC020072 (assembly GCF_040631445.1). Taxonomy (NCBI): domain Bacteria; kingdom Bacillati; phylum Actinomycetota; class Actinomycetes; order Streptosporangiales; family Streptosporangiaceae; genus Streptosporangium; species Streptosporangium sp. NPDC020072. The sequence goes on along the minus strand of NZ_JBEYAB010000005.1, from coordinate 261,099 downwards.
GAGGTTGCGACGGAGAAGCCGGGACAGCACAGCCAGGCCGCCGCCGTCTTCGCCATGGACGCGATGCTGGCCACCGGGCCGTTGGGAGACTCCATCCCTGAGCCTGCCCGGGAGTTCATGGTCACCCTCGCCACGTCCTACATCCACGAACTCGCCTCGGGCGCCCGCTTCGACAAGGCCGTGGATCGGGCTTCCGGGCTCAAAATGCCGGAGAATTGGGCTCCCCTTCCCGGTGTGACCCCGGCGTTCTACCTCAGCGTCGGGGACACCTATCGCTTCATGAAAACCTTCACCGGAGTTGAGGGACTCACAGCTCGCTTCGACGCGACTGCGGCTCAATTCCGCTACGGCGCGCTGGTAGAAGCGGCCAAATTGGATAAGCGTGATAAGACTCGAAACTTCGAGGACACAGCGAGAATGTTCGGCGGTTTAGCTGGGATGGAGTTCAAGGCGACCTTGGACACGCGGGGGGAAAGAGACGCGACTGACGACTTGATTCGGGAGATCACCAAGAACACCTTCTCTCTTGGGGTCGACAAGATCCCCGTTGCGGGTTTTCTCACTGATAAGTTCTCTGAGAAGCTCTCCGAGAAGGCGATTAACTTCATCAACGAAAGCTGGGGTTTGACCAAGACCTACTATGTCAGCGGGCTTCTTGATGATTGGGCCGGGAGCTTTGAGACGAGAGTTGAGGCTGCCACCGGGGCTCGGTCGGATTTCATCCTTCGGCAGAAGTATGACATGGCGTACTTTCTCTATGAAGCGGAATATCCGGCGAGTGATCCACCTTCGGAGCTCATCAGTAAAGAGTCGGGGAAGCTTAAGACCTACGACGAGCTTCTAAGTGAGGCAAAGAAGGAGGCTGGGGAGGGTAACAAATGGGAAGGGGCGCTTCGGAAGAAGCTGGCGCCTTATGAGCACTGGCTGGATGGTAATGATCTCCTCGACAAAAAGATTGAGGACGCGTCCGACTTCCAGATCGGTGAAAGAGCCAAGGAAGACCTGAGGGTCTGGGGGTAAGGGTTTCTGTTCACCGAGACAGGCATGGGGTTGTTGCGTGAAGTCGCCAGGTAGGGGACTCGGGAGCCACGTACACCGTAACCTTGATACCCAGGTTTTCTTTGGTTCCATAGATGAATCTCCCGTCTTCGGTTTCGTTCTGACTTGAGTCGAATTCCAGCTTGTATCCCAGCTCTCGGGCCAGTCTGTTTTCCATCAGAGTTTGAGCTCGTTCCAGGTGGTTGGCCAGCGGTTCGTTGGTGCGTTCGTAGTCCGCTGTGGCGCGCATCACTCGTTTGAACTTATCTTTGTCGCAAGGGATGTCCTTGTCCGCTCCCTGCAGGATACGAAGTTTGTTAAGTGGATTTTTGAAGGCTTCCTGCAGGAGGTGGGTGTCCTTCTGGAGTTCTGCGGTGGCTTCCTTCAGGGAGGGTTCGGAGGTGGTGCATCCCGAGGCCGCGATTATCAGCGTCAAGCCGATGGCCAGTGACCGGACGACGCGCATGCCTTACCTCCGAAAGTGCGGTTGATGCTGAGACATACCGATCTTCGCCTAGTCGGATCGCCTCCGCCACGTTCTTGACCGTATTCGGTGTCAGAAGCCGGAGATTCGGAACCAGACCGATCGGGTGGTCTCACCGCGGTGCGTCCCCCATGTGGTCGCGAGCAGATTCACCAGCCAAAGGCCGCGTCCGCCGTCCTCTTCGAGACCGGGTGTCCGGACGATTGGCGCACTGGTGGACGAGTCGTCGTCGGTCACCTGCACGTGGACGTCGCCGGGAGCGTACGTCATTCGTACGGTCACCTGCCCGCCCGGCGTGCGTCCCGAGTTCGAGTGGGTGACCGCGTTGGTGGCCACCTCACTCAGCAGGAGTAGCACATCGTCGAGAACCGGACCGGCGATTTGCCCGGCCAGGAGATCGCGTGCCCATTTTCGGGCGATGGGAATGGATATCTCCTTTCCCGGGAAGTTCCACTGCCAGGTGTCGTGAGGCGCCTTCGGCCGGGTGTCGCCGTAATGGCCGATCGGATTGTTGCCTCTCATGCGCCCACCTCCGCCATGATGACGTCGGCGGCGTTGTCGGCGTGGGCCGCCACCCATTTGCCTCCCGGCCACATTCGAGCCCACCACGGACGCCAGGTGAAGGCCCAGCCGGAACGCCATATGACGATGACGCGGGCCAGGGTGCCGGACGCTGACCGCACTTCCAGAACCGGTTCACCCGCTGTGGGAAGGACCAGGACGACGCAGGCGCCGAGGGTGTGCATCGTCCGGCCGAGCCGGACCAGGTGGTCGAATCTCTCGCGCTGCTCGCCAGGCGTCACGGCCGGGCTCCGGAATGCTTTCCGGCGTGCCCGGCCGGAAGACCGAATTTCATCGGCGTATTCATTGGAGGGTTGCTTCCTTCCCGGTGCAGAGGTGATTGATTGCTTTCTTCTTCGCTCCTCCCGGCGATAGGGGAGTGCGTTTATGATGCTCCCCTGATGCCTGGTCGGGTATCTGTTCCGCAGTCCAGAGCAGGGTGGATGATGACAGCCGTTGGTCTGTCCGGGACTGAATTCGGTATCACTGGCCGGGTAATAGGTCTGTTTTTTATAATTCGGGAGGGAATGCGATGGAAGTGGTGCCGGCGCTCGATCCCGCGTCTCCGCGTGTGCGGTTCGGTGTCGAACTGCGCCGTCTGCGGGAGGGCGCCCAGCTCTCACAGGCCGCCGTGGCCTCCCGTCTTGGCTGCACCCAGACCCAGGTGAGTCGCCTGGAGAAGGCCACCCGGAGCCCGTCGAAGTCCGACGCCGAACGACTGGACCGGCTCTTCGGCGCCGAGAGCGGCGTCTCCTTCGTCCGGCTCTACGAGCGCATCACCGCCCAACCCGGCGGCCCGGTCTGGTTCCGGAGCTGGGCCGAGGAGATCGAGCCCACCGCCCGCGTCCTACGATCCTGGGACCCCCTCCTGATTCCTGGACTCCTCCAGACGGAGGCCTATGCCCGGCACCTTTTCGGCTTGGAGCCCAGGGCCACTGCCGAAGTGGTTCAGAATCAGGTCGAAGCGCGAATGCGGCGACAGCGAATCCTCGATCGTGACAGCCCTCCACTTGTCCTCGTGCTCGTCGACGCCGGTGTACTGCATCGCAAGGTCGGCGATGCCAAGGTGATGCGTGAGCAATTGGACTGTCTTCTGAAGATCGTTGAGCGTCCTGCGGTCTCCATTCAGGTTGTCGACCCGGACTGTCTTCCAGGTTTGGCGGGGGCCTTTATGATTGCCGAGCTTCCTGATGGGAACCCGGTCACCGTCCATGCGGACTCACCAGCCCAGGGGCATGTCACGGCTGACTGCGAACTCGTGACCCTGATTCAGGAGCGATATGAGGCGATACGTCTGTGGGCTTATCCTGAACGCGCATCCCTCAAGATGATCGAGAAAGCGAGACGCGAGTGGACCTGAGCGCCGCCGTGTGGCGGAAATCATCGCTGTCTTCAGGGAACGGCGGTCAGTGTGTGGAGGTAGCCGTGAACCTTCCCGAGATGGTCATCGTTCGTGACAGCAAGGACTCGGACGGTCCCAAGCTGTTCTTTGCCCCTCATGCGTGGAGGTCCTTCGTTGGTGAAGTCAAGACCGGTGAGTTCGACCGCTGACCTGGTTCGGGCGATCGGAGAAAGGGAGGGGCATGGACTTGAGCGCCGCTGCATGGCGAAAGTCGTCACGTTCCGGAGACAACGGCGGTCAGTGTGTGGAGGTGGCCGTGAACCTTCCCGGGGCGGTCGCCGTTCGTGACAGCAAAGACCCGGACGGTCCCAAACTTCTTTTCGCTCCCGCCGGATGGAACGCCTTCGTCGGAGGGGTGAAGAACGGCGTGTTCGACCACTGATGTGGTCCGGATGATCGAGAGTAGCCGACCGCCGGGATCGGCGACGGGCGACGCCACCCTCCTTCGCCGGTCGCTTTCCTTGAGAAAAAGCCTCTCGGGCGGGACAGGCCGTCGCTGAAGAAGGCTTCACCAAGGCGGTGAGGTGTGGCCGTTCCCCCTCACTGAGGTCGTCCGCGAGCCCCACAGAGGTCATCCGGGAGCCTCCTCACTGAGGCCGTCGTGCCCACAATCCTCGCCAGGAACCCTCCTCGCCGAGGTCGTCCGCAGGCGCGATGGCATCGACCGGCGTGGACGGGAGGGGCGAAGCGTGCGCCGTACACCGCCGTGTTCAGAGGTTGGGCGCCGATGCTCCAGAGTGTGGGAGGGCGCGCTGGGCGTGCGCCGTACTCAGCCGTGCTCCGAGGTCAGGCGCAGCCTTCGTTGATCTCCTTGACCGGGGCCGGTTCCGTCGGCTTGCCCGACTTGGAGGCGGTTCCTGTGTCCCGCGCGCCGCTCGGGCCGGCGGTGGCACCCGAAGAAGCAGTAGCGCTCGGAGAAGTAGTGGCGCTCGGAGAAGCGGTGGCGCCCGAAGAGGCGGTGGCGCCCGGAGAAGAGGTGACCCCTGGCGTGGCGGTGGTGCCTGAGGTGGGAGTCGCGGGGGCGGCGAGTCGTTCCCGGGACGCCGAAGCGGTGGATGAGGTGTGGACGGCCTTGGCGGTGAGGGAGCGGATCTTGGCCCAGTCGGGGTAGCCGGTGCTGATCAGCGGCGGGACGAACTGGACGCTGGTCACCTCGGCGCTCTTCACCTTCAGGGCCAGCGGCACCAGGTGCTCCAGCATCGGCCGTGGGATGTCGGTCTGGAGGAGTTCCCTGGTGGCCAGCGCGATCCGGTTGAACCGGGAGAGTACGGTCGCCGGGTCGGCCTGCTGGAGCAGGGCGCTCAGCACGCAGCGCTGGCGGCCCATCCGGGTGTAGTCGTCGCTGAAGGTGCGCGAGCGGGCGAACCACATGGTGTCCGCCCCGCCGAGCCTGCGGGTCCCCGCCTTGACCAGGCCCTCGTTGTACTTGCCGAAGACGATGTCCTGCGGCACGGTCAGCCGCAGGCCGCCGATGGCGTCGATCAACCGGGCCAGGCCCCACATGTTCACCAGGGCGTACCAGTCGACCCGCAGGCCGAATGTGTATCCGACCGTCTCCATGAGGGTCCTGGCACCCTGGTTCTTGCGTCCGCCGAAGAGCTCCGGGTGGGAGTCGGCGTACTCCCAGACCGAGAACAGCAGGTCCTCGCGGGAGCCGTCCGGGTTGGCGGGCAGCCGGAAGCCGTTGGGAAAGCGCTTGGCCATCGGGGAGCCGGGGACGAACCGGATGTTCTCCAGGTTGCGCGGCAGGCCGAGCAGTACGGTGTTGCCGGTTCTGACGTCGATGCTGGCCAGGTTGATGCTGTCGGTCCGTACGCCGATCCGGTGGGTGTCGGCGTCACCGCCGAGCAGCAGGATGTTCACCCGGGTCCTGCCCTCCCACGGATCGCTCTCCTGGGAGGAACTGGCCCGGGGGGCGGGGGTGGCCGGCGGGGCGCTGAAGATCCGGTCGAGCGCCGACTGCGAGACCGTGGCGTACTGCCCGGCCAGGCCGAACGGCAGCACGACCGTGATGGCGAGCAGGCCCGCGATCACCCCCGCGACCGCCTGTGCGGGGCCGCGGAGCATGCCGGGCCGAAGCACCGTGAAGGAGTGCACGACCAGGACGAACCAGGCCAGGCCGAGGACCGGGGCGCCGATCGTGATGGCGGACAGCCAGGTCGAGGTGACCAGCAGCCCGGCCAGGTCTCCGAGGTCGGTGGTGAGCAGCACCCACAGCACGCCGAGCAGCAGCAGGGCGTAGACCGACAGCAGGGCGATCCCGGTCCTGCGCCATCCCGCCCGTAGGTGCCCCGCGCCGGGCAGTATCGCCGACAGGGCCGTCCAGCCGACGACCGCGCCGAGCCTTCGCGGCCCCCGTGGTCCCGGTCGCCTTGATCCGTCCTGCACCCGCTTCCCCGATCTCCCCACGCGCTTGAGCGCCGCAGGGGAGATGGTAGGGCGGGCGCCGAGGCCGAGGGGCGACGTACGGATGAACACCTTGGAAAAGAAATCCGCCTTTATCCTGACATATTTCCTAAGGCTGTGACTTTCTTGGCCGAAACCCGGTCCGGAGGTGACCATGCGCTCCGGCGAACCAGACCTTTCCGGAGGGCCTCTACCAGGGGAACCTCTACCAGGGGAAGGAGAACAGGTCGTAGTAGGCCGCGGCGACCAGCAGCAGGCCGGTCCCGCCGAGCACCCCGATGATCGCGGCCCACTGCGGGCGGCTCGGCCGCCAGCCCTCCCGCAGCCCGGAGACGACCGCCGCGCCGGCCGTGACCTCCTGCAACAGCATGAGTACGGCCAGCATCCTGATGACCAGCCACCCGGCGAGCACCGCGGGCCAGGCCCCCGCCTGGTTGACCGAGAACAGCACCAGCAGGGTGATGAGCGCGACCACCGAGACCAGCAGCCCGGCTCCGGTCCACGCCATCCGCCGGAACCTGCGCCTGACCGGTGGCCAGACCCTGGCGCCGGTCTCGCCGGACGGCCGCCCGCGCAGCCGTAGCACCATCTCGGTCACCGGTCCGACCACGTAGCCGACCGCGGTCAGGCACAGCGTCATCCCCAGGACCGCCCCGCCCGCGTACCACGGCGCCGCGGGGACCTCGCTGGCCTCGTAGCGCTGTACGGGTGTCGCGCCCGCGATGTGCGCGGCGGGTCTGGCGGTTCCCGGCAGTCCCGTGACCCAGTTGGCCAGCGTCTCCAGATACCCGGGCGCGAAGGGACCGCCGTGCAGGCGCATGCCGTGGTCGGCACCCTTCAGGTAGCGGATCGTGTAGTCGGGGTTGCCTCCCTCGGCGAGCGCGCCGGTCAGGGCCTTGCTGCTCTCGACGAACGGGATCGACGGGTCGCTCGTGCCGTACAGGGCCAGGACGGGGGCGCGCACCCTGCGCAGCGCGGGCATGCCGTCGTGGCGCAGGAAGTTCATGTGCACCGCGCTCATCGCCCTGACCAGCAGCTCCCTGGTCCCCGCGGGGGCGTGCAGCCGGTCGAGCTGCTCGCCGAGCGCCCAGGTGACCTGGCGTAACGGTGAGACGTTCGGCGCGGAGACCAGCACGGTGAACCCGACGTCCCGGCTCCTGGCCGCGGCGATCGGCGCCACCCAGCTGCCCTCGCTCACCCCCCACAGGCCGGTCCTGGCGGGGTCGACGTCGGCGCGCAGCCGCAGCCTGGCCAGCAGGCGCAGGGCGTCCTCGGCCAGCAGTTCGAAGTCGCGGTTGCGGAAGTCGTAGCGGACGGTCCGCTTGTCGTAGACGAGCGTGACGATCCCCGCCCCGGCCAGCCACTCGGCCTGGTCGGTGAACTCGTCACGCACCCCGGGACCCGCCCCCTGGACGAAGACCAGGGCGGGATGCCTGCCGGGGGACAGCGGCGCGCGGATCGTCGCGTCGAGCGTCGTGTCCCCGGCGTCGACGGTGATGTCCTCAACGGAGAAACGCCCGTTCGCCGAGACCGGCCTGGTCTCCGCGGCGGGCTGGGCGGGGAGGTTCTGGAAGATCGGGTCCACGTTCAGCGGCGGTGGATCGAAGGGAGGCGGCAGGGTGTAGCCGACCGTCGCCAGGGCCAGCAGGACCACACCCGCGGCCACGCTCACCACGCCTCGGCCAGCTCGCATGCCGATCGCTCCCTGGTCGTTGTTCGCCTCCGGGAGAAACGTACGATCTTCAGCGTACCCACGGCCGGTCACACCCGACAGGACGAATGGGAGCAGAGTGGTCACAGTGGTCTCGTGTGCGTTCGAGGCCTGTTAGCTTCACGTGACATGCGCGTGCTCCACACCTCCGACTGGCACCTGGGCCGCTCCTTCCACCGCGAGAGCCTCCTGAACGCCCAGGGCGCCTTCGTCGACCACCTGATCGAGACGATCAGGAGCGAACGGATCGACGTGGTCGTCGTCTCCGGCGACGTCTACGACAGGGCGCTGCCCTCGGTCGACGCGGTCGACCTGTGCAACCAGGCCCTGCGGCGGCTGGTCGGCGAACGGGTGCGCACCGTGCTGATCAGCGGCAACCACGACTCCGCCCGCAGGCTCGGCTTCGGCGCGGACCTGATCGACGCGGCGGGCGTCCACCTGCGCACCGACCCCGCGCGGGCGGGCGAGCCGGTCCTCGTCGAGGACCCCTCGGGCGACGGGCAGGTGGCCTTCTACGGCATCCCCTACCTGGAACCCGAGCTGGTGCGCGAACCGTGGGAGCTGCCCGAACGCACCCACACCGCGGCGCTCGGGCACGCCATGTCCCTGGTCCGCGCGGACCTGGCCCGCCGGGGGACCCGCTCGGTCGTGCTCGCCCACGCCTTCGTCACCGGCGGGCGGGCCAGTGACAGCGAGCGCGACATCAGCGTCGGCGGGGTCGAGCACGTCCCGCTCTCCGTCTTCGACGGCGTCGACTACGTGGCGCTCGGCCACCTGCACGGCCGCCAGCGGATGAGCGAGACCGTACGGTACTCGGGCTCCCCGGTCGCCTACTCCTTCTCCGAGGAGCGTCAGGTGAAGGGCTCGTGGCTGGTGGAGGTCGACGCGCGGGGGCGGGTGAGCGCGGAGTTCGCCGAGGCCCCCGTCCCCCGGCCGATCGCCACGCGCAGGGGACGTCTCGACGACCTGCTGACCTCGGCGGACCACGCGGGTTACGAGGACCACTGGCTCCAGGTCACGCTGACCGACCCGGTCAGGCCGAAGGAGGCCATGGAACGCCTCAGGACCCGCTTCCCGCACACCCTCAGCCTCTCCTTCGAGCCCGAGGGCGGCACCCAGCAGGGCGCGGTACGGCCGAGGCTCGCCGGAAAACCGGAGATCGAGGTGGCGCTCGACTTCGTCCGTGAGGTCCGGGGCGAGGAGGCCGACCCCGAGGAGACCACGCTGCTCCGCGAGGCCATTGAGAACTGCCGAATCAGGGAGGCGATGGCGTAGATGCGCCCGCACCGTCTGTGGATCACCGCGTTCGGCTCCTTCCCGGGTGAGGAGGAGATCGACTTCGACGCCCTCGCCGAGGCGGGGCTGTTCCTGATCCACGGCCCGACCGGCGCGGGCAAGACCACCGTGCTGGACGCGCTCTGCTACGCCCTGTACGGCAGGGTGCCCGGCAGGCGCGACAACGCCAAGAGCCTGCGCTGCGACCACGCCCCACCCGGCAGGGGGCCCTCGGTCGCCCTGGAGGTCACCCTCAGGGGGCGGCGGCTGAAGATCACCCGTTCCCCGGCCTGGCAGCGCCCCAAGCTCAGGGGAGAGGGCATGACCGGGGAGAAGGAGAAGGCACTCGTCCAGGAGTTCACCCCTGCGGGAGAGTGGACCGGGCTGACCACGCGGGTCGACGAGGCGGGCGAGCTGATCGGCACCCTGCTGGGCATGAACGCCGACCAGTTCTTCCAGGTGGCGATGCTCCCGCAGGGGGACTTCGCCAGGTTCCTGCGCGCCGACGGCGAGGACCGCCGCAGGGTGCTCGAACGGCTGTTCTCCGTGAGGGTCTACGCCGGCGCCGAGGCGTGGCTCGCCGACCGGCGCACCGAGGCCTTCCGCGAGCAGCAGAGCCTGCGCACCGAGGTCGACTTCGCCGTCAAACGCATCGAGGAGGCGGCGGGCCCCGAACTGCTCGCCCTTCTCGCCGAGAACGCCGGGGACTCCTCCAGTGAGGAGGACCCGCTCGCCTGGGCCGCCGCGATCGAGGCGCTCGCCGCCGACGCCGAGGCCGGCGCGGGCCGCGACAACGACGGTGTCCTGGAGACCGTACGGCTGGCGCGGGCCGCCCTTGAGCAGGGAAACGCGCTCGCCGACCGGCGCCGCCGCCACGCCGAGGCGGTGGCGCGCGAACGCGCCCTCGGGGAGAGCGCGCAGGAACGGGCCGATCTGGAGGACGTGCTCGACGAGGCGGCCAGGGCCGACCGGGTGCTGCCCGTGATCCGGGCCGCCGAGCAGCGGGAGGAGACCGCGACCAAGGCGCACCGGATGGCCGCCGACGCCGTCGCCCGAGCCCTGCCCCTGATCGGGCCGGCAGCCGGGGCAGCGGGCGAGAACGCGGCCGGCGTCGAACGGCTGGCCGCGATGGCGCTCGACCGGCGGGAGGAGATCACCAGGCTGGAGGAACTGCGCACGCAGGAACCGCTGCTGTCGAAGGACCTCCTGGAGCGTGCGACGCTCACCCGGGAGATCGCGGAGCTGGAAGCCCGCCAGAAGGAGACCGACAGCCGTCTTGGGGTTCTGCCCGGCCTCAGATGCGAGGCGGAGGCAAGGCTTTCCGCCGCCCGCCTGGACGCCGCGCGGGTCCCGGCCGCGGAGTCGGCGCGTGACGCCGCGCTGGCCCGGTTGAAGGCCGTGGAGCGGCGGGACGGCCTGGCCGTCGCCCTGGAGGAGGCGCGAGGACACCTGGCCACGGTGCTGGGCAGGCTGCCCGATCCGGTGGAGCACCGTCCGGGGGACGAGGCGCGCACCCGCGAGCTGCTGGCCGTACGGGAACGGGAGCACGGGCGGCTGCTCGCCGGGCTTGAGGGGTTGCGCGGCGACGAGGCCAGGCTCACCGAACTGGCCGGGCCGCTGGCCGTGCTCGACGCCGAACTCGCCGAGGCGCAGGAGCGGGAGACGGCCCTTGGCGCGCGGTGCGCGGAACTCCCGGCCGGGCTCGCCGAGGTCACCGCGGAGCTCACCGAGGTCAGGACCAGGGCGGCGGAGATCCCCGAGACGCGGGCACGTGCCGCCGCCGCCGCGGCCGGACTCGACGCGGCCGGACGCCGCGACGGCCTGCGCGCCGAACTCGACGCCGCCAGGACGCTCCAGGCCGAGGCCGTCGACCTCGCCCAGCGGCTTCGCGACCGCCTCCAGGACCTCCGGCAGGCCAGGATCGACGGCATGGCCGCGGAACTGGCGGCCGAACTCGTTCCCGGCGAACCCTGCGCCGTCTGCGGCTCTCCCGAACACCCTCACCCGGCGGCCAGGTCGGGGCGGGCCCCGACCCCCGAGGACGAGCGCGCCGCCCAGACCGACCACGACGCCGCCGTGGAACGGCGCAGGAACGCCGAGACCGCGGTCGCCGCCCTCACCTCACGCCTCGAAGAGGCCCTCGCCGTGGCCGGGGACACGCCCGTGGAGCAGGCGCGGGAGGCCCTCGACGAGGTACGGCGCGCGCTGGCCGCCCTGACGGCGGTCGCGGAGACGGAGAGCGCCCTCGCCGAGAAGGCGGAGCGTCTGACGGCCGAACTCGACGAGGCGCGGACCGGGGCGGCCGACGCCGCGCGGCTGCTCGCCGGAGGCCGTACCCGCCAGGAGGAGTGGCGGGCGGAACAGGACAGGCTGACCGCCCGGCTCGACGAGGCACGCGGCGCCGACCCGACCGTCCAGGCCCGCAGGGAGCGCCTGACGCGGGAGGCGGCCCTGTTCGCCGCGGCGGCGGAGGCGGCCGGTCGCGCCGCGGAACTGGCGGCGGCGCACCGGGAGGCGTCCGAGGAGACGGACGTCCCGGCCGAGCAGGCCGCGCGGGAACTCGCGCGGGCGCAGGAGGCGCTGGCCGGGCTCACCGAGTCGGCGCGGGCCGAACCCGCGCTGGCCGAGGAGGCCGCGCGGACCGCGGACGAACAGGTCAGGCTTGAGGAGCTCTCGCGCGAACTCGCGGTCACGCTGGCCGCCCGCCGTACGCGGCGGGAGAGGCTGGACGCGGACATCGAGCGGCTGACCGCGCGACTGGACGAGGCACGGGGCGACGACCCGACACTGGCCGCCAGGCTGGACCGGCTGGCGGAGGAGGCGGAGCTGCTCACGGAGGCCGTCGAGGCGACCCGGCTGGAGCGGACGGCCACGGCGGAGCTGGCGGCGGCCCGTGTCACGGCCACGGCCGCGGCCGTCGAGGCGGGCTTCTCCGGTGTCGAGGACGCGCTCGCGGCCTTCCGCCCGTCGGCCGAGCGGGAGGAGAAGGCCGAACGGCTGCGCGAGCTCGAAAGGGAACGCGTCGCGGTCACCGCCCTGCTGGCCGACCCCGAACTGGTCGCCGCCGCCGCGGAGCCCGAACCCGACCTCGACGGGCTGCGCGCCGCGCGTGACGCCGCGGAGGCCGCCCAGGCGAGGCTGCTGTCCGCGGCGAACCAGGCGCGGGCCCGGCTCGCCAGGCTCGTCACGCTCGGCGCCGAGCTGGCGGGATGCCTGGACCGCTGGGGGCCCGCGCGGCGGCGCCACCACGTCGCAGAGGGGCTGGCGGCCCTGACCGGCGGGACCTCGGGCGACAACCGCTGGAAGATGCGCCTTTCCGCCTTCGTGCTCGGCGAGCGCCTGCGGCAGGTGGTCGACTCGGCCAACGAGCGCCTCGACCGCATGTCGGGCGGCCGTTATCTCCTCGAACACGGCCTCGGCCGTACGGCGGGCGACCGCAGCAGGTCGGGAGGCGGGCTCGGCCTGCGGATCGTGGACGGCTGGACCGGCAGGGACCGCGACCCGGCGACCCTGTCCGGCGGTGAGAGCTTCATCACCTCGCTGGCGCTCGCCCTCGGCCTGGCCGACGTGGTCAGCGCCGAGGCCGGGGGAGTCGAGATCGGGGCGCTGTTCATCGACGAGGGGTTCGGCACCCTCGACGAGGAGACCCTCGACGGGGTGCTGGACATCCTCGACGGCCTGCGCGACGGCGGCAGGGCCGTCGGCATCGTCAGCCACGTCACCGAACTGCGCTCCCGCGTCCCGGCGCAGCTACGCGTCAGCAAGGGCCGCAAGGGCTCGACCGTCGAGGTCACCGTGCCCTGACGAGCCCTGACGAGCCCTGACCGGCGGCACAGGCCGGGCGGTAGGGTATGCGGAGGCGGTCTCCGAGTAGATGTGTGGAGAACGCCGGGAAAGTGAGGAGTCAAGGTGGCGACCACCCAGCGCCCCATGCGGGCCGACGCGCGGCGCAACTACGAACGACTGCTGGCCGCCGCGCGGGTGGCCTTCGCCGAGCAGGGCACCGAGGCGTCCCTGGAGGAGATCGCGAGGGCCGCCGGGGTCGGCATCGGCACCCTCTACCGGCACTTCCCCACCCGCAGGGCGCTGCTGGAGGCCGTGCTCCACGACGGTCTGGTCACCCTCGACACACAGGCCCGCGAACTGCTCGGTTCGGACTCCCCGCAGGAGGCGCTCCTTGAGTGGACGCGCCACCTGATGGCCCACGCCACCGTCTACCGGGGACTGGCCGCGACACTGATGAGCAGCCTCAACGACCCGGCCTCCGAGCTGTACGGCGCCTGCCAGCAGACCCGCGCGGGCGGGTCGGCGCTGCTGGCCGCCGCCCAGCGGACCGGCACCGTACGCGACGACGTCACCGGGACCGACCTGATGCGCCTCGTCAACGCGGTCGCCTGGATCGGCGAGCACTGCGGCGACGACACCTCAGAACGCCTCCTCGGCCTGGTGATGGACGGCCTTCGGGCTCAGTAGCCCCGCGTACGGCGGGCGGCGGGACGGCTGATGAACGCGCGGGTACGGCCACCCCGTCGCCTGACCCTCCTGGTCAGGTCGGAACCGGTGACCGCGCGCACGACCTCTCCGCCGAGGATGACGCCCGCGCCCAGGGCGAGCGCGGTCGACAGGGCCTGGAGCAGGCTCTCCTGCCCCGCGCCCCCGTGGCCCAGGTTGACCTCAAGCATGCCCCGGTAGAGCGCGGTCCCCGGCAGCAGCGAGCCGATCGCCGGGATCGTGATCACCATCGAGGGGACCCGGGCACGCAGGGCGTAGGCGCCGCCGAACAGCCCGACGACCGCCGCGGCGACGGCGGTGGCCAGGACGACCGGCACCTGCCAGACGTGCAGCTGCACGAAGACCACCCAGACCATCGCGCCGCCGAGCGCCGCCGCGAACAGATGGCGGGGCGGCACGAGCAGCGCAACCGCGAACGACAGCGTCACCCCCACGGCCCCGAGCAGCTGCTCAGGCCTGATCAGCAGCGGCGCGGACGGCACGTTCTCCACCGTCAGCGGCACCCCGAGACGGACGGCGGCGTACAGCGTGATGCCGATGCCCGACACGATCGCGGTCAGGATGAAGAAGATTTCGAACAGCCGCCCGGTCGCCGTGACGTACTCGCCCGCGATGCCGTCCTGCACGCAGGCGACCATCGGCCGTCCGGGCAGCAGCGCGACGACCGCGCCGACCACGACGGCCTCCGCCCGCACCGGCGCGCCGATCGCGAGCATCAGCACCGCGACCAGCGAGCCGAGCATCGCCGCGACCGTGAGCTGGAAGAACTCCGCGACCCCGCGTCTGGCCAGCCAGGCGCTCGCCCGGTCGCCGAGCACGGTCGCCGCGAACGCCGCCGTCGCGACCAGCGCTCCGCCGCCGACCAGGATGCTCGCCGAGGCCGCGATCAGCGCGAGCGCCGTGACCAGGAACCAGTCGGGGTAGACCCGGACCCGGCGGGTGACCTTCCGCAGCCGGGACTCGGCCTCCTCAAGCGGCATGGATCCGCCCGCGGTCTCCCTGATCATCTCGTGGACCGCGATCAACCGGTCGTAGTCGGGCAGGCGGCGCCGTACCCGGCGTTCCGCGGTGACCGGGACGCTCCCGTCGGAGGGGACGTGCGAGAGCGTGATGGCCGACAGGTTGACGTCCGCCTCGCAGTGCGGCACGCCGTAGGCGTTGGTGATCCTGCGCATGGCACCGGAGACCGTCTCGGTGCTCTCGCCGCTGCCGAGCAGCAGCTCACCGACCCGCAGCGCCAGCGCCATCGCCCGGTAGAGGTCGTGTTTCTGGGGTGTCCGATCCAGCGGCGACGCCGACACCGATCCTCCCTGACCCTCCCGGCCGTCACCGGCCGCACCTCATGCGAGATTATCTGGTTCGCCGCCCCTCTCTCACCGTTCGTCCCTCATCACCTGTTCCGCACCGTCCGTCTCCGGTGTCCGCCTGCCCACCGCGGCGGCCAGCGCCCGCACCCGCTCCGCGTGGGCGTCATGACCGACGATCACCGGCGGCTCGTTGTACGGCATGGCGTCGGAGGAGCGGCGCAGCTTGATGTACTGCCCGCAGGCGTCGACCGCGTAGGGCTCCATGTCGTCCTGGAGCGCGCCGATCACGGTGATGCCGTAGGTCTCGCCGATCTTGCGGAACAGCGCCACGGCCTCCCTGCGGTGCTCCTTGCCCAGGTTGCGGCCCAGCTCGTCGAGGACGAGGCACAGGTGGCCGCCGCCGGAGGAGGCGATCGCCGCGGCGCAGACCAGCTTGACCGCCTTCTCGTCCATCAACGCCGTGTTGGCCCGCCGGTTGTACGGCACGAAGCCCTGACCCTCGCCCCTGCGCCACCTGGGGGTGACCCGCCACGCCCAGCGCTGCTCGGGGTCGGCGGGCGCGGGCGGCACGGGAAACTCCAGCGTCGCGCCGTAGCCGCCGTAGGAGGTGTCCAGCCGGTCGAACTCCTCGGCGACCCGGGTGAGGCGCGCCTTGATCGCCGCGCTCAACGCCGCCCGGTGCACGGCGGTCGACTGCGCGGCCTCCTCGGCGCCCTTCGCCGCGGCGGCGAGGTCACGCTGCCTGGTGGCGAGCTGGGACTCGATCTGACGGCGCTGGTGACGTTCGTACTCCTCCTGGCCGCGCAGGTAGGACGCCAGGGCGGCGCAGACGCCGGGGAAGGTCGTCTGCTCACGCGCGGTGCGCCCGGCGCCGGGCTCGGTGCGCCGCCGTACCAGGAAGGCGAGTTCCTCGGGCATCTCGTCGTCCTCGCCGGGGAAGGTGTCGCGCAGCGCCTCGTCGAGGCGGCGTTCCGCGGCCCGCCACCACTCCTCGGCCGTCAGCGGGGACTCCTGCTCGCCCAGCGCCTCCAGCCACTCGCGGGCGCTCTGCGCGGTGCCGCCCCACTCGGCGGCCAGCGTCTCGATGCCGAGTGCCTGCCGCTCCGCCGTGATCGCGGCCGCCCGCTCGGCCGCCCGGTCGCGCTCCGCCTCGTGCCCGGCCCTTCGCCCCTCAAGGCGCTCGATCTCCATGTTCCTGGTCCTGGCACGGAAGTCGAGGGCGCCTGCCCGTCGCTCCGCCTCACCCACCTTCGGCCCGGCCTCGGCCAGCGCCTCGGTGAGACCGGTGAGCGCGGCCCGCCGTTCGGCCAGCCGCCGCTCGACGTCGGCGAGCCGTACGGCGGCCCTGGCCCCCTCCAGCCGCCGCCCGGCCTCCGCGACGCCGTCCTCGGCGGCGCGCACCGTCTCCGCGGCCACCTCCTGCGCGTCACGCGCCCGGTGCAGTCGCAGCTCGGCGGCCTTGATGCGGGCCTCCCTGCCGGTCGTGACCGCCTCGAACGCCCCGACGACGGTGACGCCCGCCGCGCTGACCAGCACGGAGCCGGGCAGCGCGGCCAGCGCCCGCGCCGCGGACGCCAGGTCGGCGGCGTCCACGACCACGGCGTGCTCCCTCGGCCAGCCACGGGCGCCGAGAGCCGCGGCGACCGCCCGCCCCGCAAGGCCGCCCGTGTCGTCCCTGGCGTGCTCGGCGACGTCGAGCGCGTCGAGCAGGCCGCTCGCCTCGACCCCCGCCGCGGCGAGCGCGTTGAGCTGTGCCGCGGCCGGGCCGCCCTCGGCGTCGTCGAGCGCGGCCTTGGCCCCCTCGGCCTCGCGGTCGGCGACACCCAGGGCCTTCAGCGCCTCGTTGAGCCTGAGCCTGGCCTGCCCGAGTTCGTCCTCGGCGGTCCGCACGTCACGGCCGTCGGCCAGCCGCCGCTGTTCCTCAAGGCCGGGGATCTGCCCGCGCAGCTCGTCGACCGCGTTCTCCGCGACCGCGCGGTCGGCGTCCAGCTTGGCCGTCCGCGCCTGCAGGGCGGTCAGCTCCCTGCGGGCCTCGGCCAGGCCGCGGTCGAGCGTGTCGTCCTTCAGGGTCGCGATCTCCGCCCGGACCTCGGCGACGGCCTCGGCCGCCCGCTCACCCTCCGCCGTCGCCCGCTCCAGGTCGGCGGCGAGAGCCTCGTCCCGCCGCGCGGTGTCGGCCAGCCTGCGCGCCAGCCGCCCACGCCAGCCGCGCATCCCCTCGGCCAGCCGTATCCTGGCCCGGTCACGCCGGTCGAAGGTCTCAAGCAGCGCCCGCGACTCGTCCTCGAACTCCCTGAGCAACTCGGCGGCCCGCGCCGCCCGCACCCGTTTGGCGTGCTCGTCGCGCCGGGCGTCGCGTTCCTGGTCCAGCTCGGTGTCCAGGCCGGTCAGCGCGGCGATGGCCTCGAAGACCCGCTCGGGGGAGATCTCGTTGAGCGGCTGGGACAGCAGGTTCGTCGCGACCTTGCTGCGCACCGAGGTGGACAGGAACGACACGCACCTGACCCGGTCGCCGTACAGGAACCTGGTCAGGTCACGGGCGACGACGTCCCTGCGGCCCGCCGAGCGGGGCAGCGTCGCCCACAGGTGGTCGGCCCGCGTCACCCGCTCGGCCTCCGAGGAGGCCGTGGCCACGCACACCCCGGGGGTCCAGCGGATCTCCAGGTGCGGGGCCTCCTGGTTGACCCGCAGCCACACCGTCAGCGCGTCGTCCAGCCCGCCGGTGCCCGCCCGCCCGTCGCCGGCGTTCGCGAAGACGCCCACGATGTAGCCGTGGTCGGCGCTCGCCCACGTCCTTCCGCCCCCGCCCGCGGCGAGCTCGGCGTTGAACAGCAGCTCGGAGACCGCCTTCGCCCCGGAGGCGAAGCGCCACTGCTCGTCGCCGAGCAACGCGGTGATCATCGCGATGAACGAGGACTTGCCCGCGCCGTTGGAGTCCTTCGGGCCCGCCCCGGCGACCACGATCAGCGTCCCCGGCACCGTCGGCACCGGGTGGGTGGACAGCCGGGAGATGTTGACCGCCTGCACGGCGATCAGCACCCGGTCGCCGACCACGTTCTCACCCGGCGCCGCCACCCTGGCCTCGACGGGCACCAGACTGGCCTGCCCCGCTCGCCCGCCTGCGTTGTCCGGCGAGTCCCCGGCTGACGGGTCCGGCTGCTCGGTCACCCCTGTCGTTCCCTTCTTCTGTCTCATCGGCGGTTGGCCCTCACGGCCGCGGCCAGCGGGGTGTGCGGCCCCGCGGCGAGGATCAGCTCTTCCTGCAGACGGCGCCTGGCCTGCGGGGTCAACCGGTGGAACTGCGGCCCGGGGACGTATCCTCCGGCTTCCTCTCCCGCCTTGACCTGCGTGACCAGGCCCGCGTGGCGCAACGTCCGCAGCGCCGCGTCCAGCTCGCCGACCGGCAGCCTGGTGTGCCTGCGCAGCTCGTCGACCTGGGCGGGGAACGGAGACAGCCAGCTGTCGGCGGGCAACAGCCCGTCGGCGCGGGGGATGGCCACCGAGTGGACCAGCACCAGCACCAGCACCGCGCGCTCGGCCTCCCCGAGGGAGGACCCGGCCAGCGCGGCCGTCCCGTCCTCGTAGCCGGAGGTCCACCGCTCACGGTCCTGGACCAGGACGCGGCCCCGCCGCCGCAGCATCTCCGCGACCGTACGGCGCGGCGCCGGATCGCGCAGCGCGGGGAAACGCGCCTCGCCGACCGGCTCGGCCGCGTGCTCGACCGCCATGAAGGCGGCCACGATCTCGGCCCTGCGCCGCTCGTCGAAGGGGGCGAGCAGGTCCTCGTCGACCCCGTCGGGCTCGGAGACGCTCGCGGTCGCGCCCGCCCCGGTCTCCTCGGCGGCCTGCCGCCCGGTCCTGTCCTGTGGCCTGTCAGGGGCGGGCAGGACGTCGAGTCCGGCGGAACCGTCCTCTCCCGAGGGGAGACGCCGCAGCAACTCCCTGAGCTGGGCGTGGGAGGCGGCGGGCCAGCCGGCGCAGCGGGGGCCGAGCCGTACGAGACCGGCGTCGACCTCAAGCCAGGCCGAGTCGTGCAGGCGGCGCAGCGCGCCGATCGCCCAGTTGCGCATGAGGTCGTCACCGCGGCCGATCAGCGCCCGGTAGGCGGACAGCACGTCCTCGACCGGCGCGGGGGAGCCGGGCCACGGATCGGCGGACAGGTCGTTCCAGCAGCACTTCAGCGCCGCGGCCAGCACCCGCCTCGTCTCTCCGGCCCGCTCCACGTTCACCGGCGCGACCTGGTACTCGTCGAGGAGGGACGGCGTCGCCCCGTCGGGCCAGGCGGGCAGCGCCGTACCGGTCCCGTCGGGGTTGCCGAGCCGGGTCATCCCCGGAGGAGCGGGTTCACCCGCGCCGAGCGTGAGGGGGCCGGTCGCCCTGGCCCGCGCGTGCGCCAGCTCAGGCGTCATGGCCCGTCCTCTCCAGGAGCCCGTGCGAGAGCCATGACGGCTCCCCGTCCGGGTCCGCGGTGAGGGCGTCCGACCAGCGCAGCCGGTAGGGGGACTCGGGACGAAGGTCGGCCGAGACGAGGTCGGCCAGCAGTCTGCGCGCGGAGACCCACTCGCCGTCCGCGGTGAGAAGCTCCTCAAGCCGGGCGCTCGGCCGCCCGGCGAGGGCCGCCTCGGCGACGGCGGTGAGGTGGTCGAGCCCGCCGCCACCGGGCTCGTGGGAGTCGGCGGGACCGGGATCGGGCAGCGCGGAACGCGGCGGCGTCGGCTGCGCGGGGGCGGGCCGGGGACTCTCGTCAACGGCCCTGACGATCGCCGCAGGATCGTGCCACGGCGCGGGGACGTCGAAGACGAACCCGTCGAGCACGGCGGCGAGCCGCTCCCTGGGCGCGGTCTGGGCGAACGTCCGCCAGGTCTCGGCGGGCAGCAGGGTGAGGTTCCTGGTCGTGCCCGCGGAGTCGGCCAGACGGCCCGCGGCCCGGCGGGAGGCGTCGCTGTAGGAGTAGATCGAGGCGCGCAGCTCGGTGCAGGTGCGGTCCAGGTCGGGCCAGCGGGTGAGGATCGTGGCGTGCAGGCTCTGCGCCCTGCGGGCGATCTCCTCGGTGCCCCAGAGCTTGGGCGCCTGCTCACGCAGCTCCTCGATGGTGCCGCCGGTCAGCGTGATCAGCTCCAGCGCCCACAGCCTGAAGGCCCGCGACAGGTTCTGCGCGCTGAGCCGCGCCTCCTCCATGGTCGTGCGGGGGTCGGCGACGTTGAGGTCCTCCAGGGCGAGCAGCCGGTGCATCTCCGACTGACCGCCGTCGTCCATCATCCGCCGGACGAACATCAGCCCGACCACGCTGGTGAACGACGCCCGGTAGCGGAGCTGGTTCGGTTTGGGGAAGACCTCACGGATCGCGCCGAGACCCCTGAGCACCCGCAGACGGTTCTCGAACAGCTCAAGGGGGTAGGCCCGGCAGACGTGCCGCATCTGCTCGTGGGTCAGCCACTCCTCGCCCGCCTCGGCGAACGCCGCGAACAGCGTCTCGGCGATGTCGACCAGCACGGGGTCGTCGACCACGGCGCCGCTGTCGCGCGCGAGCGCGGCGAACATGCGGCGGTAGGTGGCGAGCACGGCCTCCTCGGAGAGGGCCGAGTCGAGCGTGATCTCGTGGTTCGTCTCTGGCACGCGCCCTACCGTAAGGCTTGGGCCCGACAATCACTGCCCTGACGCCGTACGGCACCGCGCCCGCGGTGGGGCCGTACGGCACGTGAGGCGCGCGAAGATGATCGGCGGGAAAGGGGACGGGGGTTCCGGCCGGCTCACAAAGGATAATGGATCAGGGCGAATTCCCGACCATGCGTGATATTTCCCGATACCTGCCGTGTTTAACGAATTGTGGCAGTCCTTGAATGTTTGCGTTGGAGGTCCATTTTGCGATCGTGGGCAGGGCGGGAGTGGTCGTGGACTGGACCGTGGACGCAGGCCGGGGCAGGATGGATTTCACCTGGTCTGGGGGCGGAAGGGCCGTTCCGGATATCCGATTGTTCGGATTCGCGCCCCTGGGGAGGCGTAATTCGCGGGGGGTGGGTACTCGTCTGGCCTATCCGGGTGGCGAACGGTTCCGGCGGGTAGCACAATGATTTCCGCGGGTGACATCCGGAGCAATTAACACATAAGCTTCCCGCCGAAAAGGGGACACGACCCGTGATAAGCGTCCTGATCGCCGAGGACATGCACCTCGTTCGCGGAGCGATGGCCGCGTTGCTCTCCGTCGAGCATGACATCAAGGTGGTCGAGGAGGTCGGTCACGGCGACGACGTGGTGCCCTCCTGCCTGCGGGCCAGGCCGGACGTCGCCCTCCTCGACATCGGGCTGCCCGGCACCGACGGCCTGTCGGCGGCCTGCGAACTGGCCAGGGTGCTGCCCTCCTGCAAGAACGTCATGCTGACGGGCCTGGCCACCCCCGCCGCCCTGCGGCGCGCGCTCGACGCCGGGGCGCGAGGCTTCGTCGTCAAGGACGCCCCGGCGGGAGAACTCGCCGAGTGCGTGCGCAGGGTCGCCGCGGGCGAGCGGGTCATCGACGCGGAGCTGGCCGTCGCCGCCCTCCACGCGCGGGAGAACCCGCTCACCGCCCGCGAGCTTGAGGTGCTCCAGGTCGCGGCCGAGGGGGAGCCGGTCAACGAGATCGCCAAACGGCTCTTCCTCTCCGGCGGAACGGTCCGAAACTACCTGTCGCGGATCCTCGCCAAGATGGGGGCCAGAACCAGGGTCGAGGCGGTCACCATCGCCCAGGAGTCGGGCTGGCTGTGGCCCGAGGACGTCAGGCGGATCGGCCTGATCCGCTACCGCTCACGGGCCTGATCCAGGCGCTCCCGGTTCGAGACCGGTGTGCCGGGCGAGGAAGGCCAGCATGTCCGCGGCCAGGCCGACCGACCGGCTGACCGACCTGGCCCCGTGTCCCACGCCGTCCTCGTGGCGCAGCACGACGGGCCTGTCTCCCGAGGTCGCCCACTGCAGGGCCGCGCACATCTTGCGGGCGTGGAGGGGGTCGACCCGGGAGTCGCCGCCGAAGGTGGTCAGCAGCGTCGCCGGATAGTCCGTGCCCTTCTCGACCCGGTGGTAGGGGGAGTAGCCGAGCAGCCAGCCCAACTGCTCGGGGTCGTCGGCCGAGCCGTACTCACCCCGCCAGGAGGGGCCGAGGCCGGAGCGCTCGTAGCGGACCATGTCAAGCAGCGGGGCCGAGCAGACCACGGCGGCGAACAGATCGGGACGCTGCGTCAGCACCGCGCCCGCCAGCAGGCCGCCGTTCGACTCGCCGCACACGCCCAGCCGGTCCGGGGTGGTCCAGCCCTCCGCGACGAGGTGTTCGGCCACCGCGACGAAGTCGTCGAAGGTGTTCTGCTTGCGGCCGAGTGTGCCCGCCCTGTGCCAGTCGGCCCCCTCCTCGCCGCCGCCCCGCACCTGGGCGAACGCGAAGATCCCGCCCGCCTCGACCCAGGGCAGCACATAGCCGGAGTACGACGGGGCCAGCGGGCGCCCGAATCCGCCGTAGCCGTACAGGACGGCGGGCCGGGGACCCGCGCCCGGGCGGGCCAGGACGACCACCCGCACCGGGGTGCCGTCGGCCGAGACGCAGACGAACCGGTGCGACTCGACCTCGGGCACCTCGACGGCGCCGGGCGCCGCCTCCCAGAGCGTTGTCCGCCCGGTGCGCGCGTCGTAGCGGTGGACACCGACCGGGGTGACGCCGTCGGTGTAGGTGAACCAGACCTCGTGTCCCCCCTCAGGACGGGTGGACATGTGCCCGACGGAGCCGAGGCCGGGCAGGGGGACCAGGCCGAGCCGTTCCCCGGTCACCGGGTCGTGGACGCCGATCTCGCCGGTCGCGTGCCGGGTCCGGCCGACCAGCAGCACCGGTCCTCCGGTTCCCTCCGCGATCGCGAAGTCCCCGATCACGGCCTCCGGGTCGGGGCCGACCAGTTCGCTCCAGCCCTCGGGTGAGGGGTGCTCCGGGTCGGCGACGCACAGCCGGCCTCGGGGCGCGTCCCGGGTGGTCAGCAGGTACAGGCGGCCGTCGGGACCGACGGCGGCGACCGTCACCGCGTCCGTCCCCTCCTGGACCGTCCGCAGCGCGGGCCGTTCGGGGGAGGAGGCGACCAGGTCGGCCAGCCACAGGTCGTTGCCGCCGGGACGGCCCGCGGAGACCGTGAGCCAGCGTCCGTCTCCGCTGATCCCCAGGCCGTAGGAGCGTTCCTCGGCGCGGACCACGACGTCGTCGTCGGCGGGGGTGCCGAGCCGGTGCAGGCAGACCCTGCGTCCCCGCACGTAGAAGAAGGCCTTCCCGCCGGGCAGCCACGCGACCGGCGAGTAGCGGCAACGGTCGACCGGCCCGTCCACGACCTCGCCGGTCACGACGTCCGCGACGTACAGACGCGAGTGCTCGTCCCCGCTCCTGGACAGCTGGAAGGCCAGCAGACGGCCCTCGGCGTCCGGCTGCCAGTGGTCGAGCGTGACCAGGCCGCCGGGGTCGAGCACCCCCGGATCGACGAGCGCCCTGACGTTCTCCCCCTCTGCGGCGGTGTACAGCACGGCGTGCTCCTGCCCGGCCGTACGGCGCAGGAAGAAGCGGCGCCCGCCCCGCCACATCGGCGTCCCCGCGGTCCCCGCCTCGGTGAGCGCGGCCACCCTGGCGTGCCACCCGTCACGGCCGGGCAGCGTGGCGGCGTGGGCACGCCACAGCTCGTCCTGGGCGGCGAGCCAGTCACGCGTCCTCGGGTCGTCCCCGTCCTCAAGCCACCGGTACGGATCGGGTACGGCCCGCCCGCCCAGAAGGTCGACGACCGGTTCCCGCTCGGCGGGCGGATAGATCATGGGACAAGCTCCTGGTTCTCGGCGGGGTTCCAGTGCCCGGCCAGTTCCGCGTACGGCGGGCACGAGGCGAGCAGTTCGTCGTGGGTCCCCAGCCGGACGTCGACGCCGTCCATGACGAGGATCCGCCGGGCCCTTCTCGCGGAGGTCAGCCGGTGGGCGACGACCAGCAGCGTGCCGCCCCTGCGGGCGAAGGCCTCCTCCGCGACGGCCTCGGCGACCGGGTCCAGGTGGCAGGTCGCCTCGTCGAGGACCACCAGGCGGGCGGGGCTCAGGTAGGCGCGGGCCAGGGCGACGAGCTGACGTTCGGCGGGGGAGAGCAGGCCAGGATCGACCTCGGCCGAGTGGCCGCCGAGCCTGGCGACCAGGGCGGTCAGCCCGACCGCGTCCACCGCCTCCTCGACGGCCTCGACCGGCGTTCCCGCGGCGGCCAGGTAGGTCAGGTTCTCCAGCAGCGTTCCCCGGAAGACGTAGGCCTCCTGGGGGATCAGCACCCGGCTCGCCGGATCGAGCAGGCCCGCGGAAACGCCGCCGACCAGGACCTCCCCCGCGTCCGGCGGCAGCACCCCGGTGACGAGCGCGGCCAGCGTCGACTTGCCGATGCCGCTGGGGCCGACGACCGCGACGTGGTCGCCGTCCGGGATCGACAGGCCGAGGCCGGAGATCACCGGCTCGGCGTGCGGGCCGTAGGCGAACCACACGTCGCGCAGCCGTACCCCGCCGTCCCCGGGGGCGCGCCGTTCCACCTCGGGGCGGGGCGGGGCGCCGTGGCGCAGGACGCGTTCGAGCGAGACCCGCAGCCGGACGCCGCTCATCCCGAGGCCCTGCACGAGGTTGCCCAGCGCGGGGGCGAGCGACTGGGTGACGTAGACCAGGGCGCCGAGGATCACCCCGGCCCCGGCCCCGCCGCGTACCAGCCAGGGGGTGTCGGCCAGGATAAGCAGCACAGGAAGCCAGCCCCCGACGGCGAGCGAGGCGGTGCGCAGCGCGGTCACCCCGGCCAGGGCGCGCCCGGCCCGTTCCTGCAGCCGCACCTGACGGCCGAGGTCGTCGGCCACCCGCGACCCGGCGCGGCAGGCGGTGATGTCACGCAGCGCGCCCGCCATGTCGGCGAGCGACTCGGCGGTGCGCTCGTCGGCGAGGATGAACTCCCGCTGCCGCCGGGCGAGCGCGGGCAGCGAGAGCAGGAACAGGCACAGGCCCGCGGCGAACGGCGGCAGGACCAGCACGAGCACACCGGGGGCGAGGGCGCCCAGACCGAGCACGACGCTCACCACGGTGAAGGCGAAGGACCTGACGACCGTGATGACCGAGGCCAGGGCGTCCCTGGCCAGCTCGACCTGGAGGTTGGCCCGGGCGACGGAGGCGGTTCCTGGGCCGTTCCCCGCCGTGGCCGAACGGCGCAGCGCGCCGCCGACGACGTGGTCGAGCAACTCCTCGCGGAAGGGCTCGACGACGGCGCCGACGGTCAGCACGACCTGGCGCGCGCCCACCGCCGCCACCAGCCAGGCGCCGCCCAGCACGGCGAGCCAGGCGAAGCCGATCCCGGCCCGGCCCGCGGCGAAACCGTCGTCGATGGCCCTGGCCACGGCCAGGCCGACCACGAGGGCGGGCGCGGTCTCGGCGACCGACCAGGCGCCCAGCCTCAGCAGCAGGCGGGGTTCGCGCAGCAACGCCCGGCGGACGGGACCGCCCGGTACGGCCGCCCTCACGACGCACCCGCCCCGGTGACCGTAGGGCTCGGTAGAGGCTGGAAGACGGCCCGGTAGGCGGGGTCCCGCCACAGCCTGGTGTGCGTGTCGCAGGCGCGCACCCGCCCCTCCTCCAGCCAGACCACCAGGTCGGCGGAGGCGGCGGTCGCGGCCCGGTGCGCCACGATCATCCGGGTACGGCCTCCCAGCTCGCCCGCCAGCGCCCGGCTGACCTGACGCTCGGTGACGGTGTCCAGGCTGGAGGTGGCGTCGTCGAGGACGAGCAGGCGACGGCCGTGCGCGAAGGCCCTGGCCAGGCCGAGCCGCTGCCGTTCCCCGCCGGACATGGGGGCCTCGCGCAGCGGCGTGCCGTACCCGAGGGGGAGCCTGCGTACGAAGCCGTCGGCGCACGCGGCACGGGCGGCGGCGTGTACGGCCGCCTCACGGCCGTCCGTCTCGGCGACGCCGAGGCCGACGGCGCCGGAGATCGTCCCACCGGCCAGGACCGGGCGCTCGAAGGCGTAGCCGACGGCCGCGCCGAGCGCCTCCGCGGACAGGTCGGGCAGCGGCACGCCGTCCAGGCGGACCTGCCCGGTCTCCGGGTCGGCCAGCCGTCCCGAGAGGGCGGCGAGGTGGGACTTGCCCGAGCCGGACCTGCCGACGACGGCGACCGAGGAGCCGCCGGGGACGACCAGGTCGATCCCGCTGAGCACGCCCGCGCCGACACCGCGCAGCTCCAGGGTGCCGGGGCCCTCCGGCAGGGACAGGCCTCCGTAGGCGATCACGGGCTCCTCGGTCAGCTCCGCCAGGCGGCCCGCGGCGGCCCGTGCCCTGGCCAGACGGCCGACGTGGCCGAGCGCCGCACCGAGTCCGGCGCCGAGCACGACGTAGCGGGCGGCGGCGTACAGCTCCCCGGCGGTGAGGTCGCCCCCGGCCAGCCGTAGCCCGCCGACGCCGAGCACGGCCACTTCGAGCAGCGGCACCACGGCCCCCGCCCTCACCCCCGCCTGGGCGTTGGCCCGCCACATGTCCATGGCGTGCGCGCGCAGCCGGGGCAGGGGGGCGAGCACCCGGGCCCGTTCCCGCTCCTCGGTGCCGGCCGCGGCGATCGTGCGCGCCCCGGAGAGGGCGTCGACCAGGCGCGCGGCGATGTCGGCCTGCGTTCGCTGGTAGTCACCGGCGAGGGAGGTGGTCGTGCTGAGGAAGGCCCGCAGGACGAACGCGATGAGCACCAGACCGGCGACCAGGGTCAGGGCGAGCCAGACGTCGATGAGGACGAGGGCGACCAGGCCGCCCGCGGTGGGGACGAGCAGCGCGGCCCCGGTGACGATCGACTCGGGCGCACGCCCGGTCTCGTCGGCGTTGACGCCCATCCGGGTGACCAGGTCCCCCTCGGGGAAACGGCGGGTCATCGCGGGACCGGCCCCGAGCACGTGCCGCAGGATCCGCAGTCGCAGCCACCGGGTGGCCCGCGCGCCGCCGCCCCCGGCCGCCCAGACGCCCAGCACGTCGCAGGCCGCGATCAGAACCACCACGGACCCGCAGGTCACCAGCCAGGTACGGCTCGCGGGCCCGGCCGCCACGAGCGTGTCGACGGTCCTGCCCAGGACGTAGGGGAGCGCGAGCTCGCCGAGCGCGCCCGCCAGGGAGGTGAACACCAGCACGTACAGCCAGGGACCGCTGTGCCTCAGCGTCCGCGTGACCAGCCGATCCGCCGTCCGCACCGTTCCTCCTTCGCCGCGGGTTCTCGTGGAGGGCTTCCTTGTATTTCCCGGTATTTCCTGAGATTTCTTGGTATTTCCTGGAAAGGGCGATGCCCGGGACGGCTGCCGTCGCCGGCCGTCCCGGGCATCCGCTTGACTAGTGGCAGAGCAGCAGGCTGAGGTTGCTCGGCGTGTGGGACTCGCAGCCCAGGACGGTCAGCGTGCTGCCGCCGCCGCCACCGTGGCCGCCGGGGGTCTCCAGGGTCTGCAGGTCGAGAAGAACCATGGTGTAACTCCACTTCTGGGGGAAAAGCGCTTACCGGGGGATACGCGAAGAACCTCGGGGGAGGCTCAGTGGCAGAGCAGCAGGCTGAGGTTGCTGGGGGTGTGGGACTCGCAGCCGAGAACGGTCAGCGTGCTGCCGCCGCCACCGCCGCTGCCGCCGCCGGGGGTCTCCAGGGTCTGCAGGTCGAGAAGAACCATGGTGTGACTCCACTTCTGGTGAGCTGGAAGGGTGAGGGGGTCAGTGGCAGAGCAACAGGCTGAGGTTGCTCGGGGTGTGGGACTCGCAGCCCAGGACGGTCAGCGTGCTGCCGCCACCGCCGCCGTGGCCGCCCCCGGGGGCTTCCAGGCTCTGCAGGTCGAGAAGTACCATGTGATCTACACCTCCTTCGATCTTGGTGTTCGTGGGAGTCGAGGTCGCTCGGCGGTCACGCAGGCGTTGCCTTGGTCAGGGAGCCTGCGCCGCCGGGCGGCCCGGTAAAGGGGAGGAACACCGGCTCGTCGCGCAGCACGGTGCTCATCGCGAAGAGGACTCCGGCCGTGCCGGTCGCGAAGTCCATGGAGAGCCGCATCAGCTGGTCACCGGGGAAGGCCAGGCCGCCCGCGTACGGCAGGGCGTGCCAGCCGAGCCCGCTCAGCTGCGCGGACACGAGGTCGTTCAGGGCCGTTGAGCCTCCGGTCCTGGCCCGTCCGGCGCCCAGGGCCACGATCATGCCGGCGCGGCCGGTGAACAGGCCCGGCTGGACGTAGAAGCCGGCCCCGGTGACACGCTCGCAGCCGTCGAGGGCGGTCCTGAGGTCCGCGTCGTCGCGGTGGGCCAGATAGCGGCCCAGCGCCAGGGCGATACCCACCGACCCCTCGTCGAGATAGGGCAGGACGCGCCAGCCCTGGGTGACCTGGAGGGAACCGTCCTCGCTCGTGGTGCACCGCCGCAGGTCCTGGCGGAGCGCGACGGCCGCGCCGTCGAGCATCGAGGGGTCGCCGCCACGCTCGTAGGCGTGGGTGAGGAGCAGGGCCGGGCCGCTTGAGCCGTACATCAGTCCCGCGCGGGGGTTGCTCCCGCCGCTGATCTCGGGCACGTCGCCGGGGCCGCCGAGCCGGTCGGCGCAGACACGGGCGATCCGGTGGGCCAGCTCGGTCAGGCCCGTCTCGCCGGTCGTCTCGCCCAGGTGGAAGAGGGTGAGCCCGATGCCGGACAGGCCGCCGAACAGGCCCAGGTCCAGGGCCTCCCACTTCTCCCGCATGCACCGTTCGACGATGTCGAGCGCGTCCTGGCGGTGTCCGAGCAGGTCGAGCACGTACGCCACCCCGTGCAGGCCGTCGTAGAAACCGAGGCCGGTGCCCGGTTCGGGGTCGAGCGCCCCGCGCCGCAGCCACTCCTCATACTCGGGGAAACGGCCGCAACCCGCCCGTTCCAGGGCGTAGAGCACGCCGGCCGCGCCGTGGGCGACGCCGAGACCGCCGCCGGGACGGAACTGGGCGATGTCGCCGGGGAAGAGACGGTCCTTCCGCCCGGGGGTCGCACTGGCCAGGATGGCCCTGGCCAGCGACTCCCTGACCTCCGGCCAGCCGTCGCTCTCCGGCCGGGGGATTCGGGTGGGGGTCGTCTCCGTCGCGCCGAGGATGGTCGTGACGGCCTCCTCGACCACCTCGGGCGGCACCGGGAAGGTCCGGGTGACGAGCTCGCCCAGGTGCAGGACCTTGGCCCGGTCGAGCGGGAGCATGATGGTCAGCTGCGGCGCGAACAGCCCGAGGCACAGACAGGCCAGGGCGTATTCGTCGATCTCGACGCCGTTGCGGTCGCGCGGCGCCCCGAAGGCCGGGTGGCCGAGACTGGCGCGGGCGTTGTCCTCGGCGAGCGTCGCCACCTCGTAGTCGATCAGGACGAGGCGTCCCTCCTCGGTGAGGAGGATGTTGTTCGGGTGCAGGTCGCCGAAGACGACGCCGCGCTCGTGCAGCGCCCGGACCGCCTGCCTGACCTTGGGAAGCATCTCCAGCGCCCAGGCGGTGTAGCCGGCGACGGCCTCCTCGTCGCGGACCGCCCTGGTCAGGGGGTAGCGCTTCACCAGGTGCCGCTGCAGGGGGTTGCCGTCGACGAACTCCTGCACCAGGAAGTGGTGCTCGCCCAGTGTGAAGTAGTCGAGCAGTTCGGGCACCGCGTCGAGACCGGCCAGCCTGCGCAGCATGTCGCGTTCGTGTGCCAGTCGTGCGACCGCGTCCCGTCCCGCGGCGTCGAGCCCGGCGTGCGGGCGCCCCTCCTTCAGCACGACCCGTCGCCCGGTGCCCCGGTCCCGTCCCAGGTAGACACCCCCGCCGTTGGAGAACTGCAGCACACTCTCGATCTCGTACGGCAGGCCGCCGGTGGTGACCGCGTTGCGGGCGGCGAGGTGGGATTCGAGGAAGGCGGGCAGCCGTACCCAGGAGGGGAGACTGAAGGCGGGGCCGCGGACGTCGGGCACGAGACGCCCCGCGTCGTCCTCGACGGCCAGCACCAGCTCGCCGTTGTCGGCCACGCAGTGCCTGGGCACGAAACCCCCGTAGCGCACGAACAGCGGGCCGTCGCCGTAGCGCAGGTCGCTGAGCACGTAGGGGCCCCTGACGCCGCGCAGCAGCTCGTCGAGCTCCTTCAGGACCAGTTCGAGCTGGGCCTCGTCGACGGGATAGATCGTCACGAGCTTGCCACTCGACCCACGGGCGGCGGCCTTGGAGTTCAGCATGGCCATGATCGGCAGGCTGCGCAGGAACTTGAACGCCACACCCCGGGGCACGCAGTAGTCCCACACGACCTCAAGGGCGCGCTCGGCGTCCTCGACGCACGCCGAGACGTGGATCTTCCACCCCTGGGCGGGCGTCCTGCCGTCGGCGGGCGCGTAGTGCATCCAGGTGTCGCCGGCCTGGTGCCTCCAGCCCGGCGGCACCTCCCGGGTCGCCTGGGGGAAGTCGGTGTGCTCTCCCCGGGAACCGTCGAGGGTGTCGTAAAAGATCCGGTCAGCGAGACAGTAAACCTCATACTGGGCATTCACGGCATTCTCCCTGCTGTCTTCCAGAAGGAAGAATTCCGGATAACCAGAGAAATGACTAGTTACAAACTCCATGGGTCGCATATGTAAAATTCACAGGTTTAATCGCGAGATTGGGTGCTACCTGGGCATTTAGGGTATAAGTGAAAATTATTCAGAAAAACTTTTCCGGTACCTCGGCGACGAGCCGGAACCAGCCGTCCTCACCGGCCGTCGCCCGCAGCGTGCCGCCGATCCCGGTGACCCGGTGCCGCAGGTTGCCCAGCCCGTTCCCCGCGGTCTCCTCTCCGCCCGGCCACTCCCCAGGTGGTGTCCCGTCCGGCGCCCCGTGCGGTGCACTGCGCGGTGCACTGCGCGGCGCTTCGTAGGGCGCCCCGTCGTTGGCCACGCTCAGCCGCAGCAGGCCGTCCCGTCCGGTCAGCTCGATCACACATCTGCCCGGGTCGCTGTGCCTGAGCATGTTCGTGACCGCCTCGCGGACCACGGTCCCCAGCACCGCGCTGACGTCCTCCGGCAGTCCCGGCCGTCCGAGGCTGACCGAGCAGTCGATCCCGAAGCCCGTCAGCAGGGCCTGAGCCCGGGTGCTCTCCCCCCGCAGCGACAGCCGCCGGCTCCCCCGGGAGACGTGACGTACGGCGTGTGCGGCGCGCCGTACCGCCTGGAGCGTCTCGGCCAGTTCCTCGCGCAGCCGTTCGTCGTCCGCCGCGTGCCGGTAGGCCAGCTCACTCTTGATCGAGGCCAGCCAGAGCCAGTGCCCGGCGAGGTCATGGATGTCGCGGGCCAGTTCCTCCCGGGCATGCCGTACGGCTCTGTCCCGCTCGGCGCGCAACCGTCCGACCCTGAGCGCCAGGGCGATCGTGACGCCCAGCGAGACCAGCAGGGCCCCCACCGCGACCGCCGTGACGGCGTACAGCTGGTGCGGCATCAACGACCCTTGTGCGGCAGGTGCATATACGGCAATAAAGGCAAAAAACCGTTTAACTGTCAATGAATGAGAACGTCATTCGGCGGGGAACGGCGTGAAACGGCGACGCGGGCCGTGCCCTTTTCCCCGCCTTCACCGGCGGGACGTGAGGGTCAGCGCGACGGCCAGGCAGGCAGCGGGCTCAGCAGCCAGGCGCCGAAGGCCAGGCAGACGATCGCGACCAGCAGGAAGAGGAAGATCCAGAACCCGGCGGGCAGGACGGTCAGCCGGGCGAGCTGGTCGGCGTCGGAGTCGGGAGTACGGCTGTGGCGGCGCTTGCGGCGCAGCTCCAGGATCGGCCTGACCCCGCCGAACAGCAGGAACCACACGGCGAGCTGGGCCAGGACGGCGTCGACGGCGGGCGGGGAGTACCACGTCAGGGCGAAGATCGCCCCACCGGTCGCCAGCAGGCTCACCACGCCGAAGAGGTTGCGGATCAGCAGCAGCATGCACAGCAGCAGGCCCAGCACGATCGTGATCAGCGCCGTCACGTGTCCCGCGGAGACCAGCCACGCCCCGCCGAGCCCGAGCAGGGAGGGGGCGACGTATCCGGCGGCGGCGGTCAGGATCATCCCCGGCCCCGTCGGCCTGCCCCGGGTCAGGGTCACGCCCGAGGTGTCGGAGTGCAACCGGATGCCCTGCAGCTTGCGCCGGGTCAGCAGCGCCATCAGCGCGTGCCCGCCCTCGTGCGCGATCGTGACCAGGCCACGGGACAGCTGCCACGAGGTGGGCCAGGTCACCACGGCCAGGGCCACCAGCGCGGACAGCAGCACGGCCCATCCGGGCGGCTCCGTCTGGACCCTGGTCAGGGCCCTCCAGACCTCCGACAACGACCATCTCTCCTTAGAATCTTCCGAACCCTTCGAGTTCCCTGACTCCCTCAGGCCTTTCGCGGTGCCGGAGCAAAGCGTCCCACGACATCCGGTGTGCTGGCGATAAAGCCGTGACAGGACGGTCCCGGCCGGTTCGCCCGCCGTACTCCCGGGTGTCCCTCGGCGGTCACCTTCACCCCCGAACCTGGGGTTCCCAATCTCACTTTCAGGGCTGTCACCAGGCCCGGTCCCCGCCTAAACTCGGTCAGCGGAACATCCGTGATCGGGGGAAATCACGTGAACGATCAGAATGCCGGGCTCATCAAGAGCTTCTACGCGGCCTTCGCCCGCGCAGACCTCGACTCCATGGAACGGTGCTACCACCCGGAGGTCACCTTCGGCGACCCCGTCTTTCTGGAGCTCGAAGGCAGGAGCAGGGTGATGGGCATGTGGCGGATGCTGCTGAGCGGTGAGGGCGGCGTCGCCGTGTCCGTCAGGGACGTCACCGCCAGGCGTTACGACGGCGCGGCGCACTGGACCGCCCGCTACGTCTTCGGCAGGACCGGCAGGCCGGTGATCAACGAGATCGACGCCCTGTTCAGGTTCGAGGACGGCCTGATCGTCCGGCACCACGACGAGTTCGACTTCAGGCGCTGGTCCAGGATGGCGCTGGGCAAGCCGACCGGCCTGCCGTTCGGCTGGACATCGGTGTTCCGGGACACGATCCGGGGCAGGGCGATGCGGTCACTGGAGGACTTCATGAGGGCCGGATGAGCCGGATGAGGAGACAGGCGTGGCCGATCGGCAGATGCGCAGCATACTGAGCCTGGTACGCGGGCGTTCCGGAGGAGAGCGTGACTCTCCCGAGCGTTCCATGGACCCCCGGGCGGACGATCAGCTGCCCCCGCCTCGCTCACACGTCATCGACAGCGCGATCTACGTGAACGGTCTCAGGGACGTGACCCCCGAGTCCCTGCCCGAGGCCTTCGAGTTCCTGAAGAGGACGCCGGGCAGCATGGCCTGGATCGGCTTCTACCGGCCGGAGGACTCGGTCATCGTCAACGTGGCCGAGGAGTTCGACCTGCACGAACTGGCCGTCGAGGACGCCATCGTCGCCCACCAGCGGCCCAAGGCCGACCGCTACGGCGACACGCTGTTCGTGGTGCTGCGCCCCGCGAGATACCTCGACGAGGCCGAGGAGGTCGACTTCGGCGAACTGCACGTCTTCGTCGGCCAGAACTTCGTGATCACCGTACGGCACAGCGAGACCCCGGACCTGTCCCAGGTCCGCAGGAGGATGGAGAGCGACCCCGAACTGCTCGCCAAGGGGCCGCAGGCGGTGTTCTACGCCATCCTGGACGCGGTCGTCGACGGCTACGCGCCGGTGGTCGCTGGGCTGCAGAACGACATCGACGAGATCGAGGTCGAGGTCTTCAGCAACAAGCCGGGCGTCTCCCGCCGCATCTACGAG
The DNA here is from genome assembly GCF_040631445.1 of Streptosporangium sp. NPDC020072. Lineage (NCBI taxonomy): Bacteria > Bacillati > Actinomycetota > Actinomycetes > Streptosporangiales > Streptosporangiaceae > Streptosporangium > Streptosporangium sp. NPDC020072. Next base: position 227,661 of record NZ_JBEYAB010000005.1, on the reverse strand, counting down.
CTGTCCCGCGAGGTGATCGAGTTCCAGCGCGCCACCCAGCCGCTGCTCGGGATGGTCGAGGGGCTCATCGCCGGGGCGCCCAAGTACGGGATGGACGAGGAGGTGCAACGGCACCTGCGCGACGTCGCCGACCACGCGATCACCGTGGCCGAGCGGGTCAGCGGCTTCCGGCAGATGCTCCACGACATCCTCGTGGTCAACTCGACCATGGTGGCCCAGGCCCAGAACGAGCACATGACCAACCTCACCGAGGTCAGCAACGCCCAGAACGAGGAGGTCAAGAAGATCTCCGCCTGGGCCGCGATCCTCTTCGCCCCGACCCTCGTCGGCACCATCTACGGCATGAACTTCGAGGTCATGCCGGAGATCCACTGGTGGTTCGGCTACCCGTTCGCGGTGCTCCTGATGGCGGCCGTCTGCGTGACCCTCTACATCGTCTTCAAACGCCGTGACTGGTTGTGACCGAACCGGCCGTCCGCGTTTTCCGTGTTTTCCGCCCGCTGTGAAACGCCTTTCCCGTACGGCGCCGCCGCCGGGCGGACGGTGTTCTCACCGGATCGGGTAAATGAATTTGTCGACGTTTCTGTGAAACCCGGGGACACGACGGGGCCCCGGCGCACGGCCGGGGCCACAGGGAGGTTGCGGGGCCGCTCAGCCGAGCTTGGCCAGGATCAGGTCGAGCTTGTCGTCCATGGAGTCCATCCGTTTCTCCATGGCGTCCATCCGGCCGCCCAGGCCTCTCACCTCGGCCTCCAGGCTGTCCACCTTGGTCTCCAGGCCGCCCACCCGGACGCCCAGGTTCCTGACCTCGGTCTCCAGGCCGTCCACCCGCGCGGTGAGCGCGACCAGGTCGTCCCCGGTGGCCATCCTGTTCATGATCTCTTCGAGCACGGAGGAGGTGTACGTCATGATCTCCTCCCGGATGATCACGGGCAGGTTGCCCAGCGTCCCCTTGATGCCGGCGAGATCCGAGCCCGTCCTGAAGGCCCAGGATTCGAGCGCCGCCACTCGCCGGCAGGTGCTCGTCGTCGCCACGTCGGTCATGCTGTCTCCTGGTCGGGGAAGCCTCCGTCGAACGGCGGGCCGGGCGACGGAGTCGTCACAGTGCGTGGCCAATCGAACACCGCCGACGACGGGGCGGGGGCGGTTTCGCGCGGTCAGCCCAGCAGTTTGCGGGCGGCGTCTTCGATCTCGGCCTCGGAGAGCAGCACGTGCCTGGCCGCCTCCCCCAGCGGGACGAAGCTGTCGGAGGAGGTCACCCGGGCGATCCGGCCGGTGAACCCGGCGTCGAGCAGTTCGGCCACCACGCTCTCCGAGACGCCGCCCGAGCGACGGGTCTCGTCGGCGATCAGCACCCGGCCGGTCAGCTCCGCCGCGCGCAGCAGGTCCTCGACCGGCAGCGGGGACAGCCAGCGCAGGTCGAGGACGCGGCAGCCGTACCCCTCGGCGGTGAGCCTGACCGCGGCGCGCAGGCTCATGCGCAGGCCGTTGCCGAAGGTCACGATGGTCAGGTCGCGGCCGTCGCCGTAGCTGCGGGCCCTGCCGATCGGGACGTGCGTCTCGGCCCAGCGCGAGGGCGGCACATACGGCGAGAGCCAGCCGTTGTCGCCCTCCTCGAACAGGTCACGGGTGTTGTACAGGGCGATCGGCTCAAGAAAGACGCACACACTGCCGTCGGTTCTGGCGGCGGCCACGCAGGTGCGCAGCATGGAGGCGGCGTCGTCGGGCCTGGCGGGGGAGGCGACCACGAGACCGGGGATGTCGCGGAGGGCGGCCACGGAGTTGTCGTTGTGGAAGTGACCGCCGAAGCCCTTCTGGTAGGCGTAGGCGGCCACCCGTACGACCATCGGATTGCGGAAGGCGCCCTGGGAGAAGAACGACAGCGTCGCCGCCTCACCCCTGATCTGGTCGAGCGCGTTGTGCAGGTAGGCGAGGTACTGGATCTCGGGCACCGGCAGCAGGCCGGAGACGCCGGAGCCGAGCGCGAGGCCGAGCACGGCCTGCTCGTCGAGGAGGGTGTCGAAGACCCGCCCGGCGCCGAAGCGCTTCTGCAGCCCCCGGGTGACCCCGTAGACGCCGCCCTTGCGGGCCACGTCCTCACCGAAGACCAGCACGTCGGGGTGGGCGGCGAGCTGGTCGGCCAGAGCCCGGTTGATCGCCTGGGAGAGGGTGAGCGGGCCCTCCTGCTCGGGCAGCCTGCCCGCGAAGGCCTTCTCCCTGGAACCGGAGGAGACCGCGCTGGCCGGGGCGACGGTGCGTGGGGTCCGGGGCGCCAGCGGCTCCATGACGTCGGCGGCCGAGGTCAGACGCGGGCGGCGCGAACTCTCCAGGGCCATCTTGAGCAGATGCTCACGCGTCGTCTCGTAGTGCAGCAGCAGTTCATCCGGCGTGGCCAGGCCCGCCTCGACGAGCAGCCTGGCCGTGGCGACGAGAGGGTCGCGCTCCAGGTCGGCGTTGATCTCCCGCTTCGTCCGGTAGGACAGCTCGACGTCCGAGCCCGCGTGCCCCATCAGCCGGACGGTCCGGACGTGCAGCAGGGCGGGGGAGCGGCGCTCGCGGACGTGCCGGGCGGCGGCGAGGGCCACGTCGTGGACGTCGGCCAGGTCGCAGCCGTCGGCGGCGAAGTAGGTCAGCCGAGGATGGCGTGCCGCCTCGACCCAGCCCTGCGGAGTCCGCACGCTGATGCCCAGGCCGTTGTCCTCGCAGACGAGCAGCAGGGGCAGCGCCACCCCCTGGTAGGAGACGTAGCCCGCGGTGTTGAGGGCCGACAGCGCGCTGGCGTGGTTGACCGAAGCGTCGCCGAAGCTGCACACCGTGATCGCGTCGTCCGGCCAGGCCGAGCGCAGGCCGAGCGCTCGGGCGCGTTCGACGGCGAAGGCGACTCCGACAGCGCGCGGCATGTGGCTGGCGACCGTCGAGGTCTGCGGGATCACCGCCAGGTCGGGGTGTCCGAAGACCTTGTGGCGGCCGCCCGCGATGGGCTCCTCCGCCGAGGCGGTCAGGCCGAGCAGCACGTCGCGCAACCCCTGCTCGGGCAGCCGTCCGGCCATCGCGGACCTGGTCAGGTAGAAGGCCCCCGAACGGTAGTGCAGGAGCGCGGGGTCGGTGACGCGCAGCGCGGCCGCGACCGCGGCGTTGCCCTCGTGCCCCGAGGAACCGATGGTGTAGAAGCCCTCCCCCTGGGCGCGCAGCCAGCGGGCGGCCACGTCCAGGAGCCTGCTGCCGAGCTGGAACTCGAACAACTCCCGGCAACGGGCCCCGGTCAGGCTCGTGCCCTCACGCACGGGAAGGCCGGGATCACGCGGGGCCCCCGGGGACAGGGCGGCCACCGCCTCGGTGAAATTGGTCTCAACTGCGTCGCGCGCCACAGCCCGATTATGTCCCCATCGGAGAGTGCCGCACCGGCACCTTGAGGTCTTTGGCGTCACGCCCCGCCCGTTTTGCGGCGTCGTGCCTGATGGGAGGTGTCGTCGGTGAAAACTCACACCATCTGCCGGATTTATCAACTAATAGACCGACTTGTGTGTCTATTAGACCTAATGATGCTTAGGTTTCGGCTGGGCGTATCAATGGAAGAGTGAGGGGCCGAAAGAAGACGCATTCCTTCCCGGACGTCCGGGACGTACGGCCCCGTTCGCCCCACTGTTAACGAACGCTAACTTTCGTCGTCGTTCAGGGTGGCGAGGGCCGTACGGGCCATGCCGAGCAGCAGGCGCGCCATCGCCTCCCCCGGCAGCTCGCCCGCGCTGTGCGGGGTCGAGTTGAGCAGGCCGAAGACGGCGTGCGTCGCGGCGCGCAGGCGGGCGGGCGGGCACGCGGGGTGCAGCTCGCTCAGCACCGTGACCCACTCCTCGACGTAGAGGCGCTGGAGTCTGCGGATCTGGCGCCGGGCGGGCTCGGGGACGTTGCCCAGCTCGCGGTCGTGCACGGTGATCAGCGAAGGATGGCTGAGGGCGAACTCGATCTGGCCGCTGAGCAGGGCGTCCAGCGCGGCCTCCGGGCCGGGGGCGGTCGTCACCCGGTCCGCGGCCGAGGCGTGCAGGCGCTCGCTCACGTCGAGCAGCATCTCGGCGAGCAGCGCCTCCTTGCCACTGAAGTGCCGGTAGAGGGCGGGGCCGGAGACGCCGACCGCGCCGCCGATGTCCTCGATGGAGACACCGTGGAAGCCCCGCGCCGCGAACAGCTGGGCCGCGGCGTCCAGGATCTCCACGCGTCGCGTCCCTCGGTTGCGGGCAGGGGTCCGAGCGGTTGTCACATCTCGCATGGTAGACGCTGACGTTAATGATGACTAACATCGGCGGTGACGTTAGCGACCGTTAACCCGCGACGACGGAGTCGGGGACGGCCCGGACAAGGGGGCTCGCATGAGTGGCTGGCCGGTGCTGCGAAGCGCCTGCGATCCTGGCGGTGAGGGGTTCAAGGGCAACGCGGAGACCAACGAGCGGCTCGTCTCCGACCTGGCCGAGCGCGTCGCCGCCGCGGGGGAGGGCGGTCCTGAGCGTTCACGCGCCAGGCACGTCGCCCGGGGCAAGCTGCTGCCCCGCGACCGCGTCGGCACCCTGCTCGACCCGGGCTCGCGCTTCCTTGAGCTCTCCCAGCTCGCCGCGACCGGAATGTACGGTGACGAGGCCCCCGCGGCCGGGATCATCACCGGCGTCGGCCGGGTCTCCGGGCGCGAGTGCGTGGTCGTCGCCAACGACGCCACCGTCAAGGGCGGCACCTACTACCCCGTGACGGTCAAGAAGCACCTGCGGGCCCAGGAGGTCGCCCTCCACAACAACCTGCCGTGCCTGTACCTCGTCGACTCGGGAGGCGCGTTCCTCCCCAAACAGGACGAGGTCTTCCCCGACCGGGAGCACTTCGGCCGCATCTTCTACAACCAGGCGACCATGTCGGCGCGCGGCATCCCGCAGATCGCCGCGGTCCTCGGCTCCTGCACGGCAGGCGGCGCCTACGTCCCGGCGATGAGCGACGAGGCGGTGATCGTCCGCAACCAGGGCACGATCTTCCTGGGCGGCCCGCCGCTGGTCAAGGCCGCCACGGGGGAGGAGGTCACCGCGGAGGAGCTCGGCGGCGGCGACCTGCACGCCAGGGTCAGCGGCGTCACCGACCACCTGGCCGAGGACGACGCGCACGCGCTGCGGATCGTCCGCGACATCGTGGCCACCCTGGGCCCACGGTCCCCCGCCCCCTGGGAGCGCGTCCCCGTCGAGGAACCCGCGCACGACCCCCGCGACCTGTACGGCATCGTCCCGGCCGACACCCGCACGCCGTACGACGTGCGGGAGATCATCGCCCGGGTCGTGGACGGCAGCCGCTTCCTGGAGTTCAAGGCCGAGTACGGCTCCACGCTCGTCACCGGTTTCGCCCACATCCACGGCCACCCCGTCGGCGTCGTCGCCAACAACGGCATCCTGTTCGCCGAGTCCGCGCTCAAGGGCGCCCACTTCATCGAGCTGTGCGACCGCAGGGGCGTCCCGCTGGTCTTCCTGCAGAACATCAGCGGCTTCATGGTCGGCAGGGCCTACGAGGCGGGCGGCATCGCCAAGCACGGCGCGAAGATGGTCACCGCCGTCGCCTGCGCCAGGGTGCCGAAGTTCACCGTGGTCGTCGGAGGCTCCTTCGGGGCGGGCAACTACGCGATGGCGGGCCGCGCCTACTTGCCCAGGTTCCTGTGGATGTGGCCGAACGCCCGCATCTCGGTCATGGGCGGTGAGCAGGCCGCCAACGTGCTCTCCACGGTCGGCGGCGCCGACCCCGAGGCCATCCGCAGGCAGTACGAGGAGCAGGGCAACCCCTACTACTCGACCGCCCGCCTGTGGGACGACGGCGTCATCGACCCCCTCGACACCAGAACGGTCCTCGGCCTGGCCCTGTCGGCCGCGGCCAACGCCCCCCTCGACCCCGTCGGCTACGGCGTCTTCCGGATGTGATCACCTCATGACACCTGTGACCCAGGCACCCGCCCCGCGCGGCATGTTCGGCACCGTCCTGGTCGCCAACCGCGGTGAGATCGCCCTGCGCGTCATCCGCACCCTCTCCAGGCTCGGCGTCCGCTCCGTCGCGGTCTTCAGCGACGCCGACGCCGACGCCCGTCACGTCAGGGAGGCCGACGTCGCGGTACGGCTCGGCGGAGGCTACCTCGACATCGACGGGATCCTGGCCGCCGCGGCGGCGACCGGAGCCCAGGCCGTGCACCCCGGATACGGCTTCCTGGCCGAGAACCCCGCCTTCGCCCGCGAGTGCGCGCGGGCGGGCCTGGTGTTCGTCGGGCCGCCGCCGGAGGCCATCGAGGCCATGGGCGACAAGATCCGCGCCAAGGCGACCGTCTCCGCGGCGGGCGTGCCCGTCGTGCCCGGCGGCGCAGAACCGGACGACGACCTCGCCGAGGCCGCGGGCCGCGTCGGCTTCCCGGCGCTGATCAAGCCCTCGGCGGGTGGCGGCGGCAAGGGCATGGTGCTGGTGCGCTCGGCCGCCGAACTGCCCGAGGCCCTGGAGTCGGCCCGCCGTACGGCCGCGGCGGCGTTCGGCGACGCGACCCTGCTGATCGAACGGTTCGTCGAGGGGCCGCGGCACATCGAGATCCAGGTGATGGCCGACGCCCACGGCAACGTCGTCCACCTGGGCGAGCGCGAGTGCAGCCTCCAGCGCCGCCACCAGAAGATCATCGAGGAGGCGCCCTCCCCGCTGCTCGACGAGGAGTCCAGGGCGCGGATGGGCGCGGCGGCCGTCGAGGCGGCCAGGGCCGTCGGCTACACCGGCGCCGGGACGGTCGAGTTCATCGTGCAGGGCACGACCGGCGACTACTACTTCATGGAGATGAACACCAGGCTCCAGGTCGAGCACCCCGTCACCGAGCTGGTCACCGGCCTCGACCTGGTCGAACTGCAGCTCAGAGTGGCGGCGGGTGAACCCCTGCCGCTCACCCAGGACCAGGTACGGCTGCGCGGCCACGCCGTCGAGGCCCGCGTCTACGCGGAGGACCCCTCCAGGGGCTTCCTGCCGACCGGAGGCCGGGTGCTGGCGCTGCGCGAGCCCGAGGGAGTCGTCGAGGGGGTCAGGGTCGACTCGGGCCTGGCCGAGGGCGGGGTCGTCGGCAGCGGCTACGACCCGATGCTGTCGAAGATCGTCGCCTGGGGACCGGACAGGGACAGCGCGCTGCGGCGCCTCGACGGGGCGCTCGCCGCCACCGCGGTGCTCGGTGTGCCGACCAACGTCGCGTTCCTGCGGGCGCTGGTCACCCACCCCGAGGTTGTCGCCGGAGACCTCGACACCGGCCTGGTCGAACGCAACCTGGACGACCTCCTGCCCGAGGGGGGCCTGCCCGAGGACGTGCCGGTCGCCGCGGCGCTGCTGCTGCACCACGGGCGGACGCCCGCCGTACCGGCGGTCGCCGACCCCTGGGAGGTGCCGGACGGCTGGCGTCTCGGCGGAGCCGCCTGGACCGTCTGGCGGCTGGAGAACCGGGGCGAGGTCGTCGAGGTCGGGGTGCGCGGGCTGCCCGCGCGCGGCGCCGAGGTCCGGCTGCCCGGCGGGAGGACCGCGCGGGCGAGCCTCGCCCTGAACGGGGGCGACCTGCTGGTCACGCTGGACGGGGTCGGCAGGCGCTACGGCTGGGCCCAGGGGGCCGAGGACACGCTCTGGCTGGGGCGTGACGGGGACGCCTGGGCGCTGACCCGCCACCACCTGGGCGACCCGGGAGACCGGGCGGGAGCCGGCTCGGGAGGCGACGGAGTCGTCCGCAGCCCCATGCCGGGAACGGTACTGCTGGTCAAGGCCGTGGTCGGGGAGCGGGTCGAGCGGGACCAGCCGCTGCTCGTCGTCGAGGCCATGAAGATGGAGCACACCGTGACCGCCCCGGCCGCGGGGACGGTCACGGAGCTGCGGGTCAGGGCCGGGCAGGCGGTCGACATGGACGCCGTGCTCGCGGTCGTCGACGTCGCGGAGGCTTCCGGCGAGGGCGGGGAGGACCGGGCATGATGCGTGAGCCGTACAGGATCGAGGCACGGGGGCTGCCCGAGCGGGTCACCGTCTACGAGGTCGGCCCGCGCGACGGGCTGCAGAACGAGGCGGTCACGGTCCCGGTCGAGGTCAAGGCGGAGTTCGTCGCCAGGCTCGCCGCCGCGGGCCACCGGGTGATCGAGACGACCAGCTTCGTGCACCCGAAGTGGGTTCCCCAGCTCGCCGACGCCGCCGAACTGCTGGAACGGGTGGAACGGGTGCCCGGTGTGCGCTACCCGGTGCTCGTGCCCAACGAGCGGGGGCTCGACCGGGCGCTCGAACACGGCGTCGAGGAGATCGCGATCTTCGCCAGCGCCACCGAGACGTTCGCGAACAGGAACCTGAACCGGACGCTTGAGTCGCAGTTCGAGATGTTCGAGCCGGTGGTCGCGCGGGCGCTCGGCAACGGCCTGCGCGTCAGGGCGTACGTCTCGATGTGCTTCGGCGATCCGTGGGAGGGGCCGACCCCCGTGGCCCAGGTGGTCTCCGTCGGGCGCAGGCTCCTGGACCTCGGCTGCTACGAGCTCTCGCTGGGCGACACCGTGGGAGTGGGCACCCCCGGGCACGTGGCCGCCCTCATCGGGGCCCTGGCCGGGGACCTCGGCGGTCCGGAGCGGCTCGCGGTGCACTTCCACGACACCTACGGCCAGGCCCTGGCCAACACCCTCACCGCCCTGCGTGAGGGCGTGACCGTGGTCGACGCCTCGACCGGCGGCATCGGGGGCTGCCCGTACGCCGAGAGCGCGACCGGCAACCTCGCGACCGAGGACCTGGTGTGGATGCTGCACGGTCTCGGCGTGGAGACCGGGCTCGACCTGCCCTCGCTGGTGCAGACCAGCACCTGGCTGGCTGAGCGGCTCGGCCGCCCCAGCCCCTCCCGGGTCGTACAGGCCCTGGGAACGGCCCCGGACGTCAAGGAGTGACGATGCCCAAGCTCGCTGAGGAATACGAGGACCTGCGAAAGACCGTCGAGGAGTTCGCCCGCGACGTGGTGGCCCCGGTGATCGGGGACCTGTACGAACGCGAGGAGTTCCCCTACGACATCGTGCGGCAGATGGGCGCGATGGGCCTGTTCGGCCTGCCGATCCCGGAGGAGCACGGCGGCATGGGCGGCGACTACTTCGCGCTCTGCCTGGCTCTTGAGGAACTGGCCAGGGTCGACTCCAGCGTCTCCATCACCCTTGAGGCCGCGGTCTCGCTGGGCGCCATGCCGATCTACCGCTTCGGTACGGACGAGCAGCGCGCCACGTGGCTTCCCCGCCTGGCCTCGGGCGAGATGCTGGGCGCCTTCGGCCTGACCGAGCCCGGCGGCGGTTCGGACGTGCCCGGCGGCATGCGGACCACGGCCGTGCTCGACGGGGACGAGTGGGTGATCAACGGCTCCAAGGCGTTCATCACCAACTCCGGCACCGACATCACCGGCGTCGTCGGCGTGGCCGCCATCACCGGGGAGCGGGAGAACGGCAAGAAAGAAATCTCGACCATCCTGGTCCCTTCGGGAACGCCTGGCTTCACCGTCTCGAAGAAGTACTCCAAGGTCGGCTGGAACTGCTCCGACACCCGTGAGCTGTCCTTCACCGACTGCCGGGTCCCGGCGGCCAACCTCCTCGGCCAGCGGGGGCGGGGCTACGCGCAGTTCCTGCAGACCCTCGACGAGGGCCGTATCGCGATCGCGGCCCTGTCCGTCGGCCTGGCCCAGGGCTGTGTCGACGAGTGCCTGCGCTACGTCCACGAGCGCCGGGCCTTCGGCCACCCGATCGGCCACTACCAGGCCATCCAGTTCAAGATCGCGGACATGGAGGTCCGCACCCACACCGCCCGCCTGGCCTACCACCACGCGGCGGAGCGGATGCTGGCGGGCGAGCCGTTCAAGAAGGAGGCGGCCATCGCCAAGCTGGTCTCCAGCAACGCGGCCATGGACAACGCCCGCGACGCCACCCAGATCTTCGGCGGCTACGGCTTCATGAACGAGTACCCGGTGGGCCGTTTCTACCGCGACGCCAAGATCCTGGAGATCGGCGAGGGCACCAGCGAGGTGCAGCGCATGCTCATCGCCCGTGAGCTGGGCCTGTCCAGCCTGTGAGACCCCGTCCCCGGCGCCGCCAGGACGGCGGCGCCGGGGTTCGTGCGTGATCTCCACGTTTCCCGCACGGAATCCGCACGTTTCCGTGCCGGGCTGACCTCATGGAGGTCCCCGGGCGTCTTCAGCCCGTTGCGGTCAGGACGGACACGGCCCGTGACAGGGCGGGGTGCGCCGTCCTGGTCGCGGTCGCGGCACCGCCGGTGATCGCCCTCGCCGACCGGACGCTGCTCGCCTGGCTCCTCGACCACGGCTCCTGCACCCGGCTACCGGGGGTCCATGGAGTGTGAGGGGTCTGCGGGCATGCTGGAGGCCCTTCTTGCCGCGGCGCCGCTGACCCCGCCGCCGCCGGCCGTGCAGACGCGGCTGATCGCCCTCGCCGTACGGCGTGCGAGGCGGGGGTGAGGTCCCTCAGACGGGGTCGGCCTGTGACGGGCTCGGCCGGTCTCCGTTCGGGGAGCCGCCCTGCGACTCGCCTGGGGAGCCGGGCGGTGAACCGTGCGAGCCGTGCGAGCCGTTCGGGGACATCGCCGCGGCGGCCTTCGACATGATGCGCGCCATGGTCGCCAGCTCCTCGGGGGTCAGCTGGTCGATCAGGAAGGCGCGGACGACGGCCACATGGCCGGGCGCGGTCTTCTCAAGGCAGCGCACTCCCTCGTCGGTGAGCACCGCGAGCACGCCCCGTTCGTCGGAGGGGCAGTCCATCCGCTCGACCAGCCCTCGTTTCTCAAGCTGCCCTATCTGGTAGGTCAGCCCGCTCTTCGAGACGACCAGCCTGCGGGCGAGGTCGCTCATGCGCAGCCGCCGCTGCGGCGCGATCGAGAGCTTGGCGAGAATCTCGTAGTGGGGATGGGTAAGTCCAGAGTCGGCCTTCAGTTGCTCCTCGATGCGCCGCTCCAGCAGGTGCGTCGCCCTGAGGTAGGCCATCCAGGCATCCAGTTCACCTTCACTCAACCATCTCGTGTCCGCCACTTTTCCAGTGTATGGGTTGTTCGAATTTGAACCAGGGAGTTAAGGTGGTGGTTCAAATTCGAACGACCATGGGGAGTCCTCATGTTTTGGCTTGAGCGTGCGAGGCCGATCGCGCTGCTGCTGGCACGGATCGGCGTCGGAGTGATCTTCGTCGTCCACGGCTGGCAGAAGTTCGCCACCATGGGCCTGAGCGGCACGACGGCCTTCTTCGAGCAGATCGGCGTACCGCTGCCGGGCCTGGCGGCACCGGCGGTCGCCGTGATCGAGCTGGTCGGCGGCATCGCGCTCATTCTCGGCGCCGCCCTGCCGATCGCCGCGATCCTGCTCGTCCTGGACATGCTCGGGGCGATCGTCTTCGTCCACGGCGCCAACGGCTTCGACGCGGCCAAGGGGGGCTACGAGTTCGTCCTGGCCCTGATCTGCGCCCTGCTCGCCATCGCCTTCAGCGGTGGTGGCGCTCTCGCCCTCGACGACCTCTGGCAGCGGCGCCGTACGGCCGGCGTCTCCTGACGGCCCGCCGAACCTGGATGTCACCTCCGGCTCCATGGATCGCCGGTCCGGTGCGGGCGACAATCGGCACCACGACCGGGGACGACCAAGGAGCCGGGGGGGCGAAGTGGGATGGCTGCGGCGGGTCGTCGGCGACCTCAGGAAGCGGCGGAACATCGACGCCCACGCCCTGACCGTCGTCGCAGTCCTCTACGCCCTGGTTTCGCTCTTCAGCGACAGGCTGGACGACGACTTCAGATGGGCGGTGCTGCTGTCGGGGCTCGGCCTGCTGATCTACCGCTCGCTTCCCGATGAGACCCCCGAGATGGCCGAGGGCGTCCTGTACGACCGGTCGGTCTACGACACGGTCCCGGCGGCGTCGTTGTTCGCCGGGGTGCGTGACGTCCGGGTCTTCGCCCCCTCGGCCGTCAACCTGCTGTCGGCGCAGACCTGCGAGATCCTGCGCAACAGCGTGCTGCGGCGCGAGAACGGCAGGGTCAGGATCGTCATCCTCGACCCCCGCGAGGAGGCGTCGGTCAGACAGGCGTCAAGGCAGCTCGACGAGTCGGTCGAGTTCCCCGTCCAGCGGCTGCCCGCCGCGCTGGAGACCACGATGGAACGGCTGCGGCTGATGAGCCGATGGAAGACCCCGGGCGCCTTCGACTACCGCCTGCTGTCCTACAGCCCCGGTTTCAGCCTCGTGCTCCTCGACCCGGACACCCCGGCGGGCCGGGTGATCGTGGAGATCCACGGCTTCCACAACCTCTCGACCTCCTCCCGCATGCACCTGGAACTGACCCGCGGGCGTGACGAGCGCTGGTACGGATACTGGGTCGAGCAGTTCGACCACATCTGGAACGCCGCCCGGCACGACGTCCCCCCGGCACCCGTTCTCCCCGCCGACGCGGCGGAGGCCGGGGAGCGAACCCTGCAGAACCCGGCGCCGGGCGTCAGGCGGACCTGAGCAGGAGCTGTCCCGCCTGCCCGCGCAGGTGCGGCGGCAGTCCGGGATCGCCCGCCTCCAGCGCGCGGGCGGCCAGATCCGCCGAGACCCCCGTCCTGCCGAGCAGCGCGTTGACCCGTGCGGCCCGAAGCAGCACCGGCCCGTTGCCCGGTTCCGCGCCCGTGGCGTCCAGGATCTCCTGCTCGGCGGCGTCGAGCCGCTGCGCCTGGGCGAGGGCCAGCGCCCTGGCCGCGACCGTGCCGGCCCGCTGGTGGTGCCGCACCCGGTTCAGGTCACGCAACGCCTCATCGGACCTGCCCAGATCGGCGAGGATCTCACCGCGCAACGCCAGCGCCTCGACCGGCGGCTCCCCGGCGAGGTTCACCGCTCCGTTGAGCATCGCGAGGGCGGCGAGCGGCTGCCCGAGCCACCACAGGGCCTGCCCCAGCGCCGACTGGACGAACATGTCGTTCGGGGCCCACGACAGGGCGGACTTGAGCACGTCGACGGCCTCGGCGTACTCACCCTGCGCCAGTCTGAGCCGCCCGTCGGCGGTCAGCGCCCGCGCCACCCCGTCGAAGCGCTGGAGCACCGCGAACGTCTCAGCGGCCTCCCTGAGGTGCGCGCGGGCGGTCTCCACCTCGCCCCGGGCGGCGGCGACCTCCCCCAGGATGGCCTTCACCTCGGCCCGCACCCACACCTCGTCGAACTCCGCGACACGAGCCGCCTCCTCGGCGAGCCTTCCCGCGCTCTCCCAGCTCTGCCTGGCCAGCAGCTCCCGTGCGTCCCTGAGGTAGGAGGCGGGGCGTTCCGGTCCGCGGACGGAGCTGATGAGGCGATCGTGCTGCAGCTCGTACCAGCGGATTCCCAGCCGGTGCTCGGCCTTCAGGACATGACGGTCCTCCAGGGCCCTGGCGACGGCGTTGGGCATGCCCGCGGTCTCCTGAAGGCCCTCGTAGACCGTGTTGCGGGTGCCGTGCTCGGTGACGAAGGCGTTGCGCAGCCAGTATCCGAGCTCCGCGGGGGGCACGTCGTGCTCGGCGGCGACGGCGTGGAGAGCCGTCCTGCAGAACCCGGTGAGGAACCGGTCGACGTTCACGTGCAGGTTCACGTGCTCGGAGGTGATCTCGCGCAGGGAGGGGGGCAGGGACTCCCACAGCGCCGAGCAGACGACCTGAAGCTGGACCGGCTCTATGGACTTCAGGGTCAGTATGGTCCGGTCCCCCTCGTCGTTGGCGATCACGGTCGTCTGGAGGTCGTTGACCAGCAGTTCGGCGGCGCCCCTGGCGAAGAACCGTCCCGTGCCCTCGACCGGCTTGGTCACGGCGTCCAGGGCCGCGGCGGGGGTGAAGGGCAGCAGGTGGAAACGCGCCCGCGACCCCCGGCCCAGCGGGCGTTCGTACGGAAGCACGGCGGCCAGGTGCTCCTCGCGCAGCGACAGCAGCAGGTGGAGCCCCGGATGCTCGTCCACGGCCTGGACCAGCTGGGCGAGCAGGGCGCCGCGGTCCTCCTCCCCGCGAAGCGGGCCGCCGAACAGCTCTTCGGCCTGGTCGACGGCCGCCAGGGTCGGCACGGGGTCACCGTACCGGTCGGTCCGCTCGGGGCGCCCGGCGAGGAACTCGGAGACCGTCAGCCCGGCGAGCACCGACAACGGTTCGTCCGGCGCCCACGCCGACAGCAGCGCCAGGACGTACGGGTTGGCCGTCCCCCTGGTGGAGAACCCGCGCGGGGAGACCCGGGCGATGGGCAGCACGTCCGCCCGCTCGGTCTCGATGCGGGACAGCACCCCGGCGTGCAGCAGGGAGGTCTTGCCGACCCCCGACGCTCCGAACAGCACGGTCAGCCCGGCGGCCTGCCAGATGGTCGCGACCTCACGGGTCTCCCGTTCGCGTGCGAAGAAACGCGCGTGGTCGGCCCGCAGATAGGGACGCAGCCCCACGTAGGGCTGGACGGGTTCACCTCTCACCTGCGCCGGGTCCGTCATGGCGCCCGTCCGTTCTTGTCTCCGCCGGGGCCGTTGGGGAGCTCCGGCGCGGTGGCCAGGAAGATCGAGCCGTACGGTCGTTCGGGATGGAGCGGCTTTTCGCACGATAAGGCGGAGGAGAAGGACGGGCCAGTCGCCGGGGGGATCGGTTCCGGTCTCCTTCGCCGGAGGGAGGGGCGATCGCCGTCGGCCGGGTTCGGAAAACCCGGTCCCACAGCCGCCGGGCGCGTTTCCCGGCCGGATGGAACGGCGTTATATGGCCGACTGGAAACCGGCGACCGGACCGGTTTCCTCGGTGTCGAGCAGGCGCCGCAAGGCCTGGCTGAGGCGAGAGTCGTCGACCCGGTCGAGGTCGGCGAGGTTCAAAGAGGTGACGTCAATCAGGCCGTTGCTGAAATCTGTGGCCTTTTCGCTCATCTGGACTCCTGGCGCTTGGAGGCGAGGCCGGCGTCCGTGCCGTTTTCCGCCCGCTCGGCTTACCCGGTCATCCTTCCATGTCCGGCCGGGGGCTCCTAACATCGGGGGACCGGCGACCCGCGCTCACCAAAGAAGTCGGGCGATTTGCTCCCTAAAACATATTTAGTGGCATTGAAACGGGAGTCTGGCCTCTTTGTATGGGTGCGCGCCGTGTTCGGAAGTCTAAACTCATCTCGGATCGGGCGAGTGGAGGCGGTCGCGTGTCCGTTGCACAATCGTCGGAGGGTTCCCGGACACCGGGACGCCAGCCCCAGGTCTGGGGCAAGGTGCCGCAGCAGAACAAGAACTTCACCGGCCGGGAGAGCCTGCTCGAAAGACTGCACGAGTCGGTCACGTCCGACGTCACCGCGGTCGTCCCCCACGCCCTGCACGGTTTCGGCGGAGTGGGCAAGACACACGTGGCCATCGAGTACGCCTGGCGCTTCCGCCACGAGTACGACGTGGTCTGGTGGATTCCGGCGGACCAACCCATACTGGTGCGCTCCTCACTGGCCGGTCTCGCGCCGCACCTCGGCCTGCCGTCCCTGACCACGACCGGGATCGAGGACGCGTTCACCGCCGTGCTCGACGCGCTGCGCAGGGGCAGGCCGTACTCCAAGTGGCTGCTCATCTTCGACAACGCCGAGCAGCCGGAGGAGATCAACGAGATCGTGCCCCGAGGGCCGGGGCACGTGCTGATCACCTCGCGCAACCACTCGTGGGGGAGCGTGGTCGAGACCCTGCCCGTCGACGTGTTCAGCAGGCAGGAGAGCGTCGAGTTCCTCGGCAAGCGGCTGCCGGGGAAGGTCGGCGCCGAGGAGACGGAGCGGCTGGCCGAGGAACTGGGAGACCTGCCGCTGGCCCTCGAACAGGCGGGGGCGTTGCAGGCGGAGACCGGGATGTCGGTCGAGGAGTACTTCCGGCTGCTGCGTGAGCAGACGACCCAGTTGCTCGACGCCAACAAACCCTCGGACTACCCGCTGTCCATGACGGCGGCGTGGTCGCTGTCGGTCTCGCAGCTCCAGGCGAAGCTGCCCGAGGCGGTCGAACTGCTGCGATGCTGCGCCTTCTTCGGTCCCGAGCCCATCCCCAGGGACGTGTTCAAGGGACTGCCCGAGGACCTCGCCTCCGACTCCAAGCTCGGCGCGCTCCTGGCCAACCCGATCCTGCTGAGCAAGGCGATCAGGGAACTCGGCCGCTACGCCCTGGCGCGCATCGACTCGGACGCGAGGACCATCCAGGTCCACCGGCTGGTCCAGGCGCTGCTGCGCGACGGCCTCGACCCCCGGGAGCACCCCGCCTACCGCGACGAGGCGCACCTGCTTCTGGCGGCGGCGGCGCCGGGTCTTCCCGACGACAACGCCCTGTGGCAGGGATACTCCCAGCTGCTGGGGCACGTGACGCCCGCGGACGTGGAGAGCAGCAGCAAGCCCGGCATCCGTGGGTTCGCCCTCGACATGGTGCGCTACCTGTACTCCTCGGGGAGCTACCAGTCGGCCAGTGACCTGGTCGGCCGTCTCATCGAGAGGTGGCGGGCCGACAGCGGTCCCGACGACCAGTACGTGCTCTCCGCGCAGCGGCACTTCGGCATCGTCCTGCGCGAGCTCGGTGACTACCGCGCCTCCTACGAGCTCAACCGCAGGACCCTCGACCGCATGCGGACGATCCTCGGCGAGCAGCACGAGGAGACTCTCCTGCTCACCAACAGCCACGGCGGCGACCTGCGGACCCGGGGAGACTTCGCCGCCGCGCTCAGGCACGATGAGGAGTCCTGGCGCCAGCACGAGATCGTCTTCGGTCCTCGCCACCGCCGGACCCTGCGGGCGATGAACAACCTCTCCATCGACTATCTCCTGCTGGGCAACTACGTCGAGGCGCGCAAACTCCAGGAGAACGCCTACAGACTGCAGAGCCTGGCCAACTCGGACGCCAGCACCTCCAACGTGCTGGCCTCCTGGAACGGCCTCGCCCGTGTCGTCAGGCTCAGCGGGAACTACTCGGAGGCCTGCGACCTCGGTCAGGACGCCTACGAGTTCGGCGTCCAGGAACTGGGCGGCGACCACCCCTGGACCCTGCGGACGGCCAAGGACCTGTCCATCGCCAAACGCAGGGCGGGGCTCACCGACGAGGCCCTGGAGATCGCCCAGCGGACCTTCGAGCGCGAGGAGCGCACCTTCGGCAGGGACCATCCCGACACCCTCGCGGCGGCGCTGTGCCTGGCCAACGCGCAGCGCGCGACGGGGGAGGTCACCGCGGCGCTCGAACTGCTGCGGGACACCGCAGACCGCTACCCCCGCATCTACGGCGGCGACCATCCCTTCAAGTACGGCTGCGACATGAACCTCGCGCTGCTGATACGCGTCAACGGGGACGTCGACGAGGCCGCGGAACTCGACCGCAGATCACTGGCGGGCTTCGACGTGAGACTCGGCAGGGAGCACCACTACTCGCTCACCTGCGCCATCAACCTGGCCAGCGACCTGGCCGCCCAGGGCGACACGCACACCGCCAGAGAGCTGGGCGGACGGACGCTGGAGCAGCTGCGGGCGCTGCTGGGCACCGACCATCCGCTGACCCTGGCCTGCGCCATCAACCTGATCGCGGACCTGCGCGCAGAGGGCGAGCAGGAATGGGCCGACATCCTGGCGGTCGACACCTTCGAGCGCTACCAGCGTGTGCTGACCAACGAGCATCCGGACGTGAAGGTGGCGATGCGCGGTGAGCGGCTCGACTTCGACTTCGACCCGCCCGCGCTGTGACTCACGTGCCCGCCGGAGGGGGCACGGGGGAGATGTCCGCCCGCCCGTTGTTCCTGAGCCAGCGCGCGCGGTGGCGGCTCGCGCGCTCCTCACCGATCGCCCGTGCGCCCGCGGGGACCGGTTCGCCCGCCCAGCCGTCGAGCCGGCGCGCCATCTCGGTGACGAAGGTCCTGCCCGGGGCGGTCAGCCTTCCGCTGTCGATGAGGGTCCGCGCCACCATGGAGGCGGCCTCACGCCACCGGGAGAACTCGGCGTCCGCGTGCACCCGGGCCTGGCCCGTCTCCAGGTGCCGCTGACGCCGCCAGAAGTCGGTCACCCCCAGATAGGCGTAGGCGCCCTGGAGAAGACCGGGAACCGGGCGGGGATCCTCACGCCAGGGGGCGTAGTAACGCGACCCGTCGTCGGGCATGGTCAGCGGGACGAGGTCGAGAAGGGCCGAGAGCTTGGCGTGCTGGGTCTCGTGCGCCAGGGTGACGGCCAGGGTCGAGGCGTCGGGCGGGGTCGACAGCGCGACGCAGCCGAAGGTCTCCCTGGAGGTCGAGCTCGACTGTCCCAGAGCCGGGGGCCGCAGAGGGGTCAGCACCGTTATGGCCGCGGCCACCTCCTCCGCGGTGGTCCGATGGTGGCGGACCAGCAGGCCCCACGCCCTGTGCAGCGTCGCCTGCCAGCGCCTCGCCTCGGCCTGGGTGAGGCGCTCGCCCATGTTCGTGGTCTCCGGCATGCGGTAGGGGTCGATGTCGTCGATGACGACGTTGATCGGGGTGCCGTCCGTCTCCGCGGACAGCTCCCGCATCCCCCGCCAGCCGGGGGCGTCCTGCCGGGGGTCGGCGGGAATGCGGACGATCACCCCCTCTGCCGCGACCTCGGCGCACTCCGGATCGCACTGGACCGTCACGCAGGAGACGGTCGGCGACAGGACGGCCTGTCCCAGGGACGGCAGGGTGACCACCCCCTCGACCGCGGGGACGTCGATGTCGCAGGTCGTGCCGGAACGGATCGCGGCGACCGCGGCGAGCGCGGCGAGCCGGGCGGGGGCGGCCTCCGGATCCCCGGACTCAAGGGCCTTGATCGTACGCCGTGCCCAGGCGCCCACGGCCGGGTGGCGGACGACGGCGTTGACGACGCCGGGGTGCGCGCGCTGGATCGTGGCCAGCAGGTCGTAGGCACGGCGGGTGGCGGCGGCCTCGGGATGACCGCACGCCCGCGCCGCCTCCAGCACCCCGCGCACGAGGAGGACGTGCTTGCTGTGCTGGGCCGCGGCCAGGCACGTGACGGCCGCGGTCCCGCCGCCGCCCCGGGCGAGCTCGGCGAACATCTCCTCCGGAATCCGGTGTTCACGCAGGTTCATCGTGCTCCTTCGTCTCGCGCTCTCTCGGCTGCGGCTCCCACCCGGGCCGCCAGGTCCTTCTCCACGGTCTTCCTGACGTGCCCGACGAGGCGGAGCAGGTCCGGGCAGTAGACCGACGGGTTGGCGAAGCCGCTGCCCGCGCGGTAACGGTGCGCGTAGAGTCCGCCTCCGCACACCCCGCCCACCGGGCATTGACGGCATTCGGCGGCCAGCGCGAGGGCGCCGATCTGGCGGGCGGCGATCGCGGGCAGTGCGAGAGCGGCGTCGAAGGGGTCGCGGGTCACGTGCAGGCCCGTCTCGGGAGCGCCCTGGTAGGCCGACTTGAGCAGGTCGGACTGTTCGACGCCACCGTCGGTCTCCACGACCACCATCGCGACCGGGGACAGCCCGACCTGCTCGCTCGCGGAGGAGCCGCCGAGAAGCAGGTGGATGATCTCGCCGAACAGCCGGACGTCCGTGCGCCGGCGCGGCGTACCGTACCAGTGGTCGAACACCCGGATCAGCCAGTCGGCGTACGGTGTGCCGGAGGCGCCCGCCTCCCGGCCGGGCGGGGGCGCCGACCAGTTGCCGTGCGGAAGCAGGAAGTCGACGGCGGGCGGATCGAAGGCGGCGAGGGCCTCGTAGGCGCCGACCGGGTCGTTTCTGAGGTCGACGGTGCACAGCAGGCCGCCGAAGAGATGCCGGAAGTCCGGCGAGGTCAGCAGCCCGAGGGCCGTCATGACCGCCGCGTGGCTGCCCTGGCCGTTGGCGCGGCGGCGGCTGCGGTCGTGCATCGCCTCGTCGCCGTCGAGGCTCACCCCGACCCGGACCCCCAGCTCGTCGAAGAGCCTGAGGTAGCGAAGGTCGAGCAGGGTGGCGTTGGACTGGAGGCTGACCTTCAGGTGGGTGCCGGGAGCCGTCTCCGAGCGGACGCGGGTCACGATCTCGCGGATCGGCTCCGTACCGGCGAGCAGTGGTTCGCCGCCGTGCAGGACGAGTTCGACGGCGTCGAGGTCGTGGGCGCGGACGTGCTCGCCGATTCTCGCCGCCGTGGCGGCGAGGATCTCGGCTGACATGACTTTGGGACGGTCACGCCAGCTTGAATCCGCCATTTCGTACACATAACAGTACTTGCACGCCAAATCACAACGGCTGTGAATCTTGACTACGAACTGGCGGAACGGAGTCGGCTGCCAGCCTCCGGCCGTCAGACCCTCGACATCCAGATTCGAAGGCCACTCGCGCACCGCTGATCAGCCTCCGCTTCGAGACCAGGTCGTGTGACGCCTCAGGAGGATTACAGCATAGGGGAAAGTGTCCGGGGGCATTGAGGAGAGGCGGGCCGAACGCCTGTGCGGAAATTCGCGGCGCTCCGATCGGGACGTGAGCCGCTGTTCGGGATGAAGTTCCCGGTGGGGGTGGAGTTGGCATCGGTAAGTATGTTGTACGGGTATACAGGATATTTCGTAAAATAGAGTGATTTCCGGGCGCCTGGACCCGTTCCAGGGAAGTGGGCCCCGCGAGCCGCGAGGCCAAGGAAGTGGATCCCTCTCCCCGCGGTGAGGTGTCCTCCTCCCCGAGGAAAGCGCCGCCGACGCCGAAGGTTGATTTACGGGATGGGGTATTACAGAATCGCGTAAGCCACTAAAAGGTGCAGGCTCCCTTGAATAGCGTCGTGGTGTGCTTTTGGTTGACCGAAACCTGAATGTGAGGCGCGATGGGGCGTGAAGATCATATATTCACGGCGTCGAGAAGAGGCCGATCGCTCCCCAGGTCCCGCGTCTCGTTGACCGAACGCCGGGAAAAACTCGAAAACGCCGGGACCGCGATACGGGGAAGAGGCGTGAGGTGAACCCCTCCCGCACCCCCGGACGTTCACGACGGTCGAGAGGACGGGCGCGGCCGCGTTCCGCCCCTGCCGTACGGCAAGGCGGCGCGCTCCACGGGCGGAGGGGTGCCGTACCGGCGCAAACGCGCCGCCGGGGAGCCGTTTCCGCTGGAATCCCGGTCTTCGAGGTGGTGCCCTAGGTGCACGACATGGGGGAGGCCGAGTGGGAACGACTGCTCGACCAGTTGAAACACGGGGACTGCACACCGTTTCTCGGGTCGGGCGCCTGCGCCGGTGTCCTTCCCACGGGGACGGCGCTCAGCCGGAACATGGCACGCCGGTGGGATTATCCATTCGACAACGACTACGACCTTCCCCGGGTCGCGCAGTTCGCGGCCATGCGTTACGGCGACCCCGTGTACGTCAAACGGCTGGTCTGCCAGGAACTGGACGCCGGGGCGGTCCCCGATTTCCTCGATCCGCTGGAACCGCACAGCCTGCTGGCGAGTTTTCCGCTGCCGGTTTATCTGACGACCAACTACGACGACTTCATCTTCCGGTCGCTTGAGGCGGCGGGGAAAAGCCCCGACGTCGCGGTGTGCGCCTGGAACGACGGGCTCGCCTACGCCAAGGACCTCTTCGCCGGGGACGGGAGCGGCCCCCGTCCTGACAGGCCGCTCGTCTACCACCTGCACGGCAGGCTGGGGGACCCGGCCTCGATCGTGCTGGCCGAGGACGACTACCTGGAGTTCGTCGCCAACCTGGCGCTGGACAGCGCGGCCGACGGGCAGCGGATGCTGCCCACCTCGATCCTGGAGGCACTGACCAGGAGGCCCATCCTCTTCATGGGGTACAGCCTGCAGGACTGGACCTTCCGCTTCCTGTTCCACAGCCTGGTGAAGGCGGTGCCCGGCATCAACCGCCGCAGGCACGTGAGCGTGCAGCTCGCGCCGTCCCCCGCCGGCGCGAGGGCCGACATCCTGCAGATCCAGCGGGACGTGGCCCGTTACTACGAGGACTGGCGGATATCCATCTTCTGGGGGACGGCCAGGGATTTCTGCCGCGAGCTGCGACGGCGGATGGGGCCGGTCCCGTGAACCCGGTGGGCGGCGGCCGCCGCCCACCGTCCGCCCGTCAGGACGGCAGCTGGGCGTCCAGGCGGTAGCCGTCGACCGTGACGTACACCTGGTCCCCGGGGCGCGCGTTCAGGCGCATCAGCACCGGCTGCAGGGAGTCGAAGACGGGGTGGTCCCGCCACACCAGCACCACCGCGTTGTCGCCGGGACCGGTGACCGAGAGCAGGGTGCCCGGACGCATGCCGAGCTGGGTGGCGTACCCCTCGGGCACCGCGACCGGGGCGCCGCGCAGGTGCTCGCTGGTCACCTCTATCCGCTGCCAGCGGCTCGGGTCGGTGGCCGGGCTGGTCGGCGGGTGGAGCGGGGCGCGCTGGCTGGTGATGAGGTGGGGCCTGGTGTTGCCGGACAGGGCCGACAGCGTGGCCAGGGCGGCACGGGGGTCGATGGCGTTGGCGTTCACCTGCGGGATGGGCTGGCCGCCCCGGTGGTGGTGGTGCCCGTTGGCCCCGGGGGTACGGCGGGGCAGCTGCCTGTTGCCGGGCTCCGCGGCGGCGTCGGGGACGGCCGAGCCCCGCTCCGCGCTGGCGGCCAGGGCGTCGAGCCAGGCCTGCGCGGAGTGGGTGCGGATGCCGAGCCGCTGCTCCATCAGCGAGACCGTCTCGGAGTCGGCCGGTTTGCCGCCCATGAGCTGCCGGGTGCGGTCCCGCAGGCCGCCCAGGTCGCCGACGACGAGCCAGCCGTCCTGGAGCCGCCGGTCGGGCATGAGGGTGACCAGCACCCGCCACAGCGGGGTGCGCAGTGTGGGCACCTCGATGGGGTGGGCCGGGTCGGCGCCGATGAGCTGCTCCTGGGTGGCGGCGGCGCCGAGCCACTCGGTGAGCCCGAACATGTGGCCGGTGAGCGGGGCCGACTCCGAGGAGCGCAGCCACAGCAGGATGCGTTCCTCGGCGGCGCGCTGGGCGACCGACAGCGCGCCGAGGTCGGCGTTGAGCTTGTGGGCGAGGGCACGCAGGCTGATCGGGTCGACGGCGAACAGGCGGTCGACGGCGACCGCGCGTTCGAGGGGGCCCCAGTCGCGGAACATGTTGTCCACCAGGCCGACCAGCGGGTAGTCGCTGAGCCTGACCTGCGGCTCGGGCGCGGGGGCCTGCTGGGGTACGGCGGGTGCCTGCGGCTCCTGCTGCTCGGCCTGCGCGGGTGCCCCTGCCGACGCCTCTGCGGGTGTCGCTGCGGGTGCCTCCGCGGTGGGCCGTTCCGCCTGCGCGGACGACTCGGCGGCCGGGGGGACGGCGATCCCGGGGATCTGGCTGAGCACCTCACGGAAGACCGCGGTCATCACGGTCTCCGGGGTGGTGGGCAGGGAGGAGCCGCCCAGGTCTCCCGCGGTCAGGCGGCGCAGCCTCGACCAGCCGCCGAGGCCGGTGATCGCCGCGCGGGCGGGTTCCGGCCAGCCGGGCAGCGTGGGATCGACGGTGTGCACGTGCAGGGCCGGCAGGACGTCGCTCAGGGGAAGGTGGTCCCATCTGGACATCGAGAGACGGGCCAGCCGGTCGCAGACCCAGTCGAGTCCGGCCGAGTTCAGGGCCTTGGGCAGGGTGACCGAGGACCACCATCCCGCGGGCAGGCGGGGATCGGCCAGGGCTTCGGCGACCTGCTGTGCTCTGCTCCAGCGCAGGGCCGGGACCAGATCGCTCAGGCAGATCGATGACTCGGCATCCATCGGCGGACCGCAACCTCCCCAAAGTGACACATGTGGCTAATGGTGCAGCCTACGCCGCAAGCTATCAATTAGCATGAGAGTGGGTAAAGCCGGTGGACGCCAAACCAGACGTGAGAATACGCGGCCGACCGCCGACCGCTGTCACGGCCTCGGCTCCGGCGCGGCGTCCCGCGTCCAGCGCGGCCTCGTCGTCGTCCCCTCTCAGGAGGGCGGTCAGCAGACCGGCGGCGAACGCGTCACCCGCTCCCGTCGAGTCAACCACTTCCGCGGTGAGTCCGGGAAGCCGTGCGGTCAACTTTCCTTTCCGCGCCAGCAACGCCCCGCCGGGGCCCAGCTTGACCGCCGCGGCGCCGTAGCGCAGGCTCAGCCGGCCCGCGGCGCTCTCCGGGTCGTCCGCGCCGGTCAGCAGCAGGGCCTCGTCCAGGTTCGGGATGACCAGCTGGGCGGCCGAGGTCTCCCTGATGAACCGCTCGGGGCCGAAGGAGCGCAGGAAACCGGTGGAGGCCGGGTCCACGCTGATCGACACGCCGTTCCGCACGGCCTGCTCCAGGGCGAGCCTGGACAGCTGCAGGCCCGGTTCGGCGAACAGGGTGTAGCCGGACAGGTGCAGGTGGCCGACCCCGTCGAGCAGGTCCTCCTCCCAGTCGTCGGCGCAGATGTGCCCGCCGGCGCCCCGGTTGGTGAGCATGGACCGCTCACCCGTCGGATCGACCATGGCGATGACCACGGCGGTCGGGCGCTCGGGATCGACGCGCAGGTGCGTCCTGACCCCGCCGCGGCGCAGTTCCGCGGCGTGCCACTCCCCGGTGTCGTACCCGACCCTGGTCAGGATCCGCGCGTCCGCGCCCAGATGGGCGGCCCAGGAGGCGGTGTTGGCCCCCGAGCCCCCCGGGCGCAGCACGATGTCGGCGGCGGTGTCCGTGCCGACGGCCAGTCCGGAGAGCGCCGGACCCTCGTGCAGCGCGACGACGTCGGTGACGACGTCACCTATGACGAGCAGACCCGATCCGGCCACGATCGCCTCAGTTTCCCCGGCTCCAGGCCACCGCGATCCGTCCCGCGAGGCGGACGTTGCCGCGCACCGCGGCCAGGTTCGCCTCAAGCGAGGCGCCGTCCGTCCCCTTGACCAGGTACTCCAGCAGGAACGGGGTGATGGCCTGGCCGCTCACCCCGCGATGCCGCGCCTGCGCGAGCGCCTCGGCCAGGACCCGGTCGTGCAGGGCCGGGTCGAGCTGCTCGTCCACCGGGACCGGGTTGGCCACGATCAGCGCGGACTCGGGCCCGTCGAGCGCGTCCTGGGCCCGCATGATCTCCGCGGCCTGCTCGGGCGTCTCGATGCGCCAGTCGACGGGCCGGCCGGAGGTGTGCAGGTAGAAACCGGGGAATTCACCGGTGCGGAAGCCCGCGACGCCGACGCCCCGGGTCTCCAGGCGCTGCAGGGTCGCCGGCACGTCCAGGATCGACTTCACGCCCGCGCAGACGACGGTGATCCGCGTACGGCTCAGCGTGTCGAGGTCGGCGGACTCGTCCTGGGTCTCGGTCCACTCACGGTGCACTCCGCCGAGCCCGCCGGTGGCGAAGACGCGGATGCCCGCCCTGGCGGCCAGGAAGGAGGTCGCCGAGACCGTCGTGGCGCCGCTTGAGCTGAGCGCGGCAGCGACCGCCAGGTCGCGGAAGCCGAGCTTGCGCAGGCCGGGCTCGGTGGCGATCCGTTCGAGGCCGTCCTTGTCCAGGCCGATCCGCGCCACGCCGTCGAGCACCGCGATCGTCGCGGGTACGGCCCCGGCCTCGCGGACGAGCCCCTCAAGTTCCCGCGCGACCTCCAGGTTGCGGGGCTGGGGCAGGCCGTGCGAGATGATCGTGGACTCCAGCGCCACGACCGGGGCGCCCTGCGCCAGTGCCTCGGCCACCTCGTCGGATGGGCGGAGCACGCTGTCGATGGGCTGCTCGGTGGTACGCATGAGCGGGTTCTGTCTCCTCGTCCTGCCTGGATGGCTGCTCAGTGGAACCGGGTAAAGAAGCTGCTTGTTCCAGAAAGAGCACGTTACGGGGGATATCGGATGGCGTCTACCGGGACATCAGCCGATGGCGAGGACGCCGATCAGTGAGATAGCGCCGATGACAGCGGTCGCCAGCCCGCCGAGGGCCAGGGAACGGCCACCGCGCGCCAGCGTCCTGAGATCCACTCCGGTCCCCAGCGCGAAGAGCGCCGCCGCCAGCGACAGCGCGGTCACCTGGGGGACGATCTCGACGACCCCGCCGGGTACGACTCCCAGGCTCCTGACCGCGACCGCCGCCAGGAAACCCAGCACGAACAGCGGCACCAGCGGCGGGCGCCGTACCCCACTCCGGTCACGGCTGCGGTCACAGGCCGGGCGGCGCAGGGTGAGGGAGGTGAAGGCGACGAGCGGGGCGAGCAGCGCGACCCTGGCCAGCTTGACCATGACAGCGCAGGCGAGCACTCCCGTCCCGGCGGTCGCGCCTATGGCCGCGACCTGGGCGACCTCGTGCACCGAGGCGCCCGCCCACAGGCCGAGCCCGTACGGCGAGAGCCCGGCGAGCCGCGCGACCACGGGCAGGACGACGAGGGCGGCGCTGCCGTACAGGACGACGACGCCGACCGCGCCTGCCACGTCGTCGTCGTCTCCGTCGGCCACCTCATGCATGGCGGCGACCGCCGCGGCGCCGCAGACCGAGACGCCGGTGGCGATGAGCAGCGACCTGCGCGGGCTCACCCCCATTCGCGGGCCGATCCACCGGGTGAGGGTGAACGTGCAGACCGTCGAGACGGCGACCAGCGCCAGGGGCCGCCAGCCGAGCGCCAGCACCTCGGGCAGCGCGACCTGCAGTCCGAGCACCACGATCGCCAGGCGGAGCAGCCTGCGGGAGGCGAAGCGCAGGCCCGCGCCGAACACGGCGGGCGGTGTGGTGAGGCTGCCCAGCGCGACCCCGAGCACCACCGCGACCACGGCCGGGCTCACCCCGGGCAGCGCGCGGCCCGCCCACTGGGCGACGGCCACGGCGCACGCCGTCAGGGCCAGGCCGGGCAGGAGACGCAGGACCGCCACGACCTGGGGCGGGCCCGCGAGGAGTCCGGCAGGGGGCCGGTGGCGAGGGGAGGCGGAGAGCGGGAAGAGGGACATGTTCCGAGTCTCAAACCGGACAGGGGTGGCCGGTAGCCGCGCTCTACCTGGAAGGTCATAGCCTAGGGCTATGAGTGACCTGCCCGACCTGGAGTCCCTGCGGCTGCTCGTCGACGTCGAACGCCTGGGAAGTCTCGGTCAGGCGGCGAGGGCGGTGGGCATCGCCCAGCCGTCGGCGAGCAAGCGGATCATGCTGCTTGAGCGCCGCCTCGGGCTGCCCCTGCTCGAACGCACCCCGCGCGGCTCGACCCTCACCCCGCAGGGCGTGATGATCGCGGCCTGGGCGTCGCAGGTGCTGGCCGCCGCGGAGGAGCTCATGCGCGGCGCGCGGGCCGTACGGCACGGCAGGGAGGCCCACCTGCACATCGCGGCGAGCATGACCGTGGCCGAGTACCTCCTGCCGCGCTGGCTCGGGGAGCTGCAGACCCGCGAGCCCCAGGTGCAGGTCGGGCTGGACGTGCAGAACTCGGCGGAGGTCGCCAGGCTGGTCGGCGCGGGCATCGAGCTGGGCTTCGTCGAGGGTCCCTCGGTCCCGCAGGGACTGGCCTCCAGGGTGGTCGCGACCGACCGGCTCGTCGTCGTGGTCGCGCCCGGCCATCCGTGGGCGCGCCGCCGTACGGCGCTGCTGGCGGCCGAGCTCGCGGCGACGCCGCTGGTCGTCCGCGAGCGGGGCTCGGGGACCAGGGAGACCCTGGACCGCGCGCTGGCCGGGCACGAGGTGGCCGCGCCCCGGCTCGAACTCGGCTCCAACGCCGCGGTCAAGGGGGCGGCAGGCGAGGGGGCCGCCCCGGCGGTGCTCAGCGGCTACGCCGTCGAGGGCGAGCTGGTCACCGGACGCCTGATCGAGGTCGTGACGAAGGGCATCGACCTCGAACGCCGGTTGCGCGCGATCTGGCGGCGGGGCCGTACGCCGACGGGACCGGCGGCGACGCTGCTGAGGATCAGCCTGGCGACCGCACGGGAGTGAGGCGTTCCCTTCGCCGTGCGGCTCCGGGAAGGGTGCCCGGCCCTGGTATGGGCGCCGGAGCGCCGTGGGCGAGTCGGCCGCTCCACTCGGCGAACAAAACCATCTACCTGCTGAATTAGCCTTCTTATATAGATTCGCCGGACATTTATTGCCATTATGCACTTTCTGGTTTATGTCATACCTTGACGGCCATTGTCCTCGTCCCTACTTTCATGTGGTAAGTGGAGTGGCTCGGTCCGTGAGGAGTAAGCCTTATGACCCAGAGTTTCCCCGTTCCCCGTACCTGCCCGTACGCCCCGCCGCCCGAGTACGCGCGCCTCCGGGAGGAGGGTCCGCTGGTCAGGGCGGAACTTCCCGGCGGCCAGGTCTGGCTTGTGACCCGGCACAGTGAGGCGCAGCAGGTTCTCATCGACCCCCGAATCAGCACTAATCCAACCAATCCGGGACATCCGATGGCCGCCCTGGTGATCGAATCCCCTTCCGAGGAGGAACTGCGCTTTCGGGAAAAGTATCAGCAGGGACATTTCGGTGATATGGATCCGCCCGGGCACACTCTCTACCGGCGGTTGCTGATCCCCGAGTTCACCGTCCGGCAGGTCAAGGAGATGCGTCCCGGCATTCAGGAGGACGTCGACCGGCTCATCGACGACATGCTCAAGCAGGGCTCCTCCGCCGACCTCGTCGAGGCGTTCGCGCTGGCCGTGCCGTCGCTGACGATCTGCAGGATGCTCGGGCTGCCCGAGGCGGGCGGCGACTTCTTCCGCGACCGGATGAACACGATGATCGCCGTCGGCAGCAGCTCGACGCAGGAGGCCGTCACGGCGGCCGCGGAGGTCTGGGAGTATCTCGACGTCCTGGTCACCAAGGCCGAGCGGGAGCCGGGCGACAACCTCGTCGGGCGGCTCGTGACGGCCGCCGCGCAGAGCGAGGAGATCTCCCACGACGCCCTGGTCGGCATGACGATCCAGCTGCTCGTGGCGGGGCACGAGACCACGGCCAACATGATCTCGCTCGGCGTTCTGACGCTGCTGCGCAACCCCGGTCACCTCGCCGCGCTGCGCGACGACCCGGCGGGCTGGCCGACGGCGGTGGAGGAACTGCTGCGCTATCTCTCGATCGTGGACTGGGTGGGCTTCGACCGGGTCGCGACCGAGGACGTGGAGATCGGCGGCCAGGTCGTCAGGGCGGGTGAGGGCCTGTTCGTCCTGGGCGCCTCGGCCAACCGGGACGCCCGCGTCTTCGACCGGCCCGACGACCTGGACCTCCGGCGCGGCGCGCGCAACCACATGGCGTTCGGGTACGGCGTGCACCAGTGCCTCGGGCAGAACCTCGTCCGCGCCGAGCTGGAGATCGCCTACCGCACCCTCTTCGAACGGATTCCCGGCCTGCGCGTGGTGGGCGCCGATGACGACCTGCCGTTCAAGTACGCCGGTGCGATCTTCGGCGTCCGTGAGCTGCCGGTGGCGTGGTGAACGCGAGGATCGTCGTCGACAGGGAGCGCTGTGTCGGCGCGGGGCAGTGCGTGCTCGCCGCGCCGGAGGTCTTCGACTCCGGTGACGACGGTCTGGTCAGGGTGGTGGGCGACACCGAGACCGGTACCGCCGTCGCCGACGGCATCCGTCACGCGGTACGGCTCTGCCCGGCCAGGGCGCTCAGCCTGCGTGAGGACGGCTGAGGTCCTCATCCTTCTCTCATGAGAGCGGTCTACCGTTGGGGCATGGGCGACGGTGAGACGGCGCGGGTGCTGGTCGTTGACGACGAGCCCGCGCTGCGGGAGGCGCTGCAGAGCAGCCTGGAGTTCGAGGGTTACCGGGTCGGCCTGGCCCAGGACGGTCAGGCCGCACTCGACGTCCTGCGGCGGGAGCCGTACGAGCTGGTCCTGCTCGACGTGATGATGCCGAGACTGGACGGGCTGACCGCCTGCCGCAGGCTCAGGGCGGCGGGCAACCACGTGCCGGTGCTCATGCTCACCGCCCGCGACGCCGTCGGGGACCGGGTCTCCGGGCTGG
The DNA here is from genome assembly GCF_040631445.1 of Streptosporangium sp. NPDC020072. Lineage (NCBI taxonomy): Bacteria > Bacillati > Actinomycetota > Actinomycetes > Streptosporangiales > Streptosporangiaceae > Streptosporangium > Streptosporangium sp. NPDC020072. The sequence continues at coordinate 197,907 of NZ_JBEYAB010000005.1, read as the reverse complement.
ACGCGGGGGCCGACGACTACCTGGTCAAGCCGTTCGAACTGGACGAGCTGCTGGCCAGGGTCAGGGCGCTGCTGCGACGCGGGGCGCTGGCCGTCTCCGCCGCGCACGGCGACGGCGACGCCGTGCTCGGCTACGGCGACCTGCGGATGGACACCGCCAGCCGGGAGGTGTCCAGGGCGGGCGAAGCGCTCGAACTGACCAGGACCGAGTACCTCCTGCTCGAACTGTTCATGCTCCACCCCCGCCAGGTGCTCACCCGTGACCAGATCCTCAGCCAGGTCTGGGGCTTCGACTTCGAACCCTCCTCCAACTCCCTCGACGTCTACGTCATGTACCTGCGCCGCAAGACCGAGAGCTCCGGGCTGCCCCGCGTGATCCACACCGTCCGCGGCGTCGGCTACGTGCTACGGGCCTCCTGAGCCGTGAGAGGGAAACGCCGCTCCCTGCGCTCCAGGCTCACCCTGCTGGTCGCGACGGCGGTCGCGGTCGCGATCGCGGTGTGCGCGGCCGTCTGCTGGTTCATCGTCAGGTCCGAGCTGCTCGACCAGATGGAACGCTCCCTGAACGCGCCCAAGGGCCCCCAGGGCAACGAGTGGATCGAACGCAGCTGCGCGAGCCCTCCTCCCGAGCACCAGCCGCCCTTCCCCCGCTTCCAGCTCCTGCAGGCGATCGACACCGGCGGCGTCAGGTGCGTCATCGGCTACACCGGGGTCCGGCTCGTGCCGGGCGACCAGGCCGTGGCGAAGGCGCCGGAGGGGACGCAGCACTTCCGCGACGGCGTGACGGACGAGGGCGCCCCGGTCCTGGTGCTCGTCAGGAGCGTCGGCTCGGGGCTGGCGGTGATGGAGTCCCGGCCGCTGGCGGAGTTCCAGTCGACCCTCACCACGCTCGCCTGGATACTGGCCGGGGTCGCCGCGCTCGGCGTGGTCGGCGCGGCCTCGGCCGGTCTGTTCGTCTCCCGTACGGCGCTGCGCCCGGTCGGCCGCCTCGCGGAGGCCGTCGAGCACGTCGCCAGGACCGAGGACCTGCAGACCCGCCTCCCGGTCGAGGGAACCGACGAGATCGCCCGCCTCGGCGCCTCCTTCAACGCGATGACCACCGCCCTGGCCGCCTCCCGCGAGCGCCAGCGCAGGCTGGTCGCCGACGCCGGGCACGAGCTGCGCACGCCGCTCACCAGCCTGCGCACCAACATCGACCTGCTGCTGCGCAGCGAGAACACCGGCCGCCCGCTCGGGGCCGCCCCGAAAGGCAGGCTGCTGGCCGGTCTCAAGGCCCAGTTCGAGGAGATGTCCACGCTGGTCGGAGACCTGTTGCAGCTGTCGCGCTCGGAGAGCGAGCACGAACCGCACGTCGAGGTCGCCTTCCACGAGGTGGTCGAGACCGCCGTGCGCAGGGCCAGGCTGCGGGCCCAGGAGAGCCCGATCCGGGTCGAGCTCGAACCGTGGTACGTGCGGGGAGAGCGGGCCGCCCTGGAACGCGCCGTGGTCAACCTGCTCGACAACGCGGTGAAGTTCTCCAAGGGCCCGGTCCTGGTGCGGCTCGCGGCGGGGGAGCTGTCCGTCAGGGACCACGGCCCCGGCATAGCGGGGGAGGACCTGCCCTACGTCTTCGACCGGTTCTGGCGCTCCTCGTCGGCCAGGAGCATGCCGGGCTCCGGGCTGGGACTGGCCATCGTGGCGCAGGCCGTACGGGACGCCGGGGGAGAGGTCGTCCTGGAGAACGCGGAGGACGGCGGTGTCCTGGCCAGGGTACGGCTTCCCGGCTTCCCGGGATCGGCCTGACCCGGGCATTCGACCCACCACTTGTCCCGAAATTTCCTGAAAAGTCCCGAGAAAGGGGCCTGGTTCGCGGGGACGGCTTCCCGGTTGTCTCGGGGTGTCCCGCCTCGCCCGTGGGTCCGCCGGTTTTCTCACCGGTCGTTAACGATCGGCTCAGGATCGCCCAAGGTCCCCCGATGAGCCTGGGGACATGAGAGATCCGAGTCGTCACCCATGGGAGGCAGCGTGAAGCAGATGTCCGCGCCCGTGCGCACCCGGCTGGTCGAGGTCGTCGTCCCCGTGCACAACGAACAGCGGGTGCTCGCCGAGAGCGTGCGCCGCCTGCACGACTACCTGTCGGGAAACCTCCCCTACGGCTTCCGCGTCACGATCGCGGACAACGCCAGCACCGACGCCACCTGGGAGATCGCCGTCGGCCTGGGCAGGGAGCTGCCCCACGTGCACGCCGTGCACCTGGACGCCAAGGGACGCGGGCGGGCGCTGCGCAGGGTGTGGTCGGCCAGTGACGCCGACGTGGTCGCGTACATGGACGTCGACCTCTCGACCGGTCTGGACGCCTTCCCGCCACTGGTCGCCCCGCTGCTGTCCGGGCACAGCGACCTGGCCATCGGAACCCGGCTGTCCCGGGGCGCCAACGTCGTCAGGGGTCCCAAGCGGGAGATCATCTCGCGGACCTACAACCTGCTGCTGCGCTCGGCCATGGGAGCCCGCTTCTCCGACGCCCAGTGCGGCTTCAAGGCAGCCCGCACCGAGGTCGTCCAGGCGTTGCTGCCCGCCGTCGAGGACGAGGAGTGGTTCTTCGACACCGAGTTGCTCCTGCTGGCCGAACGGCACGGCCTGCGCATCCACGAGGTGCCCGTCGACTGGACCGACGACCCCGACAGCCGGGTGGACATCCTCAGGACCGTCCTGGACGACCTCAGGGGGATGGCCAGGGTCACCCGCAAGACCCTGTCCGGCGCGGCCGGGATCCCGGTGCCGCCGAGGGTCCAGCGGGCCCGGCTGCCCATCGGCATGGCCGGGCAGCTGCCCAGCTTCGCGGTGATCGGCGCGGTCAGCACCCTGGCCCACCTCGGGCTGTTCGTCCTGCTGCGGCTGGTGATGCCCGCGGTCGCGGCCAACGCCGTCGCCCTGCTCGTCACCGCCGTGGCCAACACCGCGGCCAACCGCCGCTTCACCTTCGGCGTCACCGGCCGCGCCGGCGCGCTGCGCCACCAGTTCGAGGGCGGCCTCGCCTTCCTGGCCGGTCTGCTGCTGAGCACCGGCGGCCTGGCCCTGCTGCACCGCCTGGCACCGGGCGCCCCGGCCGCGGCGGAGATCACCGCCGTCGTCGTGGCCAACGCCCTGGCCACCCTGATCCGTTTCCTGCTGCTGCGCACCTGGGTCTTCAGCCCGCGCCGCACGAGGAGGCCGGGCCGATGACCACCACGGGGAACGACTCACCCGTCATCGACGACCCCGTCACGCAGCCCCCGGCCAAGGTCGGAAGGCCGCGCCGGATCCTCCTCGGCGCCCCCGGCGACCCCCGGTGGGCGCGTCCCGCCCTGTGGGCGGTCCTGGCGCTGGCCGCCGTACTGCACCTGTGGGCGCTCGGCCGCAACGGCTACGCCAACTCCTACTACTCGGCGGCCGTGCTGTCCGGCACCCGCAGCTGGAAGGCCTTCTTCTTCGGGGCACTGGACGCCGGGTCGTTCATCACCGTGGACAAGCCGCCCCTGGCGCTGTGGGTGATGGGGATCTCCGCGCGGGTCCTCGGGTTCGGGACCTGGAGCCTGCTGCTGCCCCAGGCCGTCGCGGGCGTGGCCGCCGTCGGCGTGACGCACTCGGCCGTACGGCGCGCCCTGCCCGGTACGGCGGGTCACGCGGCCGCGCTGATCGCGGCGCTGGTGATGACGCTGACCCCGATCACCGTGGCGATCAACCGGGACAACAACCCCGACACCGTCCTGGTGCTGCTGCTGGTGCTGGCGGCCTGGTGCTGCCAGGAGGCGATCCGCACCGGCCGTACCCGCACCCTCGTCCTGTCGGCCGTGCTCGTCGGCCTGGCCTTCAACACCAAGATGCTCCAGGCCTACCTGGTGCTGCCCGCCTTCACCCTCGTCCACCTCGCCACGGCTCCCGGAACGGTGCCGCGCCGCCTCGGCCGCCTGCTCGCCGCGGGCGCCGCGCTGGTGGTCTCCAGCGCCTGGTGGATGGTGGTCGTGGACCTGTGGCCCGCCGAAGATCGTCCCTACATCGGCGGCAGCACGGACAACTCCGTCCGGGACCTGGTCGTCGGCTACAACGGCCTCGGCCGGATCCTCGGGCAGGACTTCGCCGGGGGCGGTCCGGGGGGCGGTGGCTTCGGGGGAGCGGGCTTCGGCGGCGCGTCCGGGGCGGGACGGCTGTTCAACGACGTCATGGCCGGGCAGATCTCCTGGCTGCTGCCCTTCGCCGCCGTCGCCCTGGCCGCCGGGCTGGTGTTCACCGCCCGTGCCCGCCTGCGCCCCGCCCGGGTGGCGCTGCTGCTGTGGGGCGGCTGGCTCGCGGTCCACTACGCGGTGTTCAGTTTCTCCAGCGGCACCTTCCACCCGTACTACTCCACCGCCATGGCTCCGGCGGTCGCGGCGCTGACCGGGCTGGGCGGGGTGCTGTCGTGGCACGCGGGCCGGACCCGGCGCTCCTGGGCCTGGGTGCTGCCCGCCGCCCTGGCCGTCACCGGGGCGTGGGCGTTCACGGTGCTGCGCCGTACACCGGACTTCGTGCCCTGGCTGGCCTGGGCGGTCGCCGGGGTGACGGTGGTCGCGGTGACGGCCACGGCGCTGTCCGGAGCGCTGTCCGGAACGTCGTCCGGGACGTCGTCCGGGCTGAGGCCGGGATCCCCGCGGGGCCGCGCCCGGCTTCTGGCGGCGTCGGGCGTGGTCGCGGCGCTGTTCACCGGGCTGGCGGGTCCCGCGGCGTACGCGCTGACCCCGCTCGGCTCCGCGGTCAACGGCACCAACCCCACCGCGGGGCCGCAGACCGGCGGGTTCGGCGGGATGCGAGGTGGTTTTCCGGGAGGGTTCCCCGGCGGCGGCCGGGGAGACCGTCCGGAGGGCCTCCCCGAGGGGTTGCCCAAGGATCCTCCCGAGGGTTCTCTCGAGGGCCTTCCCGGTGGTTTCCCCGGCGGGCCGGGAGGCGGCATGAGCGAGAAGACGATCGCCTACCTGAGGAAGAACATGGGCGGCGCGACCTGGCTGGTCGCGGTGAGCAGCGCGCAGGGCGCCTCCTCGGCCATCCTGTCCACCGGCCTGCCGGTCATCGCCATGGGCGGCTTCGTCGGAGGCGACCCCGCCATGACGGTCGAGCGGCTCACGGCGCTGGTCGCCTCGGGGGAACTGCGCTACGTCATCCCCGGCGGCGGCCGGGGCGGTCCCGACTCGGGAGGCTCCGAGGTCACCGCGTGGGTGAGCGCCAACTGCGCCGTCGTGGCCCCCGCTGAGTACGGCGCCGAGTACGGCGGAGGCACCCGGGACGGCCGGTCGCTCTACCGCTGCGGAGACTGACGACCGGGGCCGGGGCCCCTTGACTGGGCGGCCAGTCAAGTAGTACGAGGCCCCGGTGCCCGCTGCTGTAGTCTTGCGCAGTGCAGAGCGGAGGAGGGGCGCGCGGCAGCCGCGCGGACCAGGCCGACCAGCGCCGGGCCGAGCTTCTTGAGGCCGCCCGGCGGGTGGTGCTGGAGCGCGGGCTCGCCAGCACCCGTGTCGCGGACATCGCCAAGGCCACCAACGTGAGCGGCGGGCTGATCCACTATCACTTCGCCACCAAGGACGACCTCATCACCGAGATGCTCCGCAGCACCAGCGAGTCGGAGATCCAGCGGCTGAGGGAGATCGCGGCGGAGCGGGGCGGCGCCGTCGAGCGGCTCGACCGGGTCCTGCGTTTCTACATCCCGGCCTCCCGCTCCGACCAGAGCTGGATCCTCTGGCTCGACGCCTGGGCCGTCGGGGTGCGCGAGGCGCACGTCAGGACCATCCTGCTGGAGCTTGAGGGCGCCTGGATCGAGATCCTCGCCGAGGTGATCTCACAGGGGGCCGAGACGGGCGAGTTCACCTGCGACGACCCCCAGGGGGCGGCCGAGCGGATCGACGGGATGCTCGACGGCCTGGTGGTCCGTTACACCCTGCACGCGGGCGGCATGTCCCGCAGCAGGCTGCTGCACCACGCCAGGGTCGCCGCGGCCCGCGAGGTCGGCCTGAGCCCCGCCGTCTTCGAGGAGCAGTCCCCCGCCCCCGAGGACTGACCCCTCACCTCCCTCACCGTCGCCTCAGCGGGGGATCAGCCGAGGACCGGGTAGTTGGCGCGCAGCACGCCACGGGGGTCACGGGCCCGCTTGACGTCACGCAGCCGGGCCAGGACGTCGCCGGGGAAGGCCGCCGCCGCGCGCTCCCCGACCCCCAGGAAGGTGTACGGCTTGCGCCCGCTGGTGTGCGGCACGAACTTCCCGGCGATCTCCTTGAGCCGGGTCTCCACGGCGGCCGTGGCCTCGGGGCCCGGGGTGACGCCGAACATGTAGAGCGAGTAGGGCTCCGTCAGATGGCCGCAGGCGCCGCCGCCGGGCACCGGACGGGCGAGCGCGCCGCCCAGGTGCCGGACCTGAAGGCTGACCAGCGGGGCGATGGGCTCCGACAGCAGCGCCCCGGCCACCGCGTCGTCCAGGCCGGTCAGCAGCTCCGCGTGCCCGAGGGCGGGCGCCGGGTCGGACGGCTCGGCGCAGACGTCCCCCAGGGCGGCGACGGGCAGCGGCCCCCGCGTGTCGGAGACCGTCCCGCCGATCGCCTCGAAACGGCGCAGCAGGTCGCGCCCCTCGGCCGCCTCCCCCAGGAAGGTGGTGTCGATCGTCACCATCGACCTGCCGCGCAGGTGATCGGGCAGGAAGTCGAACGGGGGGAAGTTCAGCAGCGTGAACCAGACCGCGAGCTCCTCGGGGGCCGAGGCGGTGACCTCGCGGAAGGCGGCGAGCACCTCGCCCGCCCGCTCGGCGGGCCACATCAGGCGCCCGCCGTACAGGTGGGGAGCGGGGTGCAGGTCGAACTCGACGGCCGTCACCAGCGCGAAGTCACCGCCGCCGCCGCGCAGGGCCCAGAACAGCTCGGGGTCGGAGTCCGCGTCCACCCGGAACGCCTCCCCTTCGGCGTCCACGACGTCGAGGGCACGGACGGAGTCGGCAGCGTGCCCGTGACGGCGGCTGAACCAGCTCAGCCCGCCGCCCAGGGTGTAGCCGACCACGCTGGGCGCCGTGGAACTGCCCGCGAGACCGGTCAGGCCGTACGGGCTCACGGCGGAGAGCGCCTCGGCCCACCGTACGCCCGCCCCGACCCGGGCCAGCCGCTCCTCGGGCCGCACCTCGACACCGCCGAGCGCGCCGGTGCGCAGCAGGATCACCCCCTCGACGTCGCCGGTCGCGCCGTGGCCGCTCGGCTGGGCGGAGACCGAGAGCCCGGCCAGCCGGGCGTAGCGGACCAGGGCGGCCACGTCGGCGGCGTCCCGCGCCTCGACCACGGCCAGGACGGGCTGGTCAACGGCCAGGTTCCAGGCGGCCCTGGCCCGGTCGAAGCCCTCCTCACCCGAGGCGAGCACCTGTCCCCTGACCGCGCGCCGCAGGTCGTTCCCGATTGTCATGATCTATCCCTTCGGTCGATGCCCCGACTCTGGCGTGACCGATTTGGAGACGACTTGGGGTTGGTTTGAGGTCGACCACAAATGGGAGTTCGCCATTTGGCCGGTTACGGACAGTTCCGTGGCGTGACGCCGGGAAGGCGGGGGGTGGGCCATGCTTGTGCCGCCGGTCGGGACGGCCCCGCCGGGACGATCTCGAAGGGGAGGCGGGAGTGGACGCCCTGCGGAGGCTGCGGATCAGGGGAACGCTGTCGGCGCTGGTGATCCTGGCCGCGGGGGCCACCGCGACCGCGACCGCGGCCGACACCCGGGCGGACGGGCGTTCCTGCGAGCCGTGGACCCTGTGTCTCCGGGCGCCCGCCGTACCGTCCGCCGTGACCCCCGGGCCCGCGGGTCACCGGCCGTGGACGATCGGCGACATCACCGGCGACAGATGGTGCCTGTACGCGCGACCACAGGGCCGGACGGACCTCGTGGGAATCCTCGGCGGGCGCGAGGGCAACCTCGAACGCTGGATCAGGAACAGGGGCGCCAGGGCGCCGGGACCCTGCTGACGGGGCGTCGGCGGGGGCCGGAGACCGGGTGAGGGGTCAGGCGGGCAGCGCGGCGAGCAGGAAGGCGAGCCGGGCGGCGGCGTCCTCGATGTTGTCGGCGCTGCCGAGCCGGTAGCCCCACGAGGTGATGAACCCGCCGTCCTGGGAGCAGGTCACGGTCTCGGTCAGGGTGCTGCTGAAACGGTTGCGCACCGAGACGTAGGCGGGGTCGTCGAAGGAGACCCGCTGCACGGCCAGATCGGCGTGCTGCCGCGCCGCGGCGGCGAACTTCTCAAGGCAAGACAGCGTGTCCAGCATCGTGCATCACCTCCGTCTCGACAGAGAATTGCACGATCTTGGGAGGTTAATCAAGCAATTGCGGATACTAAACCCGAGATTGTCGTGTGAAATCCTCCAATACCTTGACGATCACCGCTCTGGCGTCCTCCCTGAAGGCCGCGACCTGATGGAACTCCTCGAAGCTGTGCTCGTAGAACGCGATGTCCTCCGGGTCGCGCAGGATCAGGTCACGGGTCCTGGTCGGCACCGCCACCTGCCCCCTGTCGTAGATCCAGAAGCCGTTGATCGGGGCCGCGGGCAGCGGGGCCTCGAAGGGCAGGACGCCGAACTCCACGTTCGGCAGCGCGGTGACCGCGAGCAGCCGGTCGAGCTGGCCGCACATCACCTCCGGCGGCGCCAGGCGGTAACGCAGCGCGGCCTCGGACATGAGGAACCGGAACGTCCTGCTCGGGTCGTAGAGGATCTCCTGGCGCCGCATCCGCACCCTGATGGCGGCGTCGACCTCGTCGGGCGCGTTGTACAGGCGTTTGATCCTGGTGAAGACGCTGCGGGCGTACTCGGTCGTCTGCAGCAGGCCGATGATCACGCCGGGCTCGACCACCCGGAACGTCTGGGTCCGCGACTCCAGGTCGCGGATGTCCTCCTGGAGCGTGGCCAGGCCGGTACGGTGCCGCTGCCGCCAGGAGTCCTGACGTTCCAGCAGGACGCAGGCCTGCTCGATCAGCTCCTCGACGACCTCGGGGGTGGCCTCGACGGCCTGGCCCCAGAGGGTGACGTCGTCCTCGGTGGCGGTCTGCCGCGCGTTCTCGATGCGGGAGACCTTGGACGGCTGCCACCTCAGCCGTTCTGCCAGCTCCTTGCCGGACAGCTGCGCGGCCTCGCGCAGCTGCCTGAGCCGGGCGCCCAGCTCGGTGCGGACCTGCTGGAACTCGCTCACCCGATCTCCTCCGCGGATCGCGGGGGGCGGGGCGCCCGCGCGCCCACCGGCTCGCCCGTTCCGCGCGCCCGTCGAATCTCCCGCATGGTTCGCACGAGGGTAGACCGAGCGCGCGGATCGTGCCATAGCCGTCTCCCCAATCGTGATCAATATGTGTGGGAACGTCCGGCGAGCGGCCTCCTGGTTCCGTCTCCCGGGGTGCGGCGCGGGCCGGAGGGGGTCGGAAAGCGCGAACGCATGACTGATTCCTTCCCCAATCCAGCATCTTCGGACAATTGCGCGCAATCCTAGACTTCGGAAGGTTGCATGAGGGTTTCAAATCTCGAAATGCCCATATTTCGTGAAATATGGGATTAATAGGACTTTTGGCGCGCGGCCGCCGTACGGCTCAGGATCGCTCGGGCACCCAGGAGGGGGCGCGCTTCTGCATGAAGGCCGTGATCCCCTCCTGCCCCTCGGCGGAGGTGAACCGCTGCGCCGACAGCTCGGCCATGCGCCGCGTCCCCTCCTCGAAGGACAGCGCGGGCACCTCGCGCACCAGCCGCTTGGTGAGCGCCAGCGCCTCAGGGCCGCCGCGCAGCAGCATCCCGGCGTAGTGGGCGACCGTCTCGTCGAGCAGTTCCCCGGGTACCGCCCTGGTCAGCAGGCCTATCTCCTGCGCCCTGGCCGCGTCGAAGGTCTCACCCGTCAGGAAGTACTCGGCCGCGGCCCTGGGGTCGAGCCTGCGCAGCACGGTCACCGAGATCATCGCCGGGACCACGCCGAGCCGTACCTCGGTGAACGCGAACGACGCCGTGTCGGGGGCGATCGCGAAGTCGCAGGCCGCGACCAGGCCGAGACCCCCGGCGCGGGCGGTGCCGTTCAACCGGCAGACGACCGGTTTCGGGCTCTCCCAGATCAGGCGCATGATCTCCGGGAACGAGGCGGTCACCGGGGCCCCGGGCGCGCCGCCGGGCTCGGTCCGCTGCTCCTTCAGGTCCGCGCCCGCGCAGAAGACCGGCCCCGTCCCGGTGAGCACGACGACACGCACCTCCTCGTCGGCGAGCGCCTGGGTGAGCAGGTCCTCCAGGTCGCCGAGGAGCCGCACGGACAGCGCGTTCCGGTTGCGCGGGGAGTCCAGGGTGATCGTGGCGATCCCGCCGGACACCTCCTTGCGCACCAGGCGCTCCACTGGCCGGTCCGTGTCGGTGTTCATCCACGCTCCTTGGTCGCTCCCGGCCCCGGGTTCGGCGCCGACGCGCAGAACGGTACCCGGCGCGGCCCGGGGCGAGGCGGGCGGGACTCCTGTCAGCCGCAGTGGCTCCAGCCGCTCTTCCAGGTCGCCGTGCCGTACGTGCCGCCCCAGATGACGCACTTCTTGACGGCGGCGATCCGCACCGGGCCCGCGTAGGCGGTGAAACTGCCCGGGTTCGAGCCGGAGGCGCCCCCCTTCACCTGGAGGATCGCGTTCATCTTGATCTTCCCGGGGACCATGTACCTCGACATGGTGACGACGCAGTTCTTGCCCGCCGCAGAGTTGTAGAGCAGGTAGACGGTCGCGGCGCCGATCCCCCTTGAGTCGATCACCTTGTAGCCGGAGCCGCAGACACCGGTCGCGGTGTAGATGTTCGGGGTCGGCTTGGGCGTCGGCTTCGGAGTGGGTTTCGGCGTCGGCTTGACCGTGGGTTTCACCGTCGGCTTGGGCGTCGGCTGCACCGTGGGCTTCACGGTGGGCTTCGCAGTGGGCTTCACGGTGGGCTTCGTGGTGGGCTTCACGGTGGGGGCGACGGTGGGCTTGACCGTGGGCTTCTGCGTGGGCTTGGGCGTGGGATCCTGGGTCGGTTTCGCGCTGGGCTCACGGGTCGCCCGAGGCGGGCCGGACGGCTGCCGGGGCCGGGCCGTGCCGGGCTCTGCGGTGAGACGGCCGACGGGCTCGGTGCTCCTGCGCTGCCGCGGGCGGGGCGTCGCGGACGTCCAGGCGGAGGGCGGGTCGGCGGGGGAGAGCACGGGGTCCGGCGACGGCGACCGCACCGTGACGGGCGGGGAGACCGCGGCCCGCGTGCTGGCGGCCCCCCAGTCGCCCTGCAGCACCACGACGGCGCCCGCCGTCGCGCCGAAGACGACGATCGCGGCGGTTCCGGCGAGCAGCATCCCGGAGGGGCGTCGCCGTACCCGTGGAGCCACGGGGGCGGGTGCCGGTGCCGGGGCGGCGGGCGCGGCGTTCCTGACGGGAGAGGGGACCGTGGCCCCCATCAGATGGCTGACCAGCTCCTCGGCGGTCGGGCGTGACGCCGGGTCCTTCGACAGGGAGGCGGCGACCAGCTCGCGCAGATGCCCCTCAAGACCGCCCAGGTCGGGTTCGACGGTCAGGATGCGGTTCATCACCACGGCGATGGAGTCGGCGCCGAACGCGGGCCGCCCGGTCGCGGCGAAGACCATCGTGACGCCCCAGGCGAACACGTCGGCCGCCGCCGTCACCTCACCTCCGCCGAGCTGCTCGGGAGCGAGGTAGGAGGGCGTCCCCATCGTCGTCCCCGTCGCGGTGGTCCCCGGCGAGTCAAGTGCCCTGGCGATGCCGAAGTCGATCACCACGGGCCCCTCGGGCCCCATCAGCACGTTGGCGGGCTTGAAGTCCCGGTGCAGGATGCCCGCCCGGTGGATGGCCGAAAGGGCGGTGGCGGTGCTGACCGCCAGGCGTTCGAGCGCCGCGCCCCTCCTCGGGCCCTCCCGGTCGACGAGCTGACGCAGGGAGGGGCCGGGCACGTACTCGCTCACGATGTACGGCTGGCTGCCCGCGAGGTCGGCGTGGAGCACCGGGGCGGTGCAGAACCTCGCCACCCGCCGGGCGACGGAGACCTCGCGCAGGAAGCGCGTCCTGGCCTCGGGATCGGTGGCGAGCCCGTGGTGGAGAAGCTTGACGGCCACCTGCTCGCCCGCGGGCCCCCTGCCCAGGTAGACGACGCCCTGGCCTCCTTCGCCGAGCCTGCCGGTCAGCTCGAACGGCCCGAGCCGCGGAGGATCCCCCGACGTGAGCGGCTGTACCACGATGCCCCCCGACAAAACCTACGAATTGGGTTATGTGGTGCAGAACGCTACCAGCGTGAGCCGTGGTCCGGATGGTGCGCCGGAGACGCCCCTCAGATGGCCTTGCCGGGGTTGAGGATGCCGAGCGGGTCGAAGACCCGCTTGATCCCGTGGTGGACCTCCTCGGTCACGGGTCCCGCCTCCAGGGCGAGCCAGCGCCGTTTCAGCAGCCCGACCCCGTGCTCGCCGGTCAGTGTGCCGCCCATCCCGAGCGCCTCCCTGAAGACCTCGTCGGCCGCCGCCCACACCTGGGGCGGCGGTTCCGCCAGGCCGCGGTCGAAGACGAAGACCGGGTGCAGGTTGCCGTCGCCCGCGTGCGCGACCGTGGCGATCAGCACCCCGTGCCTGGCCGCGATGGCCTCGATCCTCTCGATCATGTACGGCAGCGCGGAGCGGGGCACGCACACGTCCTCGACCAGGCACTTGCCGAGCCGTTCCTTGGCCTGGTAGGCGAGCCTCCTGACCCCGACCAGTTCCTCGGCCTCCTGCTCGGAGGAGGAGACCGCGACGAAGGGCGAGCCGTTCTCCGCGCACAGCCTGGCCATCCGCTCGGCGACCACGGGGCCGTCCGCGGCGTCCGACTGCGCGATCAGCATCGCCTGGGTGCCGGCCTCAAGCCCGATGTTGCGCCAGTCGTCGATGGCCTTGAGCGTCGTGCGGTCGAGCATCTCAAGCAGGGAGGGCTGGCACCCCGCCGCGATGATCGCCGCGACCGCGGCGGCGGCGTCCCTGAGCGAGGTGAACTCGGCCGCGATCGTCGCCGGACAGACGGCCGGAGCCCGGCGCAGCCGCAGGGTGGCCGAGGTGATCACGCCGAGCGTCCCCTCGGAGCCGATGAACAGGCCGGTCAGGTCGTAGCCCGTCACCCCCTTGACCGTGCGCCTGCCCGTCTCCAGGACCCGCCCGTCCGCCAGGACGACCTCCAGGCCGAGCGCCGAGTCGCGGGTCACGCCGTACTTCACGCACCGCAGGCCGCCCGCGTTCGTGGCCAGGTTGCCGCCGATCGTGGAGATCTCGTGGGAGGAGGGGTCGGGCGCGTACATCAGCCCGTGCGCCCTGGCGGCCCTGTCCAGGTCCGCGGTGATCACGCCGGGCTCGACCACGGCGACCTCGTCGGCGGGCGAGAGCTCCCTGATCGCCGTCATCCTGTGCAGCGTCAGGACGACGCAGCCCTCGACCGACGTCGCCCCGCCCGCCAGGCCGCTGCCCGCGCCCCTGGGCACGACGGGCACCCGGTGCTCCGTCGCCCACCTGAGCGTGGCCACCACGTCCTGCCTGGTCTCGGCCGGCACGACGGCCAGCGGCCTGCCCGGTTCGAGGAAGGTCCTGTCCCGCGCGTAGGAGTCGGTGACGTCAGGGTCCGTCAGGACCTTCTCCGGCGAGAGGGCGGCGACGAGTTCGGAGATAACGCTCACAGGGGGACTGTACGGGGCCCGGTCCGAGGGGGGATCACACGGGATGTCACGTGATGATGCGGGCGAGGCTCGGTGAGGGTTCTGCCAAATGTGGTGACGTGACGGCCAGGTGAGGAGAAGTCTCGATTCGTACGGCTGTCGCCCAACCGAAGGGAGCCTCGCTGTGACGACTGTGCAACAGCGGGCCGCGGCCGAGCCCGTCCGCGCGGGGAGGGTGGTCGTCTCATGGCTGACGTCGACGGACCACAAGGTCATCGGAGACCTCTACATCATCACCGCGTTCGTGTTCTTCCTGATCGGCGGCGTGATGGCCCTGGTCATCCGGGCCGAACTGGCGCATCCCGGGTTGCAGCTCGTCAACACCGTCCAGTACAACGCGCTGTTCACCATGCACGGCACGCTGATGCTGCTGTTCTTCGCCACCCCGCTGTTCGCCGGGTTCGCGAACGTGATCATGCCGTTGCAGATCGGCGCGCCGGACGTGGCCTTTCCCAGGCTCAACATGGTCAGCTACTGGCTGTTCCTGTTCGGCGGGATCATCGCGCTCGGCGGGTTCGCCACCAACGGCGGAGCGGCCGACTTCGGCTGGACGGGCTACACCCCCCTGTCGGTCGCGACCTTCTCCGGGCAGGTGGGCGGTGACCTGTGGATCGTCGGCCTGGTGTTGTCGGGCCTGGGGACGATTCTCGGCTCCGTCAACTTCATCACCACGATCATCTGCATGCGCGCTCCCGGCATGACGATGTTCCGCATGCCGCTGTTCACCTGGAACGTGCTGCTCACCGGACTGCTGGTGCTGATCGCCTTCCCGGTGCTGGCCGCCGCGCTGCTGGCGCTGGAGGCCGACCGCAAGCTCGGCGCGCACGTCTACGACGCCGCGACCGGCGGGCCGCTGATCTGGCAGCACCTGTTCTGGTTCTTCGGCCATCCCGAGGTGTACATCATCGCGCTGCCGTTCTTCGGCATCGTCACCGAGGTGATCCCGGTCTTCAGCCGCAAGCCGCTGTTCGGCTACATCGGCCTGGTCGGCGCGACCATCGCCATCGCGGGGCTGTCCGTCACGGTCTGGGCGCACCACATGTTCGCCACCGGCCGGGTGCTGCTGCCGTTCTTCTCCTTCATGACGTTCCTCATCGCGGTCCCGACCGGGGTGAAGTTCTTCAACTGGGTGGGCACGATGTGGCGGGGGCACCTGACCTTCGAGTCACCCATGCTGTTCTCGGTCGGCTTCCTGGTGACGTTCCTCCTGGGCGGCCTGACCGGCATCATCCTGGCCTCCCCGCCGCTGGACTTCCAGGTCACCGACTCCTACTTCGTGGTGGCCCACTTCCACTACGTCGTCTTCGGCACCGTGGTCTTCGCGATGTTCGCGGGCTTCTACTTCTGGTGGCCCAAGATGACGGGCAAGATGCTCAACGACACGCTGGGGAAGATCCACTTCTGGCTGTTGTTCATCGGCTTCCACGCGACCTTCCTGGTGCAGCACTGGCTCGGCGCGGCGGGCTTCCCGCGCCGCTACGCCGACTACAGCCCGGCCGACGGCTTCACCTTCCTGAACCTGGTCTCCTCGGTCGGCGCTTTCATCCTGGGTGTCTCCACGCTGCCGTTCCTCTACAACGTCTGGTGGACCGCCAGGAACGCGCCGAAGGTGACCGTGGACGACCCCTGGGGGTTCGGCAACTCGCTGGAGTGGACGACCTCCTGCCCGCCGCCGCGGCACAACTTCACCTCGCTGCCGCGCATCAGGTCCGAGCGTCCCGCGTTCGACCTCAAGTACCCCAGGGTCGAGGCGCAGCCGCGCCAGCTCGATCCGACCGCCCCCGGCGAGGAGGTCTGAACCGGGGTCGCCGGAGAGCGAGCCACCGGATTCCCTACTCGGGGTCGTCGGCGGGCCCGGGGAGCCGTGGGAGCGGTTCCCCGAGGCCCGCCTTCCGGCTTTCACCGCGCTGACCTGCTGTGAAAGCGCTGTCAACAGAAAAATAGTGGAAATCATCACCATTTCCTGTGAAGTGATGATTCATTACAGTTTTACAACATCATTCAGCGGCTTTACTCCTGCTTTACCTTCTCGTCTAACGTCCCGCTCGGTGCGTACATAAGGCGCATCTGGGACGTTCGCGCCCGGCGAACCCGGGCAGGGAGGGTAAGCGTTGTCCAGCAAAGGCAGGGGTGCTCGAAGGCGCCTGCTCGCGATAGTGCCCGTCGTGGGCCTGGCCGCTGCGGGACTGGCGGCGGGAGGAGTGTCGGCTCAGGCGGACACCACGGTGGACACCACGGTCGCGAGGTACCAGCCGACCGCAGCCGACTACTACATCAACTACGCCACACCCAGGGACGAGCCCGAGGTGCAGGACCCGGCCGCGCCGAACTCCAAGGAGCGCCGGATCAGCCCGTCAAGGCAGATCGCCCACAAGTATTCCGAGGGTAACCCCGCCGCGGCACGCGTTCTGGCCGCGCGCGAGGCGGAGGCGATCAGGACCGGCATCAACCCCGCCGACTTCCTGTTCAAGAAGGCCAAGGTCGCCAAGCAGGCCAAACTCCTCACCGTCCTGGTGGAGTTCAACGACAAGGCCAACGACGACTTCTCGGGCTTCAAGCGCCCGCCGAACGTCAACGACGACGACCCGGCGAACTGCGTCACCGAGCCGCCGGGCACCCTGCTCAACGGCCCGCTGCATAACAAGATTCCCGACCCCGCGTCCTTGGCACACAAGGACAACAACAGTTTCTGGGTGCCTGATTTCAGCCCGGACCACTTCAACAAGATGCTTTACAGCAAGGAAGGCATCACCAAGAGGGTCCGTACCGACCTGACCGACCCCCGGGACGGTCGCAAGGGCATCAACATCGCCGGCTCCACGATGCGGAACATGTACGAGGAGCTGTCCAAGGGCGCCTACACGGTCACCGGAGAGGCCACCCCGTGGGTCAAGGTCCCGCACTCCGAGGCCTACTACGGCGCCCGCGCCTGTGGCAAGGAAGCGCAGGACATGAGCGGCCACCCGAGCAACCCGCTCGGCCCCGGCCAGCTCGCGATCGACGCGGTCGACACCCTGGCCGCCGCCAACCCGAACTTCCCGTGGGCGGACTACGACGTCGAGGACGTCGCCGACTCCGACGGTGACGGCAACTTCGCCGAGCCCGACGGCGTGGTCGACCACCTCGTTCTGGTCCACGCGGGCAAGGACAAGTCCTCCGACGGCGGCGCCGAGGGCACCTACGCGATCTGGGCGCACTCCAGCGCCGTCGCGGGTGGCTACAAGGTCCCCGGCAAGGACGTGAAGATCTCCAACTACATCGTTCAGCCCGAGGACTCCGGCGTCGGCGTCTTCGCCCACGAGTACGGTCACGACCTCGGTCTGCCCGACCTCTACGACACCACGGGCAGCGCCTCCTCGGCCGTCGACTTCTGGGACCTCATGTCGGCCGGCTCCCACAGCGGCCCGATCTTCCAGTCGATGCCGACCCACATGGGTCTGTGGGACAAGTGGATCCTCGGCTGGGCCAACCCCAAGGTCTTCAACCCCGGTGACCGCAGCCGCGTCGTGACCGTCGGTCAGTCCTCGCGCACGCCCAAGTTCACCGAGGACGGCGTCCGGGTGAACCTGGACAGCGCGCCGCTGAAGATGGTCGAGCCGCACAGCGGCACCAAGATGTGGTGGTCCAACCTCGACCAGGAGTGGGCCGACGTCAAGCTCACCCGCGACGTCCAGGTGCCCGCCGGCACGGACGTGAAGTTCTGGCTCTGGAACAACTACGAGATCGAGGAGGACTGGGACTTCGGCTTCATCGAGGTCTCCACGGACAACGGCGCCACCTGGAGCCAGCAGAAGGTCTACACCGAGGGCGGAGCCCTGGTCTCCACCGGTGACGACTACCCGGACCCGAACAAGAACCTCTCCAAGTTCAACAACAGGAAGTACGCCCTCACCGGCAACACCAACGGCTGGCGGCACGACTACGTCGACCTGGCCCCCTACGCGGGCAAGACGGTCAAGCTCAGGCTCGTCTACAACACCGACGCCGCCTTCACCCCGCGCAGCTGGCACGCCGACGACTTCTCGCTGACCAACGGCGCCCAGACCGTCTGGAGCGACGACGTCGAGGGTGGCAACCAGGGCTGGACGGCCAGCGGTGGCACCTACACCAACACCCACGGCCAGGGCTGGGGCATCAACGACGGCTTCCGTGAGGTCTCCCGGTTCTACCTCGCCGAGTGGCGTAACTTCGACGGCTTCGACAAGGGCCTGCAGTACACCTACACCACCGACTACTCGCGTGACGGCTCGTGGAAGGTGGAGAAGGTCAAGTACAACGCCCCCGGCCTGCTCGTCTGGTACCGCGACTCGACCTTCACCAACAACGTCCTGAGCAACAACCTCGAACTGTCGCCGAGCATCGGCTCCAAGGGCAGCCTGCTCCTGGTCGACTCCCACTTCGAGCCGCTGCGGCGGACCGGCGTGGCCGCGACCAAGGACACGACCATCCTGAAGAACATGCAGGGACGCGTGCAGACCTCCAACGCGGCCTTCACCTTCGGCAAGACCTACCCCTTCAAGGAGTGCATCGAGGGGCCGAACGAGCCCTTCAGCGAGTACTGCACCAACACCGCCGCGCTGCCCGGTGTGCGCGAGTTCACCGACGCCAAGACCTGGTACCCCGGGTTCGAACTGCGTGACGGCAGCCTGTACTACCGTGACTTCGACGCCTCGGTGGTCGTCCCCTCCAAGGGCGACCAGCAGTACAGCACCCGGGTGGTCAACCCCGACGGCACCCCCGCGACCGACGTGTACGGCGTCGACCTGGGCAACGGCAACGTCCTGGGCAGCGGTAACCCCGGTGACGAGGGCAAGGCCCTGGGCGTGAAGTTCAAGCTGCTCGCCCCGCTCCCCGGCAACCTCGGTGTCCTCCTCCAGGTGACCCCGCCCAAGAAGTGACCCGGCGCGTCCCCGTCCGGGCCCACCCGGGCGGGGACGACCCGGCGAACGGTGAGACACCAGGACGCCCGGCCGGACCTTTCCGGCCGGGCGTCCGCCGTACCCGGCCGCGGGCGCAGCCCCACGATCCGGCGGGCCCTACGATCTGACGGGAAGGCAGTGGACCGGAAGGGGCGGCGTGGGCGAGTTACGAGGCAAGGCAGAGCACACCGAGGCCATCAGGACCGGGCGCAGGGTCTGCGTGGTGGTCAACACCCACTCGCGCAGGGGCCGCCGCCTCTACCCCCGGGTGGTCGCCACGCTGCGCGCCGAGGGCTTCGAGCCGATCCGCACCTTCGCCGTGGTCGACCCCCGCCGTCTGCGCGCCACCCTGGACACGGCCCTGGCCGAACGGCCCGACCTGCTCATCGTCGGCGGCGGGGACGGCACGCTCAGCGCCGCCGTCAAGCACGTCGCGCACCGGGACGTGGCCCTGGGCGTGCTGCCGCTCGGCACGACCAACAACTTCGCCCGCAGCCTCGGCCTGCCCCTCGACCTGCCGGGCGCGATCAGGGTCTTCCGCACCGGCAAGGTCGCCGACGTCGACCTGGGCGTCGCCGGTGACAGGGAGTTCGCCAACCTGGCCAGCTTCGGTGTCTCCGTCGAGGTCGCGGGCACCGTGAGGCCCTGGCTCAAACGCCTGCTCGGACGGGCCGCCTACCCGCTCACCGCGCTGACGATCCTGCCCCGCCACCGGCCCTTCCGCGCCTTCATCACGGCAGACGGCCGCCGCCACGAGCTGCTCACCCACCAGCTCAACATCGCCAACGGCCGTTTCCACGGCGGCTGGCAGGTGGCCAGGGACATCAGCATCGACAACGGCAGGCTCGTGGCCTACCAGCTCGGTTCGGGCAAACGGCTGAGGCTGCTGGTGGAGACCCTGGTACGGGCGACGACCGGCCGCTGGCGCAGCCTCGCGGGCGGTCCCTTCGTCGTCGGTCAGGAGATGTACCTGGAGACCGACCCGCCGCTGGCGGCCGACGTCGACGGCGAGGTGCGCCTGATGACCCCGATCACGATCAGGACCGTTCCCAACGGCCTGCGCGTCATGGTCACGGACGACTTCGTCGACTCCTGACACGCGGGACCGTACGGAGGCGGGACCTAGCGGCGGGAGGACCGCAGGAAGCGGTTGCGCAGCCTGCCGAGCAGCATCGGCTCCCGCGCGGGGGCAAGCCCCTCCCGCGCCCTGCGCAGGTCGTCGAGGGCCTCGGCGGCCGAGGGGCGCCCGGCGGAGGAGGGGTCGCGCATCCGGCGCAGCAGCTCCATCACCTCGGCGGGCACGCCGGGACGCGCCTGGCCCACGGCGTCCGACCCCGGCGCGGGCAGCCCGCCGGTCAGCAGCTGGAAGGCGATCACCCCCGCCGCGTACACGTCGGCGGCGGCGGTCATCCGCTCCGGCCTGGCCTGGCACTCGGGGGCGACGTAGTGGGTGTCGAGCACGTTGGGCAGCTCGTTGGCCACCGTGTGCGGACGCGGACCGGGCTTGGCGTAGTCGAACCCGGTCAGCATGGCCCTGCCGTCCTCGGTGACCAGGACGCGGGCGGGACTGAGCGCCCGGTGGATGACGTTGTTGGCGTGGACGTGGGCCAGCCCGAGCAACATGTCCTCGACCACGTCGAGCTCGGCCTCGACCGACGGCCGCCTGCCCGCCTGGGACATGTACAGGTGCAGCGCCTGGCCGTGCACGTCGTCCAGGACCAGCACGAACCGGCTCTCGTCGTCGATGGCGAAGAAGTCACGCGAGCGCACGACGCACGGGTGCGGGGGGATGCGGGTGAGCGACTGGTAGGCGTTGGCGATCAGCCGCCGCTCGGCCGCCCTGGGCTCCTCCTCGGCCAGCGGGTCGGCGCGGTAGACCCGCAGCAGGACCGTCTCGCTGCCCGGCAGCGTCGCGTTGATCGCCCGGTACTCGGTGGTCCGGTTGTCCCCGCCGAGCTGCTCCTCGACCTCCCAGTTGCCGAAGCGCGGCGGCGAGGTCGACCGCCGCACGCTGCCGTTCAGCGCCTCGATCACCGCCGTGCGGTACGGCCTGGCGTCCGGGGTGTATCCCCGCCTGACCCGGGAGACGTCGCTCAGCATGGCGACCAGCCCCGCCAGGTCGGTGACGTGCCGCGCGTCACGGCCCGCCGGGTCGACGAGCTCGGCGTCGGCGCCCGTCAGCACGACGACGCTGTCGACGTAGACCCGTTCGAGCTCCCGGTGGCTCTGGGTGAGAAGGCCCTTCAGCGCCCGCCCGTTGCCGCGCAGCTTGGCCACGGGGGAGCCGAAGGCGTCCCGCCGCGCGGGGAACCACCGCGTCCCGGCCACCTCGATCCTGCCCCGGGTGCCCTTGACGTCGATGACACAGAGCGAGTGGCCGGTCACGACGATCAGGTCCACCTCGAAGGCGTCGTCGCCACGGGGCACCTCGATGTTGTGCAGCAGCAGCCAGTCGTCCGGCGCGCTGTCCCGCAGATGCGCGATGACCCGCCGCTCCGCGTCGTTGACCGGGCGCCCGCCACCGACGATCTGTGCCATCTCTAGCGTGCCGCCCTTCTTCTCTGTACTTGAAGTAGGGCAAGGGTCTCATGATCTCGCCTGTCACTACTTTTCGCCACTCCGCGAAAGTAGGCTCGGCGGACGTGGAACCCATGGAGATCACCGCCGGAGCGTTGCACCTGCGTCCGTGGAACCTGTCGGAGGCCGACGCCGTGGCGGCGGCGCTGGCCCTGCGGGATCCACGGATCCGCCGCTGGGCGACCGGCCTGCCCGAGGGAGCCGACGAGCGGGCCTGGCTCGCCCAGCGCGCGCTCGGCTGGTCCGACGGCTCGGAGGCCTCCTTCGCCGTCACCGGCGCGACGACCGGCGAGGTGCTCGGCCACATCAGGGTCAGGATCGGCACCGGTGCGGCCCGCGGCCACGGGGAGGTCGGCTACTGGGTGCTGCCCTCCGCCAGGGGCCTCGGCGTGGCCACCCGGGCGCTGGGCGTCGTCGGCCGCTGGGCGTTCGGCTTCCTCGGCCTCTCCCGCCTCGACCTGCGGCACGCCACGGGCAACGCCGCCTCGTGCCGGGTCGCGGTCAAGGGCGGGTTCGTCCTGACCAGGCTCCTGTCGGAGCCCTCGTGGGTCGAGGAGGAGGGGACGGAGGAGTTCCACCTGCACACCCTGACCCCCGGGGACACCCCCTGACCCGGGCCGTACGGCGGGGCGCTCAGCGGCCGTGCCGCGGGCTGACCAGGCCGGTCTCGTAGGCCAGGGCGACCACCTGGGCGCGGCTCGACAGCCCGAGCTTGGTCATCGTCCGGTTCAGGTGGGTCTTGACCGTCGCCTCGCTCACCTGCAGCTCGTCGGCGATCTCCCCGTTCGACAGCGCCCTGCCGACCAGGCGCAGCACCTCCGTCTCCCTGGCGGTGAGTGTGTCGAGCCCCGTCCACGAGACGAGCGCGGTGTCCTTCTCCCTGGTGTAGGCCTCGACCAGGCGGCGCGTCACGGTCGGCGCGAACAGCATGTCCCCGGCGGCGATGGTGCGGACCGCCGCGATCAGCCGCTCGGGAGGGGTGTCCTTGAGCAGGAAGCCGGACGCCCCGGCCCGCAGCGCGTCGTAGACGTACTCGTCGAGGTCGAAGGTCGTCAGGATCAGCACCTTCGGCTGGGCCGGGCCCGTCGTGGCCAGGATGCGCTCGGTCGCCGCGATGCCGTTCAGGTCGGGCATCCGCACGTCCATCAGGATCACGTCCGGGCGGGTCGAGCCCGCCATGGCGACGGCCTCCTGCCCGCCGGAGGCCTCCCCGGCGACCTCCAGGTCGGGGGTGGCCCGGATCAGCGCCGCGAACCCGGCCCGCACCAGGATCTGGTCGTCGACGACCAGTACCTTGATCATTGGTCTCCTCGCTCCTGAGGGGCTGAGAGCGGCAACGTCACCGTGACCTCGAACCCGCCTCCCGGCAGCGGTCCCGCGCGCATCTCGCCCCCGTAGAGCCTGACCCGTTCGCGCATCCCGATCAACCCGAGGCCGCCCCCCTCGTCCCCCTGCGGGACGGCGCCGTCGTCGGTGACCGTGATGATCAGCTCCTCACAGTCGTAGCGCAGCCGTACCGAGGCGTGGGCGGGCAGCGCGTGCTTGATGACGTTGGTCAGGCTCTCCTGGACCACCCGGTAGGCGCACAGCTCGACCCCGGGGTTGAGCCGCCTCGCCTTGCCCGACACGTCGAGGGCGACCTCGACCCCGGCGGCGCGGACGCGCTCGACGAGCTGACCGAGCTGGGGCAGGCCGGGGGTCGGGTCGTAGACGCCGTCGATGCCCGGCCGCCGGTCGACCCTGAGCACCGCCAGCAGCCGCCGCATCTCCTCAAGGGCCTCGTGGCTGGTGTCGGCGACCGTGGCCAGCGCGGTCCTGGCCGTCCCCGGGTCGCTGGCGAACACGTAACGGGCCAGCCCCGCCTGCACCGAGATCACCGACATGTGGTGGGCGACGATGTCGTGCAGCTCCCTGGCGATGCGCACCCGCTCCTCGGTGACCGCGCGCCTCGCCCGCGCCTCCTGCTCGTATCCGAGCCGCTCGGAGAGGTCGGCCAGGCGCCTGTTGCGGTCGGCGAGCCTTCGGGTGCCCAGGCCGAGCGTCCAGGCCGTCAGGACGATCAGCACGCTCTGCGCCAGGTTCAGCGCCGCCATGTCCTTCGACGCCGCGAGTGAGGACCACCACCAGACCGAGGCCGCGGCCAGGACCCCGGCGACCCCGGCCGCGAGCGAGCGCCGTACGGTCACGGTGTAGAGCGTCAGCAGGACGGAGAAGTTGTTCACGTTCGGCTGGTAGCCCAGACTGTGGTGCCACAGGGACGCGGCGACGCACAGCAGGAGCGCGGTCATGGGCGCGTGCCGCCGTACGGCGACGGGGAGGTTGGCCGCGCAGGTCAGCAGGATCGCGACCGTGTCGGGACGCAACCAGGTGCCGGTCTGGTCCTTGACGGCCCACACCAGGGTGATCCCGGTGAGCGCGACGGCCAGCAGGGTGTCGACGATCCGTGGGTCGACCTCACCCACCCGCCGCGCGAGTGCCGTCACTGTTGCCCGCATGCGCGGCATGCTAGCCAGGCGCGGACCGTCCTCTCATCGAGCCGGTGGATGAGCGACCGTACCGCGGAAGTTGTACGGCCGTGCCGCGCCTACCGCGCGGGTCACGGCCGTATCCGCCCGCGGGCCGATGTGGACCGGGTCTCGCGCGGCTTACGGTGAGTCCGCTGTGGGACGACGGCCTCGTTGTCAGGGGCCGTCTGACGTGGGTTCCGCCGGCGGCTCCGGCGTCCACGGCCGGCGCCCCGGAGCTCTCCACCCGGGGCGCCGGCCGTGGACGGGCCCTCGAAGGCGTGCACGGGGGCGGCTTTCGAGGTCACGGGCCGGTGCGGCCGGTGCGGCCCGCGCCGTGAGGCGCGGGGAAAGGGCGCGTGGCCGCGGGGAAAGGACGGGCAACGGCCCGATCAATCGTCGGTGACCTGGGGTTTGCCGTCCCGCCACAGGGTAGGCGCCTTCTCCTGTAGGGAGGAGGAACGCCATGATCGGCAATCCCAAGGACACGCTGTCGACCGCCGAGCTGATCCGGCGGATGTCACAGGAGGTCTCCCGCCTCGTCAGGGACGAGCTTCGCCTGGCGAAGCTGGAGTTCGCGGAGAAGGGCAGACACGCCGGGCTCGGGGCGGGGCTGTTCGGCGGGGCCGGTGTGGTGGCCCTGTACGGCGGCGGCTGCCTGGTGGCCGCGGTGATCCTGCTTCTCGCCCTGGTGATGCCCGCCTGGGTCGCCGCCGCCGTCGTGGGCGTCGTGCTCCTGGCCGTGGCCGCCGTTCTGGGGCTCCTCGGCAAACGGCAGGTGTCCGAGGCCGTTCCGCCCGCTCCCGAGCTGACCATCGAGAGCCTCAGGGAGGACATCGGCATGGTGAAGGAGAGTGCGCACCGATGAGCGAGAGCGACAACGGAACTCCGAAGGACGAGATCTGGGACGCGGGCACGGTCGGCGCCCACAGACAGCGGGTCGGCGCCCCGGTGGCCCCCGACGAGAGGATGTCGCTGAACGTCCCGCCCAAACAGCCGGGCGGGGGCCCCTCCTCGGCGCCCACGGGTGAGGGGGGCGACGGCACGCCCAGCCTCGTCGAGGGGGACGGGGGTACCGGACAGCCCACAGCCGTCCGGCGGACCCCCGGGAAGGCCCCCGGGAAGGCCGCAGAGGGAGCCACAGGGAAGGCCACAGGGGCTCCGGAGAGGTCTCCGGAGAAGGCCCGCGGGAAGGAGACGGGCGAGGCCGGGGGAACGAGCCGGGAGTCCGTACGGCGGGACATCGAGCGGGACCGTCGCGAACTGGGGGAGACCGTGGAGGCGCTGGTGCGCAAGACCGACGTGCGAGGGCGTGTGCACGAGACGGCCGCCCAGGTCGGCGACGAGTTGCGCCGGGCGGGCGCGGCCACCGCGGCCACCGCGACCGGGGTCGCCGAGCGGGTCAGGCGGACCACCCCGGCCGACGTGCGGCGGGCCGCAGACGAGGTCACCACGCGGGCGGCCAGGCGTCCCGTCGCGGCCGCGGCCGTGGCGGCCGTCACGGCGGCCGTCGGCCTGGTCGTGTTCCGCCTGCTGAGGCGCGGCCGGAGGAGGTAGAACGTTCCACAGGCCCGCCACCCGTGACCCGGTGATGTTTTGGGATGGGCGGATTCGGGGGGCGGCGGGGTAATCTGGCCGTTTCCGGGTGGGCGGCGGACCCCCTCCTTTCCGCCCGCCCGGTATCCGGGGGACCGGTGACTCCCCGCTGAACCGTTCCGGCCGTCCGTACGTAGTGATCGGTGCGGGAGGTCTTGTCCGCCGTGAGGTGGCCGCGGCCTCCCGATGTGGCGCCTCCCGAGTCCGGAGCGGGGATCGCCGCAGGGTACGACCCCCTCTCCGGCCGATCCCCCCAGGAGGACTCATGCGCCGAGCTCTCGGCCTCACCACGGGTCTCGCCCTCGTTGCGGTCGCCCTGTCACCCATCGCCCCCGCGCAGGCGGCGACCTGCGTCAGCGCGGTGGAGAAGTGCGAACGGGAACCCCTCGTCAAGATCAAGCTCAAGGCCAAGGGGACCCCGCGCGTCCACCAGGGCGGGCGCGTCACCTACACCCTCGACTACTCCATGACCTGGATGGAGTCCTTCGCCCCCTACTGGGCCTCCTTCTGGGTCGGCGGCACCCTCCCCAGGGGCGCGAAGGCCCCGCGCACGGCGACCCTCATGGACCCCTCGGGCAGGAAGGTGGCCACCTTCCCCTGCCACAAGTACCGTGACGGCCTGTGGTGCGAGGTTCCCAGCGACGTCTCCAAGCCGGTTCCGCACAAGGGCAGGATCGTCCTGAGCACCACCCTCGCCCGCCACGGCGGCAGGACGGCGGTGGCCAGACTGGGCTTCGACAGCGTCGACGGCCTCGGCCAGAAGGACTTCGAGCGGCACTACGGCCGCGCCGCCGCGCGTGACCGGTTCTGCGTCTTCCGTTTCACCAAGACCGTCGTCACGAAGGTGCGTTCCTGACGTCGGCCGCCGCCGGGGCCCGTGGGAGCCCCGGCGGCCGGCTCTCACGAACCGGCGGCCATGTCGAAGAAGCGCAGCTCAAGCCGTACGGCCCGGCGGAAGACGTCGAGCACACGGGCCTGCTCCCGCGCGGGGAGCGCGGGGCCGAGGCGGTCGAGCTCGCCGCGCAGGAAGGCGACCCAGGCGCGGAACGCGGGTCCCTCGTGCAACTCGATCCACTCACGGTGCACGAAGCTCCCCGGGCTGCCGGGACCGCCGGGCAGCGGCTCCTCGGCCAGGCTCGCCCAGCCGAGGTAGCTCCACTCCGCCACGCACAGGACCGCCAGGATGGCCGGGTAGTCCAGGCTCCTTCTGGCCTCGTCCATCAGCGCGCGGAAGTCGGCCGTCACCGGTTCGAGCGGGGGAGCGGTCAGTTCGGCCTCACTCGCGCCGAGGGCGGCCAGCGCCCGGTGGAAGTAGGTCTTCTCCTCCGTCGTCGCGGTCTCGCCGAGGAAGCGGCCGAACGGCACCCGTGACTCGAAGTTGTCCGCGGCGGCGACGGCGGCGCCGAGCAGCGCGGTGAAGGAGTCGACGAACTGGAAGTCCTGCACCAGGTAGCGGCGCATGGCCTCCTCAGAGGTCAGCCCCCGGGTGATGGAGGCGGCGAACGGGTGGGTGACGACCGCCGTCCACTCCGGCTCGGAGCCGGAGCGCAGCCACTCGCTGAAGGCCGGGTCCGCGGCGTCCGCCCGCCACCCGTCGTAGGAGTCGCTCCAGGGGGTCTGACGGGGCTCTGCGGACACGGGTTTCTCCTCGCGGACGGGAACACGACCGGGGTGAATGCTAGTCGCGCCCCCTCTATCCTGGGGGGATGCCAGCCGAGGGATGCCTGTTCTGCGCCATCACGACGGGGGAGCGGCCGGGAGAGGTGGTGTTCTCCGACGAGGTGGCCACCGCCTTCCTGGACATCCGGCCCGTCTTCAAGGGGCACGTCCTGGTCGCCCCCGCCGCGCACGCCGAGACCCTCACCGACCTGCCTCCCGCCTCGGTCGGCCCGTTCTTCCAGCGGGTCCAGGCGGTCGCCGCCGCCGTCGAGCGGGGGCTCGGCGCGGGCGGCACGTTCGTCGCGATGAACAACCGGATCAGTCAGAGCGTGCCGCACCTGCACGTCCACGTGGTCCCCCGCAACCGCAAGGACGGCCTGCGCGGCTTCTTCTGGCCCCGGACCGCCTACGACGGCCCCGGGGAGGCCGCGTCGTACGCCCTGCGTGTCCGTGAGGCCCTCACGCCTTTCAGCCCCTCGGCGCGGACGTCCTGAAAGTGGTGTTCCTGAAGGGGTCCGGGCCGGTCGGCATGTCTTTGATCTACAACGTAAAGGCATAGGGAGGGGATCTGATCTCCGTCGGAGGGGCGCCGACCCACGTGCGAGGATAGGGTCCGGGACGTGGAACCCCTCGTCGCCGCGCTGCTCGTAGCCGCCCTGGTGGGCGTCCCGGCCCTGGTGCTGTGGCGCGTGCTGCGCGGCAGGCGCGAGCTGGGCAGCAGCCCGGCCGAGCGCGCCACCTTCGAGACCCTGCACACCGCCTCCCTGGCCGCGCCGCCGCTGCGGGCCGGGCTCACCGAGGCGGGCACCCAGAAGGCCTCGCGGCATCTGCGCGAGCTGCTGGGCTCCCCGGCGCTGGCCATCACCGACGGGCAGCGGCTTCTGGTCTACGACGGCGAGGGGGAGCACCACGCCGCCGAGGCGTTCGCCTACGCGGCCAAGACCCTCGGCGGGGGCCGTACCCAGGTGCTCGGCCCCGAGGTCGTCTCGTGCGACATCCCGGAGTGCCCGATCAGATACGCCGTCGTGGTGCCGCTCACCACGGACGGCCGGGTGGTCGGCTCCCTGGCGGCCTACGGCGGGCACGCCTCGGCCGGCCTGGTCAGGGCCACCCACGAGGTGGCCAGCTGGGTCGACTCCCAGCTGGAGCTGGCCGAGCTCGACCGTTCGCGGACGCGGCTGATGGAGGCCGAGGTCCGCGCGCTGCGCGCGCAGATCTCCCCGCACTTCATCTACAACTCGCTGACGACCATCGCCAGCTTCGTGCGCTCCGACCCCAACCGCTCCCGTGAGCTGCTGCTGGATTTCGCCGACTTCACCCGCTACTCCTTCAGGCGGCACGGGGAGTTCACCACGCTGGCCGAGGAGCTGCGGTCCATCGACCGCTACCTGACCCTGGAACGCGCCAGGTTCGGCGACCAGCTCCAGGTGACGCTGCGGATCGCCCCGGAGGTGCTCGCGGTCGCCGTGCCGTTCCTGTGCCTGCAGCCGCTGGTGGAGAACGCGGTCAGGCACGGCCTGGAGAGCAAGCCGGGCATCGGCCGCATCTCGATCATCGCCGAGGACGCCGGGGCCGAGTGCCGGATCAGCGTGGAGGACGACGGCGTCGGCATGGACCCCGAACGGCTGCGCCGCATCCTGGCCGGGGACGCGGAGGAGCGCTCGGGGACGGGCGGGGTCGGCCTGGCCAACGTGGACGAGCGGTTGCGTCAGGTCTACGGTGACGAGTACGGCCTGGTGGCCGAGACCGGCAAGGGCGCGGGAACCAAGGTGAGCGTCCGTGTGCCGAAGTACCACCCGGGTGTCTCCGCCCACTGAACACCTTTCTGTGGATTCGGCAGGTCAGGAACTGTTGACAGGTGATGTCTGATTCATCACCCTCTAGGGATTCCCCCTCGACGATCCGGAGGAGTGCCCGTGACCGGTCTTCGAGTCCTGGCCGTCGACGACGAACTTCCCGCCCTGGAGGACCTGGCCTACCTGCTGCGGGACGACCCGAGAATCGGAGAGGTCGCGCAGGCGAGGGACGGCGCCGCGGCGCTGCGCGTGCTCGACCGGGCGATCGCCGACGGGCGTCCGATCGACGCCGTCTTCCTCGACATCCGGATGCGCGGCCTGGACGGGGTGGTGCTGGGCAGGCTGCTGTCGCAGTTCGCCAACCCACCCCGGGTGGTGTTCGTGACCGCCTACGAGGAACACGCGGTGGACGCCTTCGAGATCAAGGCGGAGGACTACCTGCTCAAGCCCGTCAGGCCCGAACGGCTGGCCGAGGCCGTGCGACGGGTGTGCGTGTCGGCCGAGCTGCCGGACGGGGACGGGGCGAGCCGGGCGGGGCCGGGCACGATCCCGGTCGAGCTGGGCGGGGTGACCCGCTTCGTGGCCAGCACCGAGGTGCGCTACGTCGAGGCGCAGGGCGACTACGCGCGCCTGCACACCGCGGGCGGCAGCCACCTGGTCCGCATCTCGCTGGCGACCCTGGAGGAGCGGTGGTCCTCGGCGGGGTTCGTGCGTGTGCACCGCAGCCACCTGGTGGCCGTCAAGCACATCGACGAGCTGCACATCGACTCGGGGCGGTGCGTGGTGCGCGTCTGCGGGACCGAGATCCCGGTCAGCCGCAGGCACACGCGGGAGCTTCGCGACCTGCTGGTCCGCAGGGCGCGCAAGGGCAGGCCCGAGTGAGCAGGGCGGGGGCGGAGCACCCGCGCGGGGACGAGGGCCGCCCGCGCCGCGAGGTGGTGACCAGCCCGCGCACCACGGCCGCCCGCAACCCCCGTTACCCGGTGACCAGGGAGATCGACGAGCAGACCAGCCTCGGCGAGGTCTACATGCGCTCGCTGGTGCGCACCCAGTTCCGGCTCGCCCTGTTCGTGTGCACCGTGCTGGCCTGCGTGGTCGGCGGCCTGCCGCTGCTGTTCCTGCTCGTGCCCGAGCTGCGCGTGGTCCTGGTGCTGGGTGTCCCCCTGCCGTGGGTCGTGCTGGCGGGCGTGATCTACCCGGTCTTCGTCATCGGCGCGTGGCTGTACGTACGGCAGGCGGAGCGCAACGAGCGCCACTTCGCCGACCTGGTGGACCGGGCGGGGTGAACGTCGTCTACGGTGTGGCCGCGGTCGTGCTGGTGATGCTCACCACGGTGCTGATCGGGGCGTTCGGCATCCGCCTGTCCCGCACGACCTCCGACTTCTACGTCGCCTCCCGCACGGTCTCCCCGCTGTGGAACGCCTCCGCGATCGGCGGGGAGTATCTGTCGGCGGCGAGTTTCCTGGGCATCGCGGGGCTGATCCTGCTGTACGGCGCGGACATGCTGTGGCTGCCCGTCGGCTGGACCGGCGGTTACCTGGTGCTGCTGGTCCTGGTCTCGGCGCCGCTGCGCCGTTCCGGTGCCTACACGCTGCCCGACTTCGCCGAGGCGCGTCTGGAGTCGATGGCCGTACGGCGGATGGCCGGGGTGCTGGTCGTGCTGATCGGCTGGCTGTACCTGATGCCGCAGTTCCAGAGCGCGGGGCTGGTGCTGCGGGCCGTCACCGGGGCGCCCGACTGGGCGGGCGGGCTGGTGGTCGCGTGCGTGGTCGGGGTGAACGTGCTGTCGGGCGGTATGCGTTCGATCACGTTCGTGCAGGCCTTCCAGTACTGGCTCAAGCTCACCGCGCTGGCCGTGCCGCTGGTCTTCCTGGTGCTGGCCTGGCGGGCGGACGGCGCGCCCGGCCTGAGCGCGCGGGACGTGGCCACCTGGGCGCTGCCGCTGTCCGGCGGCAGGGAGTACGGCCTCTACTCGACCTACTCGCTGATCCTGGCCACGTTCCTGGGGACCATGGGGCTGCCGCACGTGCTGGTGCGCTTCTACACCAACCCGGACGGGCGGGCGGCGCGCCGTACGACGCTGGCGGTGCTGTCGTTGCTGGGCCTGTTCTATCTGATGCCGGCCCTCTACGGCGCGCTGGGCCGGGTCTACCTGCCGGGGCTGCGGGGCAGTGACATGGTGGTGCTGACGCTGCCGGGGCGGCTCGTCGGGGGCGTCGCGGGCGACCTGCTGACCGCGCTGGTGACGGCGGGGGCCTTCGCGGCGTTCCTGTCCACCTCCTCGGGGCTGACCGTCTCGGTCGCGGGGGTCATCGGACAGGACATCCTGCGAGGCGGGGTCCGCTCCTTCCGCGTCGCGGCGGTGGTCGCGGTCGCCGTACCGCTGGTGCTCGCCTCGTCGGCGCGTTCGCTGCCGGTCGCCGACGTGGTCGGGCTCGCCTTCGCGGTCTCGGCCTCCTCCTTCTGCCCGTTGCTGGTGCTGGGCATCTGGTGGCGGCGCCTGACGCCGCCGGGGGCGATGGCGGGGCTGGTCGTCGGCGGTGGCCTGGCCTGCGGGGCGGTGCTGCTGACGATCGGGGAGGGGCCGCACACCGGGCTCGCCGGGGCGTTGCTGGCCCAGCCCGCGGCGTGGTCGGTGCCGGTCGCGTTCACCGTCATGGTCGTGGTCTCGTTGCTGACCAGAAGCCGTATTCCGCCCGGTGTGGCCAGGACGATGGTCCGCCTGCACACGCCGGAGACGCTGGATCTCGACCGGGGTGACTGGCGCCCTCGCTCTACTTGACAATGATCTATGACTTATGTCGAAATGGCCTGTAATATAAGGACATTTCTGTTATTCGAGTGACAACAGGAGCGTGCGATGGGCAACAGCAACTCCAACGGCCAGTCGCTTCTCAAACCGGACGGGTTCCAGCTGGAGGACAACTTCTCGGTGACCCTGTCCGAAAGGGTGCTCCTCGACGAGTTCTTCACCGTCCGGTTCGCTCCCGGAACCCTCTGACGACGATGGCGCGCGCCCAGCGCGAGCGCGGCACCGGCCTGACCGGCGCGCTCGCCGTCATCGAGTCCGTACTCGCCGACCGTGGGCTCTCGGCCGAGCTGGTCTCGGCGGGGTCGGCGGAGTTCCCCGTGCACCGCTGCACCGTGCGCGACCCCGAGGGCCGCGCGGTCACCGCCTCCCTCGGCAAGGGAGCCGGCGCCCAGAGCACGGTCAGCGCGCTGTTCGAGGCCTGGCAGCACCTCCAGCACGAGGAGGGGCAGGCGGCGCTCGCCCACGACAGCGGGCGGGTGCGGGCCATCCCGGTCGGGACGGTGGTCTCCCAGCCGGAGCTGCGCGGTGAGGAGATGATCCAGCGCCTGGCCCGCGACTACCCGGACGCCGGTCTCGCCTGCCTGCGCGCCGAGCCGCTGAGCCCGGGACGGTCCCCGGTGTGGTACCCGGCCTTCTCCCGCTCGCCCTCCTGCCGCAGTCACCCGATCCCCGGGGACGACCTGCGCTACGAGCCCTACCTGCGCTACGCCTACGACAACGGCACCGCGGCCGGGGTCAGCGAGCAGGACGCCCTCCTGCACGGCCTGCTGGAGGTCGTCGAACGGGACGCGCTGTCACACGCGCTCCTCGACTGGTACCTCGGCGGGAGGTCGAGACTGTCCGCGCTCGACCCGGAGAGTCTCCCGCCCGACCTGCGGCGTCTGCACGATGAGGCCGCGACCTATCTGGGAGCGCTCCCCATCATCATCGACATCACCTCCGACCTGGGCATCCCCGTCTACTGCGCGCTCCCCTCCCGGGCCGGGCCGTACCCGGGGGTGATCGGCTCCGGCGCCTCCCTCGACCCGGAGTACGCCGTCGAGCGGGCGCTGACCGAGGTGGTCCAGTCGTCGTTCAACCTCTCCCTCGGCGTCGACCTGACCCTGGGCCGCAGGCTGGAGAGCCTGCGGCGCTGGCCGCTGCTCGAACGCTGCGCCCGGCTCGACCCCGCCCCGCTGCTCGACCGTGTCGTCTTCGACGCGAAGCTGCCCGAGGCCGGCCCCGAGACCGGCCCCGAGGACGGCGGGCAGGGCGTCGGCGAGCAGATCGCCGCGATCCTGCGGACGCTCGGGCACGCCGGGTTCGGGGCCTACTCCTTCCGGTGGAACCCGGAGCACGACAGGTGCCCGGTGCTCACCGTGATCGTCCCCGGCCTTGAGGCGTTCTCCATGGTGCACAGCGCGGTGCCCGTCCTGCCCACCGGCAGGGCCCTGCGGCGCCTGGCGGGCCGCCGCTGACGGGCTCCCCCGGCCGCTCGGCGCACGGAAAGGACCTTTCACCGCACACCATCACCAACTTGCCGCGACACGACGCCACCTGGGCGAAGAGCCTCTCGGCGGTACTCCACGCGGGGTACCGTCCCCTCCTACGTTATCCGTGATCCACATCACATATGCGGGAGGTCCGATGACCGCCGGGCGTAAGGAACCATCGGTGTACGAACGGATAGAGGGTGAGGAGGGCTTCCAGGAGCTCAGACGGCGCTTCCGGTCCTGGGCCTTCCCGATGACCGCGGCCTTCTTCGCCTGGTACCTGCTGTACGTGGTGCTGTCCGGGTGGGCGCGTGACTTCATGGGCGTCAAACTCTTCGGCAACGTCAACGTGGCACTGATCCTCGGCCTGCTCCAGTTCGTCTCGACCTTCTGGATCGCCTGGGCCTACTCCCGCTACGCCGAGCGCAGGCTGGACCCGCTGGCCGAGGAACTCCGCCGTGAGGCCGAGCGCGAGAGGGAGGCGGCGTGAGCCACCAGACGCTCTCCACGGCACTGTTCCTGGTCTTCGTCGCGGCGACGCTGGGCATCACCTTCTGGGCCAGCCGCAACACCAAGGACGCCGCCGACTTCTACGCGGGCGGGCGCTCCTTCAGCGGCCTGCAGAACGGCCTGGCGATCGGCGGCGACTACATGTCGGCCGCCAGCTTCCTCGGCATCGCGGGCATCATCGCCCTGTCCGGCTACGACGGCTTCCTGTACTCGATCGGCTTCCTGGTCGCCTGGCTGGTCGCGCTGCTGCTGGTCGCCGAGCTGATGCGCAACTCCGGCAAGTACACCATGGCCGACGTGCTGGCCTTCCGGATGAGCCCGCGCCCGGTCCGCACGGCCGCGGGCGTGTCGACCATCACCGTCTCGATCTTCTACCTGCTGGCCCAGATGGTCGGCGCGGGCGCGCTGGTCGGCCTGCTGCTCGGCATCACCTCCTCGACGGGCAAGGCGCTGACGATCGTCGGCGTCGGCCTGCTGATGGTCATCTACGTGGTCGTCGGCGGGATGAAGGGCACCACCTGGGTGCAGATCGTCAAGGCCGTGCTGCTGATGACCGGCGCGGCCCTGGTCACCCTGCTGGTGCTCGGCCGGTACGGCTTCAACATCTCCGGGCTGCTCGGCTCCGCCGCCACGGGCAGCGGCAAGGGCGACGCCTTCCTCATCCCCGGCCTGAAGTACGGCACCGCCGCCCAGGGCCTGGCCGGGAAGATCGACCTGATCAGTCTCGGCCTGGCGCTGGTGCTCGGCACCGCCGGCCTGCCGCACATCCTGATCCGCTTCTACACCGTCCCCACCGCCAAGGAGGCCCGCAAGTCGGTCCTGTGGGGCATCGGCATCATCGGCGTCTTCTACCTGCTGACCCTCGTGCTCGGCTTCGGCGCGGCGGCGATGGTCGGCGGCGAGGCGATCGCCGGGCAGGACAAGGCGGGCAACACCGCGGCGCCACAGCTCGCCGAGGCGGTCGGCAGGGCCGTCTTCGGCGAGGTCGGCGGCACGATCCTGCTCGCGGTCATCGCCGCCGTCGCCTTCGCGACCATCCTGGCCGTCGTCGCCGGTCTGACGCTGGCCTCCTCCTCCAGCTTCGCCCACGACCTGTACGCCCACGTGTTCAAGCGCGGCAAGGTTACCGAGGGGGAGGAGATCCTGGTCGCCAGGATCTCGGCCTTCGTCATCGGCGCGGTCGCCATCGGGCTCGGCATCCTCGCCCAGGGGCAGAACGTGGCCTTCCTGGTCTCGCTGGCCTTCGCGGTCGCCGCCTCGGCCAACCTGCCCGCCATCCTCTACAGCCTGTTCTGGCGGCGCTTCAACACCGCGGGGGCGGTCTCGGCCATCTACGGCGGCCTGCTGTCGGCCCTGATCCTGGTGATCTTCTCCCCGGTCGTCTCGGGAGGCGCCACCTCGCTGTTCCCCGGCGCCCACTTCGCCTGGTTCCCGCTGAGCAACCCCGGCATCGTCTCGATCCCCCTGGGCTTCCTGGCGGGCTACGTGGGCGCGCGGCTCAGCAAGGAGTACAACCCGGGCAAGTACGCCGAGATCGAGGTCCGCTCGCTCACCGGCATCGGCGCCGAGCAGGCCGTACGGCACTAGGAACGGCACCGGATAACGTCCGGGCACCGGCGGGCGGGGGCCCGTCGGTGCCCGGATTCTCAGCGTGAGGCCTCATCCAGCAGGGCCAGCTCCTCCTCGCCCAGCTTCAGATCGGCGACGGCGAGCAGCTGCTCCAGCTGCTCCACGGTACGGGCGCTGGCGATCGGGGCCGCGACCGTCGGCTGGGCGGCCAGCCAGGCCAGAGCCACCGTCGCCTGGGCCACCCCACGCTCCGCGGACACCCTGTCCAGCGCGTCCAGCACCCTGAGGGCACGCTCGGAGGCCAGGTACGGCGTCGCCCCGCCCGCGCGGGCGCTGCGCACCTCGACACCGGGACGGTACTTCCCGGTCAGGAACCCCCTGGCCAGCCCGAAGTACGGCGTGCTGACCAGGCCGTTGGCGGCGACCGCCTCGCGCAGCCCGCCCTCGTAGTCGCGTTCGAGCAGGTTGTAGTGCTGCTGCAGGGCGACATAACGGGCAAGGCCCTCCCGCTCGGAGATCGCCAGTGCCTCGGTGAGCCGCTCGGCCCCGTAGTTCGAGGCCCCGATGTCGCGAACCTTGCCCTCGCGCACCAGGGCGTCGAACGCGCCGAGGGTCTCCTCAAGCGGCGTCTCCTGGTCGTCGACGTGCGCCCAGTACAGGTCGATGTGGTCGGTCCGCAGCCGCCGCAGCGAGTCCTCGACGGCCAGGCGGATGTTCGCCGCCGACAGGCCGGCCCGGCCGCTCATCGCGCCGACCTTCGTCGCGATCACCATCCGGTCACGGTTGCCCCGGGACTCAAGCCACTCGCCCAGGACGGTCTCCGACTCGCCCCCGGAATGACCCGGGATCCACTCGGAGTACACGTCGGCGGTGTCGACGAAGTTCCCGCCCGCCTCGGCGTAGGCGTCCAGGACGGCGAAGGAGGCGTCACGGTCCGCGGTCCAGCCGAAGACGTTGCCGCCGAGACAGACGGGGAAGAGGCTCAGTTCGGAGAAGGTCATGCTGATCAGGGTAGGCGTCCGGTGATCACGGACCGCACCGGGCACCCTTTGGCGACGGTCCGGAAACGGTCGCGAAGGGCGACGGCGGGTGAGCGGGGAACCGATGAGGGGTCGCTTTCCCCGCGGTAGGGAAACCAGCGGGAAACCGGCATGGAAAACCGCGCCACCAGGCGGTTATCGTCTGGCTGTGGGCAGCCTCAGACCGCGCTCCGGCGACGCCCCGGGCCCGGACGCGCGCACACGCATCCTCGACGCCGCGGAGAAACTGTTCGCGGGCGGCGGCTACGAGGCCACGCCGACCGCGGCGATCGCCCGCCTGGCCCGGGTGCCGAAGGGGCTCGTCTTCCACTACTTCCCCAGGAAGATCGACGTGCTGGTCGCACTGGTCGACGAGCGCACACTCGTCGAGGAGACCCCCGAGGTCGAGGCCGTCCCCGGCGACGCGGCCAAGAGCCTGTCCCGGCTGGCCCGCCGCCTGCCGCTGCGGGCCTCCCCGGCGATGCGGCGCATCCTGTTCCGCGAGGCCGACACCCACGGCTCGGTCCGCGACCGGCTCGGCAGGCTGAACGGGGAGATCGTCAGGCGCGCCAGGTTCGCCCTGGAGCTGGCGCTGCCCACCCCGCGCGGCGACGCGGCCCGGCTTGAGGTCGCGGCGGTCACCTTCGCCGCCGTGCTGCTGCACCAGGAGAACCTCTGCCAGCTCACCGGTCACCACATCGACCCCGACGCCGTCGCCGAACTGATCGCCCACGCCCTGGGATGAGGACGGTCAGGAGCGCGGATCCAGCGCGGCCAGCTCCTCCATCGCCTCCCGCAGGTGGTCCATCAGCCGCCACACGTCCTTCACCCGATCCGGGCAGGCGAGGACCCCGAAGTCCAGTGACCCGTCGTAGGAGAAGCAGGTGATGTTGAGGCCGCCGCTCATGTCGCTCAGCGCCGAGACCGGATGATAGGCCAGCAGCCGGGCCCCGCACAGATAGAGCGGCAGCTGGGGACCGGGCACGTTTGACACGATCAGGTTGATCGGCGGCAGCGTGACCGAGGCCAGCCGGGAGATCGCCGGGGTCGCCACCGAGGTGAGGACCGTGGGCAGCAGCGTGGAGAGCCCGTCGAGCCAGGTGGCCGGTGACTCGGCGAACCGGCGCTTGGCCACGCGCATCGTCGCGCCCATGGCCCGCAGCCGCTCCAGCGGGTCGGCCACGTCCGTCGGCAGCTGGGTGACCATGACGGACAGCCGGTTGCCGACCACGCCTCCGGCCCGCGCGGCGGCCGTACGGACCGAGACCGGGACCGCGGCGACCAGCGGCCGGTCGGGCAGCGCGTGGTGCTCGCGCAGCCAGGAACGCAGCGCCGAGGCGCACACCGTCATGACCACGTCGTTGACGCTGAGGCCGAAGGACTTGGCGACGTGCCTGACCTCGGTGAGCGGGATCGAGCCGTAGGCGAGACGCCGCTTGGCGCTGATCGGGCCGTTGAACGGCGTGCGGGGAGCGGTCAGCGGCGGCAGCTCGGGCAGTTCCGCCTGGTTCCCGGCGATCGTCCTGGCGGTCTCCGCGACCGCCCGTGCGCCGGGCAGCGCCGAGACCCCCGGTATCGCGTCGAGGTCGGTCATCATCCGGCCGAGCGCGCGCAGCGCCCTGCCCGGGTACGTCACCGACCTGCCCGCCGCGGCGGTGAGCATGGCCAGCGGCCCCAGCGCCTCCTCGCCCTCCGGTACGGCGAGCGTCCCCTGACCGGGGGCGGCCTCGGGGCTCCTGGAGGCCCCGTGAGCCCCGTGATCCTTGGGGGCCTTTGAGGTTTCGGGGGCCTCGGGGGTGAGGTCGAGCATGGCCGCCAGGGTCTCCGCGCCGGTGACCCCGTCCAGGGCGCAGTGGTGGATCTTGGCGTAGAGCGCGACCCGCCCCCCGGCCAGTCCGTGGATGAGACACATCTCCCACAGCGGGCGGCCGCGGTCGAGGCGCCGTTCGTGGAGCCTGGCGACCTTCC
Source organism: Streptosporangium sp. NPDC020072 (assembly GCF_040631445.1). Lineage (NCBI taxonomy): Bacteria > Bacillati > Actinomycetota > Actinomycetes > Streptosporangiales > Streptosporangiaceae > Streptosporangium > Streptosporangium sp. NPDC020072. Next base: position 159,804 of record NZ_JBEYAB010000005.1, on the reverse strand, counting down.
TGGCGAGCTGCCTGTCGTCCCCGGGCGCGGGGAGGGTCAGCTCGCGGACGTGGCCGGCGACGTCGAGGTCGGCGACCTCCTCCCAGTACGGCCTGCCGAGGCCGAAGGGCACCTCGGCCAGGCGCAGGCTCAGCACGGGCGCCAGGTGCAGTCGTTCCCTGAGCCGGTCGACCAGCGCCTCCCTGGTCAGCGTGCCCCCCGGGCACCCCGCCGGGTCGAGGATCGCCAGCCCGGCGACATGGGTCGTGGTCGTCGGCGTCTCGGCGTGCAGGAACTGTGCGTCGAGGGCGGTCAGCTGGCGCATCGGTCGGACCTTCTCACGGAAAACAGACTGTTCACGTCCATCATCGCCCCGCTTCGCCCCGGGGCCTCAGGACGCCCCCGCTCTTCACCACACTAAATACGCATGCCGTACAGGAAGGGCGTTCCATCCCACCCGGTCAGGTAAGGGTTGCGCACGCGAACGGCATGAAGCGCCGCGGATCATGGACGCAGAAGGTCCAGCAGCCGTTCGACCGGCCAGGTGTTGACCACGTCCTCGGCGGTCAGCCAGGCGCGCTGCGCGACGCCGACCCCGAAACGCTGGTTGTCCAGGTGGGGCACGGCGTGGGCGTCGCTGTCGATCGAGAAGCGCACCCCGTGGTGGCGCGCCAGCCGTACCAGGTCCGAGGGCAGGTCGGAACGGTCGGGGAAGGAGTCGATCTCCATCACGGTCCCGGTGCGGGCCGCGGCGCGGAACACCTCGTCCCAGTCGGCGTCGACGGGAGGGCGCCTGCCGATCCGGCGCGTCGTCGGATGGCCGATCACGTGGACATGCGGGTTCTCGCAGGCGGTGACGAACCGCCTGGTCATCTCCTCCCGCGACTGGGTGAAGTGGGAGTGCACGCTCGCCACGCACACGTCGAAGCCCGCGAGCACCTCGGCGGGCCAGTCGACCGAGCCGTCCGGGGCGATGTTGAGCTCGGTGCCGTGCAGCAGCCGCATGTCCGGATAGTCCTCCTGGAGCCGCCGCAGCCGCTCGCGCTGCTCCAGGGCCTTGTCCAGGGTCATCCGCTGCATCGCCAGGTCGGGGGCGTGGTCGGTCACCGCGTAGTAGGAGTGGCCGCGCGCGTGGGCGGCGGCGACCATCTCCTCAAGCGAGGCGATGCCGTCGGTCAGGTCGGTGTGGGTGTGCAGGTCGCCCCGCAGGTCGCGCTCGGTGACCAGGACGGGCAGCCCGTCCCTGAGCGCGGCGTCGATCTCACCGCCGTCCTCCCGCAGCACCGGGGGAATCCACGCCATGCCCAGCGCCCGGTAGACGTCCTCCTCGTGCTCGGCGGCGATCACCCGGCCACCGTCGAACAGGCCGTACTCGGAGAGCTTCCAGCCCCTCTTCACCACGATCTCGCGCAGGTGCACGTTGTGCTCCTTCGAGCCGGTGAAGTACTGCATCGCCGCGCCCCACGACTCCGCGGGAACCAGGCGCAGATCGACCTGGAGCCCCTCGTGGGTGCGCACCGAGGTCTTCTTCTCGCCCGAGGCGATGACCTCCGCCACGTACGGCTGCGCCCTGAAGACCTCCATGAGGCTCTCCGGCCCGACCGCCAGGATGTCCACGTCGCCGACGGTGTCCCTCATCCGGCGCAGCGACCCGGCGTAGGCGATCCGCTCGGCGGGCAGTGAGGCGATGATCCGCTCGGCCAGCTCCATGGCCACGCCGATGTGCACCCGCCTGCTCGCCACCTCAAGCTGCTCGATCCCCCTGAGGAGGTTCTCCTCGGTCTTGGGCCCGAAGCCCCGCACCCCCCGGAGCCGTCCCTGCCCGATGGCCTCGGCGAGCGCCTCCGGGGAGTCGATCCCGAGCTCCTGGAACAGGAAGACCGCCTTCTTCGGGCCGAGGGAGGCGATCCGGGTCAGCCGCCGCACCCCCTCGGGAATCCGCGCCCGCAGCTCGTCGAGCTGGCGGAAGCCGCCCCGTTCGAGGTACTCCTCGACCTTGCCCGCGATCGCCGCGCCGACGCCGGGCACGTTCCTGACCGGGGTGGCCGCGATGTCCTCGGGAAACCCGGCGATCGCCTTGGCCGCCTTCTGGTAGCTGCGCACCCGGAAGGCGTCGCCGCCCGCCATCGCGAACAGCTCGGCGTACTCCTCAAGGGCCGCCGCCACGGCGTCGTTAGCTCGTGCCATGGCAGAAGCCTAGATCTCCCGTGGCTACGCCACGGGCGCACCGCCGATGGCGCAGGCCCGGCACGGGGGCCGCCCGCAGGTGCACTGCGTGATGGCGCCCAGGACGTCGTGGTCGTGGTAGAGGCACCGGTCCCGGCAGGTGTGGCGCGGGATGAACCCCGCCTGGATCTCGTCCGGCCAGGGCTCCTCGCCGTCACGGCAGCGCAGGAACAGCTCGGGGTCGGCCACGTGCAGGTCCTCCATGCTCGCCCTGGCCTGGCTCTCCAGCCCCCGGGCCTGCGCGGTCACGGCCTTGAGCTGCTCGGCGAGACCGGAGTAGCGCTCGTCGCCGGTCCGCACGTGCGCGGCCCGCAGCGCCATCACCGCGTTGCCCAGGAAGCGGGTCGCGTCCTGCAGGTCGGTGGTGTGGTGCATCTGGACGCCGGTGACACCCCGCACCCAGACGGCGTCATTGTTCATGAAAGAACCTTTCCACTTTCGTCTGGGTGCCAGCATAACCGGGCCTTTGTGTTTTCTTGGTGCCGCGACGACATTCTTTACGGTAGGTCTCGGGGTGCGGCCGCCATTCGATCACCGAAGCCCCTGTTTTTCGCGAGTGGGCCGTTGAACTGGGGAGACGATTGGTTCCGATCGGCCGGGCCGTCCTCTTCGAGGAATTCGCGATCATTTTTGGGAAGGCCAGGCAGGGAAATGATCCTTCTCCTGGCGAGGGTTTCACCCCCTGGTGTAACGGTGCTTTCCGCCCGGCGGGAAGTACTCCGGGTCGCCCTTCTCCCTCAGGGAGACGATCGGGTGCCGCCGCGCCGGGGGCACGTACGCGGCGAACTCGCTGTTGAGGCGCAGCAACTGGGCCAGGATCGACTCGCCGACCAGGCGCTCCGTCTCCGCCGAGCCGCGCACCCCGGCGGCCAGCTCGACCGCGACCGCCAGCCGCCGGTCGTGCCCGGCGTCCTCGGTCACCTCAAGGACGAACCTGCCCGTCACCAGGGAGCTGACCTGCGGCTGTTCGAGTCCGGCCGAGATGTTCTCCGGATAGACGTTCGCGCCGTAGTAGGAGACCGTGAAGTGACTGCGGCCGAAGACGTAGGCGAACGGCAGACGCGGCTCCGCCGAGGCCGGGCGGAAGCCGTGCCCGGCCAGGAACCCGAGCATCCGGTCATGGGGGACCAGGCCGCCCTCGTCGGCGATGTGGTAGCGGACGAGCGGGACGCCGTTGTCGCCGGAGAACAACAGGGTCCCCTCGTGCTCCTCGAAGAAACGCACGGCCGGGTCGTACTGCAGGAGGGTCGGCAGCCGCTGCCGGCCGAACAGCTCCTCGGCCACCTCGGGGCGCTCGGCCAGGAAACGGCGGATGCGGATGGACAGCGGCGTCTCGTTGCCGAGCACCCCGGCGTCCGCGGTGCCGTACAGGGAGGCGGTGTCGAGCGCGGGGTCGGTCATTCCCGCCCGTTCGGCGACCAGGGTGCGCCACTGCTCGCTGAACACCTCCCCGGCGGTGACCAGCTTGATCGAGTAGTCGGCCCAGGGCACCCCCTCGGCGACCCCGGCGTCGATGACGTCCTTGAGGAAGGGGGGATAGCCGAGCAGCACGACCTGGTCGAAGTGCGGGGCCAGTTCGGGGATCACCCGCAGGATCTCCCGCCGGTCGCTGCCGGGCGCGACGCAGGTGATCGGATACCCCCTGGCGGCCAGGTGACGGCAGCAGGCCAGGGTGAACAGGCCGCCGACCCAGGTGCCGAGCGCGAAGCAGACGACCGCCAGCGTACGGCGCTCCGCCGCCCCGAAGGCGTCCCTGAAGACCTCCTCGAAGCGTTCGGAGATCACCTGCTCGTCGGCGACGGAACGCGGCCAGAACGACGGCGTCCCCGTCGACCCCGACGAGACCGAGATCATGTCCCCGATCACGCCGTCCCGGCACAGCTCGGGCAGGGGATAGCGGCGGGTGTAGGTGTCCTTGCTGGTCAGCGGCAGCCGTACGAAATCATCAAATGTCTTGATAAGGGCGGGATCGATGTCCCGCTCCCTGAGGAACGCGCCATAGGCGGGCACCGACGCCGCCACCCGATGAAACAACTCGATCACGCGGTCACGAGGGTCCATCGCTCGACTGTACGGTCCGGCGCCCCGGCTGGGCGAGCACCCGGCCGGACGGTCCGCCACCCGCTCAGGCGGGCACCCGCCGGACGGGCCGGTACCCCTCAGACGGGCACCGGCCAGAGGCGGGCAGCCGGCCGGACGGGCCGCGGCCTCGGACGGGCACCGGCCAGGTGCCGGCGGCCCCGGGTCAAGGTGTCGATCGGGAGCCGCGGTCACCCGGCCGGGAACCACCTCAGGGATTGCCCGCCTGACGGTCGGGGGTCAGCAGGACGACCGTCCGCCGCTCCTCGGCCATGACCCGGTCGTAGGCCGCCCAGTCGTCGTGGGTCCCACCCGCCGCGCCGAAGACGAACCGCAGCAGCAGCCGCAGCCCCTCGGCGTCGATCCCGGGCAGCTGGTCGTCCGGCCCGGCCAGCTCGACCGGCCCGTCCGCAGACGCCCACCGCCAGCCCGCGCGCAGCACCACCGAGGCGTACGGCCTGGCCCGCAGGTCGGCGAGTTTGCGGGAGTCACCCCTGACGACGAACCCGACGATCGGCCGCCCCGTGACGGGGTGGTCGAGCACCCCCGCGTTGACCACGGATGAGCGGATCGTCCCGTCTGAGCGGAAGGTCGAGACGACGGCCAGGCCGTGGTCTCCGCCGACCAGCTGCGCGAGGTCCGTGAGATCGGTCATCGTCCGACCCTAACCCTCCTCCTGGATCAGGAAGGGCTCGACGGTCTCGGTGGTCCCGGTGGTCCCGGCGGTGGTCTCGGCCGTGGTCCGGCCCGGCCTGCCCGGCTCGCCGGCCGTCGCACCGCTGCCCGAGTGGCGCCGCAGCAGTTCGAGGTGCCTCAGCAGGACGGGCCTGGCGTCGGTGGCCAGCCGCTTGACCTGCGCCGAGGAGCCGTCGGCCAGTTCCTTGGCCCCCCGGGCGAGCGCCGCACGGCGGTCGACGGCCGCGACGGACAGCCACGCCCAGTCGAAGGCGTCCCCGTTCCTGGCGGAGATCCGGTTGTACTGGATGCGCTGCGCCGTGGTCGCCTCCTCGGGCAGGGACACCGCGAGCCGCTGGGCCACCTGCCTGACCTCCGCGTCCAACCGTGTGTGGTCGGTGACCAGCCGCCTGCCCAGGGCCCGCACGTCCCGGTCGTGACCCTTGCGAACGGCGGCCCTGCCCGCCGTGATCCCGGCCAGGTTGTCCTGGTGGGCCTGGACCAGGAACCTCCTGTCCTGCTCGTTGGCGTCCGGCGGCGCCGTGGACGCAACCGCGCCCGCGGCCGTACCGCTCAGCGCCATGACGGCGACGGCTGACAGGGCGATCATCTGCTGAATCATGCTGGCCTTTCCCCGATGGTCCGTGCTTGGAGACGTCACCTCCCTGCTATACGCGGCTTTCGATCTAGAGACCGGCACGTGGGCGGCAAGCCCGGGGAAAGATCGCCGACGGCTCCGGTGCGCTCAGCGGATGGCGACCCGGGGCCGGGAGCACTCGATCGCGGGAGGGTCCATGTGGACGCCGGGGCCTGACCGGTCCCGCCGGGACCGGTCAGGCCGGGGAGGGGTCAGCTCACGTGCGCGTCGACGGTGGCGTTGTCGCCGTTTCCGCCGGTGTAGCGGGTGGTGAAGGCGCCGTCGGTGCCGTCGAAGTCGTAGCTGTTACGGCCGTAGTAAGGGTTGTCCCAGTGGAAGCGGACTTGCTTGCCCGCGCGGGAGCAGTTGTCGGCGCGGTACTTGATCGCGGCCTCGGTGCCGGTGAGGACGCCGTCGGACTCGGTCTTGAAGTAGTCGCTGCTGTGCGGGGCGATGCTGGAGTTGGGCTCGATGACCCAGATGCCGTGGTAGGTCTCCTTGCCGATCTGGGTCAGTGTGCAGTCGGTGTCGTTGTGGAAGACGACCTTGGTGCTGCGGGCGGCGTTGGCCGCGGAGTCGGAGGAGGACGCGTGGGCGGTGACCGGCGTCAGCAGGGCGACAGCGGCGATGCCGACGAGGGTCCAGGTGACGAGTTTCATGGAGATCCTTTCTGCGATTGCCTTTGGTGTGGCGCCGAATCGATTACCGAGGGTAAGGGTATTACTGCAATGAGTTATTCCGTCAGGCAATGGATCTGTGTTTCCCGGTAACCATTACCTGGCGTCATCGGGATTGGAGTGGCCCCGGTCGCCGTGCCTGGTCACCGAAAACGTGGCAGCCCTTCCTCATCCGTATAAGTGGCGATTCGGGGCGGTCCCGGAGGTGACGAGTGGTCGCTCGGAGCCATTGCACGCGGATGGGAAACGCAAAAAGGCGGCTGTGGTCCGCCTGCCCATGAAGGCCGGATATATCCGGCGTGGAGGTATCACTCGCTACGGCAGGGCCGGTCCCACCGGTCTGTGTGGTGGCGGCGCCTCGAAAGAGGTGTCGCCGCCGCCGGCCGCCCCACACGGGTTTGCGAGCTCACTGCCCATCAATGCATATTTCGCTTCGTCGTCAATAATGGTCTTTGCCCGGTTTTTCTTGGTGGGTTTCTCCGCCGCCTGCGTCCGCGCGTTTTTCTTTCCTCTTCCCGGGGTTGAGTCCCCTGGGTCGCCCTATGTGGTTGATCGGCGACAAAAAGTGATTGCTTTGCGCTGTGCAATGCCCACCGCTCTGGGGCTCTCGCCGTCGGTGTCGCGCTTATCGGGGCCGTGCCCGGCTCCGCTTTCGCCGGGGCGGGAACCTTCGGCTACGAGAGCCTGGGCCGGGACGCATGTCCTGGGCAACCCGCATGACTTCAGGTGCTACCCCGTCGGCCACGCCAAGGGGGACGCCGTCAACGGGACGAACCGTTTCGCGTTGCTGTACGCGAGCCCCTGCTGCGAGGGCGGCCCCATGGGCTACATCCCCTCGGGTGAGTCCCTGGAGTCCGCCGAGTTCGGCAGCGTGCGGTTCGTTCCCGCCCGCTGACGTTCAAGGGTGGCACCGGCGGGCCTGTCACGACGTGTGGCGACAGGCCCGCCGCCGAGGGGGATCCCAGGAACGGGGATTCCACCATGACCGGTGTGTTCTTCGCCGGCGTCCGGGTGACATCGGCTCGATGACCGCTCGTGGTTTCGGTCGTACCAACCGGTTCGTCTCTCCCGCCGTCGATGGGGCGGAGAGGTTCAGCCGGGCGACGAACGCTTACTCGTTCGGCATGTAACCGATCTGGGCGGAAGAGGCCCGGTCATTCATCCGGCCAAGGGATGAGAGCTTGTTGAACCGGTAGGTGTAGGAGCCGCCGAAGTACGTGTGCTCGTAGAGCAGGCCTCGGCAGCCTTCAAAGGTTTGGATCGAGGAGATGATGTCGTTCCAGCCATATGCCAGTTCCGCGTACTTGTAGACGTTGTAGTTTCCGTAGCACCCCTGCTTGCTGGCGAACATCATGCTGGAGCCCTGGTAGTTCTCGTGCTCCCACGCGGTGGCGACACGGACCGGGTACTCGTCCGCCAGCACGCCCGCCTGCTTGCCGGCCTGGCCGGCGGCGGCGATGCGGCGGTCAAGGCCGGCGCGGTCGGCGCTGGTCATGATGGAGGGGTCGGGGGCGTCGGCGACCCTCCCTCCGGTGACGTCGGAGACGGCCTCGGTGTAGGTGCGGTAGCAGTTCATGTTGACGGGGCGCTTACTGGTGCTCGGCCGGATCACGCAGTGCTGCTCGCCTCGTGCGGTCTGTCCGGCGCCGCTGGAGGAGGCGGAAGGAGACTCGGAGGGGGACGGCGTGGCGCTCGCGGCGGGCGCGAGGGCCATGCCGAAGGCCGCGACCGTGGAGACCACGGCGGCGGACAGGACGAGGGAACGCATGGGTCGATCACCTTTCGAAACAGCGATGAGACGGCGCGGGGCACGTTGCCTCCGCGGCGTTCACAGGCTTCCATCGGAGTGATTTGAAGATCAACAACTGGGGATCGACGCTGTAATGAACGGGATAAGGATCTTTCATGACGAGGACAAACTGGTCATGTGGTGTGACGGCCGCCCTTTTCTCTCAGTTTCGGTCGGGTGACAGAGCGTCAAAAATCCCGCCCAAAAGGGTGCAGGTGTCCGCCCGGCGGACATGTCCTCAGCGGTCCTCCCGAGCTCCTTCGAGGTCGGTACCGGGGAGGCGCGTACTTCTCCGGAGAGCTTTGTAGGCTGCCTCCATGGCTCAGCTTCTCTCCGTCAACGCCGGGCGTGGCCGTCCGGCGGACTACACCGACGCCGCCCTCACCGGAATCGACAAGCGCCCCGTGGCGGGGCCGGTGGCCGTGGCCGCGCCGGGCGGGCCGACGGGCACGGCCGGAAGCGGCGTCGCCGGGGACGTGATCGGCGACCTGCGCGACCACGGCGGCGACGACCAGGCGGTCTACGCCTACGCCAGGGAGGACCTCGACCTCTGGCAGGCGGAGCTCGGGCGTGAGCTGTCCAACGGTGTCTTCGGGGAGAACCTCACCACCTCGGGCCTGGACGTCAACGGGGCACTGATCGGCGAACGCTGGCGGATCGGGGCCGATCTGGTGCTGGAGGTCACCTCCGCGCGCATTCCCTGCCGGACCTTCGCGGGCTGGCTCGCGGAGAAGGGATGGGTACGGCGGTTCACCCAGGTCGCCAGGCCCGGCGCCTACCTCAGGGTCATCGAACCGGGGCGGATCGAGGCGGGAGACCGGGTCGAGGTCGTCCTGCGTCCCGAGCACGACGTGACGGTCGAGGTCCTCTTCCGCGCCCTGACCACCCAGGCGGAGCTGCTGCCCCGCACGCTCGCCGCGGGTGAGGCGCTCAACGTGTTGTCCGCCGAGCGGATCCGCAGGCGGCTCGAACGGATGAACGGCGTGTCCTCCTGATCGTGGGTCGCCGGCTCAGGCCCGACAATGCCGTTATGAGCTCATCCCCACACGACCATCCCCTGCCACCCGCCCGGATCGAGGAGGTCTCGGACGGCGTCTACGCCTACGTTCAGCCCGACGGGAGCTGGTGGGTCAACAACACCGGTTTCCTGGTCGGTGAGCGCGGGGTGATCAGCGTGGACTCCTGCTCGACCGAACGCCGCACGCTGGCCTACCGCGAGGCGATCAGGTCGGTCACCGCGAACCCGATCACGACGCTGGTCAACACCCACCACCACGGCGACCACACCTTCGGCAACTTCGCCTTCCCCGAGGCGACGATCGTCGGCCACGAACGGACCAGGGAGGCGATCCTCGCCGAGGGCATCCCCGCCTACCGCACGATCGCCTGGACCGAGGTCGACTGGGGCGACCTGCGGGCCTGCCCGCCGTTCCTCACCTACACCGACGGCGTGACCGTGTACTCGGACGAGCTGCGCTGCGAGGTCCGGCACATCGGCGTGCCCGCGCACACGACCAACGACTCCATCGTGTGGATCCCGGAGCGGTCGCTGCTGTTCGCGGGAGACCTGGTCTTCAACGGCGGCACGCCGTTCGTGCTGATGGGGTCGGTCCTGGGGTCGCTCGAAGCCCTCGACCGGATCGAGGAGCTGGGCGCCACGACCATCGTCCCCGGGCACGGCGACGTCTGCGGCCCCGAGGTCATCGGCCGGGTGCGGGGATACCTGCGGTTCGTGATGGACACCGCCGAGCGCGGCAGGGCGGCCGGCCTCTCGCCGCTGGAGACCGCCAGGGAGACCGACCTCGGCGAGTACGGCGCGCTGCTCGACCCCGAGCGGATCGTCGGCAACCTGCACCGGGCCTACGCCGACCTGGACGGAGCCGCCCTCGGCGGACCGGTCGACCTGACCACCGTGATCACCGACATGCTGGCGTTCAACGGCGGCAGGCCGCTGACCTGCCTGGCCTGACCCCGGCCTGGCCGCATCGCCGTACGTGGCGGCACTTGCTCGGTGGGCTGATTAGAACCGTCCAGCCGGGACAGGGAGGAGGCAACAGCAGGAGCGACTGATCGGATGGTGCCGATGGGCCAGCAAGTCGACAAGGACCGCTTCACCGAGGCGGAGTTCGCCCGCTTCGGGAAACGGCTGGAGGAGCAGCTCGACCAGCTTCGGGAGCTGCTCGCCAGGCCGGGCTTCGGCGCGGGACCGGCGACGATCGGGGCCGAGCTTGAGCTTTTCCTCGTCACCCCGGAGGGCAGGCCGCTTCCCCGCAACCACGAGGTGCGCGAGGCGGCGGACGACGAGCGGCTCGTGCCCGAGCTGGGCAGGTTCAACCTGGAGGTCAACCTGACGCCGCTGCCGATCGCCGGGCGCCCGTTCACGGGGCTGGTGCGCGAGCTGCAGGAGACCATGGCCATGGCGGACGCGGCGGCGGCGACGCAGGGCGGCCGGGTCGTGGCGATCGGAATCCTGCCCTCGCTCAGCGAGTTCGACTTCACCCACGAGGCGCTCAGCGACGAGAGCCGCTACCGGGCGCTGAGCCGGGGGATGCGGCGGCTGCGCGCCGAACCGTTCCGGGTGAGCATCGAGGGGGCCGAGCAGCTTGAGCTCGAAGTCGAGGGGGTGATCCTGGAGAGCGCGAACACCTCCTGGCAGGTGCACTTCCGAACGCCTCCCGGTGACTTCGCCCGCGTCTACAACGCCTCCCAGCTGGCCATCGGGCCGGTCCTGGCGGTGAGCGGCAACTCGCCGGGCTTCCTGGGCAGGAGGTTGTGGGAGGAGACCAGGATCGCGCTGTTCGAGGAGGCCGCCGACGACCGTGACGTGGAGCGGCGCGACCGCAGGGACAGGCGGGTGGCCTTCGGCTCCGGGTGGGTGACCGGGGCAGGGGAGATCTTTGAGGCGTGCGTCCGCGACTACGAGCCGGTGCTGCCGATGACCTGGAAGGAGAGCCAGGAGCAGGAGGTGCCGGAACTGGCCGAGCTGCGGCTGCACCAGGGCACGGTGTGGCAGTGGAACAGGCCCGTCTACGACCCGGCGGACGGCGGTCACCTGCGGGTGGAGATGCGTTCGCTGCCCGCGGGGCCGACGCCACTGGACATGGCGGCCAACAGCGCGTTCCTGCTCGGACTCACCGCCGCCCTGGCGGTCGAGCCGGTCGAGGAGTTCCCCTTCTCCGCCGCCTACCGCAACTTCTACCGGGCCGCGATCCACGGCCTGGACGCGCCACTGGCCTGGCCGGGCAGGCCGGGGGAGATTCCGGCGGCGCGGCTGGCGCTCGACCTGCTCCCCGTGGCCGCCGCCGGGCTCGAACGGGTCGGTGTGCTGCCCGAGGAGGCCGAGTGGACGCTGAACATCATCCGGGAGCGGGTCGGGCGGCGCCGTACCGGGTCGGTCTGGCAGCGGGAGGCGCTGGGTGACCTCGCCGGGGACCCGGCGGCACGGGCCAGGATGGTGGCCCGCTACCGGGAGCTGGCGCTGACCGGCGCGCCCGTGCACACCTGGCCGGAATGATCCTCCAGATATGATCACAAAAGGGGCCTGAGACCGGCATACTCGTGAACTCCGCATCTCGACCGCCTGCCAGGACGGCCGTCGGAGAAGGAGAATCCCCTTATGAGCGCGATGACGGCCACGGCGGTTGAACCGTTCGAGCTGAGACGTGACGACGGCGACCTGGCGGCCGGGGCCGGGGCACTGGGGAGATGGCTCAAGCGGGTCCCTCTGGAGACCGTGCTGACCAAGGCGAACCGGGTGGCGATCAGGAAGGGAGCGGCCGGGACCAGGGCGTTCGGTACGATGAACCCCAAACCGGTCGACTGGTACTGCTTCGACGCCGCGGACAACGAGGTCACCGACTGGTACCCCCAGGGCCTGACCTGTTCCTCCGACGCGGGTCTGGCCAGGAACGCCTTCGTGGTGAGCTGGTACTTCAAACCCCAGTCCGCGCCGGAACGGGGCATCCGGCTGTCCTTCCTCGACCCGGCCACGCTGCGCTACCGGCACGTCCTGCTCGTGGTGGCCGACACCGCGGGCGGCATCTCCCCGATCAACATCCACGCCGGAGGCGTCGCCTGGTACGGCGACCTGCTGTACGTCGCCGACACCGAGCGGGGCATGCGGGTGTTCGACACCCGGCAGATCTTCGAGGTGAACGGCGACGGCACGACCACGATCGGCAGGAGGGGCGGGGTGTACACCGCCTTCGGCTACCGCTACGTGATGCCGCAGACCGGCGCCTGGAGCCGTACGGGCGAGGCCCGGTTCTCCTTCGCGGCCGTGGACCGGAGCACCACCCCCGGCACGCTGGTCTCCGGAGAGTACGTGGAGACCCGGCAGGAGGCAGGCAGGGTCGCCCGCTGGGCCTTCGACCAGGACGGCTCCCTGCGGGCCGACGACGCCGGGGTCGCCAGGGCCGTGGACGCCTACCTCCTGCCCGAGCCGAAGATCCAGGGCGCACTCTCCTGCAACGGGACCTGGTACCTCAGCCAGGGCGCGGGCTCCACCAGGAACGGCGCCCTGCTCGTGGCGGGGGAGACGGTGGCCAGGCGGCCCTACCCGAGCGGTCCCGAGGACCTCACCTGCGTCCGGGACAGGAACACGCTGTGGAGCGTCACCGAGTTCGCGGGACGCCGCGCGGTCTTCGGCGTCCCCCTGTAGATCGGCCCCCGCGGCGGGGCTCAGTGCAGGGAGCCGCCGACCAGGCGCAGGTCGTCACCCACGGAGACGGCGGCGGTCACGATGGCGGTCAGCGCCGTCGCCGCCGTCGCCGAGGGCATCGAGGGCATCGAGGGCGCAGTGGGCACGCTGCGGCCCAGGGCCTGCTCCGGGGTGAACGGCAGGTGCACGAACCCGCCGCGCATCCTGGGCCGCTCGGTGGCGATCAGGTGCATCAGGCCGTAGAAGAGGTGGTTGCAGACGAACGTCCCGGCGCTCTGCGAGACGCTCGCGGGCACCGAGGCCGCCCTGGCCGCCGCGACGCAGGCCTTGACCGGCAGCGTGGCGAAGTAGGCCGCGGGGCCGCCGCGCACCACGGGCTCGTCGATCGGCTGCCGTCCCGCGTTGTCCGGGATGCGGGCGTCGTCGAGGTTGACGGCCACCCGTTCGACCGTCACGTCCGGTCTGCCCCCGGCCTGGCCGACGCAGACGACCACCGACGGGTCGTGCTCGGCCACCGCCGCCCGCAACCGCTCCAGCGACTCGCCGAACACGCACGGCAACCGTACGGCCCGCACCCCCTGGACGAGGCTGACCGCCTCCCAGGACGGATTGACCGAGGAGCCGTCGAACGGCTCGAAGCCGGTCAGCAGGACGGTCATCGTCGTTTCGCGGGCAGGGCACAGGCGGGGGTGCCGCCCGGTAGGCGATGGCGGTTGGCCGCCACGAGCCGGTAGCCCCAGTGGGCCACCCAGCACAGCGGCGGGACCCGCAACGCGTACCCGGCCAGGCTCCACGGCCTCCCGGCGGCCAGGAACAGCCGGGCGACGGCCTGCGCGCCGCCGTACAGACGGCCGTCCTCGGCCCACAGGACCTCGTGTTCCGCGCGTTCCCGCGTGGTGCCGAACTCGGCGAGGTCCGCGAACTGCCAGGGAACCGGGCGCGCGCGCAGACCGATCCTGCGTTCGGCGAAGCCGATGCAGGTGGCGCAGAAACCGCAGTCGCCGTCATACAACAGCACTGGTTGTCCCGTCATGGGAAAAAGGTACCCATCCGGCGGGAGGGGATACCGATTCAGGGTCAACGGGAGAGGGGGCCGTCGAGGTAACGGAACGCCTCGTGGGCGGAGCGGAGACTGTCCCGCAGGGCACGCCGCAACTGCTCGGCGTCCTCGCTGAGGTTGCCGATCTCCGGGGCGAGGAACCGGGCGGCGCCCGTCTCGGCGACCAGTTGCTCGTACTCGGGAAGCTGCGCGCGCAGCACCTCGATCTGCCCCTGGGAGACGAGGGCGTGGTCGGCCTGCGTCACGTGGGCGGCGTACCGTTCGAGCGCCTCGACCCGCGCGACGACGGCCGCCTCGCTGGCCGCGAGGGCCCGCTCCATCGGCGCCATGGCGGCGGCGACCTCGGGGGTCCTGCCGCCCCTGGCCATGTGACGGTGCCTGGCCCGCAGCTCCGACAGCTTGGTCAGCAGCCGGGCGATCTGCCACTCCTCCGCCGGGAGCATCACCGCGTTGCGCACGCTGTCGAGCATGCCCATGACGTTGACCCGGGAGCGCAGGATGTGGTCGATCGCCCGCTGCGCCCGGCCGAGCAGTTCCCTGGCGCCGTAGTCGAAGTCCTCAAGGATCAGGTAGCCCCCCCGGTAGTGCCGGGCGTGCCGGTACAGGACGCGCTCGACCGAGTCGGCGGGGGCGGGCTTCGTCGCCAGGTAGATGACACCCAGGACGGTCAGGCAGATGACGGCGGCGGTGATGGAGAAGGCCAGCGGGACCCCGACGAGCAGCGTGCCGCCCAGCCCCGCCAGCATCGTGGCACCGAAGGTGGCCACGATCACCGCCGGGACGCGTGCGGCGCCGTCCGGTTCGGGATTCCAGCCGGATCTGAACCGGGAGAGCAGGCGTCCGTTCCGGCGCATGAGGCTGGCGACTTCGGCCGGTACCTCCGGATCGACCACCACGCGATGCACAGGCTCGCCCCTTCCACCACGGCTGACGAACGTGGCAATCAACCGTTTTTTGCATTATGTGTCCCTCTATGGTGCCTCCTCAGCGGTAAGAACCGCGTGTGAAACGTGACGTTGAGTTTTCGATCAACGCGGCGGGGACCTCCAGGACCACCGCAGACCCCTGCCGCCGGCTGCTCAGACGACCCCGGGCACCTGCCCTCGGGTTCCAGGTTCCGGGTCGTCGCCCGCCTCGCCGTACCCGGCCGCGTGAACGACCGTGAGTCTGCGCACATGGGAAACGAAAAACCCCGGACCCTTGGCGGGCCGGGGTTTCGTTGTCGTGGTGGACGATACAGGGATTGAACCTGTGACCTCTTCCGTGTCAGGGAAGCGCTCTCCCGCTGAGCTAATCGTCCTCGGGAAACATCAGAGCGGAAGACGGGATTCGAACCCGCGACCCTCACCTTGGCAAGGTGATGCTCTACCACTGAGCCACTTCCGCACAACCGCCTCGGGTCTCCCCTCGGCCGCACTCGCGCTACCTTATCGGATGCCGGAGCCCCCGACGTCGGTGCACTGAGGTGGAGACGGGATTTGAACCCGTGTACACGGCTTTGCAGGCCGTTGCCTCGCCTCTCGGCCACTCCACCAGTCAGGCCCTCGCGGACCTGCCGGAGCGGAAGACGGGATTCGAACCCGCGACCCTCACCTTGGCAAGGTGATGCTCTACCACTGAGCCACTTCCGCGTGTCGCCCGGAACGATGTCCGGTGCACGGGAAAACTCTAGCGCCTCCGGCGGGCGGATGCGCGCAACCGAGGCGGTGTGCGGAAGATCGTCATGGTGAGATCACCTGGACGTCGGAGGCGCGGACGAACATCACCCGGTGGCCGAACTGGATCTGCCGGTAGCGCGCGTCCCCCGTGACGACCCGGTGCCGAACCGCGGCCGTGGCGGAAGAACGCAGGTAGGAGCCCCTCGTCGTCAGCCCCAGACTGTAGAACTGCCCGGCGGGCAGGGAGTACTGCAACGGGACGAGGCGTTGCGCGGACACACCCCTGGGATAGGCGGAGCGCTCGGGATAGGCCCTGCCGTACAGCCTGACGGAGGAGCGGCCGGGTTTCGGGGTCACCAGGCCTCCCGAGGCGGGCACCGAGGCCGGTTCGCCGGCGGGGTCGTGGAACCAGGCCTTCTGGCCCAGATACCAGATGGCCGTCCAGTCGCCCTCGCGGCCCGCCAGGGCGTAGCGCTGACCGGTGGAGGCGCGGGCCGCGTGGTCGTAGACGTTGTAGGTCGAGTCGCCGCCGGGGTGCCTGCCGACGTCCCTGACCAGCGGCGCCTCATCGGAGGGGGCGCTGTACAGCCAGACCGAGGCCGCGCTCGCGGGCATGCACTCCCCGGAGGGGAGACAGCCGGTGAAGTAGGGCTGGTTGAGGACGTAGTCGGGCTTGATCATCACCGAGCGCGCGTCCTGGTCCCCGGAGGCGGTCAGCGGCTGGCCGAGCAGTTCGAAGTAGTGGGCCCAGTCCCAGTAGGGGCCGGGGTCCTGGTGCATGCCGCGGACGGTCTCCGGGGTGGTGCCCGGCACGTTGTCGTGGCCGAGGATGTGCGCCCGGTCGAGGGGGATGTCGTAACGCCCGGCGAGATGGGCCACCAGCCTGGCCGAGGCCTGGTACATCGCCTCGGTGAACCAGGCGCCCTTGGCGAGGTAGCCCTCGTGCTCGATGCCGATCGAGCGGGAGTTGAAGTACCAGTTGCCCGCGTGCCAGCCGATGTCGTCGGGCCTCAGGTGCTGGGCGATGTGCCCGTCGCCGGAGCGCACGGTGTAGTGCCAGCTCAGGTAGTCGGGGTTCCTGACGAGCCTGGTCATCGCGTCGTAGGAGGTCTCCCCGTCGTGGATGACGATGTAGTCGACCTGGCGACGGCCGTCGTAGCGGTCGTGGTTGCCGTGCCCGCCGTTCCTCGTGCGCCGGTAGGCGGCGGGAACCCACTCGCAGGAGACCTCCGGGGGGCAGTCGGGCGTCACGGTGCCGGACGCGCGGCGCAGCCCGGGTGTCCCCGTCCCGGCCGGTCCCAGGCCGGGCGCGGGCGGCAGGACGATCCGCTCGCCGCTGTCGGTCACGCGGGAGACCCCGGCGCGCATCGTCGCGTAGACCGCGTCGGCGAAGGCCCGCCCTGCCCCGGTCTCACCGGGTCCCGCGTACCGCGCGACCGCGGCGTACCAACCGGCCGCTCCGGCGTCCGGCCTGCCTCCGGAGCGCCGCTGGTGGTCGGCGAGCAGCGCCGCCCCGGCCCGGATGTTGGCGGCCGGGTCCGCGCGCAGCAGGCCGGGGTCGATCCCGGTCAGTTCGGCGGCCCGGCGCAGGGTGTCCTCGGGCGGCGCGGACGCCACGTCCCGGGTCCCGACCCGGTACGGCCTGCTCTCGTCGCCCCGGGGGTCGCCCTCGGCGTCCCGGTGGACGCCGCTTCCTGTGAAGGCCCGGCCGTCGACCAGGTGCATGGGGCCGTAGCCGCCCGCGACACTGGGCAGCCGGCCGTTGACGTCCCAGCGGGACTCCAGGTAGGACACGGCCAGCAGCACGTTCTCCGGCACGCCGTACTCTCCGGCCGCCCGGGTGAAGGCCTCCCGCAGGCTCGCGGGGGCGGCAGGGGACGCGGAGCCGTACGGCGGGGGCTGCCAGGCGGGTGCCGGAGCCGCCACTGAGAGGGCGGCGACGATCGATATCCCCGGCAGACGGCGCATGAGGTTCCCTTCCGGCGTGATCACTACCCAGAGTTATGGGTGGTCGCGGACCGTCTTATGGCCGGGCGGAGGGAGATCCACGGCAATCTTTCCTGCCCGGAATCGGGCAGAAAACTTGGTAAACGCCAACATGGCTGCGTATGGTCCTCCTCTGTGTCGACGGCATGGCATCCCCACGAGGACCTCATCGCCCACCTGACCCGGACGAGCGCGCTCGGTCCGGGAGAGGCCGCGAGGGTGGTGGCGGACGTGCTGGCCTACTTCTCCGAGCCCACCGAGGAGTTCGTCCGGCGGCGTCACGCCGAGCTCAAGTCCAGGGGGCTGGTCAACGACGCGATCTTTCCCAGGATCGCCGCCGAGCTGAGCTCCCGCCGTGTCGCCGCACCGGAACTGTCCCTGCGCCAGTTGCGCCGGATCGTCTACGGGTAAGGAGCGGTCAGATGTGCGGAATCGTGGCCTACGTGGGGCCGAAGGACGCGGCCCCCATCCTGCTTGAGGGCCTGCAGCGCCTTGAGTACCGCGGTTACGACTCGGCCGGCGTGGTGGTCTCCAACAGAGGCCTGAAGATGCGCAAGGTCAAGGGCAGGGTCGCCGACCTGGCGGCCGTAATGCCCGCCAGGTTCAAGGGAACCCTGGGCATCGGGCACACCCGCTGGGCGACCCACGGCGCGCCCAGCGACGTCAACGCCCACCCGCACCTGTCCGCCGACGAGCGCGTCGCCGTCGTGCACAACGGCATCATCGAGAACGCCGACGAGCTGCGGGCCAAGCTGGAGGCCGACGGCGCGGTCTTCCTGTCGGAGACCGACACCGAGGTGCTCGCCCACCTGATCGCCCGCACCGTCGAGGACACCGACTCGCTGGCGGAGGCGGTCCGCGCCGCGCTCAAGCGGGTCGTCGGCACCTACGGCGTCGCGGTGGTCGACGCCCGGCGCCCCGGCGAGGTGGTCGTGGCGCGCAACGGCAGCCCGATCGTGCTGGGCATCGGCGAGAAGGAGATGTTCGCCGCCTCGGACGTGGCCGCGCTGGTCCGCTACACCCGCCAGGTGGTGCACCTGGAGGACGGCGAGCTCGCGGTGCTGAAGGCCGACGGCTTCAACACCTTCTCCAGCGACGCGCGGGAGACGGCCAAGGAGCCGCTGACGGTCGACTGGGAGGCCGGGCACTACGACACCGGCGGCTACGAGCACTACCTGCTCAAGGAGATCTCCGAGCAGCCGGAGACGGTCGCCAGGACGTTGCGCGGGCGCCTCGACGACCGCTTCCACATCGCCCATCTGGGCGGGCTCAACATGGACGCGCGGGAGAGCCGCTCCTTCCGCCGGGTGAAGATCATCGGATGCGGCTCGGCCTACTACTCGGGCCAGATCGGCGCCCAGCTCATCGAGGAGCTGGCGCGCATCCCGTCGGACGCCGAGCCCGCCAGCGAGTTCCGCTACCGCAGCCCGGTCGTCGAGCCGGACACCCTCTACGTGGCGATCAGCCAGTCGGGGGAGACCTACGACACCCTGGCCGCCGTCCAGGAGCTCAAGCGCAAGGGCGGCCGGGTGCTCGGCATCGTCAACACCGTCGGCAGCGCCATCGCCAGGGAGGTCGACGGCGGTCTCTACCTGCACGCGGGCCCCGAGGTCTCGGTGGCGAGCACCAAGGCCTTCACCTCGACCGCGGTCGCCTTCGCGCTGCTCGCCCTGCACCTGGGAAGGGTGCGCGACCTGTCGCCCGCCGACGGCCGGCGCATCGTGGAGGGCCTTCGCGCGCTGCCCGGCCAGATCGGGGAGATCCTCGCCCTCGAACCCCGGATCAAGGAGCTGGCCGGCAAGTACGCCGGCTCGCCGAGCATGATGTTCGTCGGCAGGGTCAGGGGATACCCGGTGGCCAGGGAGGGCGCGCAGAAGCTCAAGGAGGTCTCCTACGTGCACGCCGAGGCCTACCCGGCCAGCGAGCTCAAGCACGGGCCGCTGGCGCTGATCGGCCCGGAGATGCCGACCGTGGCGGTCGTCCCCGACGACGAGCTGCTGGACAAGAACCTCACCACGCTGGGGGAGATCCGCGCGCGCGGTGGGCGGGTGCTCATGGTCGGGCACCGCGAGGCCGATCCCCGGCTGGCCGACGACTGCCTGGTGGTGCCCAGGAACGAGATCGAGCTCGACCCGATCCTGCTGTCGATCCCGCTGCAGCTGTTCGCCTACCACGCGGCCGTCGCGCTCGGCCGCGACGTGGACAAGCCGCGCAACCTCGCCAAGAGCGTCACCGTGGAGTGAGCGCCTGATGCCCCAATTGCGGTGCAGAGAGTGACATATCTGCAACGTAGGGTATCGAGAGATCTGGGGGATCTCGGCGGAAGGGACGCTTATGCACCGTAGGCGATTCCTCGCGCTCGCGCTGGGGGTCATGGTCGCCGGGGGCTGCGGTGACATGGGAGGCCCCGGTGCGGGGTGGGCGCGCAGGCTGACCATCGTCGCGCCGGTCGTCCGCGGGCGGCGCTGGGACCAGGCCGCCCACGCGCTGGCCGCGATCCTGACCGGCGAGAGGATGGCCGGTGCGGTCGAGGTGAGCGGCGCGGGCGCCCAGGGGATGGCCGCCCTGACCGCGTTCGCCGCCGTCGGGGGTCCCTTCGCGCGCGAGGGCCGGGTGTTCCTGGCGGGCGTGCCGATGCTGGCGGGCGGCGAGACCGCCGACGCGGACTCCGTGCTGGCGGCCTCGACCCCGCTGGCCAGGCTGGCCGGAGACTGGTCCGTCCTGGCCGTCTCCCCGAACTCCCTGCTGCGGACCTTCGAGGACTTCGTCGCGGCGCTGCGCCGCGACCCGGCGCGGCTGGTGGTCGGGGGAGGGGCCGAGGGCGGCTCCGACCACGTGCTCTACGGCATGATCGGCAAGTGCCTCGGCGTCGACGTCAGGCTGATGGAGTACGCGGGCTACCCGACCGAGTCGGAGGCCGTCGAGGCGCTGCACGAGGGGCGGGTGGCCGCGCTCCTCGGCTCGGCCGGCTCCCTCCTGCCGAAGATCGCCACGGGCCGGCTGATGCCGCTCGCGGTCTCCTCGGGGGAGCGGATCGACGGCATCGACGCGCCGACGCTGATGGAGCGGGAGGTGCGCCTGGAGTACGCCGACTGGTGCGGGGTGCTCGGTCCCCGGGCCATGAGCCCCGGCGACCGGGACGGGGCGGTCGCCCTGTGCGACCGGATCGACGCCTCGCCCCGATGGCAGGCCGTGTGCGCGGCCAACGGCTGGCACCGGGCGTACCTGAGCGGTGACGACTTCCGCCGGTGGCTGGTCACGGAGACCCGCCGTACCCGCGCGGTGCTCAACGAGCTCGGGTTGCTGAGCATCCCCGACACAAACTGTTGGGGTGGTTGCGTCAGGCGGCACTAGATGTAGGATCCTGGTCGTCGCTGGTTCGCCCACGAGGGCGAGGCAACAGGGAACCCGGTGAGAGACCGGGACTGCCCCGCAGCGGTGAACGGGAACGAAAGCCGTCAACTGAGCACTGGGTGAACCACGCCCGGGAAGCGACGGCCGGTAGGAGCGCGCGTCACGCCCGTGAGTCCGAAGACCTGCCCGCGGTGTGTGGAGAGGGGACCGACCAGGTCCCCGCTCGGCACGAGAGTTGTCCAGGGCTTCGAGGGAGAGCCGCGGGACGAGGCGGTCCGGCGTGCCCGGGAGCCGCCCGTTGACGCGCGCCCTGCTCCGTGAGCCGTACGGGGATTACCTGCACGAGGGGTGGCACGTGACACAGACCTTGGCCGAGAAGGCGGAGAAGACCGGGCACTCGCCGGACGATCGCAGGCGGGCGATCGAGGAGGCCGCGGCCCGGGTGATCACCGACCCGGAGAACTCCAGAGCCGCCGCCAGGCTGCTGACCGGCCTGATCGCCGAGGAGGCCGCCGAGCACGGCGTCACGACCTTCTCCGAGTCGATCGCCGCGACCCACGGCGCGGGGCTCCTGCAGGACGGGCTGGCCGCCTTCGTCGCCGCCAACGCCGCCGCCCTCGACGCGCTGGTCGACCCGGCCGCCGACGACAGGTTCGAGTACTTCGGGCTGCGCACCGTCTACGACCGCTACCTGCTGCGCCACCCGAGCACCCGCAAGGTCCTCGAACGCCCCCAGCACTTCCTGCTGCGCGTGGCCTGCGGTCTGTCGGAGACGGTCGAGGAGGCCGCCGAACTGTACGGGCTCATGGCCACCCTGTCCTACCTGCCCAGTTCGCCCACCCTGTTCAACTCCGGTTCCCGCAGGCCCCAGCTGTCCTCCTGCTTCCTGCTCGACTCCCCGAGGGACGAGCTAGAGGCCATCTACCAGCGCTACGGCCAGGTCGCCCGCCTGTCGAAGTACGCCGGGGGCATCGGCATCGCCTGGACCCGGGTCCGCTCGCGCGGCTCGCTGATCCGCGGCACCAACGGCCACTCGAACGGCATCGTGCCGTGGCTGCGCACCCTCGACTCCAGCGTCGCCGCCGTCAACCAGGGCGGCCGTCGCAAGGGCGCGGCCTGCGTCTACCTGGAGCCCTGGCACGCCGACATCGAGGAGTTCCTCGAACTGCGCGACAACACCGGCGAGGAGGCGCGCCGTACGCACAATCTGAACCTCGCCAACTGGATCCCCGACGAGTTCATGCGGCGGGTCGAGGCCGACGAGATGTGGTCGCTGTTCGACCCCAAGGAGGTCCCGCACCTCACCGACCTGTACGGCGAGGCGTTCGAGGAGGCCTACCGCAGGGCGGAGGCCGAGGGCGGGTTCGTCAGGCAGGTCCCGGCCCGTGCCCTGTACGGCCGCATGATGCGCACGCTCGCCCAGACCGGCAACGGCTGGATGACCTTCAAGGACGCCTCGAACCGGACCTCGAACCAGACGGCCCGTCCGGGCAACGTCATCCACCTGTCGAACCTGTGCACCGAGATCCTGGAGGTCACCAGCGACGCGGAGACCGCCGTCTGCAACCTCGGCTCGATCAACCTGGCGGCCCACCTCACCGCGGACGGTGTGGACTGGGAGCGGCTGCGCCGTACGGCTCGCACCGCGGTCAGGTTCCTGGACAGGACCATCGACCTGGGCTTCTACCCGACGCCCGAGGCCCGCGCGGCCAACGAGCGCTGGCGGCCCGTCGGGCTGGGCGTGATGGGGCTGGCCGACGTCTTCTTCGCGCTGCGGCTGCCGTTCGACTCGCCGCGGGCGCTTGAGCTGTCGACCCGGATCGCCGAGGAGATCGCGCTGGCCGCCTACGCCACCTCCAGCGACCTGGCCGCCGAGCGGGGGCGCCACCCCTCCTACGGGGACACCCGCGCCGCCGACGGCGTGCTGCACCCCGACCACTACGGGGCCGCCCGTTCGGCGGAGTGGACGGCGCTCAGGGAGCGGATCGCCGTGACCGGCCTGCGCAACTCGCTGATGATCGCGATCGCCCCCACGGCCACCATCGCCTCCATCGCGGGCTGCTACGAGTGCATCGAGCCCCAGGTGTCGAACGTCTTCAAGCGCGAGACCCTCTCCGGGGAGTTCCTCCAGGTCAACCGCTATCTGGTCGCCGACCTCACGGCCCGGGGCCTGTGGACCCCGCAGATCAGGGACGCGATCAAGCGGGCGGACGGCTCAATCCAGGACGTCCCGGGCATCCCCGACGACCTCAGGACGCTCTACCGGACCGCGTGGGAGCTGCCGCAGAAGGCGCTGATCGACCTGGCCGCGGCGCGCGCGCCGTACATCGACCAGTCGCAGTCGCTCAACCTGTTCATGGCGACCCCGACCATCGGCAAGCTCTCCTCGATGTACGCCTACGCCTGGCGCTCGGGCCTGAAGACCACCTACTACCTGCGCTCCCGTCCGGCCACCCGCATCGCGCAGACCACCGTGTCAGCCACTGTGTCAGCCACTGTGCCGGCCACCGCGGCACAGTCGCTCCCCGAGCAGGACGTGATCGCCTGCTCGCTGGAGAACCCCGAGTACTGCGACGCCTGCCAGTAGGCCCCGTGACCCAAGCCGAAAGGTCATTCTCCGAATGCTGCTCGACCCCGGTATGAACCTCACCCTGCGCCCCATGCGCTACCCGGACTTCTACGAACGCTACCGGGCGGCCATCCGCAACACCTGGACCGTCGAGGAGGTGGACCTCAACTCCGACGTGGCGGACCTGGCCAGGATGACGCCGGAGGAGCGCCACCTGATCAACCGTCTCGTCGCGTTCTTCGCGACCGGTGACTCGATCGTGGCCAACAACCTGGTGCTCAACCTCTACCAGCACGTCAACGCCCCCGAGGCGCGCCTGTACCTCAGCAGGCAGCTCTACGAGGAGGCGGTGCACGTCCAGTTCTACCTGACGCTGCTCGACACCTACCTGCCCGACCACGAGGAGCGGGCCAGGGCCTTCGCCGCGATCGAGCACATCCCCTCGATCAGGGACAAGGCCGAGTTCTGCTTCCGGTGGATCGACTCGCTCGGCGGGCTGACCAGCCTGCGGACGCGGGACGACCGGCGGGCGTTCCTGCTCAACCTGATCTGCTTCGCCGCGTGCATCGAGGGCCTGTTCTTCTACGGGGCCTTCGCCTACGTCTACTGGTTCCGCTCGCGGGGCCTGCTCGGCGGCCTGGCCACCGGGACCAACTGGGTCTTCCGCGACGAGTCCATGCACATGGAGTTCGCCTTCTCCGTGGTGGACACCGTACGGGCCGAGGAACCCGGGCTGTTCGACGACGAGCTCGGCGCCCAGGTCACCCGGATGCTGGAGGAGGCGGTCGCGGCGGAGCTGGCCTTCGCCGAGGACCTGTGCGGCGAGGGCCGGTCCGGCATGGACCCCGGCCAGATGCGGCAGTACCTCGAATACGTGGCCGACCAGCGGCTGACCCGGCTCGGGCTGCCCGTCCGGTACGGCACCGCCAACCCCTTCGCGTTCATGGAGCTGCAGGACGTCCAGGAACTCGCGAACTTCTTCGAGCGGAGAGTTTCGGCCTATCAGATAGCAGTTGAGGGAACTGTCGCTTTTGACGAGGCCTTCTGAATAGGCCGCGCGTCCCGGGGCATCCACCCGGCAAGCGACCGTCAGGGGGGAAGAGCGTCCGTGTCCAGATGGATCATCCTGATCGCCTCGATGCTGGCCGCCGTCGCCTGCGTGGAGATGGTACGGCGGGCACTGCGCTGGAGGCTGATCGGCGAGCGGTGGGTCCTGGCCGGGCCGCTCGTGCGCCGCTGTACCTGGCCCGCCTTCGCCCTGGCGGTCGTGGCGACCGCCAACACGCTCTACCTTCCCGGCATGGCCAAGGGGACGGTCGACGAAGCGATCGAGCGGACGATCACCCTTTTCATGATCGGATGCGTCACCTGGCTGGCCATCCAGGCCGCCTACGCGGTCACCGACGTGGTCCTCGACCGCCTGGTCAGCGTCGAGGGGGAGCGTAACCGGCGGGCCAGGAGGATCCGCACCCAGATCTCCCTGGTCCGCCGGGTCGCCTCAGCGGTGGTCGTCCTGCTGGCGCTGGGCGCCATGCTGTTCACCTTCCCGCAGGTACGCGCGCTCGGCGCCGGACTGCTCGCCTCGGCGGGCATCGCGGGCGTCGTCGTCGGCATCGCCGCCCAGTCGATGCTGGGCAACCTGCTGGCCGGCCTGCAACTGGTCTTCAGCGACGCGCTCAGACTCGACGACGTGGTGGTCGTGCAGGGGGAGTGGGGGCGGATCGAGGAGCTCAGCCTCACCTACGTGGTGCTGCGCCTGTGGGACGAACGCAGGCTGGTGCTCCCGGTCTCCTACTTCACCACCAACCCGTTCGAGAACTGGACCAGGCACACCAGCCGGGTGATCGGCGCGGTGATGCTCAGGATCGACTGGACCGTCCCCGTCGAGGAACTGCGCGTCGAGCTCTACCGGGCCCTGCGCGAGCACCCGCTGTGGGACCAGAAGGACTGGACCCTCCAGGTCACCGACACCCTGCCGAACGGGCTGCTCGAAGTGCGGGCGCTGATGAGCGCCGCCGACTCGCCGAGCGCCTTCGACCTCAAGTGCGACATGCGCGAGCACCTGGTGAGATACGTCAGGGAGAAGTACCCGGAGGCGCTGCCCAGGCTCCGGGTGGACATGGCCTGACCCCGGCGCGCTCAGGACGGCCCGCTCAGGACGACGGGCCTGGACGCAGCACCCGGGCCGTGCCCGCGATCAGGGCGGTGGCCAGGATCCAGCCCGAGGCGATCAGCGTCCAGGCCAGCCACCGCGTCCAGCCGGTCGGGTCCCACGCCCCCCGCTGCTCGAAGACGCTCACCGGGGCCAGCAGGTCCAGCGTGTAGACGAACGGCTGGAAGACCCTGATCTCCTCCGGGTCGATCTGCGTCGGGGGGACCGCGGCGAAGACCCCGGTGCCCGCGGCCAGCAGCACCGCGACCCACAGCCCGGCGAGCCAGGGGCGGTAGCCGTACCCGACGACGAGGTCGAGCAGCCTGCCCCAGATCCGGCCCGCGGGCCTGAGCGTACGGCGGCGCCGCCGTTGCTTGGCCAGCAGCACCCGCCGGGCGTCCTGCTCGTGGCCGATCCGGCGGAACCACGCCGCCAGCTGCTCGTACGGCTGCGGACGGTAGCCGTAGGAGTCCTTGTCCACCCAGACCAGGCGGTCGTTGACGCTCCAGGCCGAGCCGCGCAGCGCCTCGTAGACGAGCCCGTTGAGGTACACCGCGCCCGGATAGTCCGCCGGGGCGTCGAGCAGCACGCCGATACGGGAGTAGGCGAGGTTGACCTCGCCCTCGATGGAGTCGGGCCGCAGGATCAGCTCGTCCATCTGGGCGTGACTCAGGTGCAGCACCCGGCCGGGAGCCCGCAGCGTCGACCCGTCGAAGGACAGGACGCCGTTGACGCGCGAGTTGCGCATCCTGATCGTGCCGGTCGCCTGGAAACCACGGCTCAGCTCGGCGGCCCCCGCCTCCATGAAGTCGGCCTGGATCGCGTAGGGGCCCGTCGCGGTGATGACCGACCGCTGCAGGTAGATGCCACCCCGGAACTTCGCGCCGATGATCCGCAGGCCGCCGTTGACCCGCATGTCCCGCATGAACGCCCCGCCCTCGACGGTCATGCCGCCCGCCCACAGCGCCCACTGCCCGTGGCGGTGACCCCGCTCCCTGAGCTCCTCCTCCGACATCCTCCTGCGCACGTCCCGGACCGCGTTGTCGGACGCCTCGGCGGTCTCCTCGGCGCTCACCCGTAGCCCCGCGAACCGGACCTGTCCCTTGACCTGGGCGTTGTCCAGCCGGATACCGCCGTGGACGGTCGATCCGTCGAAGTCGAGCATGGCGTTGACCGTGCACCCGGCCGCCCGGATCCGCGCTATCTCGCACCCGCGCAGCCGTACGCCGACGGCGATCGTGTCGGTCATGGAGACGCCCCCGGGCAGGTAGCAGTTGACCATGTGCAGCTTGCCGGTCAACGTGGCGTCGGCGAGGTCGAGCACACCGGTGACGTGGGCGCCCGCCAGCCGCAGCCCGGCGCTCCTGCCCGACTCCGGCGGCCGCGCGCCCCGCAGCAGCGCCGCGACGACCTCCGCCCTGACCGTCCGCTCCGGTCCCCATCCGGGGCCGTTGGCCGGGTCGTCGGCCTGGTCGTCCCCGCTGCGCAGATCGACCCAGGAACCCGAGGGGTAGGCGTCCCAGATGCGGCGCTCGGCGGAGTTCATCCTCGGGAAGGGGGGCTTCAGCCGCATCCGGCCTCTCAGGTTCGGGGGTGCCTCGGCGCTGTGTGAAATGTCCAGGAAGAATCTATCTCGTGGAGATCTTTAATGGTTTCGAATTGTCCGTCGACGGCGATGTCGCGACCCTGCGGATCAACCGTCCCGCCAAGCGCAACGCGATGACCGCGGCGATGTGGCGGACGCTGCCCACGATCCTGGCCTCGCCGGCCACCGATCCGGCCGTGCGCGTCCTCGTCCTCACCGGCGCGGGCGGCACCTTCTGCTCGGGGGCGGACATCTCCGAGATCGCCGGGCTGGCCGAGGCGGGCGACGACACCGGCCTGACCGTCGTCGCCGAGGAGGCCCTGGCGGGCTTCCCCAAACCGACGATCGCGATGGTCGAGGGCTTCTGTGTGGGCGGGGGCTGCCAGCTCGCCATGGCCTGCGACCTGCGCCTGGCCGCCGACGACGCCCGTTTCGGGATCACCCCGGCCAGGCTCGGCGTCGTCTACCCGCTGAGCGCGACCCGCCGCCTGGTCGGCCTCGTCGGTCCCTCGGCCGCCAAGCTCCTGCTCTACTCGGCCGACCTCGTCGACGCCGCGACCGCGCTGCGTACCGGCCTGGTCGACGAGGTCCACCCGCCCCGCGAACTCGGGGAACGCGTGTACGGCCTGGCACGTACCTTCGCGGGACGCTCCCAGCTCACCCTGGCCGCCACGAAGGAGATCATCGGCGACATCGTCGAGGGAGGCGACGCCGAGACACGCGTACGCGACTGGCAGCGGCGTTCCGGCGCGGAACGGGCCGAGGGGGTCGCCGCCTTCCTGGAGGGAAGGCCCGCCCGCTTTCCGTGGCGCCGGTGACTCCCGCTCACTCGGGGGACATGACCTCGAAGAGGTGACCGTTCTCGTCCCTGAAGAACAGCCCGCGAGGGCAGAGCGGATGGTCGACGCGGCCGTTGTCCGGGGCGTCGGGGCGGCTGCCGTACGGCACGCCTCCGGCGCGCAGCCGGGCCAGGACGCCGTCGAAGGTCGCCGGGTCCACCTCGAAGGCGAGATGGACCGCGTGAGGCTCCTCGACCGTCATGTAGTCGAGGGTGAGGGAGTCGTTGACCCGCACCGGGACGAAGTGGCCGCGCGAGCCCGTGGGCGGCAGGCACTCCAGCCCCATGACGTCGGCGAGGAAGCGGGCGGCCCGTCCGTTGTCCGCGGCGGGGACGATGGTGTGGTTCAGGGTGACGGTCATGACTGTCCTTTCGCCTCGGTCAATTCAGGATTCCGTGGACGAACACGTCCACGATCTCGGCGACGCTCGGTTCGACGTCGGCGGCCGAACCGCGGGCGCCGGCGAACGTCAGGCTGAGGAAGAGCGCCGCCAGCCGCTCCGGGGGCAGCCTCAGCCGGTCGCCCTCGGGTTCGAACAGCTCGGTCAGGGCGTCGCGGGTCGCCTTGAACGAGGCGGCGCGGTCGGACGGGGCTCCGGCTCCCTCCTCCTGCGTGCGGGATCCGCGTGAGCGGCGCCCCGAGGCGTGCAGGGCGCCCAGGACCGTGCCGATCCGCGCCATGTGCGCCCGCATGGCCTCGGCCGCCTCGGTCAGCCGCTCGGTCAGCGGCTGGTCGAGGGGGACGGAGGCGAGTTGTTCGAGCACGTGGTCGGGGCGCAGCACCTCCACGACGCAGGCGTCGAGCAACTCCTCCTTGTCGGTGAAGGCCCTGAAGACGGTGGCCTCGCCGATTCCGGCCGCCCTGGCGATCTGCGCGGTGGTGACGGCGGCGCCGTACTCCGCGACGAGGGGGAGCGCGGCCATGACGATCATCTCCCGGCGGCGTTCCTGGCTCATGCCCGGAGCACGCCGCCGGGCCGGGTCGGGTGTCGTGTTCTCTTTGGGTCTCATGCCTTTCATGATGCGGAGTGAGTACTCACTCCGTCAACGGAAATATTGAGATCCCTGGCACCGGGTGCCCTGAAATATGTCATTTTCGCAGGTCAGAACGCTGGGAAAAAAGAGGAAGGTTCTTTGGCGAAGTGGCCGCGGAGTGCCCTCAGGAGGGGCCAAGCTGAGACCCGCGAGGACTCACCCCCCGCGTTCCCCCTCTCGCCGGCGTGGCCTGACTACGCTGGACCACGACGTACGGAGCCCCCATGCTCACCCCCACCATCGAGGACCGGGTCACCCGCCTGGAGGAGGATTGCATCGTGCTCGGCACCAGATGCGGACAGCAGGCCTCGGTGCGGGCCTACGAGGCGCTGACGCTCGTCTACACGAAGCTCGACGTGCTGACCGACCGGGTCGACCTGCTGGCCGACGGGCTCAAGCAGGTCGGGCGGGTCGAGCGGCGGGTCGAGCAGGTCAACGCCAAGGTGGACCTGCTCCGCGACGAGGTGCGCGAGCGCTTCGACGCCGTCGACCGGCGCTTCACCGCGATCGACGAGCGTTTCGCGGCCGTCGACGGGCGCCTCGACGCCATCGACAGGAGGTTCGAGGCCGTTGACGAGCGCTTCGACGCCATGGACCGGCGGTTTGAGGCCATTGATCGGCGGTTCGAGATGATCGACGAGCGGTTCGAGGCCATGGACAAGAGGTTCGAGGCGCTCGACGGGCGTCTTGATGTGATGGACCGGCGCTTCGACCGGCTGGAGGAGCGGATGGACGAGATGGCGGTGACCAGCGCCGCCATGTTCCAGGCCATCCTCGACCGGCTTCCCGCCCCGGCCTGACCGAAGGACCGTCCCGCGCGCCGTCCGACGGCGCGCGGACACTAACGTTCGATGACCTCGTTCTTGCCGATGACCACGATGCCGTTCTGGGTCACCGCGAAGCGGCTGCGGTCGTATTCGAGGTCGAAGCCGATCCTGGCGCCGTCCGGGATGACCACGTTCTTGTCGATGATGGCCCTGCGGACGACGGCGCCCCGCCCGACCTTCACGTTGCCCATCAGCACCGAGTCCTCGACCCTGGAGTGGGAGTGCATCACCACGCCGGGGGACAGGACGGAACGCTCGGCCAGGCCGCCGGAGACGATCACACCGGCGGAGACGAGCGAGTCCACGGCCCGCCCGATCCGGTCGCCGTCGTTGTGCACGAACTTGGCCGGGGGCAGCGGATCGTGGCCGGTGTAGATCGGCCACTGGGTGTTGTAGAGATTGAAGACCGGGTGCGCCGAGATGAGGTCCATGTGGGCCTCGTAGTAGGCGTCCAGGGTCCCCACGTCCCGCCAGTAGCCCTTGTCCCGGTCGGTCGAGCCGGGCACGACGTTGTCGGCGAAGTCGTAGACCTCGGCGCTGCCCGACTTCACCATCATCGGGATGATGTTCCCGCCCAGGTCGTGTTTGCTGGTGGGGTCGAGCGCGTCCTCCCGCAGCGCGTCGAGCATCGCCTGGGTTCTGAAGACGTAGTTGCCCATCGAGGCGTACACCTGGTCGGGCGCGTCGGGAAGGCCGACGGCGTCCTTGGGCTTCTCCCGGAAGGCGGCGATCTTCCGGCCCGCCGGGTCCGTCTCGATCACGCCGAACTGGTCGGCCAGTGAGAGGGGCTGCCTGATCGCGGCGACCGTCACCTCCGCGCCGGAGTCGACGTGCTGGGCCACCATCTGGCGGGGGTCCATCCGGTAGATGTGGTCGGCGCCGAACACGATGACGTGCTCGGGCATCTCGTCGTAGACCAGGTTCAGGTTCTGGAACAGCGCGTCGGCGGAACCGGAGAACCAGTGCGGGCCGAGGCGCTGCTGGGCGGGCACCGGGGTCACGTAGTTGCCCAGCATCGACGTCAGCCGCCAGGTCTGGGAGATGTGCCGGTCGAGACTGTGGTTCTTGTACTGCGTCAGCACCACGATCTGCAGGTAGTTGCCGTTGGCCAGGTTCGACAGGACGAAGTCGACGAGCCGATATATCCCCCCGAAAGGTACTGCGGGCTTGGCCCGGTCAGCCGTCAGCGGCATCAGCCGTTTACCTTCACCACCGGCGAGCACGATCGCGAGGACTCTCATATGCAGGACCCTAACCTGACGCACTGGGATGAAACACTAGGGTGATCGCATGCGCGTTGATCTGCTGAGCCGTGAGTATCCGCCCGAGGTGTACGGCGGGGCGGGGGTTCACGTCGAGTACCTCGCCCGTGAGCTGCGCCGGCTTGCGGACGTCCGCGTCCGGTGTTTCGGTCCGCCTCGTCCCGAGGAGGGGGTCACGGGTTACCGGGTTCCCGAGGGGCTCCAGGAGGCCAACGCCGCGCTGCGGGTGCTCGGCGTCGACCTGGAGATGGCGGCGGGCTGCGCGGGCGCCGACCTGGTGCACAGCCACACGTGGTACGCCAACTTCGCCGGTCACGTCGCCAAGATGCTGTACGGCACGCCGCACGTGGTCACCACGCACAGCCTGGAGCCGCTGCGCCCGTGGAAGGCGGAGCAGCTCGGCGGCGGCTACACGCTGTCGTCGTGGGCCGAGCGCGGCGCGCTGGCGACCGCGGACGCGATCATCGCCGTCTCCGAGGGGATGCGCCGTGACGTGCTGGCCTGCTACCCGGAGATCCCGCCGGAGCGGGTCAGCGTGATCCACAACGGGATCGACACCGGCGAGTACGCCCCGGACCACGGCGTCGACGTGCTGGCCCGGCACGGGATCGACCCGGGCAGGCCGTACGTGGTCTTCGTCGGGCGGATCACCCGGCAGAAGGGACTGGTCCACCTGCTCCACGCGGCCAGGGAGTTCGACCCGGGGGCGCAGCTCGTGCTGTGCGCGGGCGCGCCGGACACCCCGGAGATCGCCGAGGAGGTCGCCGGGCTGGTGCGGGGGCTCGAACAGGAGCGGGAGGGCGTCGTGTGGATCTCGGAGATGCTGCCGCGTCCCGAGGTGATCCAGATCCTCACCCACGCCACGGTCTTCGTCTGCCCCTCGGTCTACGAGCCGATGGGCATCGTCAACCTGGAGGCCATGGCCTGCGAGACCGCCGTCGTCGCCACCGCGACCGGGGGCATCCCCGAGGTGGTCGCCGACGGTTCGACCGGCCTGCTGGTCCCGATCGCGCAGTCGGCCGCCGACGGCACCCCCGACGACCCCGAGCGGTTCGCCGCCGACCTCGCCGAACGGGTCAACCGGCTGCTCGCCGACCCCGCGCTGGCCGCCGAGCTGGGGGCCGCCGGGCGGGTCAGGGCCGTCGAGCACTTCTCCTGGCCCAGGATCGCCGAGCGGACCATGGATCTGTACCGCTCGCTCACCCGTCCCTGACCGCCGGCGCACCGGGGCCTCAGGACCCGGTGATGAAGTGCAGGATCACGTTGTGCGCGTGGTGGGCCTTCTCGTCGCCGCGGAACTCGACCTCGTAGGTGTGGGTTCCCACATGGACGGCGATGGCCCCGGAGGAGAAGAACGATCCGGCGAAGGACCGGTTGCTCACCACGCTCACCGCGGAGATCCTGGCGTAGGGGATGCTGGTGAGGGCCATCCGCTTGCCGACGAAGGACTTGTCCTGCACGATCACCCGCTTGTCGGTCAGGCCGAGAAAACCGGTGCCGGTGCCGATCGCGTCGTAGACGGCGATGATCTTTTCCCCCGGCAGCAGGCCGCTCTCGATCTGCTGCAGTTGTTCCTTCCGGTCATAGACGATCTTCGTCATCGGACTCCCGTTCCGTGGGGATGCGTCGTCCGGAGAAACGGACGGGACCGGGAGGGCGGTTCCATCGGTCGGTAAGGTCGGGGCCGTGAAATTTCAGATGAGGATCACCGACCGCCACGGCGGTGTCAGCGCGGAGCCGTACCACGGCCGCAATCTCGGCGGCCTGTGCGGCGACGACCCGGAGGCGGTGGCCGCCAACCGGGCCACGACGGCCGCGGAGTTCGGCCTCGAACGGGTCGTGTTCATGCGGCAGGTGCACAGCGCCGACGTCCGTCACGTGACCGAGCCCTTCGGGGACGATCCGCCGCCGCTGGACGGCGTGTGCACCGACGTTCCCGGCCTCGGCCTGGCGGCGTTGTGCGCGGACTGCGCCCCCGTCCTGCTGGCCGACCCGGTGGCGGGACTGGTCGGGGCCGCGCACTCGGGCAGGGTCGGCACCGTCCTCGGCGTCGTCCCGGCCCTGGTCGAGGAGATGGTCCGGCGGGGCGCCGACCCGGCGCGGATGACCGCTCTGATCGGCCCGATGGCCTGCGGCAGCTGCTACGAGGTGCCCGCGGCCCTGCGCGCCGAGGTCGCGGCCGTGCTGCCCGAGGCGTGGTCGATCACACGCGACGACACCCCCGCCCTCGACCTGCGCGCCGCGATCAACTCCCAGCTGGGCAAGGCCGGGGTGCGTGAGGTCACCCACGACACCCGCTGCACCATCGAGACCGAGGACCTGTTCTCCCACCGCAGGGACGGCAGGACCGGCCGCTTCGCCGGCTATGTCTGGCTGGAGCCCTGACCCGAGGGGAGAGGGCCCCGGCGTCAGCCCGCGGCCAGGACGCTCCCGTAGGCGCGGGCGGCCAGATCGGCGATGAGGCCGTGCGCGCCCAGCGGGGCGGCACACTCGGCGTCGATCCGCGCGGCGGTGGCGCCTGCGAGGTCCGCGCCGGCCTCGGGGCCGATGAGGCAGGGGGACAGCGCGATCCGCTGCGCGCCGATCCCGCGCAGCCGTGCCGCGGCGTCGGCGGCGTCGGGGGCGCTGTCCAGTGAGGCGACCAGGACGGGCAGCGTCAGCCGGGAGGCCAGCAGCACAGCGGTGGGCTGCGCCTCGGCCGCCGCGGCCTCCCCGCCGACCGTGGCCAGGATGACCGCGTCGACCGGGCTGGACACGTTGAGCAGCCGCATCCGGTCGGCCCTGGCGAGGTCCCGCTCCGCGAGGCGGATGTGCAGTGCCTCCGCCAGCAGCGGGTGCGGCCCCAGCGGCTCGGTGACCGTGACCGTGACCCCGCTGGCCGCGACCGCCCCGGCGATCAGCGGGTCGGCGACCGGGTGCGGGCCGGTCAGCAGCGGAACCACGACGGCGGCGGTGCCGTCCTGCGGCCGTTCCCGGCCGGAGTCCTCCAGCGCGGCGACCAGCTCCTTGCCGTCCTCGCCGAGACCGACGAGACGGACCTCGATCTGCGGGTTGTCCCCTCGGATCAGGGCGGTCAGTTCGGCGGCGACACCGGAGCCGTCACCGAGCGTGGCCAGCACCAGCGCGGGTGCCTCCGGCGGAAGGTGGGAGGGCACGGGTCTGCGGTGCCTGCCTGACGGCCGCACGGCGCGCCCGCGTACGGGGAGGATGGAACTCTCACTCACATGCGCGGACTCTAGGCCCATTTCACGCTTTCCGTCAGCGAAAAAGGCGGCAATTCCGTCACGACATTTCCGAGGATGGAGGAACACGCCGTTCGACCGTTCCAAGTTCGCTGAGCAGCGCCTGACTGCGTTCCGCCCAGTGGGCCAGACCGAGCGCACGGTGGGTGGCGACGGCCGCGCGGGCGTGTTCCCGCGCCGCCTCGGTACGGCCGAGCCGCGCGGCCAGCCCGGCCAGCACATGGTGGGTCGAGCCCCACGCGACACAGCCCGTGCCCGCCACGACCAGCTGGTCGGCCCAGGGCAGGAGCGCCTCGTAGAGCGGCCCGGGCTCCGGCACGCCGATCCCGGCGGAGACGGCCCCCCAGACGGGCAGCAGGAAGTCGGCGATCCAGTCCTGCCCGACCTCGGTACCCCAGCGCTCGGCCAGCTCCCGCGCCAGGTCCGGCCTGCCCGCCTCGACCGCGGCCAGCACGGCGACCGGGCGCAACGGGACCATCGGCGCCCGCTCCGCCGCCTCGACCAGCTCGTCGAGCACGAGCTGCGGCCGGCCCCGCCCGCTCTCGCAGACGAACCTCGTCAGCAGCCTGCGGAACTCGGCTCCCTGCCACAGGCTGGAGCCGTACCGGACGTCGTCGAAGGCGCCGATGAGCGCCTCGGCGTCCGCCCAGCGTCCCTCCAAGGTGCACCTGGCGGTCTCGGCGATGCGCACCATCGCCTCAAGCTCGGGGCGGCGCACCTCGTCGAGGAGTTCCTCACAACGGGCCAGGTCGCGGTCCCAGGCCGTCAGGTCGCCCGCGCGCATCAGGCAGGCCATCCGCAGCACCCGCGCCACGAGCTCGGCCGCCCTGGTCAGCCCCGGTACGGCCAGCATCTCCCCGGCCACCGCGAGCCGTTCGGCGTTGCGCCCGGGGACCCAGCTGACCAGCAGGTGGTTGTTCAGGGTGCGGGCGAGCAGCCCGGGGCCGCCCAGGGAGCGGGCGATCTCCACCGCCCGCGTGGCGTGCAGCTCGCCCTCGGCGCGCCGGGGCCCGTAGTACAGCTCCATGCCCAGTGTGCCCAGCAGCGCGGCCCGGTCGTGCTCGGTGAGCGGCCCGGCGAGCAGGTCCTCCAGGACGGCGATCATCCGCTCGTCGACCACGCCGTACGGCCGCCAGTTCCACACGGCGAGCCCGCCGAAGACGGTGACCGCCGAGACCAGCGCGGCGCGGTCGCCGGTGCGCAGGGCCAGGCCGATCGCCTCCTCCAGGTCGCCGAAGGCGCCCTCGGCGTCTCCCACGGTACGGCGGGCCTGCCCGAGCTCGGTCAGCACCGCGCACCGGCCCGCCTCGTCACCGGAGGGAAGACAGGACAGCGCCAGCTCCCACAGCTCGACGGCCTCGGCGTAGGCGAGCCGCTCCACGGCCTGCCGCGCCGCGTGCCCCGCGTGTTCGACGGCCCTGGCCGCCCCGCCGACCGAGGAGGCGGCGGCGAAGTGGTGGGCCAGCCGTACCGGCTCGACGCCCGGCGTCCGTTCGAGGCAGCGGCCGATCCTCAGGTGCAGCCGGGCGAGCGCGAGGCGGCTCAGGTCCGAGCAGAGCGCGTCACGCACCAGGGCGTGGGAGAAGCGGTAGTCGAGACCGCCGGGCACCTCGGCCAGCAGCCCGGTCGCCACCGCGGGTTCGAGCAGGGACATCACCTCCTCGACCGGGACGTCCGTCACGGCTTCGAGCAGGCCCGCCTCCACGTCGCGCCCGGCGACCGCGGCGACGCCGAGCAACTCCCGCGTCCGTTCGGGGAGCCTGGCGACGCGCCGGCCGATGACGTCGCGCGCCCCGGGCGGCAGGGCGGAGGACAGTCCTCGCTCGCTCCTCCTGAGGCGCACCAGCTCACCCAGGTAGAAGGGGTTGCCGCCGCTGCGTTCCAGCAGCGCGGCGGCCAGGCCGGGGGTCTCCTCGACCCGGTGCCGCCGCAGGTACGCCGAGACCTCCTCCGCGCCGAACGGCGTCAGCTCGATCCGCTCCGTCTCCGGCTGCCCGGCCAGCGCGCCGAGCGTGTCGCGCAGCTGCCTGGGATGCTCGCCGGGTTCCGGGCGCAGCGTGGCCAGCACCAGCACGGGGCGCCGGGCCAGCTCGCCCGCGACGAAGCCGAGCAGCCGCAGTGAGGAGACGTCGGCCCAGTGCAGGTCGTCGAGGATCACGAGCAGCGGGCCTCCGGTTCCGGTCAGCGCGGAGACGACCGACTCGTACAGCTCGAACAGCGCGGCGTCGGGGTCGGACCCGCCCGTGAGACCGCCGGGCGGCCAGGACCCGGCACCGCACTCCCGCAGCACCTGCCGCCAGGGCCAGAAGGCGGGGGCACCGCCGTCCAGGCAGCGTCCCCAGGCCACCGTGAAGCCCCGGGCCTCGGCCTCCTCGGCGGCGGCCTGGGCGAGCCTGGTCTTGCCGATCCCGGCCTCCCCGGTGACCAGCAGCACGCCGCCGGTGCCGCGCCGTACCGAGGCCAGCCGTTCCCCGACGGACCGGAGCTGGGCGGAGCGCGCGACCAGCTCCTCGCCCGCGGCGGGTGCGACGGTCCGCACGGTCACGGTCGGCGCGGGGGCCTCCAGTTCGGGGGCGTGCCCGAGCACCGCCTCCTCAAGGCGCCTGAGCCGGGGGCCCGGGTCGATGCCGAGGTCCTCGGCGAGCCGCCGTCTGGCCCTGCGCAGCGCGCCGAGCGCGTCGGCCTGCCTGTCCGCGCGGTACAGGGCGAGCGCGAGCAGCCTCCACGACCGTTCCCGGTAGGGGAACTCCTCGGTCAGCGCCTCCAGGGCCGGTACGTGCGCGGCGTCCTCGCCCAGGGCGAGCAGCGCCTCGAAGCGGTCCTCGACGGCCGTGGCCCGGATCTCGGTGAGCCGGGTGACCGAGGGCCTGGCGAAGGCCAGTTCGGCGAACTCCCCGAGCGGTTCGCCCCGCCACAGGGCGAGTGCCCGGTCGAGCGTCTGGCGGGCCTCGGTGTGTTCTCCCCGGGCGAGCGCGCGGGCGCCGTCCTGCGCCCAGGCGGTGAAGCGTGTCAGGTCGACCTGGCCGGGGGCGACGGCCAGCAGGTAGCCGGGCTCACGGGTGAGCAGCACCGAGGGCGGGGTGCGGGGTCTGCGGCCGGGTTCGAGGACCTTGCGAAGGTGCGAGATGTAGGCCTGGAGCGTGCCCGTCGCCCCGGAGGGGGCCTCACCGGCCCACAGCTCGTCGATCAGCCGGTCGAGCGGGATCACCCGGCCGGGGTCGAGGGCCAGCATCGCCAGTACGGCGCGTTCCTTACGGGTGCCCAGACCGAGCGGCCGGTCTGAGGCGTCGCGGACCTCCAGGGTGCCGAACAGGCGGAAGGTCAGCCCTGTTGTCATTTGCCCTCGTATGTCGGCTGTGGTGGTTCGCCACACCCTACGCTCAGAGGGGGGTCAGACGTCCCGGTAGCCCTCCCACTCGTCCTCGATCGCCGAGTGGACGACGGAGTCGCGCCAGGTGCCGCGGGCCCGCACGTGGTGCCTGATCCTGCCCTCCTCGACCATCCCGGCCATCAGCATGGTGAGCTGGGCGGCGGTGTTCGCCGGAGACCTGGCGCCCCAGACGCGGTGCAGGCCCAGGTGCCGGAAGCCGAAGACCAGCAGCAGCCGGACCAGGTCGGTGCCGATGCCCCTGCCCCAGTGGTCGGGCCGCAGGCCCATGCCGATCTCGGCGCTGTGCGGGTGGTCGTGCTCGATGTGCAGCCTTCCGACGCCGATGGTCCGGCCCTCGGCCACGTCGGTCACCGCCAGGACGTACAGCCTGCGTGGTTCCGTCTCCGCGGCCCGCATCGCCTCGGCGACGATCTCCTCGACCTCCTCGCGCGTCCTGGGGTCGAAGGGAAGGTGCTCGGTCGCCGTGGGGTCGCCGTAGACGGCGTGCAGCGCGTCCACGTCGTCCACGGTGACCTCTCGCAGCCTGAGCCGCCTGCCCGGTATGTCAACGTGGCGCATGCGCAGACGCTAACGCCTTTCCGAGGTCCGCCGCCAGAGATCATTCCGCACGGCAACTATCCCATAGGTAACAAATGTCGCCGTACGCCCGGCTCAGTCGTGCTTCGCGGGGGAGAGGGGACGCCAGGGGACCGGGCTGGACAGGACCATCATGCTCGACGGGTGACCGTACGGCGCGAGCCTGTCGATCAGCTCCTCGAAGGCGATCATGGAGGCCGCGGCGACCCGGATCAGGCAGCAGGTGTCACCGGTCACCCGGTGCACCTCCAGGATCTCCGGCCAGGCCAGCGCCTGCTCGTCGCGGAGCACGCAGCGCGGCCCGTAGCACGCCATCCTGATCAGCGCGGCCACCCCCCGCCCGGCCAGCGCCGGATTGACCCGCGCGTGGTAACCGGTGATCACGCCCGTCTCCTCAAGGCGCCGCACCCGCTCGGCGACGGCCGGGGCCGACATGTGCACCCGCCGGGCCAGCTCGCTGTAGGACAGCCGCGCGTCGCTCTGCAACTCCGCCAGGAGTGTCCAGTCCATCGCGTCCACTATCACGCTCCGTTATCCGTTAACCGATCGGCTTCGTGACCTTCTGATCGGAAGGCGGAGGACGTCGACCGCCTTCCCTTATTATCCCGATGCTGGACAATGGTGGTGCACTTCAGAAAAGCCCCTCGCCGGAAGCGCGGGGCGGTGCCTCACCTTTCATATCACATGAGGTGACCGGTCGATTACCTGGAGAATTCCCATTGCCGCCCGCCGGCCGTCCCCCGGGGGAGCGAGGAGCGCAACGCCAGGGTGAGGGCCGTCAGCGCCGGGTGCGCCGAGGCCCCCCGCCGGAAGGCGATCCGGGTACGGCGACGCGTCGGCAGCTCGGTGAGCCGGACGTTCCCCGGCGGGTCGGCCGCCCCGAGCCCGGGCACGAGCGCGACCCCCTGCCCCGCGGAGACCATCGCGAGCACGGCGGTGAAGTCGTCGATGTGGTGGCGGATCCTGGGTGAGAACCCGGCCGTCTGGCAGGCCCGCATGGTCATCTCGTAGCAGAGCGTCCCCGGCTTCGACACGATCCACGGGGCGTCGTGCCGCTCGGCGAGCGAGTCGCCCGCCCGGTCGGAGGCCAGATACATCGGCTCGTCGAGCAGCGGCTCGGTGTCCAGCGTCAGGTCGGGCGCCGCGGGCACGAGGTCGTACTCGTGGATCAGCGCGGCGTCCAGGTCGCCCGACCTGAGCCGGGGGGCGACCTCGGCGGGGTCGATCTCGTCGACCATCGGCTCAAGACGCGGATGGTCGCGGCCGAGCGCGGCCAGGGCCGCGGGCAGGATCGTGCGGGTCGCGACCGGGAAGGCGCCGATCCTGATCGTTCCCGCCAGTCCGGTGCGGGCGGTCGCCAGCTCCGCCGCCGCCTGTTCGAGCCGCTCCAGCACGGCCTCGGCGTGCCGTACCAGGGCGGCTCCCGCGGGGGTGAGCGCCACCCGCCTGCCGGTCCGTTCGAGCAGCGCCACACCCGCCTCCCGTTCCAGCGCGGCCAGCTGCTGGGAGACCGCGGAGGGGGTGAACGTCAGGGCCTCGGCCACCGCGGCGATCGTGCCCCGGTGGGAGAGTTCGCGGAGCAGGCGGAGGCGGCGCACATCGAGCATCAGTTCAGCTTAACGGTTTCTGAAGGAAACGGAACTGGACCTGTATGGTCGTCGGCCGGAAAGCTGGGGACATGACTCTCAGCGGTGTTTACCTTCCCCTGATCACCCCGTTCGCCGGGAACGGCGAGATCGCCCTGGACGCCCTGGAGGACCTGGCGCGCGCCGCCCTTGAGGAGGGCGCCGCGGGACTGGTCGCGCTCGGCACCACCGCCGAGGTCGCCATGCTCGCCGAGGAGGAACGGCGGGCGGTCGTCGAGGTGTGCGCGAAGGTGTGCCGGGAACGGTCCGCCGAACTGATCGTCGGCGCGGGTTCGAGCGACACCCGGGGTTCGGCCGAGGCGCTGCGCGCCCTGAAGACCTGGCCCGAGGTGACCGGCGCGCTGGTCACCGTGCCCTCCTTCGTCCGCCCTTCCGAGGCCGGGGTGCTGGCCCACTTCACCGCCCTGGCCGAGCAGACGCCGGTGCCGATCGTCGTCTACAACATCCCCTACCGGACCGGCCAGTCCGTCGGCGCCGCCACCCTGCGGCGGATCGGGGAACTGCCCATGGTCGCCGGGGTCAAGCACGCCGTCGGCGGCGTCGACCAGGACACCCTCTCGCTGCTGGCGGACCCGCCGGAGGGCTTCGCCGTACTGGCCGGGGACGACCCCTACCTGTCGGCGCTGCTGGCCCTGGGCGGCTCCGGCGGCATCCTCGCCTCGGCCCACCTGCGCACCGGGCTGTTCGTCGAGCTGGTCGAGGCCTGGCGCTCGGGAGAGGTCGCCCACGCGCGAACCCTGGGCCACCGCCTGTCCGCCCTGTCGGCGAGCGTGTTCACCGAGCCCAACCCCACCGTCATCAAGGGCGTGCTGCACGCCCAGGGACGCATCCCGACCGCCTCCGTCCGCCTCCCGCTGGTCCCGGCGGGCCAGGACTCCGTCGAGGCGGTGCTGCGCCTGCTCTGACGCCGCCCGGGCTCAGCCGCCCTGGCAGCCCGGGCACCAGAAGAGGTTGCGTCCCGCGAGCACCCCGGTCCTGACCTCGGAACCGCACAGGAAACACGGCATGCCCGCCCGCCGGTAGACGTAGACCTCGCCGCCGTGCTCGTCGACGCGGGGCGGGCGGCCCATCGCCTCAGGGGTGTGCTCCGGCCTGACCGTGTCGATGTGCCCCAGTCGCACTCCCTCGGCCATCAGCAGCACCAGGTCGTCCCAGATCGCCGTCCACAGCTCCCGGGTGAGGTCGCGCCCGGGCAGCGCGGGATCGACCCCCTGCCGGAACAGCGCCTCCGCGCGGTAGATGTTGCCCACGCCCGCCACGACCGACTGGTCCATCAGCAGCACCCCGACGGCCGTACGGCTGCGCCCGATCCGCCGCCAGGCGAGCTCGGGGTCGGCGTCGGCGCGCAGCGGGTCGGGACCCAGCCTGGCGTGCAGAGCCTTCTTCTCCACCGGGTCGATCAGTTCACAGGTGTTGGGGCCGCGCAGGTCGGCGTACTCGGCGGTGTTGCTCAGGCGCAGCCGTACCACGCCGGTCGGGGCGGGCGGCGGCGCCTGACCGAAGGTGTACTTGCCGTAGATGCCGAGGTGGATGTGGACCCACCGGTCGTCGTCGAAGCCCAGCAGCAGGTGCTTGCCGTGGGCGTCG
Organism: Streptosporangium sp. NPDC020072; assembly: GCF_040631445.1. Classification (NCBI taxonomy): domain Bacteria; kingdom Bacillati; phylum Actinomycetota; class Actinomycetes; order Streptosporangiales; family Streptosporangiaceae; genus Streptosporangium; species Streptosporangium sp. NPDC020072. The sequence goes on along the minus strand of NZ_JBEYAB010000005.1, from coordinate 118,314 downwards.
GTCTCTCTGAGCACCCGGCCGTCGATCTGCGCCGCTCCGGCGGCGAACCTGCCCTGCGGGCTCAGCGCGCTGACGACCGTGCCGGCGAACACCTGCCGGTGCAGCCCGGCGAGCCGGTGAATGGTGTGTCCTTCAGGCATGGTCCACACATGGTACGGCCCCGGCGCTCCGCTCACCCACGGCGCAGGCGCAGGACGAGGGCGTGACCGGCCCACGACAGGGCGGCGCCGACGGCGTAGGCCACCAGGTCGGCGGCGCCGAACGTGCTGCCGAGGACCAGCCTGGCCAGCACGCTCGCCTCGGACAGCGCGGCGGGCACCGGGGTCAGCTGGGCGAACTCGACCGCCCAGCTGACGGCCAGGGCCCACGACGCGGCCCGGCCCGCCGGCAGGCGCGGCGCCACGACCACCACCAGCGTGTGGACGAGCACGGTGTACAGGGCGTCCCCGGCGTACTTGCCGAACCAGCCGCCGGTGACCGCGCGGACCGCGAGCCCGGCGGCGACGGTCACGACGGCCGCGGCCACGGCGGCGAGCCGGACACGGGTGGCGGGGGACAGGCGGGCGGGGAGGACTGGCACCCGCCCACCCTAGTGAACCGCTCACCCCAGCCGGGCGGCCCGCGTCTCCAGATAACGCCGCTCGGGCAGGCTGGTGGTACGGCGCGCCGCCGTCCGGTAGCGCTCCCTGGCGGCCTCCCGCTCCCCGGCCATCTCCAGCAGGTGGGCGCGCACCGCGTCGAGCCGGTGGTGACCGGAGAGCCGCCCGTCGGAGTCGAGCGTCTCCAGCAGGGTCAGCCCCGCCCTCGGCCCCCGGACCATCGCCACGGCGACCGCGTGGTTGAGTGTGACCACGGGGCCGGGTGAGAGCCGGGAGAGCAGTTCGTACAGGGCGAGGATCTGCGGCCAGTCGGTCTCCTCCGGGCACGCGGCCTCGGTGTGGACCGCGGCGATCGCCGCCTGGAGCTGGTAGGGGCCGACCGCGGAGCGGGACAGCGCGTTCGTGACGAGAGCGACGCCCTCCTCGATGCGGACGCGGTTCCACAGGCCGCGGTCCTGTTCGGTGAGCGGGACCAGGGCGCCGTCCCGGCCGGTGCGCGCGGGCCGCCGCGCGTCGGTGAGCAGCATGAGCGCCAGCAGCCCGGCGACCTCACCGTCGCCGGGCAGCAGCCGGTGCAGGGCGCGGGTCAGCCTGATCGCCTCCCCGGTCAGCTCCCCGCTGTGCAGGTCGGGGCCTGAGGTCGCGGTGTGCCCCTCGGTGAAGACCAGGTACAGCACGTGCAGGACCGCCCGCAGCCGCTCGGCCCGTTCCTCACGCGGAGGCATGCCGAAGGGGATGCCGGTCGACCTGATGCGCTGTTTGGCCCGGCTGATGCGCTGGGCCATGGTCGCCTCGGGGATGAGGAAGGCCCGGGCGATCTGCGCCGTGGTCAGCCCTCCGACGGCGCGCAGGGTGAGCGCGACCTGGGAGGAGGCGCTCAGCGCCGGATGGCAGCACAGGAACAGCAAGGTGAGCGTGTCGTCCCGGCCCGGATGCCGCTCCTGCTCCAGGCTCGGCACGACCGACTCGTCGGCGGGCGCGCGGAAGGCGGCCGTGACCTCCCTGCGCCTGCGCGCCCGCTCGCTGCGCCACTCGTCGGCGAGCCTGCGGGAGGCCACCGTGACCAGCCAGCCCCTCGGGCTCTGCGGCACCCCCTCCTTCGGCCACCGTACGGCCGCGGCGAGCAGCGCCTCCTGAACGGCGTCCTCACACGCGTCGAAGTGCCCGTGGCGGCGGACGAGCGCGCCCAGGACCCGCGGCGCCAGCTCGCGCAGCAGATCCTCGACGTTCACATCCCGGCGGGGATCGTCAGTGACCACCTCTCCACCCTCGCCGCCGCGGGGCGGGGCTGTCGACTCCGCGTGTGCCGGTCTCAGGGCAGCGGGGGCAGGCGGGAGCCGTACAGCCAGGCGGACAGGACACCGTCGAAGGAGCGCGTCGTGTACTGCAGCGCCAGGTCCAGGAACGCCTCGGTGCTGACGTTCCCGTGCCGGTTGGCCGTGGTCCACTCGCGCAGCAGCGCGAAGAACATCCGGTCGCCCAGGATGCGCCGCAGCGCGTGCAGGGTGAGTGCGCCGCGCTTGTAGACGCGGTCGTCGAACAGCCGCCGCGCCCCGGGGTCGGCGAGTACGAAGTCCTGGGGAAGCGCGGACAGGCGCCGGTGCCAGCGCGCCGCGTGAGCGTCGGCGCTCTCCTCGCCGCAGGCCTCCGACCAGATCCACTCCGCGTAGCAGGCGAAGCCCTCGTGCAGCCAGATGTCACGCCAGTCGGCGGCCGTCAGGCTGTTGCCGAACCACTGGTGCGCCAGCTCGTGGGCGACCAGCCGTTCCTCGCCGCGCCTGCCGTCCACGTGGTTGAGGCCGAAGATCGACATGCCCTGGGCCTCGATCGGGATCTCCAGCTCGTCGTTGACGACGACCGCGGTGTAGGAGCCGAACGGGTACGGGCCGAACCGCTCGGAGAAGACCGCGAGCATCCGCTCCTGCCTGCCGAAGTCGTTGCGGGCCCTGGCCGCCGCCCCCTGCGGGAAGGCCAGGCGTACCCCCTCTCCCGTCTCGGCCAGCTGGTAGCGGCCGATCTGCACGCTGGCCAGATAGGTCGCCATCGGTTCGGCCTGCTCGTAGACCCACGTGGTCGCCGAGGCGGCCCGCCGTCTGCCGGTCAGCTCGCCGTTGGCGATCACCGTGTACGGCGAGGCCGTCGTCACCGAGATCCGGTAGGAGGCCTTGTCGTCCGGCCGGTCGTTGCACGGGAACCACGAGGGCGCCCCGATCGGCTGGCTGGCCACGATGACGCCGTCGGTGAGCTGCTCCCAGCCCAGCTCACCCCAGTGGCTGGCGACGGGCCGGGGAGCGCCCGCGTAGCGCACCTCGACGGTGAGCGGACCCGGTTCGATCCGCTCCCGTCCCTTCGGGGAGAGGTGCAGCTTGCCGCCGTGGTGGGCGAAGCGCGCCGCCCTGCCGTCGAGCAGCACCCCGTCGACGCGCAACGCCCCCAGATCCAGGGACAGGCGGGTGAGCGGCCGCAGCACCCGCGCCGAGATCCTGGCCACGCCGCCCAGCCTGTTGGGGCCGACCCGGTAGTCCAGGGAGAGGTCGTAGTGCTCGACCCGGTAGGCGTCGTCACCGTGCGAGGGAAAGTAGGGGGGACGGGGGGTGTTCGCGACCACGTACTTCCTGTGTGCCTTCCTGCGACGCGGGGACGCCTACGCGCGCTTGTGCCACGCCGCGATCGGGTTGCCGAACCAGCGGGTCGCCCGAGGCACCGACTCGCCGCGCATCACCAGGGACGCCGGTCCGACCGTGGTGTTCTCCCCGATCGTCGCCGCGGGCAGCACCACCCCGTGCGGGCCGAGCGTCGCCCCGTCCCGCAGAACGACAGTATCGATGCTCATGACCCGGTCATGGAACAGGTGGGTCTGCAACACGCAGCCCCGGTTCACCGAGACCCCGTCGCCCAGGGTCACCAGGTCGATCTCCGGCAGCCAGTACGTCTCACACCACACGCCCCGGCCGACGCGCGCGCCCATCGAGCGCAGCCACAGGTTCAGCGGCGCGGTGCCCAGCCACATCCTGGCGAACCAGGGCGCGGCCAGCACCTCGGTGAAGTTGTCCGCCAGCTCGTTGCGCCAGACGAAGGAGCTCCACAGCGGCCGGTCGCCCACCGTGATCCGGCCGAGCAGGACCCACTTGGCCACGGTGGTGACCGCGGCGGCCAGCACCCCGGCGCCGAGCAGGACCACCCCGCCCAGCAGCGCCGCGACCGCGAAGCCGTACGAACGGGTCAGCCACAGCAGGCACAGCGCCACGAACACGGCGAGCGCGACCGTGCACATCGCGGGCACGACACGGCACAGTTCGACCGCGGCACGGGCGGCCCGCAGCCGGGCGGGCGGGTCGTAGGTGCGGCTGCGGTCGGTCTCCTCGGCGGTACGGCGCAGCTCGACCGGCGGCATGCCCAGGTAGGACGAACCGGCCTTGGCCTTCTTCGGCGCGGCGGACAGCACCGCGACCAGCCCGTCCTTGGGCACCTTGCGGCCGGGGGCGGTCATCCCCGAGTTGCCGAGGAAGGCGCGCTTGCCGATCCGCACCTGGCCGACCCGCAGCCGCCCGGCGTCCAGCTCGTACGGCGCGACCATCGTGTCGTCGGCGAGGAACGCGCCGTCTCCGACGGAGGTCATCGAGGGAAGCGCCAGCACCGTGGACAGCTCGGCGTCCCGGCCGACCCGCATGCCGAGGGCGCGCAGCCAGACGGGGGTCGCCATGCTGGCGTACAGCGGGAACAGCCAGACCCGTGCCATCGACATCAGCCGCCCCGTCGCCCACGCCTGCCAGGCCTGGCGGCTGTGCACCGGGTGGCTGCCCGGCCGCAGGCCGATCGCGAGCAGCCGTACCAGGACCAGGATCGACAGGGCAGTGCAGGCCATCCACACGAGGGTGGCGACCGGCACCCGGTACAGCAGCTCGGCGGGCGAGGCCGGGGCCCCGCCCATCAGCACGACCAGCGCGGGCAGCGCGGCGACGACGGGAACCAGGCCGAGCAGCGGCGCGGACAGGCCGTAGACGGCGGCCCAGCGGGGGGAACGCGGCGGCCTGCTTCCCGGGGCGTGGCGAGCCTTGCCCATCCTGATCGCGGGAGCCCCGGCCCAGCGCTCCCCGGCCGGGACGGCGCCCGCGACCGCTGAGCCCGGAGCGACCTGCGCGTTCTTGCCGACCCTCGCGCCGGGGAACAGGGTCGAGCGGGCACCGATCGTGGCGGAGGCGCCGATCTTGATCTCGCCGACCCGCACCCGGTCGCCGTCGATCCAGTAGCCGTTCAGATCGACCTCGGGCTCGACGGCGGCGTTCCTGCCCAGCTTGAGCATGCCGGTGACGGGCGGGGCGGAGTGCAGGTCGGCGTCCGCGCCCACCTGGGCGCCGAGCGCCCGCGCGTAGTGGGTCAGGAAGGGCGCGGCCGACAGCTCCATGACCCCGAGCCGTTCGGCGAACCGCTCGGCGAACCACAGTCTCAGGTGCGTCGAGCCGCCCCGCGGGTAGGAGCCGGGGCGCAGGCCGCGCAGCAGCAGCCTGGCCACGCCCGCGGCCAGCGCGATCCGTCCGGCGGGGGAGACGAAGAGCACCGTCCCGGCCAGCACCCACCACCACGAGACGACGGGCGCGCCGGGCACGATCAGGTTGGTCAGCGCGACCAGGCCGACCAGCCAGCGCAGCACGCCCGCGGTGAGCAACGGCACGGTGAGCGCCGCCTGCACGAGCGAGGCGCGGCGCGGCATCGGCGCGACGACCCGCTTCGTGGTCGCCGTCTCCGTGGAGTCCCCGGCCGACAGGTGCGCGGCGAGCCGCCGCAGCGTCGGGTGCTCGTAGACGTCCCCGACGGTCACCGAGGGATGACGCTCCCGCAGCGCGGAGACCAGCCGGGCCGCGGCGAGACTGGTGCCGCCCTCGGCGAAGAAGTCGCCCTCGGTCCCGCCGAGGACGTTCTGCCAGCACTCGGCCACCCACGGGTCCACGTCCACCTGCCGCTGCGCCTGCCGGGGCAGCGGCCAGGGCAGGGCGTCACGGTCGATCTTGCCCGAGGTGCGGGTCGGCAACTCCTCGACCAGCGCGATACGCGGGACCAGCGCGGCGGGCAGCGCGTCGAGCAGCCTCTTCCTGGCGTCCGCCTGGTCGAACCCCTCGCCGGGCACGACGTAGCCGACGAGCAACTGATGCCCGCCACCGGTGGTGCGCACCGCGGCCGCGGCCCCCGCGACACCGGGCAGCGCCTGCAGGGCGGAGTCGACCTCACCCAGCTCGATCCGGCGTCCGCCCAGTTTGACCTGTTCGTCCGCCCTGCCGACGAACAGCAGTCCCTCGGGCTCGGCCCGCACCAGGTCACCGCTGCGGTAGGCGCGCTCCCAGCCGAGGGAGGCCAGCGGGGCGTACCGCTCGGCGTCCTTGGCCTGGTCCAGGTAGCGGGCCAGGCCGACGCCGCCGATGACCAGCTCGCCGGTCTCGCCCATGGGCAGCGGGTCGCCGCCCGCGTCGACGACGGCCAGCTCCCACCCGGCCAGCGGCAGGCCGATCCGCACCGGCCCCTCCCCGGTCAGCGGGGCGGCGCACGCCACCACGGTCGCCTCCGTGGGCCCGTAGGTGTTCCACACCTCCCGCCCCGGTACGGCCAGCCGCTCGGCCAGCTCGGGCGGGCACGCCTCCCCGCCGAAGATCAGCAGCCGGACGTCGTCGAGCGTCTCGACCGGCCAGAGCGCGGCCAGCGTCGGCACCGTGGACACCACCGTGATGCCCATCTCGGTCAGCCAGGGGCCCAGGTCCATGCCGGTGCGCACCAGCGCGCGGGGCGCGGGGACCAGGCAGGCGCCGTGCCGCCAGGCCAGCCACATCTCCTCACAGGAGGCGTCGAAGGCGACCGAGAGCCCGGCCAGCACCCGGTCTCCCGGCCCCAGCGGCTCGTCGGTCAGGAACAGGCCGGCCTCGGCGTCGACGAACGCCGCCGCGCTGCGGTGGGAGACCGCGACGCCCTTCGGCTTGCCCGTCGAACCCGAGGTGAAGATGATCCACGCGTCGTCGTCGGGGCCGGGAGGCGCGGCGGACTCCCGGCTCAGGGAACCGCCGAGGGGGCCGGAGATCGTGATCGCCGCGCCCTCGCCCACGACGGCGCTCACCGCGGCCTCGCCGAAGACCAGCTCGGCGCGCTCCTCGGGGTCGTCCGCGTCGACCGGCACGTAGGCCGCGCCCGCCGTCAGCGTGGCCAGGATCGCGACGTAGAGATCGACGGTGCCGGAGGGCACCCGGATGCCGACCCGGTCGCCGCGTCCCACGCCCGCCGCGCGCAGTTCCCGGGCCATCCGGTCCACCCGCTCGCGCAGGCCGGCGTAGTCGAGCCTGGTCCGCCCGTCGTCGAGGGCGGCGGCGTCGGGGTGGCGCCGCGTGGTCTCGTCGAGGATGTCGATCAGCGTGCGGGCGGGCGCGGCGGGCCCTCCCGAGAGGGTCGCCTGGGCCGGGGCGTGCTCGATGTCCACCGTGGTCGGATGCAAGGTCTCTCCAGTCGGACGACCGAGGCGCGCGCCGGATCACGCTCGCCGCATGTGGCTCCCTGTGAGTCCACTCGTTGCCGTCGCCATCCGACGATCCTAGAACACCCGCTATTCAGACATTTTCGGTCTTTTGGCGTTATGGCTGGTCAATGGGGGACCACGACTTCCCCAGGTCAAAGCGATCACGGGGTGCGGGGCCGTACGGGGAGTGTGATTCCTGCCACTTTCCGTGCGTGGTCCAGGATGTGTGCCGAGTGGCGTTGTCGCAGGTCCGGAGGCTTTCCCGGAAGTTAACCCGATTGTCGGCCGCCGTTCTTCTCGTTGTGTGTGACGAGAAACTCCCGCGCCTCGCCGCCCTCGTGGACCCACGATGCCCCGTCGATCATCGTGGCAATTATTTGTTCACACTTTAGAAAGGCAGGGTTAATTAAAGAGAGAGGCGAACCGATATTTCCGGGCGTAGGGGATTGGGATCTTCCCCGGCGCCGGAGGACCAGGGCCCCCGCCCCGGTCACACCTTCCGGGCTATCGTACGGCGGCGCCGCGCAGCAGCGGCAGGACGTGCGCCCCGACCCGGTAGGCCTCCTCAAGGTGAGGCACCCCGCCCAGGACGAACGCCTCGACGCCGAGCCCGATCAGCTCGTCGAGCCGCGCCGCCACCTGCCGGTAGTCACCGACCAGCCCGAAGGCGGGGCCCGCGCGCAGCACGTGGAACCCGCCCCACACGTTGGGTGAGATCTCAAGCGCGCGGTAACCGCCCCGCGCGCCGTTCCCGCCGGAGCCCATGTCCTGACCCCGCTGCCAGCCGACGGAGTCGCCCAGCCCGACGTAGGCCGGGGTCGCGGCGGGGCCGGGCCGCGACCAGCCGCGCTCGACCTCCTGCCAGGCCTCCTCCTCGGTCTCCCTGGCCAGCACGTCGAGCCGTACGGCGAACCTCGGGGCACGGCCGACGCCCACACTGTGCTCGCGCACCTGCTCGAACTTGGCGGCCAGCGCGGCCGGGGGCTCCAGCCAGGAAAGGTAGTAGTCGGCGTGCCTGCCCGCCGCGGCGATCGCCGCCTTCGACGAGCCGGTGAAGAAGACCTCGGGGAACGGCTGCCCGGCCAGCGCCGGGGGCAGGCCGCCACCCCGCACCCGGTAGAAGCGGCCCTCGTGGTCGTAGGAGTGGTCGGCGGCGTACCAGACCCCCCTGAGCACGTCGAGGAACTCCGAGGTGCGGGCGTAGCGGTCGTCGTGCTCGACCTTGTCCCCCCACCACAACTGCTGCGGGCCGCCACCGCCCGAGATGACGTTGTAGACCGTCCGCCCACCGGTGGCCAGTTGCAGGCTCGCCGTCATCCGCGCCGCCTGAACCGGGTGCAGGAACCCGGGCTGGAAGGCGATCATGAACCGGTAGGTGCTGGTCTCCCTGGCGAGCGCCGCCGCGGCGGCCCACGGGTCGTCGGTGTGCGGGAAGGAGGGCAGCAACGCCCCGACGAAACCGGACGCCTCCGTCGCCTTGGCCACCTCCGCCAGATAGTCGACGTGACTGTAGCCGTCGGGCTTGCCGTGCCTGAGGCCGGGCGCCAGCCCGCCGACCGCGCCGGGGGCGAAACCGCCCCGGCTCGCGGTCCCCTTCCTGCGCAGCGACGGCTGGTCGCCCTCCATGGCCATTCGCCAGTAGAAGTCAACCGGCATTATGGATCTCCTTAGCCAACAGCGGGAGCAGGTGTTCTCCCAGCCGGTAGGTCTCCTCCAGGTGCGGTTCCACCTCCAGGAAGAACGCGGAGACACCCCTGTCGAGGTAGCCGCGGATCGCCGCGGCGACGTTCTCGTAGGACCCGACCAGGCCGGCACCCCCGAAGCCGTGCCACAGTCTCGTACCGCGTTCCGGCTCGGGGAAGGTCTCCCGTGTTCCCGAGCGCAGGAGCCACAGCCGCAGGGCGTCCCTGCGCGCCTCGTCGTCGTCCTCCCTGGCCAGCACAGGCAGGCGCAGGCCGTACGCCAGGTCGCGGCCGAACTGGGCGGCGAGCGCCTGCAGTTCGGCGATCGCGGGGTCCAGGTCGTCCTCGGGGCCGAAGACGTGCAGGTCGGCGTGGCGGGCGGACAGTGACATCGCCTCGGCGGAGGTGCCGGAGAGCTGGACGCGGGGGAACTCCCGGCCGGAGAGGGGGAACAGCAGGCCTCCGCCGAGCACCTCGTAGAAACGCCCGGCGAAACCGTAGTCCTCCTCGTGCCACACCCCCCTGGCCACGGTGAGGAACTCCTCGGCGCGGGCGTAACGTTCCGTGCCCTCGACGAAGTCGCCCTGGGAGCGGGCCACCCGGGGGTCGAGGTCGACGGCCAGCCGCCAGTCGAGACGGTCGCCGGAGAAGCGTTGCAGCGACGCCGACAGTTTGGCCGCGTACACCGGGGTCGCGATTCCCGCGTGGAACTCCGCCGAGACCCGCATGTGCCGGGAACCGCGCAGCAGCCCTCCGGCCACGATCAGCGAGTCCTGTCCCGCGGGGTCGAAGGGCGCCAGTACCCCGCCCAGTCCGGCCAGCTCGGCCGCCCTGCCGATCCTGGCCAACCGCTCGTACGGCCCCGCCGCGCTGGGCCGTACGTCGGTGACGAACCCCGGCAACGTGGGGAAGGTGCTCGTACCGTCCTCTGCGGGCAGGGTCAGATGGAACTCGGGTCTCACGTGCGAGCCCCCTGCTGAATCGCCACGGAAAACCTCGGAGCGGCGAAAGGGGACGTAAGTGCGTCACTCCGGTGCATACCGGAACGAACAGTCATCGAAATCCTTTCTGCGTAGGGACTTCAGGTTTCAGTCCTGCGGAAACGTGTTTCGGTGCTGCGCCCGGCGAGGAGGGCTCACTTTTCCCGCCGCCGGGCAGGGGTCCCCAGACAGTGATCGTAAGATAAAAACTCACAAAATCCACGAAGAGTCCGATATTTCCCACAAAAGATGGCGGTTGTGAGGCTTCAGGCACCCCTGTTCGCTGCCGAAGCCTTCAGGGTCACCCGCCATGCGCCGCCGCCAGGGCGAACCTCCACGGCGTCGGTCCGCGTCACGGGCTCCCGGCGGGGCATGACGACGGCGCGGCGGCAGGCCCCGCTATTCCGGGGGCGCGCTCCGCGGCAGATGTCCTCGAAGTCCCGCAGGCTTTACGGACAGGGCGAAATCGACTTTCTCCACCGCGTCCTACCGGGCCCGCCGGTCGCCCTTCCGTGGCTCTGGGGGACCAGCGCGCTCTCCGGCCCTCGTGACCGAGGTGATCCCGGCTGTCGAGTACGGCTACGGCCTGGCGCTCACGCGGGCCTTCGAGACCCTCGTGGCGGGCCGCGAACGTCAATAAGGTGACGATTCCACCTGCGGGGTGCCGCGAACGAATCCATCCGTTCTTCTCGTCGGTCGTATACGTCTGGGGATTTCCAGATCTCCGCCGAGATGGATAATGAGGCTTGTGAGATGAACTATCGGTTTAGTGAGCCTTTTTCATCTTCTGGCGCTGGGCCGCTGGTCACAGCATGATCGCGAGTTGCGGATTCGGCGTGTGACATAGAGAAACCCCTGTTAGACGGGTTGATCACCACAATCGCCGCGTCCGAACCAGAGGTCTCTGCGTGCTGTTCTATCGCGCTGCCGTCGATTTGTCGCGTTCAACGCTGAACTACGTTGCCGGGCTGATCCGCCGTCGTCGCAAGGCGATCGGGTCGACGTGGCGGCTGCTCAACCCCGGCCGGCAGGCCCTGCTGGTGCTGGTCTATCCGCGCAAGGACGAGACGTTCACCGAGATCAGCGCCGGCTTCGGGGTGCCGGCGACGACGGCCTGGCGGTACGTGGAGGAGACCGTCACGCTGCTGTCAGCCCGCTCACCCAAGCTCACACCGGCGTTGCGGAAGGCGAAGAAGGCCGGGCCGACCCACGTGATCCTGGACGGGACGCTCATCCCCACCGACCGTGTTCGGGCCGACCGCCCCCACTTCTCAGGCAGGCATCGGGTGCACGGGATGAACGTGCAGGTCATCGCAGGTCCGGATGGGACGATCCTGTGGACGTCCGGCGCGATGCCGGGCAAGACCCACGACCTGACCGCCGCCAGAGCATGGAACATTCCGCGCGAACCGGAGAAGGCGGGGATTCTCACCCCGGCCGACAAGGGGTTACCAAGGGATCAGGGGCACCGCCGTCATCACCCCGTACAAGGGCAAGAACAAGCCGGAGCCCTCGTCTGGCTCCTGGCCTCTTCTCCGACCGTCATTGGGCCGTCCCCCTCCCCGGCGAACGGCTGTGTGCCAAGGCTCTGTCCTGGTCGAGAGCAGCCCGGAGCCCGGCCGTCCGGTGAAACGGCCGGGCGGTTCGGGGGCCTCAGGCGGTGGTGCTGGTGATGACGGCGAACAGGGCGCCGTGGTGGTCGGCGAGCACGGCGAAGCAGCCGACGCCGGGCACGTCCGAGGCGGGCACGTGGACGGCCCCGCCGAGCTGCTCGGCCAGGGCCACGGTCGCCTCACAGGAGGCGACCTCGAAGTAGGGCAGCCAGTGCGGCCTGCCACCCTCCTGAAGCGGCATGAGCCCGCCCTGGTCGGCGTTCTCCCCCTCGGCGGGGGAGACCACGACGTAGGTCATGTCGCCGAACGGAGTCTCCTGGGCCCGCCATCCGAAGACCGCCTGGTAGAAGGAGCGGGCGACGTCGGGGTTCGGGACGTACAGTTCGGTCCAGGTCAGGGAGCCGGGGACGGTGGCCAGGTCGAAACCCGTGGTCGCGATGGGCTGCCAGACGGCGAACTCGGCCCCCTCGGGGTCGGTGAAACCGGCCATCCGGCCCTCGCCGAAGACGTCGTGGGGACCGAAGCGCACCGTGCCGCCCGCCTGCTCGACGGCCTTGGCCGTGGCATCGGCGTCGTCGGTGCCGAAGTAGAGGGTCCAGGCGGAGGTCGCCCCCGCGTCGAGCGGCCCGACTGCGGCGACGGTCCTGCCGTCGAGCTGGAGGAAACCGTAGTCTCCGGCCTCGGGACCGGCGGCCTGGAAACTCCAGCCGAACAGGGAGCCGTAGAAGGCGGCCGAGGCCGCGACGTCGGGCGAACCCAGGTCGATCCAGCCGGGGGCGCCGGGGACGTGGTCAGTGGTGATCATGGCGTGCTTCCTGAGGAGGAGGATCAAGGACGTGTCCTCCGGAGACCACCACTGCGGGAAGGCGCCCCCTTCGGATCGCGCACAGCATCGCAGAGGCGACCGACAATTCCCGGCGCGCGATCAGAGGTCCCAGGTCGGCCGATATTCGACGTGCAATCTGCCCGAACGTCTCCGCCGGCCGAAGTCGATCTCCGCGCAGAAGTGGCCGTCCGGCCGCTCCGCCAGATGGGCGGGGGCCTCGGTGACCAGCGGACGGATCATGGTGGCGCCCGTGCGCCGGAACGCCTCTGGACCGCCGACGACGAAAAGCGTCCTGGCGGCCACGGCGAAGTGGAGGTGGTCGTGATACTCCCGGTGGGCGACCCGGTCGTGGTCGATCATGTCCGCGTCGGGGAAGACGTCCCCGGGAAGCGACACGGTGTGCGGACGTCCCGTCCCCAGCCTGGCCCGTACGGCGGGCCAGCGCGACGGGGGGAACCGCATGGAGTGGTGGACGAGCACCAGGTCCAGGGGCTCCACACCGGAGTCGGGAGCCGGTTCCTCCGGCGGGAGGTTGGCCCGCATGGGCAGGTGGACCAGCGAGTGACGGGAACGCGCGGCCAGCCCCCACGCCACGGCCAGTACGGCCGCCGCCTCACCGTCCACGTACATGGCCAGGGTCCAGCCTCCGTCGTCGAAGAGGAAGGCCCGTCGTGGTGGCCGGTCGGGCCACAGCACCCGGTACTCGTCGCGGCCGAGCCGTACCCGGCTGATCCGCATCCGCTGCCCCGCCCGGGAAGAGCGCGTCATCCGGGAAGGCGCAGGAACGACGGGGGAACGTGGTCGGTGAGCCAGACGCCGTTGGCGCTGATCCGGAACTCGTGACCCGCGGCCCGCATCGCCGCGGCGTCCACGACGAGGACGACCGGGACACCCCTGCGGGATCCGACCCGGGTCGCGGTCTCCCGGTCGGGGGAGAGGTGCACGTGGTGGCGGTTCATCGGCCGCAACCCCTCGGCGCGGATCGCGGCCAGGTTGCGCGCGACCGTGCCGTGGTAGAGGGTCGCGGGCGGCTCCGCCACGGGAAGGCCGAGGTCGACGGCGACGGAGTGGCCCTGGTTGGCCCGGATGCGGCCGTCCTCGATGACGTATCTCCGCTTGTCGTTGTCGGCGACGACCTGTTCCAGCTCGGCCGGGGAGAAGGGGAAGCCGTGCGCGGCGGCGGCCGTCAGGAGCGTGTCGACCTCGACCCAGCCACCGGCGTCGAGGGTGATCCCGATCCGCTCGGGCCGGTGCCGCAGGTGCTTGGCGAGATACTTGGAGATCCGCACCGTCCGCCGCTCGTCCATCACAGCCTTTCCAGGACGCCGCACCCGTGCTCCGGGCGGGCGGCCTCCACCGTTTCCCATGGATTCTCACGCGTCCGCGCGGGGCGGGCCAACACGTTTTCGCGCTCGCCCGCCCCGGCGTTCGTCCGGTCACCGGTCCCGGAGGAAGGCGAGCATCTCGGTGCGGGTGCCCTCGTCCGGCTCGACGGCCGAGGCCTGCCGTACCCAGTCCCGGGCCTGATCGGGTACGGCCTCCTCGGGCCAGGCGGACAGGGCGGCCAGGGCGGAGCGCCGGATCCGGGTGATCCGGTTGCGCAGCGCCACGTCGATCAGCGGCAACCCGGTACCGGGAAAGGCGTCCAGCCCGCTCACGACGGCTTCCAGAGACTGGTCCGGCCCGTACTCGTCACCGAACCCGTGATGTTCGCCGGGCCCGTTCGCCAGGCCGGGCAGGGGGAGGAGCCGTTCGGCCAGGCGGCTGAGCCGTTCGGCCTGCGGTGGGGAGGCGAGGCGGACGGCCCGGTACCAGGTGAACTCGTCCAGCGGTTCGATCTCCAGGTGGTCGATGATCTGCGGGATGACGGGCAGCCGTAGCCGTCCGGCCGCCCACAGCGCGTCGCCGAAGTCGGCTCGGTACGGGTCGCCCAGATGCGCCAGCACCGTGTCGCTCCACCGAGGTTCGGCGGCGAGCTCCTCGTAGCGGCGGAGCAAGGCGGCCCAGGGGGAGTCGCCCGGAGACGTGCGGAGGAAGGCCAGGACGCTGAGCAGGCCGTTCAGCCTGCCGAGAGTGGCCTGCCGGGTGGCGAGGAGCTCGGCGAAGCGGCGGATGACGGGCAGGGCGTCGGGGTAGTCGTCCATGTCCTCGGCCGGCCCGCCCTGTGCCAGGGCGGTCAGTATGTCCCCCGCGCCGTCGAGCAGGGCGTCGTCGACCTCCGCTTCGAGGAGTGCCGAGTACAGGTCACCGGTCGTGGCCGCGAGGTGGGCCAGGTACTCGTTCATGATGTCGTTGCGGAAGCCGTACCGCAGCAGCCAGGCCTTGATCTCCGGATCGTCGCAGTCCTTCGTGGGAGGAGAGCCGGATGACGGGACGAACATCGGCACCGGCGAGGGGATCGACCGGAAACGACAAAAGCCCCAAACTCTCGGCACGTGCCGTGAGCTGGAGCTTCGTCTGTCCGCCGACCAGGCCGGGCCTGGCGGTGAATTCTGGTGGACGATACAGGGATTGAACCTGTGACCTCTTCCGTGTCAGGGAAGCGCTCTCCCGCTGAGCTAATCGTCCTCGTTGAAGAACCAGAGGTGGAGACGGGATTTGAACCCGTGTACACGGCTTTGCAGGCCGTTGCCTCGCCTCTCGGCCACTCCACCGGAGTGAGAGCCCGAAGACCCTTCGAGCGGAAGACGGGATTCGAACCCGCGACCCTCACCTTGGCAAGGTGATGCTCTACCACTGAGCCACTTCCGCGTGTTTTCGCCGGGTGTTTTCCCTGCGGCAACGAGAGAACTCTAGCGGGTTTTCCGAGTGCTTGCGTAACCGCGGTCAGCCGGGGCCGCGGAGACGCGGCGAAACCACGTTCGACGGCGGGCAGGTGATCCGCGGCCGCAGGAGCGTCCTGTCCTCCACCGTCGGCCACTGTCGGTGTGGGTCCGCCCTGTCCAGGCGGGATTCGTCCCATCGGGCTCAGTGCGGTAGAAACACCAGGTGGAGTCGTTGAAACTGGGGTCGCTCGAGGTCTGGCCTCCGGTGGTCCTCGCCCCCATGGCGGGCATCACCAACGCGCCGTTCCGCACGCTGTGCCGGGAGCAGGGCGGGGGGCTGTTCGTCTGCGAGATGATCACCACCAGGGCGCTGGTCGAGCGCAACGCCAAGACGCTCAAGATGATCCGCTTCGGCCCCGGCGAGAGTCCGCGCAGCCTCCAGCTCTACGGGGTCGATCCGGCGACCGTGGGCAGGGCGGTCCGCATGGTCGCGGAGGAGGACCTGGCCGACCACGTCGACCTCAACTTCGGCTGCCCGGTGCCCAAGGTGACCCGGCGAGGAGGCGGGTCGGCGCTGCCGTACAAGCGGAACCTGCTGCGGGCCATTCTGCGTGAGGCCGTGCGCAACGCGGGGACGCTGCCGGTGACGATGAAGATGCGCAAGGGCATCGACGACGACCACCTCACCTACCTGGACGCCGGGCGCATCGCCGTCGAGGAGGGGATCGCCGCGGTCGCCCTGCACGGCCGTACGGCGGTGCAGCACTACGGCGGCACGGCCGACTGGGACTCCATCGCGCGGCTGAAGGAGGCGGTGACCGAGATCCCGGTGCTCGGCAACGGCGACATCTGGAGCGCCGAGGACGCGATGCGGATGATGGCGCGGACGGGCTGCGACGGTGTCGTCGTCGGCCGGGGCTGTCTGGGGCGCCCCTGGCTGTTCGCCGACCTGGCGGCGGCGTGCGCCGGTGGCGCCGAGCTGGCCAGGCCGACGCTGGGACAGGTCGCCGCGACGATGGACCGGCACGCGACGCTGCTCGCCGAGTGCTTCGGCAGCGAGCAGCACGCCGTCGCCGACTTCCGCAAACACGTCGGCTGGTACCTCAAGGGCTTCGTGGTCGGCGCCGACCTGCGCCGCCGCCTGGCCACCGCGGAGACCCTGGACGATCTCAGGCGAGGGCTGGCCGAGTTGGACCCCGGCCAGTCCTGGCCCGAGGGCGCCGACACCCCGCGCGGCAAGACCCATCCGCGTGAGCGCGTCCACCTGCCCGCCGGCTGGTTGGACGACCCCTACGAGATCGTCGTCCCGGACGCCGAGCTGGAGGTCTCGGGCGGCTGACCGGAGCCCACGGCCCAGGCCCGGTCAGCCGACCGTGTCGACCGGGCCGCCGCTGCGCCAGTAGACGTTGTTCTCCCGGCTCAGCAGCCCCTCGTCCACCAGATAGCGGCGCAGCGCCGCGTAGTCGTCGTGGAAGGCGCGCAGCGTGACGTCCACGTCCTTCTCCGGGTAGCGGACCCCGGGTTCGAAGACCTGGACGATGTAGTTCAGCACGACCAGCTGCTTGTCCCGTTTGCTGGGGATCGCCCTGAGCCGTCCCTCGACGAGGAAGGACCGCAGAATCCTCTCCTCAGCCGAGACCGCGGGCTCGGCGGGCTTGGCCGAGGCGTGCAGCAGCTCACGGAACCGTTCCCGCCGCGCCTCCCAGTTCCCCTTCTCGTCCCGTACGGCAAGCCCGCCACGCTCCAGCCTGTCCAGCGCCCGCCGCACGACCTGCCTGTCGGGCCCGGCCTCCTCGGGGGCGCCTCCCAGGACCAGGGTGGAGAACACTCGCAGCGTGTCCTCCTGGTAGAGCAGGCCGAGCACCTGCCTGATCGCCTCGTCGCTCATGCCCCCATTCTTGTCGGTCCCCTCTGGTAGTTCTGCACCATGCACAGTCGCGGAGTGAGCCCTGATGAGTTCCTGCGGATCGCGTCCTCGCTGCCGGAGGTCGAGCTGGTCCAGCACAGTGAGGAGTGGGTCGGGCTCAGGGTGAGGGGCAAGGGCTTCGGCTACCTGTCGGAGGCCAAGCAGAGCGCGCAGCTCAAGGCGACCCTGGCCGAGCAGGCGGCGATGGTCGGCGAGAGTCCGGAGGTCTACGGCCGGTCGTGGACCAGCGGCCAGTTCGGCTGGGTCGAGATCCGCCTGTCGCTGGCCGACCCCGAGGAGCTGACCGAGGTGGTCACCGAGGCCTGGTGCCTGACCGCTCCCCGCTCCCTGGCCGCCGACCACGAGCGCCGCCTGGGCCTGGTCCCCCTGTCCCCGGACCTGGTGGACGACTGAAAACCCCGTTACAACCGATTCAGGCCGATCACATGCACGACAGCGCGGCCCTCCTCGTCGGAGGCGCCCAGGTCGACCTGGGCGTCGATGCCCCAGTCGCCGTCGCCCGCCGGGTCGGCGATGACCTGGCGGACCCGCCAGAACTCCTTCTCCTCCTCGATGCGGAGCAGGCCGGGGCCACGGGCGTCGGGGCCGGTGCCGATCTCGTCGTGGTCGTCGTAGTAGGCGTCGAGCGCGGCTCCCCAGTCGACGTCGGGGGCCAGCTCGGCCAGTTCCTCCTCCCTCTCCACGGCGGCCAGCTCGACCAGCCGGAACATCGCGTTGCGCACCAGCACCCGGAAGGCGCGGCTGTTGGCGGTGACGGGCTTGGTCTTCTCCTCAAGGGAGGGCGCCTCGATCTCGCCGGAGGGGTTCTGCAGCTGCTCCCACTCGTCCAGGAGACTGGAGTCGACCTGCCGGACCAGTTCGCCGAGCCATTCGATGAGGTCGATGAGGTCCTCGGTCTTGAGGTGCTCGGGGATGGTCCGTGACAGGGTGCGGTAGGCGTCGGCGAGATAGCGCAGTACGGTGCCCTCCGACCTGGCCAGCTCGTAGAACTGGACGTAGTCGGCGAAGGTCATCGCCCGTTCGTACATGTCCCTGACGACCGACTTCGGGCTGACGGTGTAGTCGCCGACCCAGGGGTGACCGCGGCGGTAGGTCTCGTAGGCGCCCAGCAGCAGGTCGGCGAGCGGCATCGGGTAGGTGACCTCGTTGAGGAGCTCCATCCGCTCCTCGTACTCGACGCCGTCGGCCTTCATCTGCGCGACGGCCTCCCCCCTGGCCTTGTTGAGCTGGGCGGACAGGATCTGCCTCGGGTCGTCGAGGATGGACTCGATGATCGAGACCATGTCCAGGGCGTAGGAGGGCGACTCCATGTCCAGCAGTTCGAGGCTGGCGAGGGCGAAGGTGGACAGCGCCTGGTTGAGTGCGAAGTCCTCCTGCAGGTCGACGGTGAGCCGGGCCATCCTGCCCTGTTCGTCGGCCTCGGGAAGCTTCTCGACCACGCCGCCGGCCAGCAGGGAGCGGTAGATCGCGATGGCCTGGCTGATGTGCCGCCGCTGCAGTTTGCGGTCCTCGTGGTTGTCGGTGAGCAGGTGTTTCATCGCGGCGTAGCAGTCGCCCGGCCGGTTGATCACCGCCAGGAGCATCGCGTTGCTGACCTTGAACCGGGAGGTCAGCGGTTCGGGTTCGGCGGTCTGCAGCTTCTCGAAGGTCTCCTCGCTCCAGCCGACGAAGCCCTCCGGCGGCTTCTTGCGGGAGTAGCCGCGCCGCCGCTTGGGGTCGTCGCCGATCTTGGCCAGGGCCCGTTCGTTCTCGATGACGTGTTCCGGGGCCTGGCAGGCGACGTAGCCGATGGTGTCGAAGCCCGCCCGGCCCGCGCGTCCGGCGATCTGGTGGAACTCGCGGGCGCGCAGCCGCCGTACCTTGTTGCCGTCGTATTTGCTCAGCGCGGTGAACAGCACCGTCCTGATCGGCACGTTGACGCCGACGCCGAGGGTGTCGGTGCCGCAGATGACCTTCAGCAGGCCCGCCTGGGCGAGCCGTTCGACCAGTCTGCGGTACTTGGGCAGCATTCCCGCGTGGTGCACGCCGATGCCGTGCCGTACGAGACGGGACAGGGCGCGGCCGAAGCGCGTGGTGAACCGGAAGTTGCCGATCATGGCGGAGATGGCCTCCTTCTCCGCCTTGGTCGACATGTTGATGCTCATCAGGGCCTGTGCCCGCTCCATGGCCGCGGCCTGGGTGAAGTGGACGACGTAGACCGGGTACTGGTTGGTGGTGAGCATCTCCTCCAGGGTCTCGTGGAGGGGGGTGAGCCGGTAGGAGTAGACCAGGGGCACCGGGCGCTCGGCGTGCTTGACGACCGCGGTCGGCCTGCCGGTGCGGCGGGTGAGGTCGGCCTCGAACCTGGTGACGTCGCCCAGCGTCGCCGACATCAGGATGAACTGCACGTTCGGCAGTTCGATCAGCGGCACCTGCCAGGCCCAGCCCCGGTCGGGTTCGGCGTAGAAGTGGAACTCGTCCATCACGACCTGGCCGATGTCGGCCTGGGCGCCGTCGCGCAGCGCGACGTTGGCGAGGATCTCCGCGGTGCAGCAGATGACGGGGGCGCCGGGGTTCACGCTGGCGTCCCCGGTCATCATGCCGACGTTCTCGGTGCCGAAGATCGCGCACAGGTCGAAGAACTTCTCCGAGACCAGGGCCTTGATCGGCGCGGTGTAGAAGGTGCGCACGTCCCGGGTGAGCGCGACGAAGTGCGCTCCGGCCGCGACCAGGCTCTTTCCCGAGCCGGTCGGGGTCGACAGGATCAGGTTGTTGCCCGAGACGACCTCTATCAGCGCCTCCTCCTGGGCGGGATAGAGGGTGAGCCCACGCTCGGCGTTCCACTCGACGAAGGCGTCGAAGATGGTGTCGGGGTCGGCGTCGATCTCTTCTGGCAGGCGATCTACAAGGCTCACGGTTCAATACTGCCGAAGAACTGGAGGTGGTCGGACCGGCCCGGCGGCCACCACGCGCCGGAACCGCCCCACTTAATCACGATAAATCGGGATTTGACGGGGTGTTGAAACCGGGGAGTGGCCGAGCAACAAGCCCGTCACCAGCATGCCCGCCCCCACCATCGGCACCGGCCCGGGAACGAAGCCCATCACGGTGAAGATCAGCAGCCCCGCCCCGGTCAGCGCCCCGGCCACCACGATCCTGGCCGTCCCGCCCCGGTACGGCGAGGCCGCGCCGGCCGCCTCGAACCTGGCGAACCCCCGCAGCAGCGGCCACAGCGCCAGGACGAGCACGAGCAGCCAGTGCGGCCATCCGGACAGCCACGCGGACGTCCCCGGCTCCGGCGTCGAGACACCGAGACCCACCACGACCACCGCGGCCACCACGAACAACGCGCTCATGTGCCACAGGTAGACGGTCATCATCCTGGAACCGGCCCAGCGCAGCGCCCTGGAGACCCCCGGCCATCCCGCGAACTCCGTGATCCACGGGCGCAGCGCGGCGGCGAGCCCGATCTGGCCGACGCCGACCGCCAGCAGCGCGATCGTCGGCGGCGCCATGTTCGAGACGGCCGCCCCCGGCATCCCGATCATGCTGCCCGGGTACGGGCCGAAGGCCACCAGGGCGGCCGCCGTGCCGTACCCGGCGAGTGCCAGCAGCCAGGGGCGGCCAAGGCGCCCGTCGGCGTAGAGGAAACCGAGCTGGTGCACGGCCAGCCAGACCAGTCCGACGTTGACGAACCCGATCACCTCAAGCCCGCTGGTGAAACGCGCGACGTCGACCACCACGGCCCCGGCGGACAGGGCCACGGGCACGCGCCAGCCGTACACCATGTTGAGCCTGAGCATCCGCGGGGTCAGCGCGACCACGACCAGGTAGACCGCCAGGAACCACAGCAACTGCCCGGCCAGCCGCGCGGCCGTGACCACCGGCTGCTGCGGAACGCCCAGGGCGAGCAGCAGGTGCGGCAGCGGGATCCAGACCGCGGCCAGCGGCACAACGGGCAGGGCCAGCCTGCGCAGCCGCGCCGCCAGCCAGACCGGGATCGTCTCCCCACGCCGTACGGCCGCGCGCCAGCTGATCGCGTTGGCCGCGCCCCCGGCGAAGAACACCAGCGGCATCACCTGGCTGATCCAGGTGATCGCCCACGCCCAGCCCGTCGCCAGCGCGTTCCCCGTGGTGATCCGGCCCTCGGCGAACGAGAGCACCGGCATGCTCCAGTGCTGGAGCACGACCAGGGCCATGCCGAACACGCGCAGGACGTCCAGAAAAGGGTCACGTCCCGGAGGAGGCGGTGCGGAGCGGGCCGTCGAACGGGGGGCGATGAGGGTCACGGGGGTCTCGATTCTCGGGAGAACTCGGGGAGGGGCCGGTGAGACGACCCTCCCGCGCGGCCCCGTGCCGGCGCAGTAACGCACGCATCCGTCTTGACCTCGCCGTCACCCCCCTGTCCGGGGTAGGGAAAACCCCACCCCTTGACACCGGCACGCAGGGTCGAAGGACCGCTACGGCGCTCATACGGTTGGCGGCATGAGAACCGTCTTGCGCCGCATCGGCTCCGACACCCGATATCTGATCGCCGGGTTCCCGCTTTCCCTCGTCTTCTTCGTCCTGGCGGTGGTGGGTTTCTCCGCGGGCGTCGGAACGGTGGTCGTCTGGGTCGGTCTGCCGATTCTGGCGGGAACGCTCATGATGGCGCGTGGCATGGCCGATGTGGAGCGGCGGATGCTGCCCGAGATACTCGGCCGTCCCGTGCCCAGGCCGCGCTACCGGCCGGCACCGGAGCGCGCCGGAGCGTTCCGCCGCATGGTGAACCCGCTGACCAGCGGGCAGTCGTGGCTCGACCTGCTCTACGGCATCGTGTCCCTCCCGCTGGCCATCCTGACCTTCGTCGTCGCGGTCGTCTGGTGGGCGGGCACGATCCTGGGGCTGACCTACCCGATCTACGGATGGGCCATCGCCAGGATGCCGGACAACCACGGACTCGCCGAACTGCTCGGGTTCGGCGACAGCGCCGTGGTCGAGGTGGCGTTCAACACCGCCATCGGGGTGCTGTTCGCCGTCACCCTGCCGTTGATGCTGCACGGCGCCGCGCTGGTGCGGGCGGGCCTCGGCCGCGCCATGCTGACCGGCGTCGCCGAACTGCACGAGCGCATCGACGACCTGGCCCAGGGCCGGGCGGCCGCGGTCTCCGCCGAGGCGAACGCGCTGCGCCGTCTCGAACGCGACATCCACGACGGGCCGCAGCAGCGCCTGGTCTCCCTGGCCATGGACCTGTCCCGGGCCCAGCGCCAGCTCAAGCGCGACCCGCAGGCGGTCGAGGAGATGCTCAGCCAGGCCATCACCTCGACCAGGGAGACCCTGGACGAGCTGCGGGCCCTCTCCCGGGGCATCGCGCCCCCCATCCTCACCGACCGGGGACTGGCCCCCGCCCTCGCCGCGCTGGCCGGCCGCTGCACGATCCCGGTCGAGCTCGACATCCAGATCACCGGCCGCTTCGCCGCCGCCATCGAGAACACCGTCTACTTCGTGGTCGCCGAGTCCCTGACCAACGTGGCCAAGCACAGCCACGCGAACGTCTGCACGGTGACGCTGAGCAAGGCCGGTGGCGTCCTCATGCTGACCATCGGGGATGATGGGGTCGGCGGTGCGCACACCGCCAAGGGACATGGCCTGTCCGGCCTGACCGACCGTCTCAAGGCGGTCGACGGGACACTCGCGGTCGACTCACCGCTGGGCGGGCCGACGGTGATCGTGGCGGAGGTTCCGTGCGGGTAGTCGTGGCCGACGACGCAGTCCTGATCAGGGAGGGCCTGATCAGGCTGCTTGAGGAGTTCGGATGCGAGGTGGTGGCGGCCGTCGGCGACGGTGACCGGCTGATCGAGGCCGTCGCCGAGCACAGGCCCGACGTCTCGGTCGTGGACGTCAGGATGCCTCCGAGCTTCACCGACGAGGGCCTGCGGGCGGCCGTCGAGGCGCGCAGGCGGGTGCCGGGCGCGCCGGTGCTGATCCTGTCCCAGTACGTGGAGGTCTCCTATGCCGACGACCTGCTCGCCGACGCCAGGGGCGCGGTCGGCTATCTGCTCAAGGACCGGGTCGTCGACGTCGACGACTTCATGGCGGGCCTGCGCGCGGTCGCGACCGGGGGCACCGTCTTCGACCCGCAGGTGGTGGCGCAGCTGATGGTACGGCGCCGCCGCGACGACCCGCTCGCCCAGCTCACCCCGAGAGAGCGCGAGGTGCTCGGCCTGATGGCGGAGGGCAGGTCGAACCCGGCCATCGGACGCCAGCTGGTGATCAGCGACGGCGCGGTCGAGAAGCACATCCGCAGCATCTTCGCCAAGCTCGGCCTCTACGCCGAGGACGGCGACCAGCACCGCCGCGTCCTGGCCGTCCTGGCCTACCTGCGCTCCTAGGAACATGCGGGCCCACGACCTGTCCGCCGGAGAGGCGGTGCTGGCCCGGGTGCACGGCGTCGCCCGTGAGGCGGCCCGCCTGTACGGCCTGCCGGACGCCGAGGTCACGCTGATCAACGTGTCGGAGAACGCCACCTACCGGATCGACGACCCGGAGACCGGGGAACGCCGGATCCTGCGGGTGCACCGGCTCGGCTACCACTCGGCCCCGGCCATCATGTCGGAGCTGGCGTGGCTGGAGGCGCTCAGACGTGAGGCCGGGGTCAGGACCCCCGAGGTGATTCCCACGCCCGGGGGACGGCGGGTGCTGACCGTTCCCGGCGCGCAGCCCCGCGACTGCGTGATGTTCGAGTTCCTGCCGGGCGCAGAACCGCCCCAGGACGACGCCCTGGTGGCCGGGTTCGAGCGGCTGGGCGCGCTCACCGCGCGGATGCACCGGCACGCGCGCGCCTGGCGGCCCCCCGCCTGGTTCACCCGTTTCCACTGGGACCACGACGCGGCCCTGGGCGTCGAGTCGCGCTGGGGCCGCTGGCGGGACGGGGTGGGCGTCGACGACCGGGCCCGTGCCGTACTGGGGCGGCTCGACGCGCGGCTGCGGGAACGGCTGCGCCGCTTCGGCCGGGGCCCGGAGCGCTACGGCCTGATCCACGCGGATCTGCGCCTGGCCAACCTGCTGGTGACCGGTGGCGGGGAGCCCAGCGTGATCGACTTCGACGACTGCGGTTTCGGGTGGTACCTCTACGACCTGGCCGCGGCGCTCAGCTTCATCGAGCACGACCCCAGGGTCCCCGAACTGGTCGACGCCTGGCTGCGGGGCTATCGCGCCGTCACCCCCCTGCCCGCGCGGGACGAGGCGGAGGTCTGGACGTTCGTCATGTTCCGCCGTCTGCTGCTGGTCGCCTGGATCGGCACGCACACCGGCGTGGAGACCGCAGCCGAACTCGGCGCCGCCTACACCGAGGGAACCTGCGAGCTGGCCGAGCGCTACCTGTCCGGGAGACTGTGAGGCCCGCGGCAGCTGTCGCACCTTCCGGCCTCGCCGTACTCGCGGAAGACGAGCTGGTCGGGCGCGATCAGGTTGACGCCGTGGATGAAGTTCGCGTGGATCTCGGGGACGCGGGTGATGGTCCTGACGACCGCGTTGGCGACCAGGTGACCGGAGATCCCGGCGGAGGCGGCCGTGACGCCGGGGCCGCCGAGGTCGACGGACAGGCCAAGGGAGTCGGCGTGCAGCGGGGTCTGGAGGTTCCTGTGCCGTTCCTGCGCCTCGATGACGCACTCGTAGCAGAGCCCGTGTCCGGGCAGGAAGACGCCGACCGTCACGAAGGGGCCGTTGTAGCCGCCGCCGACCCACGGCAGCCCGGCGGCCGCGCACGCCCGGCTCGTCCACACCCTGATCCCGCCGGGCCCGCCGGGTTCGTCGGCG
Organism: Streptosporangium sp. NPDC020072; assembly: GCF_040631445.1. Taxonomy (NCBI): domain Bacteria; kingdom Bacillati; phylum Actinomycetota; class Actinomycetes; order Streptosporangiales; family Streptosporangiaceae; genus Streptosporangium; species Streptosporangium sp. NPDC020072. The sequence continues at coordinate 93,653 of NZ_JBEYAB010000005.1, read as the reverse complement.
CACAGCGCCACCACGTCGTAGCCGTCCATCAGCCGGGCCAGGTCCTCCTGGGAGGTGGTCCGCGCCCGCTCGCCGGTGATCCGCACGTCGGAGTTGAGGGCGCGCAGCCGCTCCAGGGCGGTCTCGGCCTTCGGCCTGCCCACGTCCCGTTCGGAGTAGAGGACCTGCCGGTTGAGGTTCGACAGTTCGACCAGGTCGGGATCGACGCAGTGCAGGGTCCCGACGCCGGAGGCCACCAGGGCCTGCGCGGCCGTCGCCCCGGTGCCGCCCAGGCCGATCAGGAGGACCCGGGCCTGGCGCAGCCGCAGCTGAGCCTCCCAGCCGTGCTCTCTCGGGGTGAGGTCGGCCCAGCGGAAGAAGGCGTGGCTGCGGCTGTAGCGCTCCCTTTCGCGGGGGGACAGTTCCTCGGGCGCGCTCGCCCCCGCGTCCTCGACGTGACCGGAGCGGATCAGTTCGCCGACCAGCTCGGCCGCCTCGGCGGCGGGCAGGCCGGTCAGGAGCCCGGCGATCTCGGCGGGGCTCCGGGTGCCGTCCATCGCCCGCAGCGCCTCCCACACCAGGCCGTCCGGATCCTCGATCTCCTCCGCCACCCCGTAGACCTGGCCGCCGATCCGGATTCTGCCGTCCGCCAGCCGGTAGGCGGTGTGCTCCTTCTTCACTCTCGGTAACCGCACGGCCTCCCCCGGAGGACCTCACTGGGCCGGTCCGGCGTCACTCGGGAGACACCGGACCGGCCGGAACCCTAGGTGTCAGTTGCCACTGGAGTTGCTGGCGACGTTACCGGCCATCTCGATCTTGTCGAGCCTGCGGATGCGGATTCTTCTCTTGATCTGTGCCGCACCCGCGGTGGGCCTCGGGCTCTTGTCGTTTCCGGCCATCACGCACTCCATCCGAATCGGTCGTGCTGGTCTTTCCTTCGAGCTGTCCCGCCTTACTGATGATCATAATGGGAGGCGACGGAAACGACTTCAACCCTCTTTCTCGCTTTAGTGGGATTTGGACGGTATTTACTTCTGAAGTATGTCGTTCCCGAAGTCATGAAGGCCGTCAATGGCAGAGCGACACCCGCGAAACCGGCCATCAGAAGAACCGGCGCGCTTCCCAGAGCCGCCTCGGCGGGGCCGGTGAGAATCAGGCCGAGAGGAGTGAGCGCGGAGGCGGCGATCCAGTCGAGCGAGACCACGCGCGCCAGCCGCTCCGCGGGCACCTCGTGCTGGAGCGAGACCACCCACTGCACGGAGAAGACCTCGATCCCGAACCCGGCCAGGGCGAAACAGACGTAGACGATCCACGGGGCCTGCGAGAAGCACAGGGCCGGAGGCACCAGCCCGTACGCCGTCAGCCCCGTGATCGCCGCGAGCCCCGGCCGCCGGGGCTTCCAGAGCATGCTGAACACCCCTCCCGCCAGGCCGCCGACGGAGAGCAGGGCGAGACCGGTCCCGTAGAAGGCGTCGCCCCCGAAGCTCTCCCTGGCCAGGACTGGGAGCAGGACCTGCGCCGGGGCGATCGTGAGCATCGACTGCAGCGCGGTCACCACGATGACGGTCCCGATCCAGCGCCTCAGCCAGACCTCACGCACCCCCTCGGCGATCTCCCGCCAGGCCGAGGCCCTGGCCGTACGGACGACCACGGGCTCCCGCAGGAGGACCAGGGCGCACAGGCTGAACGCGAAGGCCCCCAGGGCCGCCACGAAGGCCGCCCTGACCGGGGCCGACGAGACCAGGAGGGCGCCGAGGCCGGGACCGGCGATGGCGCCGACACGCCAGGAGACGGCGTTGAGGGCCGCCCCCGCGGGCCGCTGCTCCGGGGTGAGCACCGACCCGAGGCACGCCTGGAAGGCGGGGCGGAAGAAGGCTTCGGCCGCCCCGGCGAGGAAGACCATCCCGCCGAGCACCCAGGCCGAGGTGACGCCCGCCAGGCCGGCCATGACCACGCAGCACAGGAACGCCTGCGAGGCGAGCATGACGTGCCGTCTGGGCAGCCGGTCGGCCCACACGCCGCCGAAGAGCCCGAACAGGACCAGGGCGGCCCAGCGCGAGGCGAGCACCGCCCCGACCTCCGTTGCGGTGCCGCCCGCGTCGAGCAGTGAGACGACGACCGCGACGGGAAACACCTGGTCTCCGGCCACGGAAGCGATAAGGCTTATCCAAAGGGTCCGGAATTCCCGATTTCCTAATACCGAGCCGGTGAGCCACTTTGGGATAAGCCTTCGGAGGGCGCTCATGCTGGTGAATGATGCGCTATTTCCCCGTGGGTAACAAGGTTGTCAAGGACGCTGTAGCGCCTCTCTTATCTCATCGTCGTCAGGGGCGAGATCCAGCGCCCGGGTGAGGTCGGCCACGGCCTCCTCCTCCCGTCCGGCGGCGCGCAACGCCATCGCCCGGTTGAACAGCAACGCCGGGTCGGCGCCGGGTTCGAGAGCCCGGGTGAAGTCGGAGACCGCTCCCTCGGGGTCGCCGGTCTCGAACGCCAGCATCCCCCGGCTCGCCCAGGCCGCCATCAGCGAGGGGGAGAGCTCGATGGCCCTGTCGAAGGCGGCCCTCGCCCGTTCGGTACGGCCCTGCGCCATCTCGATCTGGCCGAGTGCGCACAGCAGGTACGGGTTGAGCGGGTCGATCCGCAGCCCCGCCTCCGCGTCGGCCCTGGCCCTGCCGTACTCGCCGAGCGCGGCCAGCAGGCCCGCCCGGTTGGCGAGCCCGTCCACGAACTCCGGGTCGAGTTCGAGAGCGTGGTCCAGGTCGGCGAGCGCCCCCTCGTGGTCACCGGCCGAGAAGCGGATCTCGGCCCGGTTGTAGTACGGCTCGGGGAAGGGCGGCCCGACCCGCATCGCCGTCTCGTAGTCGGCGACCGCCTCCTGGCTCCTGCCCAGCCGGTGGAGCAGGTTCCCCCGGTCGATGTAGTAGTCGGGATGGCCGGGATCGATCCCGATCACGGTGTCCAGGTTCTCCAGGGCCTCCTCGGGGCGGCCCAGCGCGACGGCCAGCTGCGCCCTGTTGGCCAGCAGCACCATCCGGTGGATCGGGTGCTCGCCGGGCGGCAGGTCCCGCTCCGCCAGGCCGAGCGCCTCCTGGACGAGGTCGAAGGCCCTGCCGGGACGGCCGAGGCGCAGTTCGACCAGTGCCCGGCCGTTGAGGTCGAAGCCCAGCCTGAAGGCCCGTTCACGGGGGTCGGGAAGCAGCCCGGAGATGGCGACGGCCTGGTTCACCCAGGCGAGCGCGGCCTCGGGGTCGCGCCTGGCCGGATCATGGTCGCGGACCTTGAGCATGGCCGTCGAGTAGGCTGCGGAGGCGTGCGTGACGGGGGAGACGCTCTCTCTCCTGGCCCGGTCGAACAGGGCCAGGGCCTCGGGCTCGCGGCCGAGCGCGCCCAGCGCGGTCGCGGTGTCGTGCACCAGCCGCCACCAGGTCTCCTCGGGAGTCTCCCGGGTCTCGGCGGGACCGGCCAGGGCCAGCGCGCGTGATCCCAGCTCGGCGGCCGCGTCGTGACAACCCGCCTCAAGACACCACTCGACGGCGAAGCGCAGCGCCTCGACCGCGCTGTGCGGCCGCGTGCCGTGCTCACGGTGGTGCGGGATCGCGCCGAGCCGCGCCCCGATCGTTCCCTCCCGCTCCAGCGCGTCGGCGAGCGCGTCGTGCTCCTCGGGGCTGAGGGACTTCTCCGGCACGACCTGGCCGCCGGTCACCACGGTCAGCAGCCCGGGGTCGATCCGGCGGCGCAGTACCGCCAGCAGTTCCCTGTCGGTCGGGTCCGCCTCGTGGACGTTCTCCACGACGAGCGTCCTGGGCCCGGTCTCGGCCAGATGCTCGCGGAGGAACTCGGCGAACCCGTTCGACAGACGCAGGGTACGGCGGGGCGCGTGGACCAGGATCCGCTCCGCCTTCGGCAGCAGACCGGTCAGCGACCGGCGCCTGAGCGGGATCAGGTGGTGCGCGTCGGGCGCCACCGCCCGCAGCTCTATGTCGTAGCGGGCCACCAGCTCGGGCCGCGCGACGGGCACGAGAGCCGAGACGATCGCGCTCGCGGCCGTGTACGGCCCGCGCAACCGCCGGTCGGCGTCCACGGGGGGCAGGAGCAGCGGGGCGAGGGGCGGGTCCTCCTGGGGGAACGATCCCAGACTCACCGGTCTCCTTTAAGTCACCTGTGTGTTCGTAAGGGGCCGGCGCCCACCACTGGGCGCCGGTTCCGTTGGCTCGACGTCAGCCGACATGCTTGGGGCTGGCGGCTCCGCTGAGCGTAATCGTGCCGGGCTTGTGAACAATTACTCGCTTCATTGCGTTGCCTCTCCCATAAATAAGAACAAATCGCAAGTATTCGCACCAGTCATATGGATTGACAAGGCATATCCTCAGACTGGCCGAATCAGGACACGCCTATGGACAAACCGGTTCAAGGGGCATATTTCTGGCGAGGCTGTGTCCAGCGAAAGCCCATACGCGCCTGATCGGAGGAGTCGGCATGACGGGTCGCCCGAGCCCGTACGTGCCCGATCCGGCGGGGCCGGGCACGTACGGTCACACGGTGTGCTCGTACGGCAGGGCACTTCCGCGCCGTGGGGCGGGGCGGAAGGCGGGCGCCGGGGGCGGGGTCACCTGGTGTGGGCACGCTCCCAGAGTACGACGGGCTCCGGCGCGGAGCCGCGCGGGTGCCGGAAACGACCCCTGACCTCCCTGTGTGCCGCGCGCCTGGCGGGACCTCCCGGGTGCCGGCGATCCGCTCCGGCGGTGCGGCGCCGGGAGTGCGGGGGCCTCTGGGGGAACGGGTGCGAGAAGAGGTCCCGGAGGACGGCGGGGCGCCTCGTGGGAGGAAAGCATCTTCTGGGGAACGAGAGACTCAACGGTAAATCCGCCTCTTCTGGTGGAGAAATCGAGATAAGTCCCCATGGTTTATTTCGTAGAAAAGTCAAGTGTTGGGATGACTTTTCTGGAAAAGCCTGGATATTGGGGAGGGGGTCTGGAAACCGCTCCACGGGACGGTCCGGCCCGCGGCCCGCCGTACCGGAGCGTGACCGGTTCCGGCGCGCCTCAGCCGGGCAGCGCCGTCCGCTCCCCGGGGACGTCCCCGGGACGGGAGCGGCGCCTGCGCCTGAGGGGGACACCGGGGAGGGCGACGTTGATGAAGGCCTCGGCCTGGAGGGCGGCGATGCCGATGCGCGGCAGGTCGCGGGCGGCCGGGTAGACCACGAACCTGGGGACCCACAGCGGGTGGAACTTCGCGTTGAACCTGTACAGCGACTCGATCTGGAACCACCGGGACAGGAAGACGAGCACGGCGTGCCAGGCGCGGAGCACGGGGCCCGCTCCCAGCCGTTCGCCCCTGGCCAGCACCGCCCGGAACATCGCGAAGTTGAGCGAGACCCTGCTCACCCCGAGTTCGGGGGCGGCCTGGAGGGCCTTGACGATCAGCAGTTCGTTGAGCCCAGGATCGGCGTCGCGGTCACGGCGCATCAGGTCCAGGGAGATGCCGTCCTGCCCCCAGGGCACGAAGTGCAGCACGGCCCGGACGTCCTCGCCGGGCGGGGCGGCGCCGTCCTCACAGGACCGGTGTGCGGTGACGACGACGCACTCGTCGTCCGCGGGATCGCCGAAGCGGCCGAGCGCCATGGAGAAGCCCCGTTCCGTCTCCGTCCCGCGCCAGGAGTCCGCGGCCTCGCGGATGAGCCTCCTCTCGGTCTCGGAGAGGGTCCCGACCCGCCGCACCCGGCAGGTGTAGCCCGCGCGTTCGACGCGGTTGACCATCTGGCGGACGTTGCGCATCGCCCTGCCCTGGAGGGTGAAGCCCGCCGTCTCGACGACGGCCTCGTCGCCGATCTCCAGGGCGGACAGGTCGCCCTCCCGCGTCCAGACCTCGCCGCCCGCCTCGCTGCACCCGATCACGGCGGGCACCCAGGCATGCCGGGTCGCCTCGTCGAGGAAGCGCCTGATCGCGCCGGGCCACGCCTCGATGTCACCGACGGGGTCGCCGCTGGCGAGCATGACCCCGGCCACGACCCGGTAGGCGATCGCGGCCTTGCCGGAGGGGGAGAAGATCACGCTCTTGTCGCGGCGCAGCGCGAAGTAGCCCAGCGAGTCGCGGGCGCCGTGCCGGGCGAGCATCTCCCGCACGGCCTCCTCCTGCTCCCCGCTGAGCTCGGCGGCCGGCTTCTCCGGGCGCAACGCCAGGTAGGCGGTCGTCACCGCGGTGAGCAGCCCGAGGCCGGTGAGGGAGAAGTAGACCAGGTCGGCGGTCCTGCCGGAGGAGTAGACGACCGGTCCCTCCAGGCCGACGAGTCCCAGCAGCACGTGCTGGAGCCGGTCGCTGAGACTCGGGTCCCCGACGATGGTGTGCGGGTGGGTGTTGACCACGACCCAGCCGATGGCGACGTCCAGGACGAACATGAGCAGGAGGTTCCACACCGCGCGCCAGCGCGTCCTGGGGTCGGAGAGGGCGTGGAACTCGCGGCGGTTGACGACGAGCACCGCGAAGACCAGCATGCTGATCGCGGCGCCGATGATCCGGTGCATGTGCACGAGTTCGATGAGGGCGCTCAGCGGCAGCAGCAGGACCACGGTCCGCCACGCCCGCACCTTCCTGCGTTTGAGGGCGTGGGCGAGCATGACGAGCAGGATGCCCATGACGAGAGAGGCCGCCTGGGCGATCGAGGTGACCGTGCCCGGCAGGAAACCCGCGATCTCACTGACCCGCGTCCCCCTGAACGGGGGGACGACGGCCTTGACGATGTCCAGAATCCCGATCGTCAGCGACGCGTAACCCGCCGCGGCGGGCACCCAGGGGCGGGAGATGGGTGGACGTTCCCTCATGAGAGGAGGCTAAGCGGTGACGGTCGTCGCTCCGCGCAAGCCCGGCCAACACGACGTTAACTGCGGCCTTACCCGCGCTGAGTAAGTTTGGCGCACAGATCGAACGGGGACCCGGTAACCGGGTGAGGGGCGGCATGGGAATCACCGCAGTCGAGACGCGGCTTCTCTTCGGCCTGCTCGCCGTCGCGGCGCTGGCGGCGTCGGTCTGGGCCTGGCCGCTGCTGAGCGGGAGGACCTGGCGTTCGGTCCTCGGCCGGGTCGGGGTGCTCGCGGGAAACCAGATTCTCACCCTGGTGGCGCTCGGCCTGGTGGCGAACGCCTACTTCGGGTTCTACGGCTCCTGGGGTGACCTGCTCGGCACCGAAGGCGACGCGGCGCCGCCCATCGTCGCCGGGGACGGCCGGACCGCCGCCTCGGGGCGTCCCGGCCAGGGAGTGACCGAGGTCGGCCAGGTCGCCCTGCCCCCGGGTACGGCGGGCAGGCTGGAGCAGGTCGTCATCTCGGGCGGGGAGAGCGGGATCTCCTCTCCCGGATACGTCTACCTGCCCCACGAGTACTTCGAGAAGAAGTACGCCGGCCGGCGCTTCCCGGTGATCCTCGCGCTGACCGGTTACCCGGGAGACGCCAGGAACCTGATCACCAGGCTGAACCTTCCCGCCATGGCCGCGAAGTCGGTCGCCGGGAAGCGGATGCCTCCCACGATCATGGTGCTCATGCGTCCGACGGTCGTCCCGCCCCGCGACACCGAGTGCGTGGACGTGCCCGGCGGGCCCCAGGTGGAGACGTACTTCACCAGGGACCTGCGGGCGGCCGTCGCCGCCTCCTACCGGACGGGTCTCGACGCGCGGAGCTGGGGCGTCTTCGGCGGTTCGACCGGCGGCTACTGCGCGCTGAAGATGTCCATGCGCCATCCGGAGGCGTTCTCGGCCGCGGTCTCCCTGTCCGGCTACTTCCGCGCGGCCGTCGATGTGACCACGGGCGACCTGTTCGGCGGGAGCGCGAGGCTGCGCGAGGAGAACGACCTGATGTGGCGGCTGCGGAACCTGCCGGTCCCGCCCGTCTCGGTGCTGGTCACCAGCAGCGAGAGGGGGGAGAGCGACTACGCCGACACCCGCGCGTTCCTGGCGCTGGCGAGGGACCCGATGCGGACCGCGTCGCTGATCCTGCCCAGCGGCGGTCACAACTTCAACACCTGGAACCGGGAGATCCCCCAGGCGCTGCCCTGGCTGGGCGAGCGGCTGCACGCCCCGGCGGCTCCCGGGGAGCACCCCGCCCAGGCGGGCGGCCGGGCCGTACGGCAGGGGCGGAAATGAACGATCCCCCCGGGCCGTGGCCCGGGGGGATCGCTGGGATGGTGGACGATACAGGGATTGAACCTGTGACCTCTTCCGTGTCAGGGAAGCGCTCTCCCGCTGAGCTAATCGTCCTCGTCGAAGAACCAGAGGTGGAGACGGGATTTGAACCCGTGTACACGGCTTTGCAGGCCGTTGCCTCGCCTCTCGGCCACTCCACCGAGCGGGGCCGCGGCCCCTGTTCGAGCGGAAGACGGGATTCGAACCCGCGACCCTCACCTTGGCAAGGTGATGCTCTACCACTGAGCCACTTCCGCGTGTGTTCCCGGACGAGCCGGTCTCACGGACAGAACTCTAGCGAATACTCGCCGACTCCCCAAACCGGATCTCGCCGCCGCAGGGGGTTCGTGACTCCCATGGACACTTCGATACCGGGCGAAAGATGTGAAAGGTAACGTCAGGTCATGGTCGCCGAACACATCGCCGCCGATGCCGACATCGCCCCCGTCGCCGCGCTCATCGCCGATCCGGCGAGGGCCGCGATGCTGACCGCGCTGCTGGACGGCCGCGCGCTGGCCGCCGGTGAGCTGGCCGGGCTCGCCGGGGTGAGCCCGCCGACCGCCAGCTCCCACCTGGCCAGGTTGCTGGAGGGCGGGATGGTCGAGGTCATCGCCCAGGGAAGACACCGCTACTACCGCCTTGCGGGCCCCGAGGTCGCCGAGGTGCTGGAGGTCCTCGCGCGGGTGGGGGCGCGTCCCGAGGTCCGCTCCCTGCGCCAGTCCCGCCAGGCGCGGCTGCTGGGGGAGGCGCGGACCTGTTACGACCACCTGGCGGGCCGTGCGGGGGTCGATCTGCTCGGGGCTCTCAAGGCCGCCGGGTACCTCGCCGGGGAGGAGGCCTTCGAGGTGACCGGCCGGGGCAGACGGGAGCTCGGCGACCTCGGCGTGGACGTGGACGCGGTCAGGGACACGCGGCGCAGATTCGCCCCCGCGTGCCTCGACTGGACGGAACGCAGGTTCCATCTCGGCGGAGCCCTCGGCGCGGCTGTGACCTGCGCTCTTATGGAGCGCGGATGGTACAGACGTGGGGTGGTCCGCAGAGTGGTCGAAGTCACAGAAAAGGGCAGAAAAGGCATAGCGGCGATCTATGCATGTAAGGAGCTAACATCGCATGCACTAGTTACTGAGATGCGCTGAGACGCGTTGAGTTCGAGAGAGTGACGCCATGGGTGACAGAGCGGTCGTGAACGTCGGGCCGGAACCGCTGAGCTTCGACGAGGTGACCATGGTGGCCCGGCACGGCGCCGAGGTACGCCTCACCGACGACGCCGTCGCGGCCATGGCCGCGGCCAGGATCCGCGTGGACGAGCTCGCGGAGAGCCCGACCCCCGCCTACGGCGTCTCGACCGGCTTCGGGGCGCTGGCCACCCGGCACATCGACCCCTCGCTGCGCGCCCAGCTCCAGCGTTCCCTCGTCCGCTCGCACGCCGCGGGCTCCGGCCCCGAGGTGGAGAAGGAGGTCGTCAGGGCGCTGATGCTGCTGCGCCTGCACACCCTGGCGACCGGCCACACCGGGGTGCGCCCGAAGACGGCCAAGGTCCTGCAGGACCTGCTCAACGCCTCGATCACCCCCGTCGTGCACGAGTACGGCAGCCTGGGCTGCTCGGGCGACCTCGCCCCGCTCTCCCACGTGGCCCTCACGATCATGGGGGAGGGCGTCGTCCGCGACGCGGCCGGAGACCTGCGTGACGCCGCCGAGGCGCTCAAGCAGGCGGGCATCGAGCCCGTCGAGCTGGCGGCCAAGGAGGGCCTGGCGCTGATCAACGGCACGGACGGCATGCTGGGCATGCTCATCCTGGCCATGGACGACCTCGGCCGCCTGTTCAGGACGGCCGACGTCTCCGCCGCCATGAGCGTCGAGGCGCTGCTCGGCACCGACCGCGTCTTCGCCGCCGACCTGCAGGCGCTGCGTCCCCACCCCGGCCAGGCGGCCAGCGCCGCCAACCTCAGGGCACTGCTCAAGGACTCGGGGATCATGGAGTCCCACCGGGACGGCACCTGCACCCGGGTCCAGGACGCCTACTCCCTGCGCTGCGCCCCCCAGGTGGCGGGAGCCGCCAGGGACACCCTCGCCCACGCCGCCGTCGTCGCCGAACGTGAGCTGGCCTCCGCGGTCGACAACCCGGTGGTCCTGGCCGACGGACGGGTCGAGTCGAACGGCAACTTCCACGGGGCTCCCGTCGGCTACGTGCTCGACTTCCTCGCCATCGCGGTCGCGGACGTGGCGAGCATCTCCGAGCGCCGTACCGACCGGATGCTCGACGTGGCCCGCAGCCACGGCCTGCCCGCCTTCCTGGCCGACGACCCCGGCGTCGACTCCGGTCACATGATCGCGCAGTACACCCAGGCCGCGATCGTCTCCGAACTCAAGCGTCTGGCGGCACCCGCCAGCGTCGACTCCATCCCCAGCTCCGCCATGCAGGAGGACCACGTCTCCATGGGCTGGTCCGCCGCGCGCAAGCTGCGCCGCGCGGTCGACGGACTGACCCGGGTGCTGGCGGTGGAGATCCTCACCGCGGCCAGGGCGCTGGACCTCCGCGCGCCGCACCGGCCCGCCCCCGCGACCGGGGCCGTTGTCGCCGCGCTGCGCCAGACGGTCGCGGGCCCGGGCCCCGACCGCTTCCTCGCCCCCGAGATCGAGGCGGTGACCAGGCTCGTGGCGAGCAACGCGGTCGTCGCCGCAGCCGAGTCCGTCACCGGGCCGCTGGAATAGCCGCCACCACCTCGACCTCGATCATCAGGCCCGGCATGAACAGCCGGGACACCTCGACGGTCGTGCTGGCCGGGGGCTCACCGGTGATGTGACGCCCCCGGACCTCGCCGTACTCCCTCAGCCGTGACATGTCGGTGAGGAAGGTCCGGATGTGGGTCACGTCGTCGAACGAGCACCCCTGGTCGGCGAGGATGCGCGCCAGCATCTCCATCACGTACTCCGACTGGCGGGTCATGTCCCCCTCGCCGACCACCCGGCCCTCCTCGTCGAGCGCCACCTGGCCGGAGACGAACAGCAGATCCCCGGTCCTGGTCGCGTGGGAGTAGTACCCGTTGGTCGCGGGCACCGAGGCCGGGTTCACCTTGCGCACCCCCGCGCTCCCCGTACGGCCCGCCGTCACGTATCCGAAGACGGCCGTCAGGTCCTGGTCGCCGAGCCCGGCGGAGACCGCCCCGAGCAGCAGTTCCTCGGCCGCCGCCGTCAGCGTCCGCGTCCCGTGTCCGGCCAGTCCCAGGTCCTTGGCGGCGAGCCCGAGGGAGTAGGCGGTCGGTTGCGGCCCGTTCTCGACGACGGGGCGCACCCGTTCGACGAGTGAGGCCAGCGGGGTCCCGCCGAGCACGTCCAGCAGCGTCCCGGTGTCCACACCGGCCGCCGCCGCGTGGGCCAGGTTCTCCGCGAGCAGCACCTGCGCCGGGACCAGCGCGCTCATCACCGCGAGCTTCAGCGCCGCCCCGGAGCCGGGACCGCCGCTCTCCCGTACCCGCCCGAAGACCTCAAGCACCTCGCGGCAGCGGGCCAGGTCTCCGGCGTCGCCGCCGGCCAGCACCGTCAGCGTGCCGTCCGCGGCGGGTCCCACACTGCCGAGCACCGGCGCGTCCACCAGCCCGACCCCGGGGGGCAGCAGGTCACGGAGCCCGGTGACCGCCTCGGGGCCGATCGTGGACATCTCGACGACCAGGGCTCCCGGCCGCAGCTCCGGGGCCGCCGCGGTGAGCACCTCCCGCACCGCCGCGGGGCCGGTGAGCATCGTGATCACAAGGTCCGCCTTCGCGACGGCCTCGGCCGCCGTCGCCGCGCTCACGGCCCCCTCGACCGTACGGGGAGTGCGGTTCCAGACCGTGACCTCGTGCCCCGCCGCCACGAGCCGTCGTGCCATCGGGGCGCCCATACGCCCCAAACCCAGGAAGGAAATCATGCCGTTCACGCTATGAGGGGCCAAGACATTCCACCAGCGACTAGATTTCATGCATCCCATGCGAAGGAGGAATGTGTTCGACATCGACGCCCTGCGCCTCATGGACGCCGTCGTCAGGACCGGCTCGTTCACCGGGGCCGCGGCCCTGCTCAACTACACCCAGTCCGCGGTCTCCCGGCGCATCGCCTCCCTCGAACAGCAGGCGGGCGGCCCGCTGTTCGAACGCCTCCCCAGAGGAGTACGGCTCACGCCCGCGGGCCAGGCGCTCCACCTGCACGGGCTGGCCGTGCTCAACCGGCTCGCCATGGCCGAGGAGGAACTGGCGGGCATCCACGGCGGCTACCGGGGACGGCTGCGCGTCGGCGCCTTCGCCACCGCCAACGTCGCGCTGGTCCCCAGGGCCCTGCGGGACTTCGGCCGCGAGTTCCCGGGAGTCGCGCTCACCGTGGTCGAGGGGCCGAGCGCGGGCCTGCTGCGCCGTATGCGGGAGGGGGCCCTCGACATCGCCGTGATCAGCGACTACCCGTCGGGCCTGCCGTACGAGGAGGAGGTCGAGACCGTCGAACTGGTCGATGACGAGCTGCTGGTCGCGCTGCCCAGGGACCATCGGCTCGCCGCGGGGCCGGAGGTGGACCTGCGGGAACTGCGGGAGGAGACCTGGATCGAGGCGGCCCCTCCCGGCGGGACGACCATGCTCGACACGGCCTGTGCCAAGGCGGGCTTCAGCCCGCGCGCCAGGCTCAGGATCGCCGAGTGGACCGGGAAGTTCGGCTTCGTGGCCGCGGGGCTCGGCGTCACGCTGGTTCCCGGCATCGCCGCGCACGCCGTACCCCGCGACCTCGTCCTGCGCTCGCTGGGCGACCTCGCCCCGCGCAGGTCCGTGTACGCCGCGCTGCCACGCGCCACCCCGCCCTCGGTCCTGCCCGCGGCCCGCGCGCTGGCCGGGTTCCTGGCCGACGCCGTGGGGACGGCGGCGTTTCCGCCGGCGGGATCGGCACCGCCGTCCGCGCGGGCATAACCTGGGGCGGCGTCCCGTGAGGAACGGCACTTGTTCCACCATCAGATCCGGCAGTTTCAGGAGGAGCCCGATGAACGTCCCCGTCTGGGTCAACGGGCGGCTCGTAGAGCCAGAGCAGGCGACGGTCTCGGTCTTCGACCACGGCCTGCTGGTCGGCGACGGCGTGTTCGAGACCGTCAAGTGCGTCGGCGGCGTCCCCTTCGCGCTCACCCGGCACCTCGACCGGCTGCTGGTCTCCGCGACGCGGATGGGCATGGCGGAGCCGGACGTGGAGTTCGTCGCGGCGGGCGTGCGCGCCTGCCTGGCACAGGCGCCGTCATGGCCGCTCGGCCGGATCCGCATCAGCTACACCAGCGGCCCCGGCCCTCTCGGCTCGGACCGGGGCGGGACGGACGGCACCGTCGTCGTGATCGTCGCGGACCAGAAGCCCTTCCCCGCGACCGCGGACGTCACGGTGGTGCCGTGGGCCCGCAACGAGCACGGCGCGCTGGCCGGGGTCAAGTCGACCTCCTACGGCGAGAACGTCCTGGCCCTGGCCTACGCCAAGGCCAGGGGAGGTGGCGAGGCGATCTTCGGGAACCTGGCGGGAAACCTGTGCGAGGGCACCGGCAGCAACGTCTTCGTCGTCCGTGACGGGCGGATCGTCACCCCCACGCTCGCCTCGGGCTGTCTGGCCGGGATCACCCGCGCGCTCACCCTCGAATGGTGCGGGGGAGCGGAGGAGGACCTTCCCCTCTCCGCGCTCGCCGAGGCCGAGGAGGCCTTCCTGACCTCGACGACCCGCGACATCCAGCCGATCAGGACGGTCGGAGAGACCGTGCTCCCCATCGCCCCCGGCCCGGTGACGGCCAAGGCGATGCGGGTCTTCGCCGAACGGAGCGCGGCCGACGTCGACCCGTGATCCGTCACGGGAACGCCGCAAACGCGACGCCGCCCGCGGGCCTGAAGCCCGCGGGCGGCGCCGGACGGAGCCTCAGGAGCTCCAGAGCATGTTGCTGAGCTCGGCGTCGAGGTCCATGAAGTCGGTCTCACGGCCCGCGGGGACCAGCTCGTAGGTCCGGTGCAGGAACTCGGTGAGAGGCGCGAGAGGCACCTCGAACAGAGCCTGCCCGAAGGGCGAGGTGAGACTGATGTGCAGTGTCCGCTCGCCGTCGGCGCGCGCGGGCCACACCTGGACGTCTCCGTCGCCGACCCGTCGCACGATGCCGACGGTCAGCAGTTCACGGGCGAAGATCCACTCGACCGGTTCGTCGTTCCCCACATGGAAGGCCATTCTGATCGCGTAGGGATCATCGGCCGTGTAGCTGAGTCCGGCGAGCAGGGGGACGGTGGTACGGTCGGGGACCACAAGCCGAAGGCCCAGCTCGGCAGAGACGGTGGAGCTGTTCATCGTCAGCCAAACCTTTTTCGTCGTCGGTCCCCTCTGCGGGGCTTTCACTGCTCTGGCGGACTCTTCGTCCCGAGCTATGACGCGGAACAAAGAAACCTGTAGGGAAGATTCCGCCTCCGGGCCCTTCTGTAACGCACATCACAGCGCGACATTTGGGTCTCTACCTGGCTAAACATCACCAACAGGGCCATATTTGCAAGGGTTTTGCGTATCGTTTTGGTCACCGTCGACTCCCCCTGCCGGGGCGTCTCGGGCCATAGAGGTTGAGCCTGGGTCGTACGGTGCTTCTACGGATCAGGACGATGCTATGACACCGTAGCCCCCTGCTGGACGCATCCACGGACCTTTGGTTCGCGTCCGTGTCGCGCCTTCAAGATCGTCTCCTCTCCCGCGTCGCTTCGCCAGTGCTCTCGGATTGCTGTATGGTTTTCCACGTCGACACCATCAGGCGCCGACAGGGCGGGCGATTAGCTCAGCGGGAGAGCGCTTCGTTCACACCGAAGAGGTCACTGGTTCGATCCCAGTATCGCCCACGCGAGTAAGACGCAGACATGGGCCCGGAGGTTTACCCGAACCTCCGGGCCTGCTGCTGTCCGGCCCCGGATGCAGACATGGAAGGGCCCCCTCCGCCGAAGGCGAGGATCACGACCCGCTCTCCGCCATGGTCGACGGCGGCTCCTCCTTCCCGGCCTGCGGGGAGCCCGTACCCGCCGGACGACATGCTCGGCATGGGAAGGCACTCCGGTTCGAAGGACGGATCGGTGCGGCTTCCGGCGCCCAGTTCGCGGTAGGTCTTCGTGAGGCGCCGTTCGACCGTGCTCGTGGTGAGGTAGAGCTTCTTTGAGACCTGCTGGTCGGTGTCGTCACGCGCGGTCACGGCGACCCGGCGGGCCGCCGTGACCACGGGGTACGCCTGGCCGGCGAGGCACGCCAACAAAACCCGGGCGCCGTGTGTCCAAGAAAATATGGAATGGAGAAACAGGACACGACGTGGCCCGGCGGCCTCCCTGGTGACGGCGGCGGTGCTGGCCGCCGTCACCGCGTGCGCCCCGCCCGCGCTCTCCGGGACGGCCGCCGCACCGGTCCCGGCACGACCCACCGGCCCCCCGGCGGGCACGGGGACACAGCAGAGCACCGGGACGGCGGTGTTCGAGGGGGCGAGCCTGTCCACCGCGGCCGCCGGGCGCTGCCGTACCGAGGGGCTCAGGGCGGGCGTCGGCCGGGTGGACGCGGGGGCGGGGCAGCGGTACGCGCCGCTGGTGCTCACCAACACCTCGGCGAGGAGCTGCTGGGTCTACGGCTTCGTCGGCCTGGTCATGTTCGACGCCAAGGGGGACGCCCTGCGCACCAGGGTCCGCAGGGAGAACGTCCCGGCGCACCGGGTGACACTGCGCCCCGGGGCCTCGGCGCACGCCAGACTCCACTGGACCACGGTGCCGAGCGGTCGCGAGACCTCGTGCCCGTCCGCGGCACGCCTGATGATCATTCCGCCGGACGAGGTGGCGCACCTGGAGATCCCCTTCGCCGGTGTGGTCTGCGGCGACGGCAGGCTCGACGTCACCCCGATGGTCTCCGGCTCCAGGCTGTGAACGCGCCGGGAGTCGCGTTCTCCGAAAAACGATCAACAGGTGCCTAAACTGGCCGCAGTCACGAGAACGGAGTTCTGTGGTGCGGATCGGACTGTCACTCGGTGAGCCGGCGGGCCCCGGCGAACTGGTGAACCTGCGCAGGCAGATCGAGAGGGCGGCCGACGACGGCTTCTCCTCCGCCTGGCTGTCCAACATCTTCGGCCTCGACGCGCTGACCGCGCTGGCCGTCGCGGGTGGTCAGGTGCCCGGGATCGAACTGGGCACCTCCGTCGTGCCCGCCTATCCGCGCCATCCGGCGGCTCTGGCCCAGCAGGCGCTCACGGTCAACACCGCCCTCGACGGCAGGCTCGCCCTGGGCGTCGGCCTGTCGCACAAGGTCGTCATCGAGGGCATGTACGGCTACAGCTTCGACCGGCCTGCCAGGTACATGCGGGAGTACCTCTCCGTCCTGGTGCCTCTCCTGCGCGGCGAGCAGGTGGCCTTCGAGGGCGAGACCCTCACCGCGCGGATCGGGCTGACCACCCCCGGCGCCGGGAACCTGCCCGTGCTGGTCGCCGCGCTGGCCCCACGCATGCTCAAGCTGGCGGGAGAGCTGGCCGACGGAACCGTGCTGTGGATGACCGGCCCCAAGACCGTGACCGAGCACATCGCGCCCGCCGTGACCGAGGCCGCGAGGGCGGCGGGACGGCCCGCGCCCAGGATCGTGTGCGTCCTGCCGGTCTGTGTCACCGACGACGCCGAGGCCGCGAGGGCGAAGGCCGCCGAGCTGTTCGCGCTCTACGGTGAGCTGCCGTCCTACCGGGCGGTCCTCGACCGGGAGGGGGCCGCGGGCCCGGCGGACGTCGCGATCATCGGGGACGAGGAGAGCGTCTCCGCCAGGATCGGCGAGCTCGCCAAGGCCGGGGTCACCGACTTCGCCGCCGCGGTGTTCGCCGAGGGCCGCAGGACACGGGAGTTCCTCAAGACCCTCCTGTGACGCCCGCCGTCATGACCGCCCTCCTGTCAGAGGCCGAACGCGGTCAGCGTCACCCACGCGGTGCCGAGCCCGGTCAGCGCCCCGACGGCGACCTGGGGCGGGGTGTGGTGGCCCAGCCGTACCCTGGCCCAGCAGACGACGGCCACGACCAGCGCCCCCGCGGCCAGCGTCGGTACGGCGGGCAGCACCCTGGAGAGCACGACGACGCTCCCCGCGGACACGGCGGCGTGGAAGGAGATCTTCCACCTGAGCGTGACCGGGACCGTCACCGCGAGGGCGGCCAGCATCGCGGTCACCGTGGAGACCAGCAGCGTGGGCGCCCGCAGCAGGACCAGCAGCACCAGCGCGGCCAGCACCGCGCAGACGGCGACCAGCAGCGGCTTCGTCCGGCTCGCGCGGTCGACCAGATGGTGGGAGTCGAGCCGCCCCGAGCGGACCCCGGCCGCGATCACCCCGGCGGGGACCCCGCCGCACAGCGCCGAGGTCCCCAGGCCCCACAGGACGCCCGGCCAGCCGTCGGCCAGCAGCCCGACGACCGGGGGCAGCGCGATGACCAGCACCTGCGGGGCGAAGACGCCGGTGACCAGCCGGGCCGCCGCCGTCCCCGGCTCATCGCGTGCCATCTCCCGACCGTCCATGCCGTCCTCCCCGCCTGTGCCAGGTCCGCCGGGATAACCTTGGCAGGCGGGCGGCCCCGGGGTGACATCCCGCAGGCCGCCGGAGCGCGGTGGGCGTGTGAGGTCAGTCGTTGGCGTGCAGGGCGCTGTTGAGCTCGATGCCCGTGCCGGAGCGCGGCACGACCTCGACGGCCCCGGAGGTGGAGTTACGGCGGAACAGCAGGCCCGGCGAGCCGGAGAGCTCGGCGGCCTTGGCGACCTTCCCGTCGGGCAGGACGACCTTCGTCCCGGCCGTGACGTACAGGCCCGCCTCGACGACGCAGTCGTCGCCCAGCGAGATGCCCACGCCGCTGTTGGCGCCGAGCAGGCAGCGGCTCCCGATGGAGATGACCTGCTTGCCGCCGCCGGACAGGGTGCCCATGATCGAGGCGCCGCCGCCGACGTCGGAGCCGTCGCCGACCACCACGCCCGCCGAGATGCGGCCCTCGACCATGGACGTGCCGAGCGTGCCCGCGTTGAAGTTGACGAACCCCTCGTGCATCACGGTCGTGCCCGCGGCCAGGTGGGCGCCGAGGCGGACCCGGTCGGCGTCGGCGATCCGCACTCCGGAGGGCATCACGTAGTCGGCCATCCGGGGGAACTTGTCCACGCCGTGGACGGTCACCGGACCACGCGCGCGCAGGCGCAGCCGTACGGCCTCGAAGCCCTCGACGGGGCACGGGCCGTGGCTGGTCCACACCACGTTGGCGAGCAGGCCGAAGATGCCGTCCAGGTTCTGCCCGTGCGGCTGGACGAGCCGGGCGGAGAGCAGGTGGAGACGGAGGTAGACGTCGTGGGTGTCGGCGGGGGCCTCCGACAGCTTGGTGATCCCGGTGAAGACCGCGACCACCTCGACTCCCCTGGCATCGTCCGGTCCGAGAAGCGCGGTGACCTCGGGGCCGAGGGCCTCGGCGGCCTCCTGGGCGGTCAGCCGCCTGGTGCCCGGCGAGGCGGGGTCACCCAGGCGCGGGTCGGGGAACCAGGTGTCGAGCACGGTGCCGTCTGAGGCGATGGTGGCGATGCCGACGCCGTGGGCGCCGGAGGTCTGAGCTGCTGCGTTCACGCCGACCAAGCCTAGTCAAAGCGGGTGCAACGGCCGTACGGCGAGGGTGTGGCCGGCGTGTGCGCAAGCCTCTCCGTCAATAGCCTGGCCGCCATGTTGCCCATGTTGCACGGCATCGACGTGTCGAACTGGCAGGGGGCGGTCGACTGGGGCGGGCACGCCGACAACGGCGTGTCCTTCGCCTTCGCCAAGGCCACCGAGGGGAGCACCTTCACCGACCGGTGGTTCGAGCGCAACTGGACCGGCATGCGGGAGAACTGGATCGTCTGCGGCGCCTATCACTTCGCCAGGCCCGCGGGCGACCCGGAGGACCAGGCGCGCCGCTTCCTCGGGACGGTCGAACGGGCGGGCGGGCTGCGCCACGGAGACCTGATCGCCCTCGACCTGGAGACCGGTGACCGGCTGCCGCCCAGGAAGGTGGCCCGTTTCGCGCGCGCCTGGTGCGAGGCCGTCACCGCCCGCGCGAGGGTCAGGCCGGTGATCTACACCTTTCTGGCCTTCGCCGACGCGGGCAACTGCGCCGGGCTTGAGGACCACCCGCTGTGGATCGCCGCCCCCGACCATCCGACGGGCAGGCCGGAGATCCCGCAGCCGTGGCACAGATGGACGATCCACCAGTACTGTCACGAACCGCTGGACCGCAACGTCTTCCGGGGGACCAGGGCGCAGCTCACCTCACTGGGCTACCGGCCCCGGCGGCGCGCTGGAAAAAGGCGTGGCGGACACCGGTAGCATCGGATCCATAGTCGGGTTTCCCGAGAACCAGCGTCACGCATACCGAGGAGCAACCGTGTCGGCCGTGTCAGAACTGCGCATCACCCTCGCCGGAGCCGAGCGTGTGGTGGCGGGGGGCACGACGTACGGCGACGCCCTCGGGGCGGACGGCCGCTCGGTAGTCGCCGCCAGGGTGAACGGCGAGCTGAGGGACCTCGCGGCCGTGGTGTCCGAGGGCGACCGGGTCGAGCCCGTCGAGGCGGCCAGCGCCGACGGCCGGGCCATCGTGCGCCACTCGACCGCCCACGTCATGGCCCAGGCGGTGCAGGAGATCTTCCCCGAGGCCAGGCTCGGCATCGGCCCGCCGGTCGAGAACGGCTTCTACTACGACTTCGACGTCAAGGACCCCTTCACCCCCGACGACCTCAAGCGCATCGAGAAGCGCATGCGGGAGATCGTCAAGCAGGGGCAGCTCTTCTCCCGCAGGAGGGTCTCCGACGAGGAGGCGCGCGCGGAGCTGGCGGCCGAGCCGTACAAGCTGGAGCTGATCGGGCTCAAGGGCGGCGGCGACGCCGAGGAGAGCGTCGAGGTGGGCGGCGCCGAGCTGACCATCTACGACAACCTCGACCCCAAGTCCGGCGAGCTGTGCTGGAAGGACCTGTGCCGGGGCCCGCACGTGCCCAGCACCCGTTCCATCCCGGCGTTCAAGCTGATGCGCACCGGCGGCGCCTACTGGCGGGGCAGCGAGAAGAACCCGCAGCTGCAGCGCATCTACGGCACCGCGTGGGAGTCCAGGGAGCGGCAGGACGAGTACCTCCACATGCTGGAGGAGGCCGAGAAGCGCGACCACCGCAAGCTGGGCGCCGAACTCGACCTGTTCTCCTTCCCCGAGGAGCTCGGCTCAGGGCTGCCGGTCTTCCACCCCAAGGGCGGCGTGATCCGCAGGGTGCTCGAAGACTACTCGCGGCGCAGGCACGAGGAGGCGGACTACTCCTTCGTCAACACCCCGCACATCACCAAGGGCCACCTCTACGAGATCTCCGGTCACCTCGACTGGTACGCCGACGGCATGTTCCCGCCCATGGAGCTTGAGGGGGCCAGCTACTACCTCAAGCCGATGAACTGCCCGATGCACAACCTGATCTTCAGGTCGCGCGGGCGTTCCTACCGTGAGCTGCCGCTGCGGCTGTTCGAGTTCGGCACCGTCTACCGCTACGAGAAGTCGGGCGTGGTCCACGGCCTGACCCGGGTGCGCGGCCTGACCCAGGACGACGCGCACATCTACTGCACCCGCGACCAGATGCGCGACGAGCTGAAGTCGCTGCTGAGGTTCGTCCTCGACCTGCTGCGCGACTACGGCCTCGACGACTTCTACCTTGAGTTGTCCACCAAGGACCCGGAGAAGTTCGTCGGCTCCGACGAGGACTGGGAGGAGGCGACCGCGACACTGCGCGAGGTCGCCGAGTCGGAGAACCTCGACCTCGTCCTCGACCCCGGCGGGGCCGCCTTCTACGGGCCGAAGATCTCCGTGCAGGCGCGTGACGCCATCGGGCGCAGCTGGCAGATGTCGACCATCCAGCTCGACTTCAACCTGCCGAAGCTCTTCGAGCTGGAGTACCAGTCGTCGGACGGCACGCGCCAGCAGCCCATCATGATCCACCGGGCGCTGTTCGGCTCGATCGAGCGCTTCTTCGGCGTCCTGGTCGAGCACTACGCGGGCGCCTTCCCTCCCTGGCTCGCCCCCGTGCAGGTCGTCGGCATCCCGATCGGCGACGCCCACGTCCCCTACCTTCAGGACCTGGCCAAGAAGGCCCGCGAGCGGGGCGTCAGGATCGAGGTCGACGCCTCCGGCGACCGCATGCAGAAGAAGATCCGCAACGCGCAGAAGGCCAAGGTGCCGTTCATGCTCCTGGCCGGTGACGAGGACATCGCCAACGACGCGGTCTCCTTCAGGTTCCGCAACGGCGAGCAGAAGAACGGCGTCCCCGTCGCCCAGGCGATCGACGAGATCGTCGACGCGATCGAGCGGCGCGTCCAGGTCTGATCCCCGCCTCCGGCGCGGCCCGTGCCTCCGACGCGGAGCACGGGCCGCTCACCGGGTCAGACGTCCTCGGCGGAACGGCCGGTGACGGGCTCGCCGGGCAGGCGGACGTCCTCGACGCCCACGTTGACCTCGACGACCCGCATGCCCAGCATCCGGCTGACCGTGCGGGCCACGTTGTTCTTGACCTCGTTGGCCACGTCCATCACGACGTGGCCGTACTCCGCGACGATCGAGACGTCGATCGCGACCGTGCGGTCCTGGACGTGGGCGCTCACACCCCGCCCGCTCCTCCTGGCCCCGGGGGCCACCCGCTCGCCGATCGCCTCAAGCAAGCCGGAGGGGTCCTCGCCGAGCCCCACGACACCGGCGACCTCCAGGGTCGCGAGGGCGGCCACCTTCTCGACCACCTCGTCGGCCACCCTGATGCGGCCCTTCACCACCGCGGCGGCCCCGGCGGTTCCCGGGTTCTCGGAGACCGCGGGAGCGGTGGCGAGGGAAGCCGAGAGGTTCAGCGGGAACGGGCGGGCGGCCGGGGTCTCAGCGGGAGAGTCGGTCTCCTCGGTGATCTCTTCGACGGAGACGTCGGTCATGGGTACTCCTCGGCTTTCGGTGGTCATGCTCGCGAGGATTCTGCCGGAAAATAGGCCGCTTTGTCCGCATATACAGGCGGCACCGGCTGGGGACGCCCGAAACCGGTGGGCCTATGCTGCAATGCATGCAGGAGAGCGAGCCGATCGAGCAGGCGGGGGCTGGGGTCCCTGACAACTTCCAGCGACTGTGGACTCCGCACCGGATGGCCTACATCAAGGGGGAGAACAAGCCGGCGGGCTCCGGCCCCGGCGACGGCTGTCCCTTCTGCGAGATCCCCGAACTGAGCGACGAGGACGGCCTGATCGTCGCCAGGGGAACCGCGGTCTTCGCCCTGCTCAACCTCTACCCGTACAACTCCGGCCACCTGATGGTCTGCCCCTACCGGCACGTGGCCGACTACGCCGACCTCGACGAGGTGGAGACCGCCGAGCTGGCCGACTTCACCAAACGGGCGCTCACCGCCCTGCGCAAGGCCAGCGGCGCGCAGGGCTTCAACGTGGGTATGAACCTCGGCGACGTCGCCGGAGCGGGCATCGCCGCCCACCTGCACCAGCACGTGGTGCCCCGCTGGGGCGGGGACACCAACTTCATGCCGGTCGTCGGTCACACCAAGGTGCTGCCTCAGCTGCTGCGCGACACCAGGGAACTGCTCGCGGGCTCCTGGCCCGCCTCCGCGTAGGACCCGCTCTCGCCGAGGGCCCTGACCCCGACCGAGAGCACCAGCGGTACGGCCAGCGCCAGGGCCATGGACAGCACGGCGGCGCCGGAGTCGTTGACCAGGGTGCCGACGACCCCGCTGACCAGGGTGCCGATCAGACCGGCGCGCAGCGTGGGGGAGTACTCGAAGGCCGCGGGCAGCACCCCCGCGCTGGCCGCGTCCGGCCGCAGCAGCGCGTAGACCAGGAAGGCGAACGCGGCGATCACGATCGGCATCAGGTTCGGGTTGAGCAGCGTGCCCAGCATCGCGCCGAGCTTGCGGCTGACCACCTCGAAGGCCTCGCCGGTGAAGATCTGGCCGACGAAACGGCCCAGGTGGGTCTGGGAGCCGGGCGGGCGCAGGTGGTCGAGATAGGCGATGGTCATCACGATGACACCGCCCGCCACGCAGAACGCGCCCAGCTTGACGATCGAGACCCGCTTGCCCGCGATCAGCAGCGCCGTCACGGCGATGCCGGGCACGAAGGCGATCACCCCGCCGAAGTCACTGCCGATCCCGGGGAAGCCGCCCAGGATCATCGCGACTCCTCCCAGCGTCGCCACGATCCCTACCGCCGCGTTCTTACGCCCCACGCTCACCAGCCGATGGGCGATCGAGGTCACCACCAGCAGAACCGAGGTGGCGAACAGCGCGAACGGGATGTTGCCCAGACCCGAGTAACGGGCGCCGACCACGGCGGTGTAGCCCATGACGCTGTTGAACTGCAGGTTCGTCCCGGTCACCAGATCACCGGCGATGACCGCCGCGGTGACCCCCGTGACGAACACCAGCGGCCCGAGCGGGGAACGGCGCCACGGGCCCGCCAGCGCGGTCACGGCCAGCAGCAGGGTGATCACGACGATCCCGCCGACCACGGCGGCCAGCGGCGTCCCCGTGTGCTCCCAGGCGAGAAGGTTGACCAGGTAGGTCGAGACCGGCAGGCACGCCAGCGTGACCGCGGCCACCCTGACCCCGCCGAGCCCGCGCCTGCGGCGCATCAGCAGGAAGGCGACGACGTAGAACAGCACCTGCAGCGCGGCCACCGAGGTGAAGAAGATCCCGCCCATGTCCCTGATCGCCTGGCCGGCCCCGTCGTCGTCGACCAGTTCGGCCTTGGCCCCCTCGACCCCGTCCGTACGGCTCGCCGCCACCCGCCAGGGCACCCCGATCACCGAGGGCGGTACGGCCACGCCCGTGATCCCGAGCATCGTGGCCGTGATGTCGGGCACGATGGAGACGTCCTCACGGTGGGTCGAGGGCGCCCCGAGGAAACGGCCCGAGGCGTCCTGAGCGCGCATCATGGCCACCCGCAGGTGCGGGACGCTCCCGTGGTCTCCCAGACCCGCCAGCAGCACGACGGCGTCCTGCGGGAGGGCGTTCAGCGCCGCCCCCGTCTTGGCGTCCGCCAGCCGCAGCGCCTGCGCCCGCCGCTCCGGGGTGAGGGCGTCCTCGGCCTCGGGCAGCCGCCCGCCGGTCACGTAGGGCCGGATCAGGTCGTCGACGTCGACCGCGGCCACCCGGCACGCGTCGAACGCGCCGGGGGTCAGCCGTTCCGGGGAGGCGGCGTAGCGGTCGACCCGCCCCGACCGGTCGGCCAGGGCGAGGGCCGCCCCGGGCCCCACCGCGAGCGTGCAGCCGCCCGCTGCGTGCACGGCGTCGCCGAGCGTGCCGGTGCCGCGCTGCCCCGCGACCCGGTACAGGTAGTCGTAGCCGGGGATGACGGCGCCCTGCCCCTCGGGGGTGGGCTCGGGCGGCAGGCCGCAGCCGTACCCGACGGCGGACCTGATCCCGGCGGAGACCGTGAGCCAGCCGTCGTAGGGGCAGGTCACGCGGCCGACCGTGCGGACCGAGAGCGACCCGGTCGCGCTCCGGCCCGCCAGGGCCCACAGGTTCGGCGTGCCCTCGGGGGTCAGGTCGCTCCACAGCAGACCGGGGATCCCGATCAGCACCACCCGCGCGGGACCGTCCGCATGGGCCGTGACCCGGACCGCCGGTTGCGCCGCCGCGTGCGCGGCCCCAGGCCACAGCACTCCCAGGACCAGCGCGAACACGGCAAGCGTTCGCCTCACCGGAGACCTCCCTGACTCAGCCGAGTGTCGGCACCGTACGGGAAGGTAGGGGAAGAGCCCGTCCGAGGTCTACCGGAAGGAGAGAATCACCGGTATCAACCGGGTCAAGGTAGGACGATCTTGGCAGTTGGGCTCTCGTTCTGCAGGCGGTCGAGCGCGGTGACGAGGTAGGTCCCGCTCCCGCGCGCGGTGAAACTCTGCCGCGCCTGGTCCGAGGCGGGCACCACGGCGAGAAGGTTGCGGGCGTCCGCGGTCGCGCACGCCCCGGCCTCACCGGAGGTGACCCGGTAGACGGCGTAGGAGCGGGCGTCGGGGGAGGGGTTCCAGCTGATCGTGCCGTCCTGGACCCTCAGGTCCGCGGGCGTGGCCGGGGCCCTGCCGCCGAGACCCTTGATCAGGGGCAGCAGTGCGGGGCGGGTGTAGTACTTGGCGACGACCCGGTCGAGCGCGCCGAGCGGGTTGGTCAGGAGCTGCTTGGCGCTGAAGTAGACGTCGCCGTTGACCTCCTTGTACTTGCGGTTCACCGCCAGGTGGGAGGCCAGCTCACCCGCCTTGGTCCAGGCCGGGGTGTCGGTCGCCCCGACCCGGTAGAGGCCCTGCCCGATGTACAGGTCGACGTCGGTGCCCTTGACCTGGGCGGCCCACCACGGCACCAGCACGTCGTAGTCGGCCGCCTTGAAGCCGCGCGGCCAGTACAGCTGCGGGATGACGTAGTCGACCGTGCCCTTCTTGATCCAGTGGCGGGCGTCGGCGTAGATGGAGTCGTAGGCGGACATGCCGCCGGTGGCCGAGCCCGTCGGGTCCTGCGCCTTGTTGCGCCAGATCCCGAAGGGGCTCACGCCGAACTTGAGGTACGGCTTCACCTGGTGAACCGCCGTGTCGACCTGGGAGATCAGCGCGTTGACGTTGGCACGCCGCCAGTCGGCCCGCTTGGCGCCCTTGCCGTACTTCCTGAAGGCCGCGTCGTCGCCGAACGGCGCGCCCGCGCCGGGATAGGGGTAGAAGTAGTCGTCGAAGTGGACGCCGTCCACGTCGTAGCGCTGGGCCACGTCCTTGACGACCGCGGTGACGTGGTCGCGGACCGCGGGCAGGCCGGGGTTGTAGTAGATCTTGCCCTCGTGCTTGACGATCCACTCCGGGTGCTCACGGGCGGGGTGGCCCGAGGGGAGCCCCTCCGCGCCCCCCTCGAACGCGGCACGGTAGGGGTTGAACCAGGCGTGGAACTCAAGCCCGCGCCGGTGGGCCTCGGCGATCAGGAACGGCAGCGGGTCCCAGCCGGGGTCCTTGCCCGCCGTGCCGGTCAGATACTCCGACCAGGGCTCAAGAGATGACTTGTACAGCGCGTCCGAGGCCGGGCGGACCTGGAAGAACACCGCGTTGAAGCGGCGTTTGACCGCCTGGTCGAGGATCTTGACGTACTCGGCGCGCTGCTTGGCGGGCGAGAGCCCGGTGCGCGAGGGCCAGTCGATGTTCTTCACCGTCGCGATCCAGATGCCGCGCATCTCCCGCTTGGGGTATCTCGCGTCCGTCTCGCAGGCGGCCGTCACGCTGTCCGCCGCCGGTGTGCCCGAAGCCGGTTCGGTCCCGGTCTGTGTGGCGGACTCGGCGGCCTTGGTGGTCTTGGAGGCCTTGGAGTGCTTGGCCGGCTTCGCCGGAGGGGCGTCCGGGCCGAAGGTGTAGGCCGCGCCGGTCGTGAGGACAGCGAGGGCGGTTGCGGCGAGCAAAGGACGTCCGGTTCGCATGGTTCATCAGTCTGTCATCGGGACCGGGGTACTTTGGCCCTGAAAAAAGAAATCATTCCGTGACGCTACTGTTATGTAGTCAATCCTTGGGAGGCGTGGGCGGCGACGCCCACGCCTCCCTCGGGTCAGCTCGCGACCTTGTCCGCCAGGTGGGCGGGCAGCGGCTCGTAGCGCAGGAAGACACGGTGGAACGTCCCCGTGCCGTGCGACATGGACCGCAGGTCGATCGCGTAACGGGTGATCTCAAGCTCGGGCACCTCGGCGCGGACGAGCGTGCGGCCGGTGCCGACCGGCTCGGTGCCCAGGACGCGTCCCCTGCGGGAGGACAGGTCCGACATCACCGAGCCGACGTGGTCGTCGGGAACCAGCACGGTGACCTCGTCGACCGGTTCGAGCAGCAGCGTGGGAACCTTGGCGGCGGCCTCCTTCAGCGCCAGCGCCCCGGCGATCTGGAAGGCCATGTCCGAGGAGTCGACCGAGTGGGCCTTGCCGTCGTACAGCGTCACCCGCACGTCGACCAGCGGGTAGCCGGCCAGCACGCCGCGCTGCATCTGGGTGCGCACCCCCTTCTCGACGGAGGGGATGAACTGACGCGGGACCACACCGCCGACGATCTTGTCGACGAACTCGAAACCCCCGCCGGAGGGCAGCGGCTCGATCTCCAGATGGCAGATGGCGTACTGGCCGTGCCCGCCGGTCTGCTTGACGTTGCGGCCCAGCGCCTGGCATCTGCCGCCGAAGGTCTCCCTGAGCGGCACCCGCAGCCCGATCTTCTCGACCTCGACGCCGTGGCGCCTGCTCAGCCGGTCGAGCAGGACGTCCGCGTGGGCCTCGCCCATGCACCACAGCACCAGCTGCCTGGTCTCCGGGTTGTTCTCCAGCCTGAGCGTGGGGTCCTCGGCGACCAGGCGCTGCAGGGCCTGCCCGAGCTTGTCGTCGTCGGCCTTCGACTTCGCCTGGATCGCCACGGGCAGCAGCGGGTCGGGCATGCTCCAGGCGGTCATCAGCAGCGGCCGCTCCTTGTCGGACAGGGTGTCGCCGGTCTCGGCGCGCGACAGCTTCGCCACCGCGGCGATGTCGCCCGCCACGCATGCGGCGACCGTGCGCTGGGTCTTGCCCAGGGGGCAGGAGAGCGCGCCGATGCGTTCGTCCACGTCGTGGTCCTCGTGCCCCCGCTCGGCCAGCCCGTGGCCGGAGACGTGCACGGTCATGTCGGGGCGCAGCGTGCCGGAGAACACCCTGACCAGGCTGATGCGGCCGACATAGGGGTCGCTGGTGGTCTTGACGACCTCGGCGACGAGAGGTCCCTCCGGGTCGCAGGTGACGTCGGTGACCGGTTTGCCGTCGATCGTGGTGATCTCGGGCAGCGGGTGCTCAAGCGGGGAGGGGAAGCCCTGGGTGACGAGTTCGAGGATCTCGAAGGCGCCGACCCCCGCCCCGGTGGCGAGCACCGGATAGAAGCCCCCGCGGGCCACGGCCTTCTCCAGGTCGCCGATGAGGGTCTCGGTGCCGATCTCCCCACCCGAGAGGTAACGGTCCATCAGGGACTCGTCCTCGCTCTCCTGGATGATCCCCTCGATCAGGGAGGCGCGGTAGAAGTCGATCCTGT
Organism: Streptosporangium sp. NPDC020072; assembly: GCF_040631445.1. NCBI lineage: Bacteria > Bacillati > Actinomycetota > Actinomycetes > Streptosporangiales > Streptosporangiaceae > Streptosporangium > Streptosporangium sp. NPDC020072. The sequence goes on along the minus strand of NZ_JBEYAB010000005.1, from coordinate 65,439 downwards.
CCCGCTGGGAGGCGTCGGGGACGCCCTCGGTGCGCCTGCCGCCGGTGTAGTCGTGGAAGGTCTGGGTCAGCAGTCCGACCAGGCCCCTCAGCTCGCCCCCCTCGGTGACCGGAAGGTACAGCGGTGCCACGCCGTCGCCGAAGGCGTCCTGGCAGGCGGTCAGCACCTCGTCGAACTCGGCCCGCTGGTGGTCGAGCTTCGTGATCACCACGGCGCGGGGCATCCCGACGGCCGCGCACTCCTCCCAGAGGATCCGGGTGAGGCCGTCGATCCCCTCGGAGGCGGAGACGACGAAGAGCGCCGCGTCCGCCGCGCGCAGCCCGGCCCGCAGGTCACCCACGAAGTCGGCGTAACCGGGGGTGTCCAGCAGGTTGACCTTGACGCCGTTGTGGACCAGCGGGGCCAGGGTCAGGTTGACCGATCGCTGCTGGCGCACCTCGACCTCGTCGAAGTCGCTGACCGTGCCGCCGTCCTCGACCCGGCCCGCGCGCTGCACGGTCCGCGTCGCGGCCAGCAGCGTCTCCACGAGGGTCGTCTTGCCCGAGCCGGAATGGCCGACCAGTACGACATTGCGAATCATGTCCGGCCGGTCGGCCGCGGGCGCCCTACCCGCGGCTCCCGCTGTCCCGCCGGTTGCCTTCTCTGCCACGTCGCCTCCTGCGTCGTTGCCGAAGGAGCGCGGCCGCGTGCGGCCACACCCCGGGGTCCGCCGCCGCGTCCGTACACCGCAAGGACGCGGTGTGTTCACCAAATACCCGTGTGGCGAATATCACAAGAGGGCCGAGGTGATCCGGTCGCGGAGCGTTGGATGCGCGCTCACAGGTTGTGTGGCCTACGATCGGAGCGCGATGCTGAAACTTCTGCGCCCCGCCGTGACCCGAATCCTGACCCCCCTGGGCAGGGCGCTCGCCCGCCGGGGGATCAGCCCCAACATGGTCACCGCGGTCGGCACAATCGGCACCGTGGCCGCGGCTCTCTTCTTCTATCCCCGTGGGCAGTTGTTCCCCGGCAGTGTCGTGATCACTATTTTCGTGCTGGCCGATCTGCTCGACGGGGTCATGGCCAGGATGTCGGGCCCGGGAAGCCTCTGGGGCGCCTTCCTCGACTCCACCCTCGACCGGGTCGGCGACGCCGGGATCTTCTCGGGGCTGGTGATCTGGCTCATGCTGGACGGACAGCGGGCGCTGGCGATGGTCGCCCTGTTCTGCCTGGTCGCCGGGGCCGTGGTGTCCTACGTCAAGGCCAGGGCCGAGGGATTGGGCATGACGTGCGACGTCGGTCTCGTCGAACGACCGGAACGGCTGGTCGTCGGCCTGGTCGCCGCGGGGATCGGCGGGCTCGGCGTGCCGTACGTGCTGTCGGGGGGGCTCTGGCTGCTGGCCGTGGGAAGCGCGGTCACGGTCGTCCAGCGTCTCCTGCACGTCTACCGCCAGGCCTCCTCCTCGGCGTCACGCCCCCTCCGCTGATCGGAAAAAGCGATGACAGGCAAGCCATCTCCCCAGGATCGTCTCGTCGCCGCGGGGTTCGGCGCGGGCTGGGCGATCGTCCCCCACCTGCCGGAACGCCTCACGGCCTGGGCGTTCAGGACGGCCGCCGACCGGTTGTGGAGGCGTCGCGGCGCCTCCGTCCTGCGTCTTGAGGCCAACCTCGCCCGGGTCAAGGGCACGTCGAAGGACGACCCGGCGATCCGCGAGCTGAGCCGTGCGGGCATGCGCTCCTACCTCCGCTACTTCCACGAGGTCTTCCGCCTGCCCTCCATGCCGAAGGCGGAGATCCTCTCCCGCATGCACGCCGTCGGCGTCCAGCGGGTCCACGACAACCTCGCCGCGGGCCGGGGGGTCGTCATGGCGCTGCCGCACATGGGCAATTGGGACATGGCGGGCGCCTGGTTCCGCGCGACGGGGCACCCGTTCACCACCGTCGCCGAACGGCTGCGGCCGGAGTCGCTGTTCCTGCGCTACACCGCCTTCAGGCAGGGGCTGGGGATGGAGGTGCTGCCGCTCACCGGCGGGGACGGGCACACCTTCGGCACCCTGTCGCAGCGGCTGAGGGCGGGGGGCGCGGTCGCGCTGCCCGCGGAGCGGGACCTCACGGCCAAGGGGATCGAGGTCGGCTTCTTCGGCTCGGCCACGCGCATGCCCGCCGGGCCCGCCCTGCTGGCCGTGCACACGGGGGCGGCGCTGGTCCCGACGACCCTGTGGTTCGAGGGAGACGACTGGGGCCTGCAGTTCCACGACGAGATCGCCGTCCCGCAGGAGGGCACCCGCGCGGAGAAGGTCGCCATCCTCACCCAGGCTCTGGCCGACGTCTTCGCGAAGGGCATCGCGGAGCACCCGCAGGACTGGCACATGCTCCAGCGGCTCTGGCTGGAGGATCTGGAGCCCCGCACATGAGCGCCTTGGCGGAACACGGCCGGTACGGCGCGCGAGGGGTGGGCCGGAGGTGAGGATCGGCATCGTCTGTCCCTACACCTGGGACGTGCCCGGCGGGGTGCAGGCGCACGTCCGCGACCTGGCCGAGGCCCTCATCGAGGAGGGCCACCAGGTCTCGGTCATCGCCCCGGCCTCGGAGAACGCCCCCCTGCCCGCCTACGTGACCTCGGTCGGCAGGGCGGTCCCCGTGCCCTTCAACGGCTCGGTCGCGAGACTGTCGTTCGGCTTCCTGTCGGCCAACCGGGTGCGGCGCTGGGTGCGTGAGGGCCGCTTCGACGTGCTGCACGTGCACGAGCCCGCCGTACCCTCCGTCGGGCTGCTGGCCTGCTGGGTTGCCAAGGGGCCGATCGTGGCCACCTTCCACACCTCGCACGAGCGCTACCGCTCGCTGTCGGTCACGACGCCGGTGCTCATGAGCGCGCTGGAGAAGATCAGCGGCCGGATCGCGGTCTCCGACGCCGCCAGGAAGACCCTGGTCGAGTTCGTCGGCGGCGACGCGGTGCTCATCCCCAACGGGGTCGCGGTCGGCCGCTACACGCACGCCGAGCCGTTGCCCGGCTGGGACGAGGGCGAGGTGATCGGCTTCCTCGGGCGGATGGACGAGCCGCGCAAGGGGCTGCCCGTGCTGCTGGACGCCTTCGCCGAGCTCGCCCCGCACCGCCCGGGACTGCGCCTGCTCGTCGCCGGTCCGGGAGACGAGCAGGAGGCCCTGGCGAGGGTTCCCGCCGCCTTCCGCGACCGTGTCGTCCTGCTCGGCATGGTCAGCGAGGAGGACAAGGTGCGTGCCTACCACTCGGTGGACGTGTTCTGCGCGCCGAACCTGGGAGGGGAGAGCTTCGGCATCGTGCTGACCGAGGCGATGTCCGCAGGCGCCGCCATCCTGGCCAGCGACATCCCGGCCTTTCGCAGGGTGCTCGACGACGGCAGGGCGGGGGCGCTGTTCGAGACCGGGGACGCCGCCTCGCTCGCCCGTGAGGCCGCCGCGCTGCTCGACGACCCCGGGCGCAGGGCCGAACTGTCCGCCGAGGCGAGCCGGGCCGTGTGGAAGTACGACTGGTCGACGGTCGCCCGCGACGTCCTGCGGGTCTACGAGACCGTCGCCAGCACCGCGGGAGTCGAGGAGGACGACAACCGGTGACGACCACCCTGATCCTGGTGGTGGGCGCGATCGTGCTGCTCACCGCCGTCTACGTCTCCTGGCGGGCCGGGCGTCTCGACCGCCTGCACATCCGCCTTGAGCTGGCCAGGGAGTCGCTGGACGCCGCCCTGGTACGGCGGGCCGCCGTGGCGCTCGAACTGGCCGCCTCCCGGCTGCTCGACCCGGCCACCAGCCTGGTGCTGGCCACCGCGGCGCACGAGGCCCGTACGGCGGGGCCCGAGGAACGCGAGCACGCAGAGAGCGACCTGTCACGCGCGTTGCGGGCGGTGGTGGACCAGGAGCGCTTCCGTGAGCGCCTGGCCGACGTCCCGGAGGGGGGCGAGCTGCTCGACGAACTCGGCGCCGCGGTGGCCAAGGTGATCTACTCCCGCCGCTTCTACAACAACGCGGTCGGCGTGACGCGCACCGCCCAGCGCCGATGGCTGGCCAGGACCCTCAGGCTGGCCGGACACACCGAATATCCCTCCTTCTTCGAGATCGACGACACCCCTCCGAAGGCGCTCGCCATCGAATAGGACACGCGGAACTCGGATATCCGGCAAGTCGGGCACGGGTAAGCTCTTGGGCGTTTCATGGCCGATTTGAGGAGATGAACCGTGCGGGTGCCCCGGATGATCGCCGTCGCGCTGGCGGGAGTGGCTGTTCTCGGGCCGGTGGCGGCCTGTTCCTCGAACGAGCCCGCAGCCGGAGGCAGTCCGCAGGCCGCCGACCCCTCCCCGTCGGAGACGCCCACCCCCGAGCCCCCGCCGACCCACCCCTTCACCGGGCTTCCCGGCGCCGCGCGCAGGCCCGTGCTCGCCGCGAAGATCGAGAACACCTCGGCGGGCAAGCCCCAGCTCGGGCTCAGGAGCGCCGACATCGTCTACGTGGAGCAGGTCGAGGCGGGGCTGACCCGCCTGATGGCCGTCTTCTCCTCGAAGCTGCCGCCCAAGATCGGCCCGGTCCGCAGCGCCAGAATCTCCGACCTGCACATCCTGCCGCAGTTCGGCAAGCCCGCCCTGGCCTACTCGGGCGTGCAGACCAAGATGATCCCCAAGGTCCAGGCCGCGTCCCTGGTCGACGTCTCCGACAGCAGGGCCCCCGGCGCCTACTTCCGCCAGCCGGGCCGCTACGCGCCCTACAACCTGTTCGCGAACACCAAGCAGCTGCTGGCCAAGGCGCCGGGGGCCTCCAAGGCCAAGGACATCGGCTTCACCTTCGGCGACGCCCCCGAGGGAGGCGTGGCCAAGAAGTCGTTCACGGTCCGGTACCCGGCGGCGCGCTTCACCTTCGCCTGGTCGCAGGAGGCGGGCAGGTGGCTGGTCTGGCAGGACGGCAAGAAGGACATGGCCGCCGAGGGCGGCCAGCTCGGCGCCCCCACGATCGTCGTGCAGTACGCCAAGACCGAGCGTTCGGAGTTCCACGACCTGAACCAGAGCTACACGCCCCTGGTGCACAGCGTCGGCAAGGGCAGGGCGGTCGTGCTCAGGGACGGCCAGGCGTTCAAGGCCACCTGGTCGCGCAAGACGGAGGAGGACGGCACGGTCTTCACCACCGAGGCGGGCGAGCCGATGAACTTCGCCCCGGGCCAGGTGTGGATCGTGCTGGCGGCGCCCAAGCCTGTCATTCCCTGAGAACCATGACGGTCCTTACCATCATGTCCAAGAAGATCGCATAAGCGCGACAAGATGGTGTGTAAGGGCACATGCCACTCAGCGCCTACGATAGAGAACGCCGGAAACCCGCCCAGGGAGGCGGACCGTGATCCGCAACCCGCTCGTCGTGAGGTAGAGACCGTGTCCAGCAGCACGCCCGAAGTCACCGAGACCGCCGTCACCGGAACCGCCCGGGTGAAGCGCGGCATGGCAGAGATGCTCAAGGGCGGCGTCATCATGGACGTCGTCACCCCTGAGCAAGCCAAGATCGCCGAGGACGCCGGTGCCGTCGCGGTCATGGCCCTTGAGCGGGTCCCCGCCGACATCCGCGCCCAGGGCGGCGTCTCGCGGATGAGCGACCCCGACATGATCGACGGCATCATCTCCGCCGTCTCCATCCCGGTCATGGCCAAGGCCCGCATCGGCCACTTCGTCGAGGCGCAGGTGCTCCAGTCGCTCGGCGTCGACTACATCGACGAGTCGGAGGTGCTGACCCCGGCCGACTACGCCAACCACATCGACAAGTGGCGCTTCACGGTGCCCTTCGTCTGTGGCGCCACCAACCTGGGCGAGGCGCTGCGCCGCATCACCGAGGGCGCGGCGATGATCCGCTCCAAGGGTGAGGCGGGCACCGGCGACGTCTCGAACGCCACCATGCACATGCGCAAGATCCGCGGTGAGATCAAGCGGCTGTCCTCGCTGGCCGAGGACGAGCTGTACGTCGCCGCCAAGGAGCTGCAGGCGCCGTACGAGCTGGTGGTCGAGGTCGCCAAGGCGGGCAAGCTGCCCGTCGTGCTCTTCACCGCGGGCGGCATCGCCACCCCGGCGGACGCCGCGATGATGATGCAGCTCGGCGCGGAGGGCGTGTTCGTCGGCTCCGGCATCTTCAAGTCGGGCAACCCGGCCCAGCGCGCCGCGGCGATCGTCAAGGCCACCACCTTCTACGACGACCCGGACGTCGTCGCCAAGGTCTCCCGTGGCCTGGGCGAGGCGATGGTCGGCATCAACGTCGACGACATCCCGGTCCCGCACCGCCTGGCGGAGCGCGGCTGGTAGCCGATCAGGACCGGACCGGTTCCGCCGGCTGGAGCACCGCCCGGCGGACCACGAGAAGGCGGCGTCTTTGCGGGACGCCGCCTTTTTCATGACCCGGAACGTTAACTCGAAGGTCACGATCGTCGGTAAGGCTGGCGGGCGACCACGTCCGACGACCTTCGAGGGGCCCCATGTCCCGGCTCAGCCGACGCTCCTTCCTCGTCACCGGCGTCGCCGGCCTCGCGGCGGCGCACGTCCCCGTCCCCGCCCCCGCCGCCGCGGCCGTTCCCGCCGCCCGCAGGCCGCGCGCCGACCCCTTCACCCTCGGCGTCGCCTCCGGCGATCCGAGCCCGGACGGGTTCGTGATCTGGACCAGGCTCGCCCCCCTGCCGCTGGCCGAGGACGGCCTCGGCGGCATGCCCGACCTGCCCTTCCCCGTCCGGTGGCAGGTCTACGGCGACGACGCCGGGCACAGGACGGTCAGGCAGGGCACGGTGATCACCGACAGCCGGTGGGGACACTCGGTCCACGTCGAGCTGGACGGCCTTGAGCCGGGCCGGGAGTACTGGTACCGCTTCAGGACCGGGCCGTACCTGTCGCCGATGGGACGGGCCAGGACCGCCCCGCACCCCCTGTCGCTCGGCACGGGCCTGACGATGGCCTTCGTCTCGTGCGCCCAGTACGAGCACGGCCACTTCACCGCCTACCGGCGCCTGGCCGAGGAGGAACCCGACCTCGTCCTGCACCTGGGCGACTACCAGTACGAGTACGCCCGCGACACCTACACCATCCCCGGCGGCAACGTCCGCGACCACGAGGGGCCGGAGACCGAGACGCTGGCGAACTACCGGCAGCGGCACGCGCAGTACAAGACCGATCCCGACCTGCGGGCGGCGCACGCGGCGGCGCCCTGGCTGGTCGTCTGGGACGACCACGAACTGGACAACAACTGGGCCGACGAGGTGCCGGAGAAACCGGAGATCCCGCAACCGGGTTTCCTCACCCGGCGCGCCGCGGCCTTCCGCGCCTACTATGAGAACATGCCGCTGCGGCGTACCTCCATCCCCAGGGGGATCGACATGCAGATCTACCGGCGTGTCCGGTGGGGCGCCCTGGCCACCTTCCACATGCTCGACACCCGGCAGTACCGCGACGACCAGGGCTGCGGAGACGGTTACCGCGACTGCCCGGCCGCGACCGACCCGGCGCGCTCGATCACGGGGGAGACCCAGGAACGCTGGCTGCTCGACGGCTTCCGCCGCTCGCGGGCGCGGTGGGACGTCATCGGCCAGCAGGTCTTCTTCGCCCAGCGTGACAGCGACGCGGGGCCCGCCAAGGTGACCAGTCAGGACGCCTGGGACGGCTACGTCGCCTCTCGGCGGCGGATCACCCAGGGGTGGGTGGACGCGGGGGTGCGCAACCCGGTCGTGCTCACCGGTGACGTGCACGCGCACTGGGCGGCCGACCTCAAGCTCGACTACGACGACCCGACCACCCCCACGGTGGGCTCTGAGCTGGTCACGACCTCCATCACCACCGGGGGCGACGGCGCGGACTCCGACCCCGCGACGCAGCCGTTCCTCAGGATCAACCCGCACCTGCGCTTCTACAACAACCAGCGAGGTTACGTGCTCACCCGGATCGAGCCCGACCTGCTGACCGCCGACTTCACGGTGCTCCCGCAGGTACGGCAGGCCGGCGCGCAGGCTCACGTGAAGGCGACCTTCGTGGTCGAGGACCGGGTGCCGGGTGTGCGGCAGACCTACCTGCGCCCGGCCGCGCCTGCGGCGAGCCGGATGCCCACGGAACCGGAGACCGATCTCATCCAGAAGGTCGTCGACCTGGAGACCAGGCGCCCCTGAACCCCCAACGGGACGACGCATGTCCGGCGTCGTCCCGTTTTTCCGGAATAATAGTTAGACAGGCTAAGTTAGACTGACTAACTATGACGACGGATGAACTCGCGGAGAACCTCTCCAAGGAACTGCGCCACCTGGTGCTGCTGCTGCGCCGCGCGGCGGCCGGGCAGCCGATCACCAGCCAGCAGTACGCCGTGCTCGGCTCACTCCAGGACGGCCCGCGCCGGATGACCGAGCTGGCCGAGGAACACGGCGTCCAGCTGCCGACCATGACCGTGCAGATCAACCGCCTTGAGGAGCCGGGACTGGTCGCGCGGGGCGCAGACCCCGCCGACGCCAGGGTCCGCACCGTCGAGCTCACCGACGAGGGCCGCGCCCGACTGGTGGCCGTACGGCGCGCCAGGATCGCCTACCTGAGCGACCGGCTCGGCGCCCTCACCCAGGCCGAACGCGAGGCCGTCGCCGCGGCGCTTCCCGCCCTGGCCAAACTGGGCCGCCCCTGACGGCCCCTCCACCCGTCCCCCTTCTCCCAAGGAGCGCCTTCCATGTCCTCACAGAGCGGCGGCGCAATCCTGCGTCAGCCGATGTCCGTCTGGGCCACCGCGTTCGCCGCGGTCGTCGCCTTCATGGGCATCGGCCTGGTCGATCCGATCCTGCCCTCCATCGCCAAGGGCCTGAACGCGGGCCCGAGCCAGGTCTCCCTGCTGTTCACCAGCTACTTCCTGGTCACCGCGGTGGCCATGCTCGTCACCGGCTGGGTCTCCAGCAGGATCGGCGGCAAGCGCACCCTGCTGCTCGGCCTGGCCCTGGTGGTCGTCTTCGCCGCCCTGTCCGGGACCTCGGGCAGCGTCGGCGAACTCGTCGGGTTCCGCGCCGGGTGGGGCCTGGGCAACTCCCTGTTCGTCGCCACCGCCCTCGCGGTGATCGTCGGCGCCGCCAGCGGAGGCGCGGAGGCGGCCATCGTCCTGTACGAGGCGGCCCTGGGCCTGGGCATCTCCATGGGGCCACTGGTCGGCGCCGCCCTCGGCGACTGGAACTGGCGCGCCCCCTTCTTCGGCACCGCGACCCTCATGGCCGTCGGGTTCGTCCTCGTCCTGACCCTGCTGAGGGCCACGCCGGAACCGGCCGCGCGCACCCGCCTGTCCGACCCGCTGCGCGCCCTGGCCCACGGCGGCCTGTCGACGACGGCGTTCACCGCGTTCTTCTACAACTTCGCCTTCTTCACCGTCCTGGCCTTCACCCCCTTCATCCTCGGCATGTCGCCGTACGGCATCGGCGCGGTCTTCTTCGGGTGGGGCGTCTGCGTCGCGCTGGCCTCGGTCTTCGGCGCCCCCGCCCTGCAGCGCAGGATCGGCTCGGTCAACGTGCTCCACCTCTCGCTGGGGGCGCTCGCCCTGCTGCAGGTGGGCATCGCCCTGTCACAGCAGGCGGGCAGTCACCCGGGCGTCGTCGTCTTCGTCATCCTGTCCGGCCTGCCGATCGGCCTGAACAACACCGTGTTCACCGAGGCGGCCATGGAGGTCTCCGACGCGCCGAGGCCCGTCGCCTCCGCCGGATACAACTTCGTGCGCTGGATGGGCGGCGCGCTCGCGCCCTACGTCGTCACCAAGCTGGGCGAGGAGGTCGGGCCCGCGGTGCCGTACGTCCTGGGCGCGGCCTGCTGCCTGGCGGGCATGGCCGTCCTGTACGGCAGGCGCCACCACATGAGGAGCCTGGATCGGATCGACGTCGACCACACCTTCCAGGATGCCTCTGCCCCGGCCTGACCCGGTTTGGGGCGACGCGCACAGTGGCCATACGCTGAAGGGGCGTTCCGAGCCCTTGGAGAGGACCACTGTGAGCATCGCCCCGACCGTCGGAGTGTTCGCCCTGCAGGGAGACGTGCGCGAGCACACGCGCGCACTGGAGGCGGCGGGTGCCAGGGCCGTCGCCGTACGGCGCCCCGGTGAACTGGAGGCGGTCGACGGCCTGGTCATCCCCGGCGGGGAGTCGACCACGATGTGGAAACTCGCCGAGACCTTCGAACTCCTCGAACCGCTCAGGATGAGGATCAAGGGCGGCATGCCCGCCTACGGCTCGTGCGCGGGCATGATCATGCTGGCCGACCGGATCGAGGGCGGCATCGAGGGCCAGCAGACCATCGGCGGCATCGACATGGTGGTCCGCCGCAACGCCTTCGGCCGGCAGGTCGACTCCTTCGAGGCGGACCTCGACTTCGCGGGCCGGGGCTCGATACGGGCGATCTTCATTCGCGCCCCGTGGGTGGAATCTGTCGGTTCCGATGTCGAAGTGCTGGCTCGGGCCGAAGCTGGGGATAGGATCGTCGCGGTCCGCCAAGGACCGCTGCTCGCCACGTCCTTCCACCCGGAACTTACCGGGGATGTCGGTGTGCATTCATATTTTGTTGACATGGTGAGGGAGCTCTAGCCGATGTCCGGCCACTCCAAATGGGCGACGACGAAGCACAAGAAGGCCGCGCTTGACTCCAAGCGGGGCAAGCTGTTCGCCAAGCTCATCAAGAACATCGAGGTCGCGGCCCGAACCGGCGGCCCCGACCCGGACGGCAACCCGACGCTGTACGACGCCATCACCAAGGCGCGCAAGAGCTCGGTCCCGATCGACAACATCGAGCGCGCGCGCAAGCGTGGCGGCGGCCTTGAGGCGGGCGGCGCCGACTGGCAGACCATCATGTACGAGGGCTACGCCCCCGGTGGGGTCGCGGTGCTGATCGAGTGCCTCACCGACAACCGCAACCGCGCCGCCTCCGAGGTCCGCGTCGCCCTGACCCGCAACGGCGGCTCGCTGGCCGACCCGGGTTCGGTGTCCTACATGTTCAACCGCAAGGGCGTCGTGCTGGTGCCCAAGGGCTCGCTGAGCGAGGACGACGTGCTGACCGCGGTCCTCGACGCCGGCGCCGAGGAGGTCAACGACCTCGGCGACCAGTTCGAGGTCGTCTCCGAGGCCACCGACCTCGTCCCGGTCCGCAAGGCCCTGCAGGAGTCCGGCATCGACTACGACTCCGCCGAGTCCAGCTTCGTGCCGACGATGAACGTCCCGCTCGACGAGGACGGCGCCCGCAAGGTCTTCAGGCTGATCGACGCCCTTGAGGACAGCGACGACGTCCAGAACGTCTGGGCCAACTTCGACGTCTCCGACGACGTCCTGGAGAAGCTCGACGCCTGAACGGCCGTCGTGCCGGGCGGGACGACCGATTCGCCCCGCCCGGACCGCGCCGCCTAGGTTGGGTGGCTGTGAAGCTACGTGAACTGACCGCGGACGATCTCGACGCGGTGACGGACAATCGCAGGCGGGCCTTCGGACCGGTGTCGGAGGCGGTCCAGCGGCAGTGGGTCGGGATGGTGACCCCCGCACTCGAAGCGGGGAGATATCTCGGTCTCTTCGACGGCGCCCGCCTGGTCGCGACGAGCCGGATCAACGACTTCACCCAGTACTGGCACGGCAGGCCGATCTCCCTCGGCGGCGTCGCCTCGGTGACCGTCGCCCCGGAGGACAGGGGCGGGGGAGCAGGCCGGACCATCATGCTGGCCACCCTTGAGCGCTGCGCCGGCCTCGGTCACCCGGTCTCCGCCCTCTACCCGGCCACCACCCACATCTACCGATCGCTGGGCTGGGAGCACGCCGGAGCCATGCACCGCGCCGTGCTGCCCGCCGAGGCGCTGCGGACCATCAGGCGGACCGAGCAGGTCCAGGTCCGCAGGGCCGGGCCGGAGGACGCAGAGCGGGTCGTCTCGGTCCTGCGGGGAGTCCACCTGGCCACCCGCGCCTGCGGCCCCGTCTGCTGGGACGCCGACGTCTGGCGGGCGCGCCTGGCGACGGGGGACGACTTCGTCTATCTCGCGCACGACGGCCTCGTCGTCTACCGCTGGCGTGACCAGGACCTGGAGGTTCCCGTCCTGGTCGCGGGCTCGGAGGCGACCGCGCGGACGCTGTGGTCCCTGGTCGGTTCCTCGGCCTCGATCGCCAGATCCGTCCACGCGGTCGTGGCCCCCGACGACCCCGTCTTCTGGCTGATCGGGAACCGCCCGACGGACGAGGTGGGCCAGACCCGCTGGATGTTCCGCGTCGTCGACCTGGCCGCGGCGATCCGTGAGCGGGGTTTCCCGCCCGGCGTCACCCTCGACACCGTGATCCAGGTCGAGGACCCCCAGCGGCCGGAGAACTCCGGGCCCTGGCACCTGTCCGTCTCCGGAGGGCGGGCGACGGCCGAGCCCGCGGGCACCCTCCCCTCGGCTCTGCCCGTCTTCACGGCCGGGGCGTTCTCCGCCCTGTTCTGCGGGGTTCCGGCCGCGACCCTGCGCAGGACCGGCGGACTGACCGGTTCCGCGGACGGCGACGCCGCCCTGGACGGTGCCTTCCACGCCAGGCCGTACATGCTGGACCACTTCTGAGGGGTGCCTGCCCGGGAACCGTGCGTCGTGTGCGCGCAGGCGGTAGAGTCTGGCACCGAACAGGTGTTCGGCGAGTGGAGGCGTGCCGGTGCGGTTGCCCGAACTGCGGGTGATGGGGGTCGATCCCGGGCTGACCCGGTGCGGGCTCGGCGCGGTCGAGGGACGGCCGGGGGCGCCGCTGACCCTGGTCAAGGTCGGGGTCGTGCGCACCCCCGCGGAAGACGAGACCGGCGCGAGGCTCGTGGCGATCGAGGCGGGCATCGAGAGCTGGCTCGACGAGATCAAGCCGGACGCGGTCGCCGTGGAGCGGGTCTTCGCCCAGCACAACCTCAGGACGGTGATGGGCACCGCGCAGGCCTCCGCGGTGGCGATCCTGTGCGCCTCCCGCCGGGGGCTGCCGGTGGCGTTGCACACGCCCTCCGAGGTCAAGGCCGCGATCACCGGCAGCGGCACCGCCGACAAACGACAGGTCGGCACGATGGTGACCAGGCTCCTGCGCCTGGACGAGATGCCCAAGCCCGCCGACGCCGCCGACGCCCTCGCCCTCGCGATCTGTCACGTGTGGCGGGGCGGGGCGCGCAACAGGCTCGCGGAGGCGGTCGCGAAGGCCGCCGCTCCCGGCACGAGCGCCGCCGCCTACTTCCGCGGCGGGGGCAGGGCCGGATATTCGAAGGGAAGCACGAAGTGATCGCCTCGGTGCGGGGACGGGTGGCCGCGATCGCGCCGGAGGGGGCGGTGGTCGAGGTCGGCGGGATCGGCGTGCTCGTCCACTGCACACCCGGCACACTGGCGGCGCTGCGGGTGGGGGAGGAGGCCAGACTGGCCACCTCGCTCGTGGTCAGGGAGGACTCCCTGACACTGTTCGGCTTCGGCACCGACGACGAGCGTCTGGTCTTCGAGCTGCTGCAGACGGCCAACGGGGTCGGCCCCAAGGTCGCCCTCGCCATGCTCGCCGTGCACACGCCGAACGCCCTGCGGATCGCGGTGGCGAGCGCCGACGTCAAGGCGCTGACCAGGGTGCCCGGAGTCGGCCCCAAAGGTGCTCAGCGGATCATCGTCGACCTCAAGGACAAGCTCGGCACGCCGGAGGAGGCGGTCAACGCCGCGCTCGACGGCACCGCCGCAGTCCCGCCCTGGCGCGACCAGGTGCACTCGGGCCTGGTCGGTCTCGGCTACTCGGTCAGGGACGCCGACGAGGCGGTCGCCACGGTGGCCGTCCAGGCCGACGCCGAGATCGCGCAGGGCAGGGTTCCCCAGGTCGCCGTGCTGCTCAAGGCCGCGCTTCGCGTGCTGAGCGTCCGGTGAGACAGGGCACAGGAAAGGCGGAGACGACGTGAGCGCGGAACGGGATCTGGTCTCACCCGAGATGGAGGGTGACGAGCGCCTGATCGAGGCCGCGCTGCGCCCCAAACGTCTTGAGGAGTTCATCGGCCAGGCGCGGGTGCGCGAGCAGCTCTCCCTGGTGCTGCACAGCGCGTTGCGGCGCAACCGTCCCCCCGACCACGTGCTGATGAGCGGCGCGCCCGGTCTGGGCAAGACGACCCTCTCGATGATCATCGCGGCCGAGCTCTCCGCACCGCTCAGGCTCACCTCCGGGCCCGCCCTCGAACGGGCGGGTGACCTCGCGGCGATCCTGTCCACCCTCTCCGAGGGAGAGGTCCTCTTCATCGACGAGATCCACCGGATGGCCCGTCCCGCCGAGGAGATGCTCTACCTCGCGATGGAGGACTTCCGCGTCGACATCGTGGTCGGCAAGGGGCCGGGCGCGACCGCCATCCCGCTGGAGGTGGCGCCCTTCACCCTGGTCGGGGCGACCACCAGGGCGGGCCTGCTGCCCGCACCGCTGCGTGACAGGTTCGGCTTCGTCGCGCACATGGACTTCTACGAGGCCGCCGAGCTCGAACAGGTGTTGCACCGTTCGGCACGGCTGCTCGGCCTGCGTCTCCCGGGCGACGCGGCACACGAGATCGCCGGGCGCTCCCGGGGCACGCCCCGCATCGCCAACCGGCTGCTGCGCCGGGTGCGCGACTTCGCCGAGGTCCGGGCGGACGGGGTGATCAGCAGGGACGTCGCCGCCGCGGCGCTGAACCTCTACGAGGTGGACGCCGAGGGACTCGACCGTCTCGACCGCGCCGTCCTGGGCGCCCTGCTCGGCAAGTTCGGTGGCGGTCCCGTCGGTCTGTCAACACTGGCGGTCGCGGTGGGGGAGGAACCGGAGACCGTCGAGGTGGTCGCGGAGCCGTTCCTGGTACGGCAGGGCCTGCTGGCCCGCACCCCTCGCGGACGCGTCGCGACCGCGGCGGCCTGGGTCCACCTGGGGTTGACGCCCCCTCCCGGAGCCTTCGGCGCGGTGCCGATGCCCGGCCAGGGGCCTGACCTGCATGATCTTGGGGATGACCCCGCGGCGTCCTGACGTTGAGTTACGGTGAGAAAACGCACGGGGTTGATCACAAAAAGGTGACAACCGTATCAAAATGGGAACTTCCCCGCGCGCCAGAACGTGACCTCGTTGCCGCGCTCCTAACAGCTCGCCTAAACTCCGTGGCTTGGCTGGCTGTGTAGGCTGACGTGCTGAGCGCGGCGTGGCCTCACATGACGTCCGGCTCCGGCCGGTCATCCTTAACCGAAGGAGCGGCCCAATGGGCGGCAATTACTCCAGCCTTATCATGATCGCGCTGATGGTCGTGGTGTTCTACTTCCTGCTGATCAGGCCGCAGCGTAAGCGGCAGCAGGAGCAGGCGCAGATGCAGAACTCCCTCACCCCGGGGACCCGCATCATGACCACTACCGGGCTTTTCGCGACGGTGGTAGCGATCGACGCCGAAGATGTGATCCTGGAGATCGCCCCCGGCGTCGAGACCCGCTGGGTCAAGGCCGCGATCGGGCGTGTGGTGGGCCCGGTCGACGACACGCAGGGCGACGCCGAGAACACCGACACCGTGGATGACAATGTGGTGGAAACCGCGCAGTCGCCCGGTGACGACCAGGACTCGACGACCAAGAAGTGATAAGTAGGCTCGCCAACATTCCCTATAGCCGAAAGAACTGACGACCAGTGGCCCGACCGACCAGCGGCCAGAGCAGACCGGGGCGCGTGCTCCTACTGCTACTGGCGATTATTCTCGCCATGGGTGGGGTGATGCTCCTGAACAGGGCTTACACCCCCGAATATGGCCTCGACCTCGCCGGTGGCACGACAGTGACACTGCGGCCCGTCACCCCGAACGGCACGGCTCCCACAGAGGAAAGCCTGGATCTCGCCGTCGGCATCATCCGAAACAGGGTGAACGGCAGCGGTATCTCCGACGCCGAGGTCGCCAAATCCGGTGACAACATCGTCATCTCCGTCCCCGGAGTTGGCCAGGAGGAAGTCGTCAAGCTGGTCGGCACCACCGCGGAACTGCGTTTCCGTCAGGTGATGGCGGTCGCGGCAGGGGCACCCCAGCCGCCGGGGCAGATGCCCACCCAGGCGCCGACGCCGTCATCCTCCCCCTCCTCGACGGCTCCCGGCAAGAAGGGCGACAAGTCCCCCGCCCCGTCCGCCTCCCCCGCGGCCGAGCAGGGCACGAAGACGCCGGAGCCGACCGCGACGGCCGCCGCGAACCCGAGCGCCTCGCCCGCGGGCCGCGCCCTGTCGGCGGCGCTCCTCAACCCCAGCCCGGAGGCGACCCCGACCGCCACCGGCAAGCAGGAGAGCAAGCAGGACACCGGCAAGAAGGGCGACAAGGCGGAGGCCTCCCCCTCGGCCAAGCCCGGCCAGAGCGGCTCCCCCTCGCCCCAGCCCTCCTCGCCCGCGGACAACCCGCTGGCCGACGTGGACACCACCGGCATCGACCCGGCGGTGCTCAAGCAGTTCGAGGCCCTCGACTGCTCCAAGAACAAGGGCCAGGGCGCCCAGGACGACCCCAACAAGCAGTACGCCGGCTGCAGCCAGGACGGCAGCGCCAAGTACGTCCTCGACAAGGCGGCCGTCACCGGAAGCGCGATCGCCAGCGCCAACGCGGGCGTCGACCAGACCACCGGTGAGTGGCTCGTCCAGCTCTCCTTCAAGGGGCAGGGCCCCGACCAGTGGTCCAAGGTGACCACCACCGCGTTCAACTCCCAGCCGCCGCGCAACCAGGTCGCCATGGTCCTGGACGGTGTGATCATCTCCGCGCCGGTCATCCAGGAGCCCATCACCGGCGGCCGGGCGCAGATCTCCGGCAACTTCACCCAGGTGACGGCCAACGAGCTGGCAGGCCAGCTGAAGTTCGGCGCGCTGCCGCTGAAGTTCGAGAAGAGCGCGATCGACGAGGTCTCCTCGACCCTGGGCGCCGACCAGCTGCGCGGTGGCATGATCGCCGGTGGCATCGGCCTGGCCCTGGTGGTCGTCTACTCCATGCTGTACTACCGCGGCCTTGGCGTCGTCTCGGTGCTGAGCCTGCTGGCCGCCTCGATCCTCACCTACCAGGCGGTCGTGATCCTCGGTGCCTTCGCGGGCTTCCGCCTGTCGCTGCCGCACATCATCGGCCTCATCGTCTCGATCGGTATCACCGCCGACTCCTTCATCGTCTACTTCGAACGAATACGAGATGAGATGAAGGAGGGCCGCCGGTCGCTGCGCACGGCCGTCGAGGTCGCCTGGACCCGCGCCCGCCGGACGATCCTGATCGCCGACGCGGTCATGTTCATCGCCGCCGTCGTGCTGTACTTCCTGGCCGTCGGCGGTGTGGCCGGGTTCGCCTTCGCGATGGGCCTGACCACGCTCATCGACATCGTCGTGGTCTTCCTGTTCACCAAGCCGTTCGTCACGCTGCTGGCCAGGCTGAAGTTCTTCGCCAAGGGACACAAGCTTTCCGGTCTCGACGCCGAGCGCATGAGCAGCACGACGGTCGCCGGTACCAAGACCGTTCCGCAGGAGGCATGATGTCCGGCATCGCGAGTCGGTTGTACCGCGGCGAGATCGACGTCGACTTCGTCGGACGCAGGAAGCTCTGGTACGGCCTGTCCGCCGTGCTGCTGCTGGTGTCCATCGCGGGCCTGCTCTTCAACGGAGGCCTCAACCTGGGCGTCGAGTTCAGGGGCGGCTCGGTCTTCTCCTTCAAGGCGCCCAGCGCCCACATCGAAGAGGTCCGCGACACCTTCAACGGCGCGGGCGCCCACCAGGTCATCGTCCAGACGACCAACAACGGCTGGCGGGTCACCACCGACAGCATGCCCCCCGAGCGGGTGACCACGGTCCAGAAGGCGGTCGCCCAGAAGTACGGCATACAGCAGAACGAGGTCACCCTCCAGGTGATCGGCGCCTCGTGGGGCGGTCAGGTGGCCGACAAGGCGGTCACCGGTCTGATCGTCTTCATGCTGGCGATCATCCTGTACCTCACGGTGGCCTTCGAGTGGAAGATGGCGCTGTCGGCGGTCGTGGCGCTCTTCCACGACCTGGTGATCACCGCGGGCGTCTACGCGTGGACCCAGTTCGAGGTCACCCCGGCGACCCTGCTGGGCTTCCTGACGATCCTCGGATACTCCCTGTACGACGCGGTCGTCGTGTTCGACATGATCAAGGAGGTCACCGCCAAGCTCGGCACGACCTCCAAGATGACCTACACGCAGGCGGCGAACAACGCGCTGAACCACACCCTGATCCGGTCGCTGAACACCACCCTGGTGGCGATCCTGCCGGTGGCCGCGATCCTGTTCATCGGCACCACGCTGTTCGGCGCGGGCACGCTGAGGGACCTCTCGCTCGCCCTGTTCGTCGGCATGATCGTCGGTACCTACTCGTCCCTGTGCGTGGCCACGCCGATGCTGGTCACCCTGAAGGAGCGCGAGCCGCGTTACCAGGCGATCGCCCGCAGGCTCTCCTCACAGGGCGGCGGGGCCAAGGGCGGCCAGACGGTCAAGGGAGCCAAGCAGCCGGTCCCCGCGGGGGCCGCCAACGGCTCGGCGCCCGAGGGCGACAAGCGCAAGAAGAAGTAGCCGGAAGTCAGCAAGGCCTCCGTCCCCGCCGAGGGGACGGAGGCTTTCCCTTGAGGGAGCGACGATGAGTGACCTGAGCAGGCTGATCCTGGACCACGTCCGGGACATCCGCGACTACCCCCAGCCCGGCGTCCTCTTCAAGGACATCACCCCGTTGCTCGCCGATCCTGAGGCCCTGGCCGCCGTGATCGACGGTTTCGCCGGGCTCCACCAGGTCGACAAGGTCGTCGGGATCGAGGCCAGAGGCTTCATCCTGGCCGCTCCCGCGGCCTATCGGGCGGGCGCGGGCTTCGTTCCGGTGCGCAAGAAAGGCAAACTGCCCGCGGAAACCCTTGAGGCGTCCTACGATCTGGAGTACGGCTCCGCCACCATCGAGGTCCATCGAGACGCCTTCACCCCAGGGGAACGCGTCCTGATCATCGACGACGTGCTCGCCACCGGCGGTACGGCGCGTGCGGCGGTGGAGCTGGTCCGCAGGGCGGGCGCCGACGTCGTCGCCATCGCCGTGCTCATGGAGCTGGCCTTCCTCAAAGGACGGGAACGGCTGGACGGCGTCGAGGTGCATTCCCTGGTGATTGTCTGATCCCACCCCGCCGGGGAAGGCATCCTGGCCAGTCTGGATACACTGGGGGGATCTGGACTCGAACGTGAGGAGTCTGAGTGCCCCGTGATGTGGTCGTCCCCGACGTGACCGCCGACGGTGGCGGTCCCGAGACGGCCGTCCCGGCAGGCGATGCCGGTTCCGCCATGTCCGGAGCCACCGAGGACAGGCCTGCGGTAAGGCGTAGGCTCGCGCGTTTTGGGGGGCAATGGGGTGGCGCCATGAACCCGGTGCTTGAGCCGCTCTTCCGGACGGTCCGCGCGACGCATCCGAAGGCGGATCTGCGGCTCATCGAGCGCGCCTACGACGTGGCCGCCTACCACCACCGTGATCAGAAGCGTAAGAGCGGTGACCCCTACATCACCCACCCGCTCGCGGTCGCGACGATCCTGGCCGAACTGGGCACCGACGACGAGACGCTGTGCGCCGCGCTGCTGCACGACACCGTCGAGGACACCGCCTACGGCCTCGACGAGCTGCGCAAGGACTTCGGCGACAACATCGCCCTGCTGGTCGACGGCGTCACCAAGCTCGACAAGGTCAAGTACGGCGACGCCGCCCAGGCCGAGACCGTCCGCAAGATGGTCGTGGCGATGTCCCGCGACATCCGGGTGCTGGTGATCAAGCTCGCCGACCGGCTGCACAACATGCGCACCATGCGCTACCTGCCCGAGCACAAGCGGCAGCAGAAGTCCCGGGAGACACTGGAGATCTTCGCGCCGCTCGCCCACCGCCTCGGCATGAACACCATCAAGTGGGAGCTTGAGGACCTCGCGTTCGCCATGCTCTACCCCAAGCGCTACGACGAGATCGCCCGCATGGTCTCCGAGCGCGCCCCGCGCAGGGACCTGTTCCTGCAGGAGGTCATCGAGAAGGTCTCCGGAGACCTGCGCGAGGCCAAGATCCGCGCGGTGGTCAAGGGGCGCCCGAAGCACTACTACTCGGTCTACCAGAAGATGATCGCCAGGGACGTCGCCTTCGACGACATCTACGACCTGGTCGGCATCCGGGTGCTGGTCGACACGGTCCGCGACTGCTACGCCGCCCTGGGAACGATTCACGCGCGATGGAACCCGGTGCCCGGCCGGTTCAAGGACTACATCGCGATGCCCAAGTTCAACATGTACCAGTCGCTGCACACCACGGTCATCGGCCCCGAGGGCAAGCCCGTCGAGCTGCAGATCCGCACCCACGGCATGCACCACAGGGCCGAGTACGGCGTGGCGGCGCACTGGAAGTACAAGGAGGACATGACCACCTCGGGCCCGCCCGGGGCGAAGCTCAAGCCGGCCAGCGACATGGCCTGGCTCAGGCAGCTCCTCGACTGGCAGAAGGAGACCGCCGACCCGGGCGAGTTCCTTGAGTCGCTGAGGTTCGACCTGTCGGTCTCCGAGGTCTACGTCTTCACCCCCCGCGGTCAGGTGATCGCGCTTCCCGAGGGCGGGACCCCGGTCGACTTCGCCTACGCCGTGCACACCGAGGTCGGCCACCGCTGCATCGGGGCCCGGGTCAACGGCCGTCTCGTGCCGCTGGAGTCGCGGCTCGGCAACGGCGACACCGTGGAGATCTTCACCTCCAAGTCGCCGGACGCCGGTCCCTCCCGTGACTGGCTCAAGTTCGTCAAGTCGGGCCGGGCCCGCAACAAGATCCGGCAGTGGTTCTCCAAGGAGCGCCGCGAGACCGCGATCGAGGCGGGCAAGGAGGCCATCGGCAGGGCGATGCGCAAGCAGGGCCTGCCGCTGCAGCGCCTGATGTCCGGAGAGTCCCTCCTGGTGCTCGCCAGGGACCTGCACTACGCGGACGTCTCGGCGCTCTACGCGGCCGTCGGAGAGGGCCACGTGGCCGCCCAGGCGGTCGTGCAGAAGCTCGTGCACTCCCTCGGAGGGGTCGAGGGCGCCGAGGAGGACATCGCCGAGGTCTCGGTGCCGACGAAGCTGCGCGGCCGTCCCCGCGGCAGGGGCGGCGCGGGCGTGGTCGTCGCGGGCGACTCCGACGTCTGGGTACGGCTGTCGCGCTGCTGCACCCCGGTCCCCGGAGACGAGATCATCGGCTTCGTCACCCGTGGCCACGGCGTCTCGGTGCACCGCACCAACTGTCCCAACGTGCAGCAGCTGAGGTCAGAGCCCGACCGCCTGGTCGAGGTCTCCTGGTCGGCCGCGGAGGATTCGGTGTTCCTCGTGGCGCTCCAGGTCGAGGCGCTCGACCGGCCGCGCCTGCTGTCCGACGTCACCCGGACCCTGTCCGACCAGCATGTCAACATCCTGTCGGCGTCGGTGACGACCTCGAAGGACCGGGTGGCGATCAGCAGGTTCACCTTCGAGATGGGCGACCCCAAGCACCTGGGGCACGTGCTGAAGGCCGTACGCAACATCCAGGGCGTCTACGACGTCTACCGGGTGAGCGGCGCCTCCTAGGCCCTCTCAGGCCCGCCCCGGGCCATACAGCGAAACGGGGGACGCTCCGGAAAGGAGCGTCCCCCGTTTTGGCGCCGGAGGGTCAGGAGAACTCGGCGAGCGTGCGCTCGGCCTCCTCAAGCCAGGAACGGCGGGCGGTCAGGGCCTCCTCGGCGTCCTTGGCCTCCTTGTCCCTGCCGGCCGCCTGGGCCTTGGCCAGACGGCCCTCAAGCTGCCCGATCGACTTGCGCAGCTGGTCGACCGTGTTCTGCGCGCGGGCGCGGGCCTCGGGGTTGGACCGCTTCCACTCGGCCTCCTCAGCCTTGCGGACCGCCTCGTCGATCTTGCGCAGACCGCCCTCAAGCCGGTCACGCTGCTCGCGCGGGACCGGGCCGGCCTCCTCCCAGCGCTCCAGGAGGCCACGCAGGGCGTTCCTGGCGACGCGGGCGTCGGAGACCGGAAGGATCTTCTCGGCCTCGGCCAGCAGCTGCTCCTTGACCTCGGCGTTGGCCGCCAGCGAGGCGTCACGCTCGGCGAAGACCGCCGAACGGGCCTGGAAGAACTGGTCCTGGGCGCCCTTGAAACGGCCCCACAGCTCGTCCTCGACCTCACGCGAGGCCCGGCCGGCCGCCTTCCACTGCTGCATCAGCTCGCGGTAGGCGGAGGCCGTCGCGCCCCAGTCGGTCGAGGAGGCCAGCGCCTCCGCCTCGACGACGATGCGTTCCTTGGCCGAACGCACGCCCTCGCGCTGCTCGTCGAGCCCGGCGAAGTAGGCCTTGCGCCGCTTGGCGAAGGCCGTACGGGCCGCGGACAGGCGCTTCCACAGCGCCGCCTCGGTCACCCGGTCGATGCGCTCGGCGGCCTTCCACTCCTCGACGAGCTGGCGCAGCCGCTCCCCACCGGTCTTCCAGTGGGTGGTGTCGTCGGCGATGCGCTCGGCCTCGGCGACGATGCGTTCCTTGACGCCCCTGGCCTCGGCGCGAGCCACGTCGCGGGCGGCCTTGACCTCCTCGCGGCGCTGGGAGACCAGCTCCGTGAGGCTGTTGAGGCGGCCCAGCAGCCCGTCGAGATCGCCGACCGCGTGCGCGTCGACGATCGCCTCGCGGAGCTTGACGATCGTCGCCTCCGCCTGGGCGGGCGGCAGATCCGTGCCGCGGACCCGCTGCTCAAGCAGCGTGACCTGCCCGGCCAGCTCGTCGAACTTGCGGTGGAAGTAGGCCAGGGCCTCTTCCGGTTCGCCGGCCTGCCAGGACCCGACGGCCCGTTCTCCCTCAGCCGTACGCACGTAGACGGTGCCGTCGTCGTCTACCCGGCCCCACGGGTCGGTGCTCACCGTGTCCTCCCGCAACTTTCATCAGCCTTTCGAGGCTATCCGCCTCTTGGATGTATTACGTCAGCTCTTGTCGGACATTGTCACGTCTTTGATTTCCACGGTTTCCTTCGGGGCGCCGGTGCCGTCCGGGCCCGGGGTGATGACACCCGCCTTGTTCACCTTGTCGAGGATGTCCAGGCCCTTGGTGACCGTGCCGAACGGGGTGTAGTCCGGAGACAGCTGGGCGTCGCCGTAGACGATGAAGAACTGGCTGCCGTTGGTGTCCGGGCCGCTGTTGGCCATGGCCACGACACCGCGGGTGTACTTCGCGCCTTCGAGGTTCTCGTTGACGAAACGGTACCCCGGGCCGCCCTGGCCGTCGGTCGGGTTCTTGCCGTCGGCCTTGGCCAGCGGGTCGCCGCACTGGAGCACGGGGAACTGCTCGGAACCGAGACGGTGGCACTTGGAGCCGTTGAAGTACTTCTTCCCGGCCAGGAACGCGAAGGAGTTGACCGTGCAGGGGGTCTTCTCCGCCGAGACCGCGATGACGATGTCGCCCAGGTTGGTCTTCAGGGTCATCGTCTTCGGCGTGGTGTCCACCTTCGCCGGAGGCAGGCCGACGTTCTTGGCCGGTCCGCCCTCGGTCTCGGCGACGTAACCACAGGTGCCCGCCGCGGGGTCGAAGGCCGCCGGCTTGGCGCCGGTGCCCGTCTCAGCCGGGCTCGCAGGCGCGGACGGGGTGCCCGAGGCGGCGGTCGCCGGGGACGTTCCACCACCTCCGAGCAGGGACATCGCGGCGATCACACCGCCGACGAGCACCACGACGGTCACACTCGTGCCGATGATCGCATTGCGCTTCATACGCGACTCACGTTCGGCGCGCCGCTGCATCTGCCGTTCGTAGTGCTCGCGGGCCAGTTGCTTCTGGCGGTCCTTGCCGCTCACCACTTCGCCCTCCCGAGTGCCGGAGTATCACTTATTGAGGTGGGCGAATCGTATCGGCCAATGGGTAATGGTTCGCAGCCCGCCGACCCGCACCGGTACCCTTCGGTTACATTCCCATCCGTTTTCTTGACGAGATCAGCTGAGGCAGATGCTCATCGCCGGCTTTCCCGCAGGGTCGTTTCAGACCAACTGTTACGCCGTGGCTCCCGCCGCGGGCGAGGAGTGCGTCGTCGTCGACCCCGGTCAGAACGCCGTGGGTGACCTGGACGACCTGCTGCGCGAGCATCGCCTGAAGCCGGTCGCCGTGCTGCTCACCCACGGCCACCTCGATCACATGTGGTCGGTCGCCCCGGTCTGCGGAGCGCGTGACATCCCCGCGTGGATCCACCCCGAGGACCGGGAGCTGCTGTCCGACCCGATCAAGGGGATGTCCCTGGCCTTCGGGCAGCAGCTGTTCGGCGGGCTGACCTTCTCCGAGCCCGACGACGTGCGCGAGATGGCGGACGGAGAGGTGCTGAGCCTGGCCGGGATGGAGCTGACGGTCGACCACGTCCCCGGCCATACCAGGGGGTCGGTGGCTTTCAGGCTGCCCGGGAGCGGGGAGATCCCCGAGGTGATGTTCTCGGGAGACCTGCTGTTCGCCGGCTCCATAGGCCGCACAGACCTTCCCGGCGGGGACTATCCGACCATCCTGCGCAGCCTGGCGGCCAAGTGCCTGCCGCTGTCCGATGAGACGGTGGTGCTGCCGGGACACGGACCACAGACCACGATCGGCCACGAGCGCGCGACCAATCCGTACTTGGCGGAGGCGGCGCCGTACGCCGGTCCCACCAGGGGACTTTAGAAGATGACTCTGCAGGCGCCCAAGGGCACCTTCGACCTGCTCCCGCCGCGCTCCGAGCGCGCGCTGGCCGTCCGGGAGGCGCTGACCGCCCCCGCCAGGCGGGCGGGGTACGGCTACATCGAGACGCCGGTCTTCGAGGACACCGCGCTGTTCGTGCGCGGCGTCGGCGAGTCGACCGACATCGTCTCCAAGGAGATGTACACCTTCACCGACAAGGGCGGGCGTTCGATCACGCTGCGCCCCGAGGGCACCGCGTCGGTCGTGCGGGCGGTCCTCCAGCACGGCCTGCACAACGGCAGGCTCCCGGTGAAGCTCTGGTACTCCGGCAGCCAGTTCCGCTACGAACGCGCCCAGAAGGGCCGCTACCGCCACTTCTGGCAGGTGGGGGCCGAGGCCCTGGGGGCGGAGGACCCGGCCCTCGACGCCGAGCTGATCCTGCTGGCCGCGGAGGGCTACGCCGGGCTCGGCCTCACCGGGGTCAGGCTGCTGCTCAACACGCTGGGCGACCGCGTCTGCAGGCCCGCCTACCGCGCCGCGCTGCAGGACTTCCTGCGCGGTCTCGACCTCGACGAGGCGACCAGGGCCAGGATCGAGATCAACCCGCTGCGGGTGCTCGACGACAAACGTCCCGAGGTGCAGGCCCAGCTCGCGGACGCCCCGCTGGTCGTCGACCACCTGTGCGAGGAGTGCAAGGCCTACCACGAGGAGGTCCGCACGCTGCTGACCGCCTCCGGGGTCGCCTACACCGACGATCCCCGGCTGGTGCGCGGGCTTGACTACTACACGCGCACCACGTTCGAGTTCGTCCACGACGGGCTTGGCTCGCAGTCCGCGGTCGGCGGCGGGGGGCGTTACGACGGACTGAGCGAGATGCTCGGCGGCCCGGCGCTGCCCAGCGTCGGCTGGGCGCTCGGCGTCGACAGGACGCTGCTGGCCATGGAGGCCGAGGGGCTGCTCGACGACGAGGCGGACGGCCCGCACGTCCAGGTGTACGGTGTGCCGCTGGGCGAGGAGGCACGCCGCCGGATGTTCCTGCTCATCACCGAGCTGCGCCGGGCGGGCCTCGACGCCGACATGTCGTTCGGAGGCAAGGGCGTCAAGGCCGCCATGAAGGGTGCCGACCGGTCGGGCGCGGGCTATGCCGTCATCCTCGGCGAGCGGGACATCGCCGCCGGGACCGCCCAGGTCAAGGACCTGGTCAGCGGCGACCAGAGCGCCGTACCGCTCGCCGAGATCGTCACGACCCTGAAGGAGAGACTGGAGAAATGATCCGCACGCACGAAGCGGGATCACTGCGCAAGGAGCACGCCGGGCAGCAGGTGACGCTGGCCGGTTGGGTGGCGCGCCGCCGTGACCACGGCGGCGTGGTCTTCATCGACCTGCGCGACGCCTCAGGCTCCTGTCAGGTGGTCTTCCGCGAGGAGGACGATGCGCACGGCCTGCGCGCCGAATACTGCGTCAAGGTCGTCGGGCAGGTGCGGGTCCGCCCCGAGGGCAACGAGAACCCCGAGCTGCCGACCGGCGCGATCGAGGTCGTGGCCTCCGAGGTCGAGGTGCTCAGCGAGGCCGCGCCGCTGCCCTTCCCGATCGAGGGCGGCACCGGGGTCTCCGAGGAGGCCCGCCTGAAGTACCGCTACCTCGACATCCGCCGCCAGCAGGTCGCCCAGGCCATGCGGGCGCGCTCCAAGGCCACCTACCTGGCCCACGAGGTGATGAACGAGCACGGGTTCGTCTACATCGAGACCCCCACGCTCACCCGGTCGACCCCCGAGGGCGCCCGTGACTTCCTGGTGCCGGTCCGTCTCCAGCCGGGCAACTGGTACGCCCTGCCGCAGTCGCCCCAGCTGTTCAAGCAGCTGCTCATGGTCGGCGGCATGGAGCGCTACTACCAGCTCGCCCGCTGCTTCCGCGACGAGGACCTGCGCGCCGACCGGCAGCCGGAGTTCACCCAGATCGACGTTGAGATGTCCTTCGTCGACCAGGACGACGTCATCGCGCTGGGCGAGGCGCTGATCGGCCGCGTCTGGAAGGAGACGATCGGCTACGAGCTGCCGACGCCACTGCCCCGGATGACCTACGCCGACGCCATGTCCCGCTTCGGCTCGGACAAGCCCGACCTGCGCTTCGGCCAGGAACTCGTCGAGATGACGGAGTTCTTCGCCGAGACGACCTTCCGGGTCTTCCAGGCGCCCTACGTCGGCGCCGTGGTGATGCCGGGCGGTGCCTCGCAGACCCGTAAGGAGCTCGACGGCTGGCAGGAGTGGGCCAAGTCGCGCGGCGCCAAGGGCCTGGCCTACGTCCTCGTCGGCGAGGACGGCACGCTCGGCGGCCCGGTGGCCAAGAACCTGTCGGAGACCGAGACCGCGGGCCTGGCCGCGAAGGCGGGCGCCGCGCCCGGTGACGCGATCTTCTTCGCCGCCGGTACGGCCGCCGCCTCCCGCGACCTGCTCGGCGCGGCCCGGCTGGAGATCGGCCGCCGCTGCGGCCTGATCGACGAGTCGGCGTGGAGCTTCCTGTGGGTCGTCGACGCGCCCATGTTCGAGGAGGACGGCGAGGGCGGCTGGACCGCGGTCCACCACCCCTTCACCGGTCCGAAGCCCGAGTGGGCCGACAACTTCCAGGACCACCCGGGCGAGGCCCTCGCCTACGCCTACGACATGGTCTGCAACGGCATGGAGATCGGCGGCGGCTCGATCCGTATCCACCGCGCCGAGATGCAGCAGCGCGTCTTCGACGTGCTCGGCATCTCCAAGGAGGAGGCGGAGAGCAAGTTCGGCTTCCTGCTCGAGGCGTTCAAGTACGGCCCGCCGCCGCACGGCGGCATCGCCTACGGCTGGGACCGGGTCTGCATGCTGCTCTCCGGCGGCGACTCGATCCGTGACGTCATCGCCTTCCCGAAGACGGCCTCCGGCTTCGACCCGCTGACGGGCGCGCCGACCCCGATCACGGTCGAGCAGCGCAAGGAGGCGGGCGTCGACGCCAAGCCCAAGGCGGACGCCTGAGACGGTCCTGAGGGCCGGTGGGGCACGGCTCCGGGGGTCAACGCCCCGGGGCCGTGCTCGTACGGCTGCGGGCCGTACGGGCACGGCGGGTCAGAAGCGGACGGGCAGCGTACGCAGGCCGCGGATGAGTGACCCGCTGAGGTTCCACCGGATCTCGGCGGGATCGCAGTCCAGCTCGATGCCCGGCAGGCGTTCCAGCAGCGTCCCGAAGGCGATCGACGCCTCAAGCCTGGCCAGCGGCGCGCCCAGGCAGAAGTGGATGCCGTGGCCGAAGGCCACATGCCGGTTGTCCGCGCGGGTGATGTCCAGGACGTCGGGGCAGGGGAAGACCTCGGGGTCGCGGTTGACCGCGCCGAGCAGGATGTGGACCACGCTGCCCTTCGGGATGTGGACTCCCGCCAGTTCGAGATCCTCCGTGGCGAAGCGGAACGTGGCACGCTCGACCGGTCCGTCGTGCCGGAGGAACTCCTCGACCGCCGACGGCAGCAGTTCCGGCCGCTCCCGTAACAGCTTCAGCTGCTCGGGGGCGGTCAGCAGGGCCAGCATGCCGTTGCCGATCAGGTTGACCGTGGTCTCGTGCCCGGCGATGAGCAGCAGCGTCAGGCCCGCCAGGAGCTCCTGGTCGTCGAGCAGTTCGTCGTCGTCGCGGGCCAGGACCAGCGCGCTGACCAGGTCGTCACGCGGGGCGGCCCGCCGTTCGGCGATGATCGCGGTGAAGTAGTCGCCGACGGCGAGGTTCACCTCGCCGCGGTGCCTGGCCTGTTCCTCGTTGAGCGCGGGGCCGACGAGGGTGCCGGACCAGTCGCGGAAGGCGTCCTGGTCCTCGACGGGCACGCCGAGCAGTTCGCAGATCACCGTGATCGGCAGGGGGAAGGCGAAGTCGTCGAGCAGGTCCGCCCCGCCCCTGGGGAGCATCGCGTCGACCAGGTCGTCGGCGATCTTCTGGACGCGGGGGCGCAGGGCCTCGATCCTGCGGGGGGTGAAGGCCTTGGAGACCAGGCGGCGCAGCCGGGTGTGGTCGGGAGGGTCGCTGTCGAGCATGTTGCCGGCCAGGATCCGGTTGTCGGCGTGGAAACGCGCGCGGAACGGCTCGGGCACCCAGGAGACGCTCTTGGCCAGGCGGGGGTCGTTGAGGGCGGGACGGCCGTGCTCGTAGTCGAGCACCAGGAAGGCGCCCATGCCGGGAGGGAAGTCGACCGGATGGACGGGGCCCTTCCCCCTGAGCGCGGCGCAGGCGGCGTGCGGATCGGGGCTCAGTATGAACTCGAAAGGTAACTTCTCCGGCATCGGCGCCCCCCGGGGAGATGGATCGGATCCTGTTCCCCTCCAGTCTGGCCCGGGAGGTCGCGGCTCGCCCGCCGTGTGCGAGATGGTGGCCGTGATGACCGGTATGTCGGTGCGAGCGAGCCTGCGACGAAAGGGCCTCACCCCCGTCGAGGCCCTCCGAGGTGGCCCTAGGTGAGCTGAACGTCCTTGATGATCACCGGGATCTTGGGGGCGTTCGAGCCACCGTCGCCGGTGATGTCGTTGGGGTTCTCGATCCAGCCGCCCTTGTAGACCTTGTCGAGGATGTCCATGCCCTGCGTGACCGTGCCGAGGGGCGTGTAGTCGGGCTGCAGCTGGGCGGTCTCGTCCGACAGGGAGATCCAGAACTGGCTGCCGTTCTGGTTCGCCGCCTCGGCCGCCTGGGCCAGCGCGACCGTTCCCCTGGTGTAGGGCAGCCCGCCGAGGTTCTCGTCGTTGAAGACGTAACCCGAGCTGCCCTGGCCGTCGGTGGGGTTCTTGCCGTCGGCCTTGGCCTGCGGGTCGCCGCACTGCAGCAGGCCGAGCCCGGAGTTCTCCGGCGTGGCCAGGCGGTGGCACCTGGTGTTGTCGAAGAAGTTCTTCTTCGCCAGGAAGGCGAAGGAGTTGACCGCGCAGGGGGCCCGGTCCGTCTGGAGCTCGATCACGATGTCACCGAGGTTGGTGGTGATCTTCATGTTCTTCAGCTTCAGGTTGGGCTTGGCCGGGGGCATGCCCACGTACTTGGCCGGGCTGCCGCTGGTGTCCTTGCGGTAGGAGCAGGTCAGCTTGGCCAGCTCCGCCGAGGGGGTCGGCGACGGCTGCAGGGCGGGGGCCTGACTTGGGTCGGCCGCCGCGCTCTTCTCCGAGGGGGTGGGGCGCTTGGGGTCGTTGCCGCCGAGGAGGTTCGTCGCGGCGAACAGGCCTCCGGCCACGACGACGACCGCGACGCCGGCTCCGATGAAGGTGTTCCGCCTCGACTTTGCGGTCGACTGCTGGGCGGTCTGCTGGGCCCGCTGGGCCTGCCGCTCCTTGTGCTCCCGCGCCAGCTGGCTCTGGCGGTCTTCGCCGCTCACCGCTTCGTCCTCCAGAATTGCTGTTCCATGACTATTGACTGGGCGAAAGCGTACCCGCCTCGGCGTGTGATGGATGTAAGTGACAGAATCCGTCAGATGGGGTAGGAGAGGAAGACGCGGGTGAAGTGCCGCGTTCCAGGTAGCGTTCACGGTGGGATCCCACCTGCACAGACGCCGCCGATGACCGGAGCCCCCCTATGTTCGACGAGATTCTGGGCCTGCCCGCCCACCCGCTGATCGTCCACGCCGCCGTGGTCCTGACGCCCCTGCTGGTGGTGCTGGCCGCCGTCTACGCCCTGGCCGCACGCACGCGCGCGGTGCTGACCTGGGCGGTCGTCGGGCTCGCGGTCATCTCGCCCGTGGGGGTCTTCGCGGCCAGGCAGAGCGGTGAGGAGCTCAAAAGGGGACGTTTCTCCTCGGCGAGCGGGGAGCTCGGGCAGCGCGTCGCCGAGCACGAGAGCTTCGCGACCCCGTTGCTGCTGGCCGTACTGGCGCTCGGAGTGGTCTCACTCGGTCTCGTCCGGCTCACGCGTCCCGGGCGTTCGGAGAGCGCGCCCAAGGGGGTCGGGACGGCGCTGCGCGCGCTGACGGTGGTCCTGGCCGTGGTGGCCGGTTACTACGTGGTGAGGGCGGGCCACAGCGGCGCCGTCGCGGTCTGGGGAGGTTTCTGAGGGATCGGGAGCCCGCCCCCTGACGGTACTGTCTGAGCGTGGACAGCCTGTTCGACTCGGCGGCGGAGGAGGCCCACCGCGGCCATGAGCCACTGGCGGTGCGGATGCGCCCCCGTGGCCTGGACGAGGTGATCGGCCAGCGTCACCTGCTCGGGCCGGGCACGCCGCTGCGCAGGCTCGTCGAGGGCGAGGCCCCGATGTCGCTGTTCCTGTGGGGGCCGCCGGGCACGGGCAAGACCACCCTCGCCTACGTGGTCGCGGGGGTGACCAAGCGCCGCTTCGTCGAGGTCTCCGCGGTCTCCGCCGGGGTCAAGGAGGTCCGCGCCGCCATCGAGCAGGCCCGCCGCGAGCTGGGCATGTCGGGGCGGCAGACCGTGCTGTTCGTCGACGAGGTGCACCGCTTCAACAAGGCCCAGCAGGACGCCCTGCTGCCCGCCGTCGAGAACCGCTGGGTCACCTTCATCGGCGCGACCACGGAGAACCCGTTCTTCTCCGTCATCTCGCCGCTGCTGTCCCGTTCGCTGCTGCTGACCCTGGAGTCGCTGTCGGAGGAGGACATCCGCGGCGTGCTCGAACGCGCCGCCGCCGACCCGCGCGGCCTGGACGGTCGGGTACGGCTGGCGCCCGAGGCGGTCGAGCACCTGGTACGGCTGGCCGGGGGAGACGCCCGCAGGTCCCTCACCTATCTGGAGGCGGCCGCGCTGATCGCCGAGGACGAGATCACCGTCGAGGTGGTCGAGCGCGCGGTCGACAAGGCGGCCGTGCGCTACGACCGCCAGGGCGACCAGCACTACGACGTGGTCAGCGCCTTCATCAAGAGCATGCGGGGCTCCGACGCCGACGCCGCGCTGCACTATCTGGCCAGGATGGTCGAGGCGGGGGAGGACCCCAGGTTCATTGCCCGAAGGATCGTCATCTTCGCCTCGGAGGACGTCGGCATGGCCGATCCCACCTGCCTGCAGGTGGCGGTGGCCGCGGCGCAGGCGGTCGAGTTCATCGGCCTGCCCGAGGGCCGCCTGAACCTGGCCCAGGCGGTCGTCCACTGCGCGCTCGCCCCCAAGTCCAACGCGGTGATCACCGCGATCGACGCCGCCGCCCAGGACGTACGGCGGGGCGACATCGGCCAGGTCCCCGCCCACCTGCGCGACGCGCACTACCCCGGGGCACGGGGGCTCGGCCACGGTGAGGGCTACCGCTACCCGCACGACTTCGAGCACGGCCTGGTCCGCCAGGACTACGCCCCCGCCGAGCTCAGGGACCGCCGCTACTACCGGCCGACCCGGCACGGGGCCGAGGCCGCCTTCGCCGACCGCTGGAGCAGGATCCGCGCCTTCCTGCGCGGCGGCCAGTAGCCCCTCAGGAGGGAGGCGCGCCGTCCTGCCGTCGGGTGCGAGGTCCGCGGCGGGGGAAGCGCACGGTCAGCAGCCTGGCGCGGGGGGCGACCCGGCGGGCCAGCGTGAACAGGGCGTCGGTGCGGGAGCGGTCGGCGTCAAGGTGGGTGAAGAGGTTGACGCCCAGGTAGAAGGTGATCGCGGCGTAGGCGAGGTCGCGGGGCGGCATGAGCCTGGCCAGGGGTGAGCCGCCGATGACCCGCTCCAGCGTCTGCTCGACGAAGTCGATCCACGGGTCGGAGCGCTTGACGATCTCCGCCCTGAGCTCGGGCCTGGCGATGCTCGCGCCGACGAGCTCGGAGAAGAGCGTGATGTGCCCCGCCTCCAGGTCGGCCCGGTAGATCGCGGTGGCGATCTCGGCCAGCTCCTCCAGCGTGCGGGCCCGCTCGACGGCTCTGCGGTAGTCGGTCATCCGCTGCTCGGAGGCGCGGTCGAGTGCGGCGAGCAGCAGCGGATCGACCCCGCCGAAGTGGTAGAAGACCAGCGCCGAGTTGACCCCGGCGGCCTTGGCGATGGTACGGGCGCTGGCCCCGGCGTATCCCTCGGTCCGCACGGTCTCGGCGGCGGCCTCGATCAGCCGCTCCCGGGTCTCCGCGCCCGCCTGCTTGTTCACTTCACCGCTCCCTTGCCAAGACGATCTCTTCGATCATACGGTTTAATCGACTGATTAAACCGACCGATGAAGAGGGTGGCCCCATGGATGACCCGTCCGGAAAATCACCGGACTCGGAACCGCTCCCCGAGGACCGGACCGAGCGCAGGGCACGCTGGAACCTCGCCGGTCTGCTCCTGGCCCTGTTCGTCGCGCTCCTGCTCTACCGGGTGCTGCACGCGGGCCACCTGGAGGAGACGACGCTCTTCTACGTCGGCCTCCCCGCCGTCATCGCCATCACGGTCGTGCTGACGAGCAAACCGAGGTCCGCGACCGGCGCGATCCTGGCGACGATCACCGTGGCCCTCGCCTTCGCGGGACCGTTGCTCGGCGAGGGGATCGTCTGCCTGCTGTTCGCGGCCCCGCTCTTCTACCTCGTCGGCCTGCTGATCGGGGCCGTCATCGACTACTTCGACCGGCGGGGACCCCACGCGCTCGCCGCCCCGCTGGTGTTGCTCACGCTCGTCGCCGTGGGCGCGGAGGTGGCCGGACCGGCCCGTGACAACGCGGTCACCGCGGTGCGGGCGGCCCCGGGGACCGGGACGGAACAGGCACTGGCCGCCGTCCCCCGCTTCGGCCCGTTCGAGTCGGCGTTCCTGAAGATCGGCTTCCCCAGGCCGCTGGCGGCAACCGGCACCGGACTTGAGGTCGGCGCCCTGCGGGAGATCACCTTCAACCCGCGCCGCTCCCTCGGCATCGGCGCCCTTCCCGAACCACGTTCGATGACCCTCAGGGTGAAGGAACGCGGCCCGGGGCGGGTGACCTTCTCCGTGGTCCGCGACACCACGCTGACCCGCTGGCTCGACCTCCGCGAGGCGGAGTTCACCTGGGGGAACGGGAGGCTCGCGGTGACCCTGCGCTACCGCCGTACCTTCGACCCCGGCTGGTACTTCGGCCCCCTGCAGCGCTACGCCGTCGGCCAGGCCGCCGACTACCTGGCCGGGACCTTCGCCCGATGACGGGCGACCCCGTGCTGGTGCGCGGTCTGGCCCTCGCGGTACCGGTCGCCGCGGTGCTCGCGGCCACCTGGAGAGGCCGGGTCCGCCGGGGGCTCGGAGAACGGGACGCGGCCGCGGCGATCCTGGCCACGCTGTGGAACCTGGAGGCGCTCATCGCGGTGAACCTCCTCGCCCAGGACCTCGGCTGGTGGCGCTTCACCGCGGTAGGGGCCCTCTACCGGGGCGTTCCGATCGACCTGCTGCTGGGCTGGGCACTGCTCTGGGGCGCGGTGCCCGGCCTGGTGGCACGCCGGGCGCCGATCCCGCTGGTCGCCGCGTCCCTCGGCTGGCTGGACCTGGCGGTGATGCCCCTGGCCGAGCCCGTCGTCGTGCTCGGCGAGCACTGGCTCGCCGGGGAGGCGGTCGCGATGGCCGTCGCCCTGCTCCCCGGTTTGCTGGTGGCCTCCTGGACGGCCGGAGGCCGCCGCCTGCCCCTCAGGGCCGCCGCCCAGATCGTCCTCGCGGCCGCCGGGGGCATGGCGCTGCCCATCGTGCTGACCGGGGTGTGGCGGCAGCCCACGTGGGTGCTCGGCCTCATGGCGCAGGCGCTGGCCGTGCCCTCGCTGCTCGGGCTGGCCGCCGTACGGGAGTTCGCGCTCGCCGGCCGGGGGACGCCGCTGCCGTACGACCCGCCGGAACGGCTGGTGGTCACCGGGCCCTACGCCTACGTCCGTAACCCGATGCAGGCCGCGATGACGGGCGGCTACCTGCTGCTCGCCCTGCTCGACCCGGTTTTCCTGGCCGCGGCGCTGGTCGCCTTCGCCTACGGGGCGGGGCTGGCGGCCTGGCACGAGGGGGAGGGGCTCACCGCGCGCTTCGGCGGGGAGTGGGCCGCCTACCGGCGCGCCGTACGGGCGTGGGTGCCCAGGTGGCGGCCCGTCGCCTTCCCCGGGGCCGTCGCGTCCGTGTACGTGGCCACCACCTGCGGGATCTGCTCGCAGGTCGGCGGGTGGATCGTCGCACGCCGTCCCGCCGGGCTGCGCGTGCTCGCCGCGGAGGACCACCCCGCGGGGCTGCGCCGGATCACCTACGAGTCGGCGGACGGGCGCGGTGCCCAGGGGGTGGCGGCGATCGCCCACGTGCTGACCCACATCCACCTCGGCTGGGCCCTGGCGGGCTGGACACTCATGATCCCGGGGGTCGGCCGGTTCGCCCAGCTCTGCATGGACGCCTTCGGGGGCGCGCCCAGGACCCTGGCCGTACGGAACGGGCCGTCGCCGGCGGGGAAGCCGGGCGGGTACGGCCGACCGCCTGGGCGTCGTGTCACGGTATGCCGGGGAAGCGGTTCGGGACGCGGTAAGGTCTTGCCTGTTCCAGCCGGGTCAACTAAGGAGATCGGCGCATGCTTACCGCAGGAGAGGTCGCCGGACTGATCGTCGCGATGGCCTGGGCGATCCTGGTCTGCTTCCTGGCCGTGGCGCTGGTCAAGCTGGCCCGGCTGCTGACCGAGACCACCAAGATGGTCTCCGAGCTGGGCGAACGCGTGGTCCCGCTGCTGGAGGACGTCACGGTCACCGTCAGCGAGACCAACCGCCAGCTGGTCGCCGTCGAGGCCATCGCCAAGGACGTCAAGCAGGTCAGCGGGCACGCCGCCAAGATCAGCGACGTCACCCAGACCCTGGTCACCGGGCCGTTGATCAAGCTCGCCGCGCTGACCCACGGCGTCAGACGCGCCCTGTCGGCCCGCAGGAACGGCAGGCCCGGCTCCCGGGTCCTCGAAGGGCGGCGGCGATGATCCGCAGGATCTTCTACATCTCCCTGGGCGCGTTCGGCGCCGTGTGGGCGATGCGTAAGCTGCAGTCACTGCATCCGAACCACCTGGCGCGCCGTGCGGTGCGCGGCGCCTCGGGGGTCCTGGACCAGGCCCGGGACTTCGCGGCCGAGGCGCTGGACGGCGCGGCGCAGCGGGAAACCGAGTTGCGCTCCCGATTCGGCCTCGACAGTGTTGAGAACACCTACACCTACCACGTAAAGGATGGCCGCTGACATGGAGTCGGCAGAGATCGCCCGCCGCTTCCTGCGCTTCTTCGAGGAGCGTGGGCACACCGCCGTGCCCTCGGCCAGCCTCATCGCCGAGGACCCGACGCTGCTTCTCGTCCCCGCGGGCATGGTGCCGTTCAAGCCCTACTTCCTGGGCCAGCAGAAGCCGCCCTACCCCCGGGCGGCCAGCGTCCAGAAGTGCGTGCGCACCCCCGACATCGACGAGGTCGGCAAGACCACCAGGCACGCCACCTTCTTCCAGATGCTCGGCAACTTCTCCTTCGGCGACTACTTCAAGGAGCGGGCGATCCCGCTGGCCTGGGAGCTGCTGACCAAGCCCGAGTCCGAGGGCGGCTTCGGCTTCCCCGAGGAGCGGCTCTGGGTCACCGTCTACCACGACGACGACGAGTCCTACGACATCTGGCACCACAAGGTCGGCATCCCCGCGGAGCGCATCCAGCGCCGCGGCCTGGCCGACAACTACTGGCACATGGGCGTGCCCGGCCCCGGCGGCCCCTGCACCGAGATCTACTACGACCGCGGCCCCGAGTACGGCAGGGACGGCGGCCCGATCGCCGACGAGAACCGTTACCTGGAGGTCTGGAACAACGTCTTCATGCAGTTCCAGCTCGGTACGGTGCGCAGCAAGACCGACTTCGACATCGTGGGCGAACTGCCCGCCAAGAGCGTCGACACCGGCATGGGCCTGGAGCGGATGGCCGCGATCCTGCAGGGCGTCGACAACATCTACGAGATCGACACCACCTACAAGATCCTCGACAGGGCCGCGGAGCTGACCGGGACCCGCTACGGCCGTGACGAGCGCGCCGACGTCTCGCTGCGCGTGGTCGCCGACCACGTCCGCACCGGCGTGATGCTCGTCGCCGACGGCGTGCTGCCCTCCAACGAGGGCCGGGGCTACGTGCTGCGGCGGATCCTGCGCCGTGCGATCCGCAACCTGCGCCTGCTGGGCGCGGGCGAGCAGCGCTACATGCACGACCTGACCGCGGTGACCATCGACGTGATGGGCGATCTCTATCCCGACCTCAAGGCCGACGCCCCGCAGATCCACGGCGTCATCGACGCGGAGGAGGCCTCCTTCCTCGGCACCCTGCGCACCGGCACCGCGATCTTCGACGCGGCCGTCGAGGAGACCAAGCGCAAGGGACGGGGCACCCTCGGCGGTGACCAGGCCTTCCAACTGCACGACACCTACGGCTTCCCGATCGACCTGACCCTGGAGATGGCCTCCGAGCAGGGCCTCAAGGTCGACGAGGAGGGCTTCCGCAGGCTGATGAAGGAGCAGCGCGACCGCGCCAAGGCCGACGCCGCCGCCAAGAAGACCGGAAACGCCGACATCTCGGTTTTCGGCCAGATCCTGGAGAAGACCGGCAGGGTCGAGTTCCTCGGCTACGACAACGTGACCGCCGAGTCCGCGGTCATCGGCCTGCTCGTCGACGGGCTCCCGGTCCCCGCCGCAGGCGCGGGCACCACCGTCGAGGTCGTGCTCAGCCGTACCCCCTTCTACGCCGAGGGCGGCGGCCAGCTCGCCGACCAGGGGATCATCCGCACCGACGGGGCCGAGGTCGAGATCGTCGACGTGCAGTCCCCGGTCTCGGGCGTGATCGTGCACCGGGGCAAGGTCAGGACCGGTGAGGTCCGGGTCGGTGACCAGGCCCAGGCCGAGATCGACGTCGAGCGGCGCCGCGCCATCTCCCGCAGCCACACCGCCACGCACCTGGTGCACAGGGGCTTCCGCAACGCGCTCGGCGAGACGGCCGCGCAGGCGGGTTCGGAGAACTCGCCCGGCCGTTTCCGCTTCGACTTCACCGCGGCGGGCGCCGTGCCGCCCAGTGTGCTCCGTGACGTCGAGGACGAGGTCAACGCCATCCTGATCAACGACCTGAAGGTCAACGCCTTCCACACCTCCCAGGCGGAGGCGAGGGCGATGGGCGCGCTGGCCCTGTTCGGCGAGAAGTACGGCGAGACCGTCCGCATCGTCGAGGTCGGCGACTACTCCCGTGAGCTCTGCGGCGGCACCCACGTCGCGAGCTCGGGCCAGCTCGGCCTGGTCAAGGTGCTCGGCGAGGCCTCGATCGGCGCCGGAGTGCGACGGGTCGAGGCCCTGGTCGGCCTGGACGCCTTCCGCTTCCTGGCCCGTGAGAGCGTGCTCGTCGCCCAGCTCTCCGAGCAGCTCAAGGCCCGCAGGGAGGAGCTGCCCGAGCGGATCGAGGGCATCGTCACCCGGCTGCGCACCGCGGAGAAGGAGCTGGACAGGCTCCGTTCCGCCCAGGTCCTCGCGCTCGCGGGCGAGATGGCCGCCGGAGCACGTGATCTGGGCGGAGTGTCCGTGGTGACACACCGCGCGCCTGATGGCACCTCTGCGGATGATCTGCGTAAACTCGCCCTTGACGTGCGCGGACGGTTCCCAGGGGATCGCGCGGCGGTCGTCGTCGTCGCGGCGGTTCCCGCCGACCGGCCGGTCGTCGTGGCCACGGTCAACGACGCGGGCCGTGAGCGCGGCCTCAAGGCGGGCAGGCTCGTCGGCGTCGCGGCCAAGGCCCTCGGCGGTGGTGGCGGCGGCAAGGACGACGTCGCCCAGGGCGGCGGGACCCGGCCCGAGGCGATCGGCGACGCGCTGGGCGCCGTCGAACAGGCGATCGCCCAGACACTCGCCTGAGCGGCCGAAGCCGGTGAGCCGCGCGCGGCTCTGAGGCGGAGGCGGAGAACATGATGAGAAGTGGCATCCGGCTGGGTGTCGACGTCGGCTCGGTCCGCATCGGCGTGGCCCGCAGCGATCCGTCCGGATTGCTGGCCACGCCGGTGGAGACCGTACGGCGAGGCAGAGGTGACCTCGACCGGCTCGCGGAGATCGCGGCCGAGTACGAGGCGGTGGAGATCGTCGTCGGCCTGCCGACCTCGCTCTCCGGCCGTGAGGGGCAGGCGGCGGGGGTGGCCCGCGAGTTCGCGGGCAGGATCGCCTCGCGGCTGGCGCCCGTCCCCGTCAGGCTGTTCGACGAGCGGCTCACCACGGTCACCGCGCAGCAGGGGCTGCGCGCCAGTGGCGTCAGGGCCAGGGAGCAGCGCGGCGTGGTCGACCAGGCGGCGGCGGTCGTGCTGCTCCAGGCGGCCCTGGACAACGAACGGGCGACCGGCAGGCCGCCGGGCGTGGCGGCCGGTCCACCGGCAGGGCCGTCCTCCGGGGCGCCGAGAGGTTCTTCGTCCGGGCCGCCGGGCGCCCGGCGGCCCGGTGAGGAGAGGCCGAGCGGCGGGACCGGACGGTGAGCGGGCGGCGGCTGACATGGCTGCTGGCCTGCGGCGCGGGCGCCGCGCTGCTCGGAGCCGGGGGTTATGTCCTG
The DNA here is from genome assembly GCF_040631445.1 of Streptosporangium sp. NPDC020072. Classification (NCBI taxonomy): domain Bacteria; kingdom Bacillati; phylum Actinomycetota; class Actinomycetes; order Streptosporangiales; family Streptosporangiaceae; genus Streptosporangium; species Streptosporangium sp. NPDC020072. The sequence goes on along the minus strand of NZ_JBEYAB010000005.1, from coordinate 26,448 downwards.
GCCAGGCCCTACCTCACCCCCGCCGACTTCGAGGGGCCCGGCACGGGAGCGGTCACCGTGCGGATCGCGCAGGGCGCGAGCGCGGGGGAGATCGCCGCGACGCTGGCCGAGGCGGGGGTCGTGGCGAGCGCGGGCTCGTTCGTCGCGGTGGCCGAGGAACGCGGGAAGGCGGGCAGCCTGTTCCCCGGGCACTACCGGATGCGCAAAGGCATGTCGGCCACCTCGGCACTCGACCTGCTGACCGAGCCCCGCTCCCGGATGGTGCGGCGTGTCGTCGTCCCCGAGGGGCTGCGTCTGCCGGAGCTGCTCGACCGGCTCGCGGAGGGCACGGGGATGCGCAGGGCCGACCTCGCCGGGGCGGCGAGGAACCTCCGGGCGCTGGGCCTGCCCGGCTACGCCAGGGGCCCCGAGGGCTTCCTGTTCCCGGCGACCTACGAGGTGGAGCCGGACACGACCCCGGCCGAGCTGCTCGGGGCCATGGTGGAACGTTTCAAGGACGCCGCCGCCGACCTGAACCTGGAACGGCGGGCCGCCAGGAGGGACCTGACCCCGCTTGAGGCCGTCACGGTGGCCAGCATCGTCCAGGCGGAAGGTGGGAGATACTCGGACTATCCGAAGATCGCTAGAGTGATCTACAACCGGATCAAGGCCGGTTCCCCCCTCCAGCTCGACACCACGGTGCTCTACGCGCAAAGGCGCAGAAGCCTCATGGTCTCGGAGAAGGACACCACGGTGCGCTCGCCGTACAACACCTATCTGAGGCCCGGCCTGCCGCCGGGCCCCGTCGCCAGTCCCGGAGAGAAGGCGCTGAGAGCGGCGCTTCGGCCTGGCCGGGGAAGGTGGTTCTGGTTCGTCACCACGGATCCGGCGCATAGAATCACGAAATTCACTGACAAAGAGAGTGAGTTTGTGAGATACCGGGAACAGCTGAACAGATACCTCGGGACGCACTGATGTCCGGCGGAACACCCCCCGTTCCGCCGCGCGCGGCGATCCGCTCCGGCGGTCCGAACGAGGGCCAACGGCGGTCCGAGGTGTCCGGTCCGGGGCTCCTCCTCGGTTTGGCGGACCCGCTTGACGCCACGCCGTCCCTGCCGGGAGATTGGCCAGCGCATCTATGAACGGGCTCGATATGGACTTTCTGGTCGGCGCCGAGGACGACGACGGGTCACGGCGTGGCTCTCGCCAGTCTCCAGGACGGCGTGGCCGCCGCAGAAGGCGTCGCCGCAACAGGGGCGGCTTCCTCGCCCCGATGCTCGCGGTCATCGTCTTGATCGGCGGTCTCGGCGCGGCGGGCTTCTACGGTTACACCTGGCTGCGTGAGGTGACGACTCCCCAGGACTACGCCGGTGAGGGCAGCGGCGAGGTCGTCATCGAGATCAAGGACGGTCAGACCGCCTCCGACGTCGCCCAGACCCTGGAGAAGCAGGACGTCGTCAAGAGCGCCAGGACGTTCACCGGGGCCGTCGCCGACGCGGGCAAGAGCGCCTCCCTGCAACCGGGTGAGTACCGCATGCGCAAGCGGATGTCCTCGGCGGCGGCCGTCAAGCTGCTCGACCCGTCCCTGCGGCTGCTGGAGCGGGTGACGCTGAAGGAGGGCCTGCGCCTGTCCGACACCCTGGCGACGCTCGCCAAGGAGACCGGCAAGCCGCTCAAGGAGTTCCAGCAGGCCGCGAAGAACGTCAAGGCGCTCGGCCTGCCCGGCTACGCCAAGGGGCGCCTGGAGGGCTACGCCTTCCCCGCCACCTACGACATCACCCCCAAGATGACCGCGGCGGACATCCTCACCGCGATGGTCGACCGTTTCAACCAGACGGCCGACAAGGACGGGCTCGTCTCGGCGGCCAAGAGCCTCGGGCACACCCCGCACGAGATCATGACGATCGCCAGCATCGTCCAGGCCGAGTCGGGCAGCGTCGAGGACATGTCCAAGGTGGCCCGGGTCATCTACAACCGCCTGGACGGCAACCGCAAGCTGGAGATGGACAGCACGGTGATGTACGGGCTGAACAAGTACGGCATCTCCGCCACCAACGCCGACCTGGAGAGCAAGTCGCCCTACAACACCTACAAGCGGCTCGGCCTGCCGCCCGGCCCCATCGCCAACCCGGGTGACCACGCCATCCAGGCGGCGCTCGACCCGGCCAAGGGCGACTGGATCTGGTTCGTCACCACAGACCCCAAGCGCGGCATCACCAAGTTCGCCTCGACGGAGGCCGAGTTCTTCCAGTTGAAGGCGGAGTTCGAGAAGAACAGGAACGGCGGATGACGCGGGCGGCGGTCCTGGGCTCGCCCATCGCCCACTCGCTCTCGCCCCATCTGCACCGGGCCGCCTACGAGGCCCTCGGCCTGTACGACTGGCAGTACGAGGCCTTCGAATGCGACGAGGCGGGGCTGCCCGCCCTGCTCGACGGGCTCGGCCCCGGCTGGGCGGGCCTGTCGCTGACGATGCCGCTCAAGCGCGCCGTGCTCCCGCTGCTCGACACGGTCTCCGACCTGGCGGTCGAGGTCGGCGGGGCGAACACCGTGATCTTCTCCGAGGGCGGTCGCCACGGGGAGAACACCGACGTGTACGGCATCGTCCAGGCGCTCACCGAGGCCGGGGTCAAGCCGCCGCACGGCGCCACGGTCCTCGGCGGCGGGGCGACGGCCGCCTCGACACTGGCCGCCCTGCGCGAGCTGGGCCTCTCGCGGGCCAATCTGGTGGTCCGCGACCCGGCCAGGGCGGGCGAGACGGCACAGGTGGCCGAACGGCTCGGCACCACCCTGTCGGTGCGCACCTTCGACGAGCTGGAGAGTGTCCTGGACGTCGACCTGGTCGTCTCCACCCTGCCCTCCGGCGCCGCGGACGGTTTCGCCGGCCTGCTGGCCGGGGTGCCCGCGCTCTTCGACGTGGTCTACGCGCCGTGGCCGACCCGGCTGGCCTCGGCCGTCGAGGCCGCGGGCGGCACCGTGGTCGGCGGCTTCCCGATGCTGCTGCACCAGGCGGTCCGGCAGGTCGAGATGATGACCGGCCGGACCGACGTCCCGGTCGAGGCGATGCGCGCGGCGGGCAAGGCCGAGATCGTCAGGCGAGCGGCTCCGGGGAGCTGACGGTCCCCGAGCCGTACGGCCGGAAGCCCCTCCTGGCCACGACGAAGGCGGTGACGCCCACCAGGACCTGGACGAGTCCGGGAAGCCACTCGTCGTGCGACATCCCGGACCACGGCACGCCGCGGTAGAGCACCAGGAACAGCGGCACCAGGAGGACGACGGCCCGGCGTCCCGCCGGGGTGCGGCTGGCCGCTCCACAGGCCATGCAGACCATCGTCGTCATGGCCAGGGAACCGAGGAAGTACTCGGGGGCGAGGAAGTGCTCCAGAGCCGAGGCGACGTTCATCGTCAGGATCGCCGCGGCGGTCCAGCGCAGCAGCGAACGGCGGCCGACCAGTGCCGCCCCCGCCGTCGGGCTGGGGGCGAACGTCAGCAGAAGCGCGACAGCGAGGTCGGGCAGTGCGTAGAACGCCCTCTCGAAGGGGGTGAACGGGTCGATGCCCATGCTGAGCACAGCCGGGATCGTCGTGCTGGCGGCCGTCAAGACCCAGGCCGACGCCGCGGCCGCCCAGCGCGGGCCGCGCAGCGCGAGCCAGACGATCAGCAGGCGCGGCAGCGCGTAGACGGCGGGCGTCAGGGCGTAGAGGAGAGGCTGGGTGCCGTCGACGGTCAACAGTATGGTGCCCCAGGTGCTCATCTCCAGGACCAGCAGGTGGAGCGGGGCGACGATCGCGGCGATGTTCAGCGCGTCACGCCAGGATCCGCCGCTGCCCGGGCCGAAGGCGTGCCGCAGGCGGATCAGCACCCCGCCCTTGACCAGGTCGAGCACGTCACGCGGGTCGGGGAACCGCCACCCCTGCCCGGCCTGCGCCAGCATCACCCCGAGCATCTCCTCCCCGTGCCTGGCCCTGTGCTCGGCCGGGTAGAGGGCCAGCAGCCTGCGGTAACGCTCCTCCAGTGTGCTCACGCCACACCCCCGCCCACGCCGGGGACCAGGGCACGCAGCCGGGTCGAGGCCGCCTCGGCGTGCCTGCGCAGCCGTTCGGCCTCGGTGGCCAGGCGGGTGCCGCCCTCCGCGGTCAGCCGGTAGTAGCGCCGTATCCGGCCCTCCACGACCTCCTCGCGGTCGGTGGCGATCAGGTTTTCGGACTGGAGGCGGTCGAGGGCGGCGTACAGGGTTCCCGCCCGCAGGCGCACCCGGCCGCCGGAGATCTCCTGGACGTCGCTGATCACCCCGTAACCGTGCTGGGGTCCCGCGGCCAGGGCCGTGAGGATCAGGAACGTCGGCTCCTGCATCGATCTCTGGTTCATATGGTCTTTATATATCGACCATCGGCATATTGAGAAGGTGGGATCGGGAATGATTCGGCGGGTGTCGGGGGGTGTGATAGAGTAACTACTCGATCGGTCCGGCATGCCTGCTGGACGCGCAAGCGGAGGTTCACCTCCCACCTGGTCGACCGAGAGGTCGGCAGGTCAAGGATCACAGCCGGATGACTCCGGCCGAGCTCGCGGTGTGTGAATCGGCGAGTTCATGTGGCCCCGCATGCGCGACGTGCGGGGCATTCGCGCTTCTCGACCTGGAAACGGCCTGTGTTCCGCGACCCTCCCGGCACGATCGAGTATGTGCAAAGCCGCCTGCAAGGACGGCGGCGGATCGCAACCTAGGAGGCCTCATCAGCGCCGAGCCCCGCATCAACGACCGTATTCGCGTCCCCGAGGTCCGCCTCGTCGGTCCGAACGGCGAACAGGTTGGCATCGTCTCCATCGGCGATGCTCTGAAGCTGGCTCAGGAAGCCGATCTCGACCTCGTCGAGGTCGCGGCTACGGCTCGCCCGCCCGTGTGCAAGCTCATGGACTACGGCAAGTTCAAGTACGAGTCCGCGATGAAGGCACGCGAGGCGCGGCGTAACCAGGCGTACACGATCATCAAGGAGATCAAACTCCGCCCGAAGATCGACCCGCACGACTACGAGACCAAGAAGGGTCACGTGGTGCGGTTCCTCAAGGCGGGGGACAAGGTCAAGGTAACGATCATGTTCCGCGGTCGGGAGCAGTCCCGGCCCGAGCTGGGCTTCCGGCTCCTGCAGCGGCTGGCCGAGGACGTCACGGAGCTCGGCTTCGTCGAGTCCCAGCCCAAGCAGGATGGCCGTAACATGATCATGGTTATCGGGCCGCACAAGAAGAAGGCCGAGGCCAAGGCCGAGAAGGCGGCGGCCAAGGCGCGGCGTGACGACGATGCCGCGGACGGGTCTCAGGACGAGCAGGTGCCCGCTCCGCAGGAGTGACTCGCATAGCCTGAACCGTCAGGCAGTCGCGAGATGAAGCCGAGGCCGGGTCCGGTCTCACAGTCAGGCATGCCCTTGACTCGGGTTACCGGCCCGGGACATCGGCACGATCGAGGGAGAGACGGCTGAGATGCCGAAGATGAAGACGCACAGCGGTGCGAAGAAGCGGTTCCGGCTCACCGGCTCAGGCAAGATCAAGCGCCGCCGCGCCAACCGCGCCCACTACAACGAGTGGAAGTCCTCCAAGCTGACGCGTCGTCTCAAGCCCGAGGTCGTGCTCTCTGACGCCGACGCCAAGAAGATCAAGAAGCTGCTCGCTAAGTAACGGCCCCCGGGGAGATAGATACAAATGGCACGCGTGAAGCGGGCGATCAACGCCAAGAAGAAGCGCAAGGTCGTTCTCGAGCGGGCGAAGGGCTACCGGGGGCAGCGCTCCAGGCTGTACCGCAAGGCCAAGGAGCAGATGCTCCACTCGATGACCTACGCCTACCGCGACCGCAAGGACCGCAAGGGCACCTTCCGCCGTCTGTGGATTCAGCGCATCAACGCCGCTGCCCGTCAGAACGGCATCACCTACAACCGCCTCATCCAGGGGCTGCGTCTGGCCTCCATCGAGGTCGACCGCAAGATCCTCGCTGACCTCGCGGTCAACGACGCCGCCACGTTCGCGACCCTGGTCGAAGCCGCCAAGAAGGCGCTTCCGGCCGACGTGAACGCGCCGGTCGCCGGCTGAATCCGGCGCCGACGAACGCGCTGAAGAACACGCGGCCCACAGCGATCACGCTGTGGGCCGCATTCGCATTCCTGGGGAACGGACATGGCGGGATCTGAGCTGACCAACATCAAGTCGCCGCGGGTCAAGGCGGCCAGGCGGCTGACCAAACGAGCCTTCAGGGACCGGGACCGGTCCTTCCTGGCGGAGGGACCGCAGGCGGTTCGTGAGGCGCTGGCGCTCGACGGCGTCGTGACCGAGCTGTTCACCACCGTCGAGGCCGAGGCGCGCCACGCCGACCTCGTCGCCGCCGCCGTCTCCGCGGGGGTGCCCGTGCACCGGGCCAGCGGTGAGGTGATGGCCGAACTGGCCCAGACCGTCACCCCGCAGGGCCTCCTGGCGGTGTGCCGGTTCGTGCACGTTCCCCTGGAGAGCGCGGTCACCGACCAGGCGAGGCTCGTCGCCGTGCTCGCCCACGTCCGCGACCCGGGCAACGCCGGGACCGTGCTGCGCACCGCGGACGCCGCGGGGGCCGACGCGGTGGTCTTCACCGACGCCTCCGTCGACCCCTACAACGGCAAGTGCGTTCGGGCCAGCGCCGGGAGCCTCTTCCACCTGCCCGTCGTCACCGGTGCCCCGGTGGCACAGGCCGTGGACAGGCTCAAAGGGGCGGGCCTGCGGGTGTTCGCCGCTGACGGCGCGGGAACGCGGACGCTCGACGACGTCGACCTCTCGGGGCCCGCGGCCTGGATCTTCGGCAACGAGGCCTGGGGGCTGCCCAAGGAGATCCTCGACCTTGCCGACGAGGTGGTCAGGGTGCCGATCTACGGCGGGGCGGAGAGCCTCAACCTCGCGACGGCCGCCGCGGTGTGTCTGTATGCCTCTGCCCGGTCTCAACGTGTACGTCCCCTGAGCGGGTGAGGCCCCCCGTCCCGAGGCTGCCGGAGGACACGCGAAACCCGCTATTGTCGGCGTTGTAGCGTCGAGGAGGCGGGGTCGTGCACGGCGAACACACCGACGAGCGGAGCGCTGATTCCGCCTGTGTGATCGACGTCGACGACCTTCCCGACGGCCTCGTCGTGACCGATCGGGACGGCCACGTGCTGAGCGTCAACCGGGCCGCGACCCGGCTGACCGGGATCGGCTGGGACCAGGCCGTCGGACGTCACGTGCGGGACGTGTTCTCCTTCCGCGATCACGACGGGCGCGACTGGTGGAAGTGGCTCGACACCTACGGCGGCCTGCCGACCCGCACCCGCCAGCCTGAGCTGCCGCTGCGCACTCCCGGCGGTCAGGAGATGCTCGTCGCGGCCCGGCTGGTGCGCAGGCCCGAGCGGGGTGGCGAGATCGCCCGTGTGGTGATCACGATGCGTGACGCGGGCGCGCGGGCCAGGCTCGAACGCAGCCGCGCGGACCTGGTCTCGACCGTCGCCCACGAGCTGCGCTCCCCGCTGACCAGCGTCAAGGGGTTCACCGCGACCCTGCTCGCCAAATGGACCCGCTTCACCGACGACCAGAAGCTGGTCATGCTGGAGACGGTCAACGCCGACGCCGACCGGGTGACCCGGCTGATCACCGAGCTGCTCGACGTGTCCCGCATCGAGTCGGGGCGCCTTGAGATCCATCGTCAGGTGGTCGACGTCCCGGCGAGGGTCCAGAAGATCATCGATGGGCGGGTCGCAGCGGGGGAGCCCGAGGGGCGCTTCCTGCTCCGGGTGCTGGGCGAACTTCCCGAGACCTGGCTCGATCAGGACAAAATCGACCAGGTGCTGGCCAACCTGATGGAAAACGCCGTGCGCCACGGGCGCGGTACGGTGACAATAGTCGTCGAACCGAACCAATGGGGAGTGACCGTGTCCGTCCGTGACCAGGGAGAGGGCATTCCGCCCGAGCTGGCCACGCGCGTGTTCCGGCAGTTCTGGCGGGGCAACGCCCGCCGCCGCGGTGGCACCGGCCTCGGTCTCTTCATCGTCAAGGGTCTCATCGAGGCCCACGGCGGCACCATCTCCGTGCAGCGGGGGCCCGAGGGCGGGGCCGAGTTTCGATTTATGGTGCCCACCGGCACCCCTGACTTCGCCTGAGCGCGGATGCCAGCCCGGTGGGCTTCCCCGACTAGACTCATGGCCGCTCAAGCCCTGGATTCGGAGCTTTCTCTTGTCTAACTACGACCCGGTCGAGGTGACCCCGCTGCACGCCGACGAGGTGGCGCGCATGCAGGCGGAGGCGCTCGACGCCGTCAAGGCGGCGCGCAACCTCGACGAACTCAAGCAGGTACGGCTCGCGCACGCCGGCGACCGCTCGCCGATCGCCCTGGCCAACCGCGAGATCGGCGCGCTTCCGCCCGCGGCCCGGGCAGAGGCGGGCAAACGCATCGGCGGCGCGCGCAAGGCCGTCGCGGACGCCTTCGCCGAGCGTCAGGCACAGCTGGAGGCCGAGCGCGACGAGCGGGTCCTCGTTGAGGAGACCGTCGACGTCACACTGCCCTGGGACCGTACGGCCCGCGGCGCCCGCCACCCGCTGACCACCCTGCAGGAGCGCATCGCGGACGCCTTCGTCGGCATGGGCTACGAGGTCGCCGAGGGGCCGGAGCTGGAAGGCGAGTGGTTCAACTTCGACGCGCTGAACATCTCGCCCGACCACCCGGCGCGCTCCGAGCACGACACCTTCTTCGTCGAGTCCGTCGACTCGGGCAAGGTGCTGCGCACCCAGACCTCCCCGGTGCAGGTCCGGGCGCTGCTGAGCCGTCCGCTGCCGGTCTACGTGATCTCGCCGGGCAAGGTGTTCCGCACCGACGAGCTCGACGCCACCCACACGCCGGTCTTCCACCAGGTCGAGGGACTGGCCGTCGACGAGGGCCTGACCATGGCCCACCTCAAGGGCACCCTGGACAGGTTCGCCGAGCTCATGTTCGGGGAGGGCATCACCACCAGGTTCAGGCCGAACTACTTCCCGTTCACCGAGCCCTCGGCGGAGATGGACCTGCGGTGCTTCGTGTGCCGGGGCGCCTCCGCGGTGCCGGGCAACCCGCACTGCCGTACGTGCAAGTCGGAGGGCTGGATCGAGTGGGGCGGCTGCGGGATGGTCAACCCGCGGGTGCTGATCGCCTGCGGCGTCGACCCGTCCCGCTACAGCGGGTTCGCCTTCGGTATGGGCATCGAGCGCACGCTGATGTTCCGCCACAACGTCGAGGACATGCGTGACATGGTCGAGGGAGACGTGCGTTTCACGCTTCCGTTCGGAATGGAGGTCTGATGAAGGTCCCGCTTTCATGGCTGCGGGAGTACGTCGATCTCCCCGCAGCGACCGCGCACGAGGTGGCCGACAGGCTCACCGCCGCCGGTCTCAAGCTGGAGGCCGTCACCTCCTACGGTCATGACGTCAAGAGCGTTGTGGTCGGCGAGGTGCTCGCCATCGAGGAGCTGCAGGGCTTCAAGAAGCCGATCCGGCACTGCCAGGTCGAGGTCGGTGAGGCCGCCCCGCGGGAGATCGTGTGCGGCGCGACCAACTTCGTCGTCGGCGACCGGGTGCCGGTCGTGCTGCCCGGCGGCGTGCTGCCCGGCGGTTTCGAGGTCGGCGCGCGCAAGACCTACGGACGCATGTCCGAGGGCATGATCTGCTCGGAGCGCGAGCTCGGGCTGAGCGACGAGCACAACGGCATCATGGTGCTGCCGGAGGGCACGCCCATCGGCGCGGACGTGGCCGAGCTCCTCGGCCTGCGCGACGACGTGATCGAGCTGGAGATCACCCCGGACATCGGCTACGCGCTGTCGATCCGCGGTGTGGCCAGGGAGGTGGCCACCGCCTTCGGGGTTGCCTTCCTCGACCCCGCCGACGTCTCCCCGCCCGCCGAGGCGGCCCCGTCCTACCCGGCCTCGATCGCCGACGCGAGCGCGTGCGACCGTTTCGTGCTGCGGGAGGTCCAGGGCTTCGACCCGGCGGCGCCGAGCCCGCTGTGGATGCGCACGCGCCTGTCGCGCGCGGGTATGCGGCCGGTCTCGCTGGCCGTCGACGTCACCAACTACGTGATGCTGGAGCTCGGCCAGCCCCTGCACGCCTTCGACGCGACCCGGCTTGACGGTGAGATCGTCGTGCGCCGCGCCGAGCCCGGCGAGAAGCTGGAGACCCTCGACCACGTCGTGCGCACGCTCGACCCCGGTGACATCCTCATCACCGACGCCTCGGGTGCCATCTCGATGGCGGGCACCATGGGCGGCCTGAACACCGAGATCTCCGACACCTCGACCGACATCGTGATCGAGGCCGCGCACTTCTCCGCCAGCGGCATCGCGCGGATGTCCCGCCGCCACAACCTGGTCAGCGAGGCGTCCAAGCGCTTCGAGCGGGGTGTGGACCGGGAGCTTCCGCTCTACGCCTCCTGGCGTGCGGTCAGCCTGCTGGCCGAACTGGGCGGCGGCGTGGTCCAGCCCGGGGTGACCCACGCGGCGATCGAGATCGAGCCCGTCCAGATCTCCATCCCGAGCGGCTACCCCGGCCGGGTCGCGGGCGTCGTCTACGACCGCGAGACGGTGGTCCGGAACCTGGAGCAGGTCGGCTGCACGGTCGTGGAAGGCTCGGTCGAGCCCGGGGACGAACTGGCCGCCAAGCTGGCCGTGGTCGGCGACGACATGCTGACCGTCACCCCGCCCTCGTGGCGGCCCGACCTGACCGACCCCAACGACCTCGCCGAGGAGGTCATCCGGCTTGAGGGCTACGACAGGCTGCCCTCGATCCTGCCGGGCGCTCCGGCGGGCGCGGGCCTGACCCCGGGACAGCGGCTGCGCCGCCGTACGGGAAGGGCGCTGGCGGCCTCCGGCTACGTCGAGATCCTGGCCTACCCGTTCTTCGGGGAGCGCGACCTCGACAACCTGCAGCTGCCCGCCGGTGACGCCCGTCGCCTGGCCGTACGGCTGGCCAACCCGCTCAGCGAGGACGAGCCGCTGCTGCGCACCACGCTGCTGCCCGGCCTGCTCAAGACGCTGGTCCGCAACGTGGGCAGGGGCTTCGGCGACGTGGCGTTGTTCGAGACGGGCCTGGTCTACCGGCCCGCCGAGGGCGCGCCCGCGACCGCGCCGGTCCTCGGCGTGGACCGCAGGCCCGAGGCGGAGGAGCTCGCCTCGATCGAGGCGGCGCTGCCCGCCCAGCCGCTGCGGGCCGGAGTGGTGCTCGCGGGCGAGTTCGAGCGCTCCGGCTGGTGGGGCAAGGGCCGACAGGCAGGCTGGGCCGACGCCGTCGAGGCCGCCCGCGTGGTGGCCCGCGAGGCGGGGGTCGTCCTCGACGTCCGCGCCGACCGGCACGAGCCCTGGCACCCGGGCCGCTGCGCCGCGCTGTACGTCGGGGACGTTCTCGTCGGCCACGCCGGTGAGCTGCACCCGCGCGTCATCGAGGCCTACGGCCTGCCGCCGCGCACCAGCGCGATGGAGCTGGAGCTGACCCACCTCGAAGGGCTGATGCCGGGCCCGGTGCAGGTCTCCTCCATCTCCGCCTACCCGATCGCCACCCAGGACGTCGCGCTCGTCGTCGACGCCGCGACGCAGGTTGCCGAGGTCGAGGCGGCGCTGCGCGAGGGGGCGGGCGAACTGCTGGAGTCGATCCGGCTGTTCGACGTCTACACCGGCGCCCAGATCGGTGAGGGGAACAAGTCGCTGGCCTACTCCCTGTGGTTCAGGGCGGCCGACCGGACGCTCACCGTCGAGGAGACCACCGCGGCCCGCGACGCCGCGGTCGCCCTGGCGGGCGAGCGGACCGGAGCGCAGCTGCGCGGGGTCTGATCGGATTCGGTACGGCCCCGGCCACCACGGACGACCCGTGGCGGCCGGGGCCTTCGCCTGTGGGGGATGAATGAGACATCTGCTGGTGTTCGCCGAACGTACGGAGGCCGAGGAGGTCGCGGACCTGGTGGGAGAGGAGTTCCCCCAGGTGGAGACGCCCTCGGTGGTGCGGGAGACCCTCGCGGGGGAGGACGACGCCGAGGACGCCCAGTGGCTCGTGGTCGTCGAGGACCCCGGCGGCGCGCTGCCCGCCGAGGCCGTGACCCGGCTTGAGGAACTCGCCGAGGAGCACGACGGCTGGCGCGAGCAGGACCTCTAGGCCTCGGTGACGGCTGTACGGCGGGCACGCTCCCGTACGGCGTGCTCGTCGGTACGGGCGTCGTAGCGCCCGAAGCCGGGCAGCAGCGCCGCCATCGCCGCGACCGCGCCGACGCACAGCAGCCCGCCGACGCCCATGGAGAAGCGGGTGCCGCCGAGCTGGGCCATCATGCCCGCTCGCGCGTTGCCCAGCATCGGGCCACTGGTGTAGGAGAGCAGTTCGATCCCGGCCAGACGGCCCCGAAGCTCGTCGGGGATGGTCTGGTTCCAGATGGTCGAGCGGAAGATGCCGCTGATCATGTCGGCCGCCCCGGCCAGCGCCAGGAAGGCGAACACGCCCCAGACGGTCGGCATGACGGACGCCGCCGCGACCGCGACCCCACAGACGGCCGCCGCGACGATGACACCCAGGCCGTGCCGGTGGACCCGGGCCGTCCAGCCGGAGGTGGCCGAGGCGACCAGCGATCCGACGGCGGTGGCGGAGAAGAGCAGGCCGATCGCCTGCGGGGAACCGAGCTCGTCGGCCAGGAAGGGGTACAACGCGGCGCACGAGGCGAAGACCATCGCCGCGATGTCCACCAGATAGGTGCCCATCAGGTCGGGACGCCGCACGGCGTAGCGGACCCCCTCGACGAGCGTCGCGATCGAGGCGGGGGGAGCGTCCTTCGACTGCGCGGGCATCCTGACCATCCAGAGCAGGGCCATGGAGATCAGGAAGGTGGCCACGTCGACGCCGTAGGCCGCCGCGACGCCGAACACGGCGGCGATCAGGCCGCTGAGCGCGGGGCCGACGATGGCACCGAGGGTCCAGCGGAAGCCGGACAGCGCGGCGGCGGCGCCGACCTGGTCGTGCCGGACGACCCGGGGGAGCAGCGCCTCCAGGCTGGGCCGCTGCAGGCTGCCCAGTCCCGCGCTGAGCGCCCCGACCACGTACAGGACCCAGATCTGCGGCCTGGGCAGCAGGGCGTTGACCGTCAGGGCGACCGTCGTGAGGCAGAGCCCGGCCTCGGTGTAGAGAATGATCTTGCGCCGGTCGAGCGCGTCCGCGATCGCGCCGCCCCAGAGCCCGCACAGCACCATCGGCACGAACTCGGCCGCGCTGACCAGGCTGACCGCCACATAGGAGTCGGTGAGCTGCTTCATCTGCAGCGGCAGCGCGACCAGGGTGAGAAAGGTGCCGAACATCGTGATCGCCCCGGAGGCGAACAGCAGCCGGAAGTCACGTGAGTCGCGGAGCGGCCCAAGGTCCATTCCGACTCTGCGCAGCAGCCCCCCGAGGGAGCGATCAGATTTCTCCGGCACAAGGAGACAGTTTTTGGTATCGCTCCGCATCGGGGCAAACGGTTTTCCACCCCCCGGCGGCAGGTCAGGCGCCGAGGACCTCCCGGCGCAGGACCGTCTTGAGGATCTTGCCGCCGGGGTTGCGGGGCAACTCGCTCTCGCGGATCCAGAACCGGACGGGGACCTTGAAGGGGGCGATCCGCTCGCGGAGGAAGGCCCGCAGCTCCTCGTCCCCCACGGGGGAGGCGAGCCGTACGATCGCGCCGACCTCCTCGCCGAGCTCCTCGTGCGGGATGCCGATCACCGCGGCGTCCTCGACCGCCGGATGCTCGAAGAGCGCGGCCTCGACCTCGGCGCAGTAGACGTTCTCCCCGCCCCGGATGACCATGTCCTTGGCCCGGTCGACGATGTAGACGAAGCCCTCCTCGTCGACCCTGGCCAGGTCTCCGGTGCGCAGCCAGCCGTCCGCGAAGGCCTCCGCGGTCTCCTCCGGCCGGTTCCAGTAGCCGAGGATCACGTTGGGGCCGCGCAGGCGCAGTTCGCCGACCTCGCCGACCGGCAGCTCCTCACCGCCCTGGCCGGTGACGCGCACGTCGACCACCGGCACGGGAAGGCCGACGCTGTCGGGTCTGGCGAGATAGTCCGGGCCGCCGTTGCCGATGGCCAGCGCGGTCGTCTCGGTCATGCCGTACCCGTTGGTCGGGGAGCGGCTGGGCAGCAGTTCGGTGAGCCGTTCGAGCAGTCTCGGCGGGGCGGGGGCGCCGCCGTACCCGAGGGAGGTGAGGCTTGAGACGTCGGCCTCGGCCAGGCCGGGGTGGGACAACAGTTGCCAGATGTTGGTCGGCACGCCGCTGAGGTTGGTGACCCGCTCCCGTTCGATGAGTTCGAGCGCGCGTCCCGCGTCCCACCTGCGCATCAGCACCAGGCCGTCGCCGCCGAACATCGTGGTGGTCATCACCGCGAAGCAGCCGGTGGCGTGGAAGAGGGGGACGGTCAGGAGGGTGACGCGGCGCCTTCCCGCCTTGCGCGCGGGATCCCTGCCCGCCCTGACCGCGCTGCGCGTCGTGCCGTAGGCCACCGTCAGCGGGGACTGGCCCAGGTTGCGATGGCTGCCGAGAGCGCCCTTCGGGCGGCCGGTCGTGCCGGAGGTGTACAGGATGGTCGCGGGATCCTGCGGGGAGAGGTCGACCGGCGGCGGCGTCACGTCCGGCTCGACGGCGCCCAGCACCTCGGCGAAGGAACGGGCGCCCGCGGGCACCTCGCCGCGCGCCACGATCAGCGGGCACCCGGCCCCGGCGAGCGCCGCGGCGCGCTCGCCGTCGGCGATCAGCACCCGCGCCCCCGAGTCGGACAGGCCGAACTCCAGCTCCTTGGCGCTCCACCACGCGTTGAGCGGTACGGCGACCGCCCCGGCGGCCAGCACCGCGGAGAAGGCGATCACCCATTCCGGGTAGTTGCGCATGGCGATGGCCACCCGGTCGCCCTTGGCCACGCCGTACTCCCCGGCCAGACGCCTGGCCAGCGTCGCGGCGCGCAGGTAGTGCTCCTCGTAGGTGACGCGCTCGTCCTCGTAGACGAGGAAGACCTTGGGGCCGTGGCGCCTGCTGGCCTCAAGCAGTGTCCGGAAGTGGACAGGGGCGTGTTTCCACGTTCTCACCGGGCCACAGGAACCCGGGACCTCCTCCATCTCGAAGAGCTGCCCCGGGGCGGTGAGCCGAGCCAGGACCTGGTCGTGAGGGACGGCCATGCGTTCGTACTCCCCGGAGATGAAGGGGCGGGAGACATCACGATACCGGGCGGGGCAGGGGCGGGCCCCGCATGATCACATGCATGTTTTGTGATGCTTTGTGGATGGAAGAGTAGATTGTCTGATGCTTGCATGACGTTCCCCCGGCGTGCATAATCTTTCTAGTAAGTTCATGAGCAATCGTGCATGAATATGCAGTGTTTGGGGGGCGGATGAAAGCGGCCATCGCGGGTGCCAGCGGTTACGCCGGAGGCGAGATCCTGCGCCTGCTGCTGTCACACCCGGAGATTGAGATCGGCGCGGTGACCGCCGGGTCGAACGCGGGCACCCTCCTGGGCGCCCACCAGCCCCACCTGGCCCCGCTCGCCGATCGCACACTCCTGGAGACGACCGCCGAGACCCTCGGGGGCCACGACCTGGTCTTCCTCGCGCTGCCGCACGGCCAGTCGGCCGCGGTCGCCGAGCAACTCGGCCAGGACACGCTGGTCGTCGACTGCGGCGCCGACTTCCGCCTCACCGACCCCGCCGCCTGGGAGCACTTCTACGGCGGCGCCCACGCGGGCTCCTGGCCGTACGGCCTGCCCGAGCTGCCCGGACGGCGCGAGGAACTCCGCGCCACCCGCAGGATCGCCGTCCCCGGCTGCTACCCGACCGCCGTCACGCTGGCCATGTTCCCCGCCTTCGCCGCGGGTCTCGTCGAGCCCGACGTGGTCGTGGTCGCCGCGAGCGGCACGAGCGGGGCGGGCAAGTCCCTCAAGCCGAACCTGCTGGGCAGCGAGGTCATGGGTTCGGTCGGCGCCTACGGTGTGGGCGGCGTCCACCGGCACACCCCCGAGATGGAGCAGAACCTCTCCCCGCTGGCCGGAGCCCCGGTGAAGGTCTCCTTCACCCCGCTGCTCGCTCCCATGAGCCGCGGCATCCTCGCCACCTGCACGGCGCCCGCCAAACCCGGCGTCACCGCCGCCCTGCTCCGCGAGGCCTATCAGGCCGCGACGAAGGACGAGCCGTTCCTGCGGCTGCTGCCCGAGGGCCAGTGGCCCACGACCTCGATGACCCTCGGCGCCAACACCGCCGCCCTCCAGGTCACCCTGGACGAGCGCGCCGGCCGCGTCGTCGCCGTCGTCGCCATCGACAACCTCACCAAGGGCACCGCGGGGGGCGCGATCCAGAGCGCCAACCTCGCACTCGGCCTGTCAGAAGAACTCGGCCTTCCTCTCAACGGAGTCGCCCCATGAGCGTGACCGCCCCCCTCGGATTCAGGGCAGCCGGCATCGCCGCAGGCATCAAGTCCGGTGACGCCCGCGACCTGGCGCTGGTCGTCAACGACGGCCCGTCACGTGCCGCGGCCGGTGTCTTCACGAGCAACCGTGTCAAGGCCGCACCGGTCGTGTGGTCCCAGCAGGTGCTGGCCGGGGGCCGGGTCAGGGCCGTCGTGCTCAACTCGGGCGGCGCGAACGCCTGTACCGGCAGCGCGGGCTTCCAGGACACCCACGCGACCGCCGAGCGCGTCGCCGAGGAGCTCCAGGACTCCGCGGGCGAGATCGCGGTCTGCTCGACCGGCCTGATCGGCGAACGGCTGCCGATGGACGCCCTGCTCGGCGGGATCGGCACCGCGGTCTCCCAGGCCAGCAGGGACGGCGGCCTGGCCGCCGCCGACGCCATCCGCACCACGGACACCGTCTCCAAGATCTCCTTCCGCAAGGGCGAGGGCGGCTACATGGTCGGCGGCATGGCCAAGGGCGCGGGCATGCTCGCTCCCGGCCTGGCCACCATGCTCTGCGTGATCACCACCGACGCCGACGTGCCCGCCGAGCAGCTCCAGACCGCGCTGCGCGAGGCGACCAGGGTCACCTTCGACCGGCTCGACTCCGACGGCTGCATGTCGACCAACGACACCGTCCTGTTGCTGGCCAGCGGCGCCTCCGGTGTCAGCCCCGACCTCGCCGAGTTCGGGCAGGTCGTCCGCGCCGTCTGCGCCGACCTGGCCCGTCAGCTCCTGGTCGACGCCGAGGGCGCGACCAAGGCGATCGCCATCGAGGTCATCGGCGCCGCCTCCGAGGAGGACGCCGTCGTCGTCGGCCGTGCCGTCTCCCGCTCCAACCTGCTCAAGTGCGCCATCTACGGCGAGGACCCCAACTGGGGCCGGGTGCTGTCCGCCGTCGGCACCACCGACGCCGTCTTCGAGGCCGACCGGCTCAACGTGGCCATCAACGGCGTGTGGATCTGCCGTGGCGGAGCCGCGGGGGACGACCGCTCCAAGGTGGACCTGCGCCCCCGCGACGTGACGATCACCGTCGACCTGTCGGCGGGCCCGCACGCCGCGACGATCCACACCACCGACCTCACCGTGGCCTACGTCCACGAGAACTCGGCCTACTCGTCATGAGCGTCCCCACAAGGACCCAGGCGGCCCTGGCCAAGGCGCACACGCTCATCGAGGCGTTGCCCTGGCTCGCCCGCTTCCAGGGCGCGACCGTCGTCATCAAGTACGGCGGTAACGCGATGACCGAGGAGCACCTGAGGGAGAAGTTCGCCGACGACGTCGTCTTCCTGCGCTACGCCGGTCTCAAGCCGGTGATCGTGCACGGCGGCGGCCCCCAGATCAACGCCCAGCTCGACCGGCTCGGCATCGAGTCGACCTTCACCGCGGGCCTGCGGGTCACCACCCCCGAGGCCATGCAGGTCGTCAGGATGGTCCTGGTCGGCCAGGTCAACCGTGACGTCGTCGGCCTGATCAACCGGCACGGCCCGCTCGCGATCGGCATGTCCGGCGAGGACGCCCACCTGTTCACCGCGGTCCGCAAGCACGCCGTCGTCGACGGCGTCAAGGTCGACATCGGCCAGGTCGGCGACATCGTCGACGTCGAGGCCGGAGCGGTGCGGGCGCTGCTCGACGACGGGCGCATCCCCGTCGTCTCCTCGGTCGCGCGCAGCGAGGACGGCACCGTCTACAACGTCAACGCCGACACCGCGGCGGCCGCCCTGGCCGTGGCGCTCGGCGCCTCCAAGCTGATCGTCCTCACCGACGTCGAAGGCCTCTACCGCGACTGGCGCCCCGACGCGGCCGCCGGGGAGAACGAGGTCATCAGGCGCCTGAAGGCCACCGAACTCGCCGGGCTCCTGCCCGGCCTGTCCAGCGGCATGGTGCCCAAGATGGAGGCCTGCCTGAGCGCGGTCCGCGGCGGCGTGCCCCAGGCACACGTGCTCGACGGCAGGGTGCCCCACTCGGTGCTGCTGGAGATCTTCACCGACGAGGGCGTCGGCACCATGGTCCTGCCGGACACGGCCGGGCGGCGGGCGAGCACCACCAACGAGCTGAACGGGAGTGACACGTGAGCAACCAGTCGGAAGCGCTCAGCAGGCGTTTCGAGGCCGCCTTCATGCCCAACTACGGCGTGCCCCCGGTGGTGCTGGCGCGCGGCGAGGGCTCACGGGTCTGGGACGTCGACGGCACCGAGTACCTCGACCTGATCGGCGGCATCGCGGTCAGCTCGCTCGGCCACGCGCACCCCGCGCTCGTCGAGGCCGTCACCCGGCAGGTCGCCACGCTCGCCCACACCAGCAACCTGTTCCTGAACGAGCCCGAGGTGCTGCTCGCCGAACGGCTGATCGGCCTGCTCGGCGCCCCCGCCCGGGTGTTCCTCACCAACTCGGGCACCGAGGCGAACGAGGCCGCCCTCAAACTCGCCATCAAGTACGGCAAGGCCAACGGCCGCCCCTACGTCGTGGCCACGGAGAACGGCTTCCACGGCCGTAGCCTGGGCGCTCTCTCGCTGACCGGCAAGCGCGCCATCCGCGACCAGTTCGGGCCCTTCCCGGCTGATGTCCGCTTCGTCCCCTACGGCGACGCCGACGCGCTGAAGAACGCCGTCACCGACGAGTGCGCCGCGGTCTTCCTCGAACCCACCCAGGGCGAGGCCGGAGTCGTCCCGCCGCCCGACGGCTACCTCAGGGCCGTCAGGGAGATCTGCGACACGACCGGCGCGCTGCTGGTCGCCGACGAGATCCAGTCGGCCATCGGCCGTACCGGACGCTGGTTCGCCCACCAGCACGAAGGCGTACTGCCCGACGTGCTGACCCTGGCCAAGGGCCTCGGCGGAGGCATGCCGATCGGCGCCTGCGTCGGCCTCGGCGCCGCAGGAACGCTCTTCGCCAAGGGAGACCACGGCTCGACCTTCGGCGGCAACCCCGTCTCGGCCGCCGCGGCGCTGGCCGTACTGGAGACCATCGAGAGCCAGGGCCTGCTCGAACACGTCAAGACCGTCGGGACACTGCTGTCCGAGGGAATCGCCGCGGTCGAGCACCCCCTGCTCAAGGGGGTCAGAGGCCGGGGCCTGTGGCTGGCCGTCGTCCTGACCGCCGAGCGCGCGGGCCGATTCCAGGAGGCCGCCCAGCGCGCCGGCTTCCTGGTCAACGCCGTCCAGCCGGACGCCGTACGGCTCGCACCCCCGCTCGTGATCACCGCGGAACAGGTCACCACCTTCGTGACCGCGCTTCCGGCACTTCTCGACGAGGCATCCAGTGACTGAGCAAGGCACCACCGTTTCAGGGACCAGGCACTTCCTGCGTGACGACGACCTCTCGCCCGCCGAGCAGGCGGAGGTGCTCGACCTGGCCACGGCCATGAAGAAGGACCGGTACGGCTACCGCCCCTTCGAGGGCCCGCAGACGGTCGCGGTGCTCTTCGACAAGCCGTCGACCCGCACCAGGATCTCCTTCGCCGTGGGCGTCGGGGAACTGGGCGGCCTGCCCCTCATCCTCGACGCCGGGTCCTCGCAGATGGGCCGGGGCGAGTCCATCGAGGACACCGCCCGGGTCCTGGAACGCCAGACGAGCGCCATCGTGTGGCGCACCTCGGGACAGGAGCGGGTCGAGGCCATGGCCGCGGCCTCCTCCGTGCCGGTGGTCAACGCGCTGACCGACGAGTTCCACCCCTGCCAGATCCTCGCCGACCTGCAGACCGTCAGGGAACACTTCGGCTCCACGGCCGGGCTCACCCTGACCTACCTCGGGGACGGCGCCAACAACATGGCCCACTCCTACCTGCTCGGCGGGGCGCTGGCGGGCATGCACGTGCGGATCGCCGCCCCGGCCGGGTACCGGCCCGACCCGGCGGTCCTGCGCAAGGCGGGCGAGATCGCCGTGGGCACCGGCGGCTCGGTCGCCGTGCTGCCGGACGCCGGGACGGCCGTGGCGGACGCCGACGTCGTCACGACCGACACCTGGGTCTCGATGGGCCAGGACGGCAAGGAGCAGCGGATCGCCGACCTGACGCCCTTCCAGGTCAACGCCGAGCTGATGGACCGGGCCGCCAGAGGTGCGATCGTTCTGCACTGCCTGCCCGCCTACCGGGGGCTTGAGATCTCCGCCGACGTCCTCGACGGCCCGCAGAGCCTGGTGTGGGACCAGGCGGAGAACCGCCTGCACGCCCAGAAGGCCCTGCTGCACTGGCTGGTCTCGCAGTCCGGGAAGGGAGGGCGGACACCGTGACGATTCCCATGACCAAGGTGGCCCGCCAGGCGCGAATCGCCGAGCTCCTGGCGCGGCAGCCGGTCCGCTCCCAGCCTGACCTGGCTAAGCTTCTGCTGGAGAGCGGGGTGGAGGTCACCCAGGCCACTCTCTCCCGCGACCTGGACGAACTCGGCGCGCTCAAGCTGCGGGCCGAGGACGGCTCCCTGGTCTACGCCCTGCCGGGCGAGGGCGGCGGAAGAATCCCGCCGGCCAGGCTCGGCGGCGGTGAGACTCCGGCCGCCCGGCTGAGCCGGATCGCCGAGGAACTCCTCGTCTCGGCGGACGCGTCCGCCAACCTGGTGATCGTGCGCACCCCGCCGGGTGCCGCGCAGTTCCTCGCCTCCGCCATCGACCACGCGGGCTGGAAGTCCATCCTCGGCACGGTGGCCGGAGACGACACGATCCTCGTCATCAGCCGCGACCCGATGGGTGGGGAAGCGGTCGCCGAGGCCCTGCTGAGGCACGCCGACCGACGTATGTAGCCCGCTTCGGCGGGCCATCCCAGCTCAACCAGAAACACCTGCACAAGACTTTGGAGAAACTGATCATGACTGACCGGGTCGTACTCGCCTTCTCAGGCGGCCTCGACACCTCCGTTGCCATCCCGTTCCTCGCGGAGAAGACCGGAGCCGAGGTGATCGCCGTGGCCATCGACGTCGGCCAGGGCGGCGAGGACATGGAGATCATCCGCAAGCGGGCCATCGACTGCGGCGCCGCCGAGTCCGTCGTCGTCGACGCCCGAGAGGAGTTCGCCGCCGACTTCTGCGTGCCCGCCCTGCAGGCCAACGCGCTCTACATGGACCGCTACCCGCTGGTCTCCGCGCTGTCCCGGCCGCTGATCGTCAAGCACCTGGCCACCGCGGCCAAGCAGTTCGGCGGCACCCACGTCGCCCACGGCTGCACCGGCAAGGGCAACGACCAGGTCCGCTTCGAGGCCGGCCTGGCCGCGCTCTTCCCCGAGCTCAAGGTCATCGCCCCCGCCCGTGACTACGCGTGGACCAGGGACAAGGCGATCGCCTACGCCGAGGAGAAGAACCTCCCGATCGAGACCAGCAAGAAGAACCCCTACTCGATCGACCAGAACATCTGGGGCAGGGCCGTGGAGACCGGCTTCCTGGAGGACATCTGGAACGGCCCCATCGAGGACGTCTACTCCTACACCTCCGACCCGGCCCAGCCGCGTGAGGCCGACGAGGTCATCATCAGCTTCGTCAAGGGCGTCCCGGTCGCGCTCGACGGGCGTCACCTGACCCCGTTCCAGATCATCTCCGAGCTGAACCAGCGCGCGGGCGCCCAGGGCGTCGGCAGGCTCGACATGGTCGAGGACCGGCTCGTCGGCATCAAGTCCCGTGAGGTCTACGAGGCGCCGGGCGCCATCGCGCTGATCACCGCGCACATGGAGCTGGAGAACGTCACCGTCGAGCGTGACCTGGCCAGGTTCAAGAGGTCCGTCGACCAGCGCTGGGGCGAGCTCGTCTACGACGGTCTGTGGTTCTCCCCGCTGAAGAAGGCCCTGGACGTCTTCATCGCCGAGGCCCAGGAGCACGTCACCGGCGAGATCCGGATGGTCCTGCACGGCGGCCGGGCCACCGTCACCGGCAGGCGCTCCGAGGCCTCGCTGTACGACTTCAACCTCGCCACCTACGACACCGGCGACACCTTCGACCAGTCCCTGGCCAAGGGCTTCGTCGAGCTGTGGAGCCTTCCTTCCAAGATCGCGGCGGCGCGGGACGCTCGGCTGGCCTGATTGGGCTAAGGTCGCGGATTGAATGGGGAGGAGAACAACGGTGACTGATGGTGGTAAGCCGATGCGGCTGTGGGGCGGCCGGTTCGAGGGAGGGCCGGCCGACGCGCTGACCCGGCTCTCGGTGAGCGTGCACTTCGACTGGCGGCTCGTACCGTACGACCTGCTGGCCTCGCGCGCGCACGCCCGGGTGCTGCAGAGGGCGGGCCTGCTCACCGAGGACGAGCTGGGACGCATGATCGGCGCCCTGGACGACCTTGAGCGGGCCTGCCAGGCCGGAGAGTTCCGGCCGACCGTGGCGGATGAGGACGTCCACACCGCGCTCGAACGCGGTCTGCTGGAGCGCCTCGGCACACTCGGCGGAAAGCTCCGCGCGGGCCGCAGCCGCAACGACCAGATCGCCACCGATCTTCGCCTCTACCTCCGCGACCACGTCCGGCACATCGTGTCCCGGCTGGTCGAGCTGGAGACCGCGCTGATGAGCCAGGCCGAGCAGCACGCCGAGACGGCCGCTCCCGGCATGACCCACCTGCAGCACGCGCAGCCGGTCTCCTTCGGCCACCAGCTCCTGGCCCACGTCCACGCCTTCACCCGCGACATCGAACGGCTGCGCGACTGGGACAGGCGGGCGGCCGTCTCCCCGCTCGGCTCGGGCGCGCTGGCGGGCTCCTCCCTGCCGCTCGACCCGCAGGCGGTGGCCAGGGAGCTGGGCTTCGACTCGGCCGCGCCCAACTCGATGGACGCCGTGGCCGACCGGGACTTCGCGGCGGAGTTCCTGTTCGACGCGGCGATGATCGGTGTGCACCTGTCACGGCTCGGCGAGGAGATCGTCCTGTGGGCCTCGCAGGAGTTCCGCTGGATCGAGATGGACGACGCCTACTCCACCGGCTCGTCGATCATGCCGCAGAAGAAGAACCCCGACGTCGCCGAGCTCGCCAGGGGCAAGAGCGGCCGTCTCGTCGGCAACCTCATGTCGCTGCTGACGACGCTCAAGGGTCTGCCGCTGACCTACAACCGTGACCTGCAGGAGGACAAGGAGCCGGTCTTCGACTCCGTCGACACCCTGCTGCTGGTCCTGCCCGCGATGGCCGGCCTGGTCTCCACCATGCGCGTCAACACCGCCAAGCTGGAGTCCTCGGCCCCCGACGGGTTCGCCCTGGCCACGGACCTGGCCGAGCTGCTGGTGCGCAGGGGCGTCCCCTTCAGGGAGGCGCACGAGGCGGTCGGCCACCTGGTCGTCTGGTGCCAGGTCAACGACAAGGACTTCGACCAGCTCACCGACGAGGAACTGCTCAAGGTCTCCGAGCACTTCACGCCCGACTCCCGGGAGGTGCTCTCGGTGCCGGGCGCGCTCGCGGCCCGCAAGGCCCACGGCGGCACGGCCCCCGACAGGGTGCGCGACCAGCTCCTCGACCTGCGGGAGACCGTCGACGGCCAGGCGGCGTGGGCGAGCGGCAACTGACACCCGGCGAGCGTCCGCTCGCCGGGGACATCCCGCTGACCCGCGACTTCTTCGACAGGCCGGGACCCGAGGTCGCCCCCGACCTTCTGGGCCGTGTGATCACATACGGCCCGGTCGCGGTCCGTCTCACCGAGGTCGAGGCGTACGGCGTGCCGGGTCAGGACCCCGCCTCCCACACCTTCCGCGGCAGGACGACGCGCAACGCGGTGATGTTCGGGCCTCCGGGGCATCTGTACGTCTACTTCACCTACGGCATGCACTTCTGCGCCAACCTGGTCTGCCTGCCTGAGGGAGTCGGCTCGGGTGTGCTGATGCGTGCCGGTGAGGTGGTCGCCGGGATCGAGACCGCGGCGGCTCGAAGATCGGCGGGTGCGAGCCGTACGGTCTCCGGGCGCGACCTCGCTCGCGGGCCCGCGCGCCTGGCGGTCGCGCTCGGGTTCACCCGGGAGCACAACGGGCTCGACGCCTGCCCGCCGGGACCGATCACGGTCCTTGAGGGGAAGCCCGCCGACCCCGGCCTGATCCGTTCGGGACCGCGTACCGGTGTCTCGACGGGACGGGAGACCCCCTGGCGTTTCTGGATCGACGGCGACCGCACGGTTTCCCCGTACCGGCCGCACGTTCCGCGGCGTAGGTAGGGATTCACCCTGGTCTGACCGGGAACGTGCGTCTATCAAGTGGCGAAGTGGTGCGGAGATCGGGCAGGCTGTAGGCGAAGCCGTACTGACCGTTCGAGCATTGGAAAGCAAAGATCGTGACCGAGATTCTGGATGACCTCGCCTGGCGCGGCCTGATCGCGCAGTCCACCGACATCGACGCCCTGCGGGCTGCGATGGCCGAGGGTCCGATCACGGTCTATTGCGGCTTCGACCCGACCGCGCCCTCCCTGCACGTCGGCAACCTGGTCCCGCTGCTGACCCTCACCCGCCTGCAGCGGGCCGGCCACCGGATCATCGGTCTGGTCGGCGGCGCGACGGGTCTCATCGGAGATCCGAGCGGCCGCAGCACCGAACGCTCGCTCAACTCCTCCGAGATCGTCGCCGAGTGGGTCGCGCGGATCCGGGTCCAGCTGGAGAAGTTCCTCGACTTCTCCGAGGAGGGCGGCGGCACCCTGGTCAGCAACCTCGACTGGACCGAGGGCATGTCCGCGATCGACTTCCTGCGCGACGTCGGCAAGCACTTCCCGATCAACCGCATGCTGGCCCGCGAGTCGGTCTCGGCGCGTCTGGGCGGCGACGGGCTCAGCTACACCGAGTTCAGCTACCAGATCCTGCAGGCCAACGACTACCTGGAGCTGAACAGGCGCCACGGCTGCACGCTGCAGATCGGCGGCAGCGACCAGTGGGGCAACATCACCGCGGGAACCGACCTGATCCGCAGGGTGACCGGCGGCCACGTGCACGCGCTGACCGTGCCGCTGATCACGAAGGCCGACGGGACCAAGTTCGGCAAGACAGCCGGCGGCGCGGTGTGGCTCAACCCGGAGATGACCTCGCCGTACGCCTTCTACCAGTTCTGGCTGAACGCCGACGACCGCGATGTCGTGAAGTTCCTCAAGATCTACAGCTTCAAGTCCCGCGAGGAGATCGAGGAGCTGGAGAAGGCGGCGGTTGAACGGCCCGCGGCCCGGGAGGCCCAGCGCGCGCTCGCCACCGAGTTCACCACGCTGGTGCACGGCGCGGACGAGTGCGCCGCCGTGATCGCGGCCTCGGCCGCCCTGTTCGGACAGGGTTCGCTGGAGGAACTGCCCGCGCGGACGCTGGGGGAGGCACTGGCGGAGGTGCCGCGCGCCGAGATCTCCGAGCTGGGAGCCTCCTATGTCGACCTGCTGGCCCAGAGCGGGCTGGTGGAGTCGAAGTCCGCCGCGCGCAGGGCGGTCAAGGAGGGCGGAGCCTACCTCAACAACGTGAAGATCACCGATGAGGCGTACGTGCCCTCGGCCGAGGACCTGCTGCATGGGCGGTTCCTGGTGCTGCGGCGTGGCAAGCGCTCCATCGGAGGCGTCGAACTGCTCGGCGCCTGACCTCTTCCTCCGCTGTACGGCCAAGGCCCCGGTGACGAAACCGGGGCCTTGGCCGTTTAGAACGGTAACGTTTGGGTAGCGAAGGTCACGGGTTCTCGTACGGATCTACGGTGACCTGCGGTTTCTCAGGATGGGCCTGATTTGACGGGCCTTGAGGGCCCGCCTAAAGTTCTCAATGCCCCGGGAGCGAGCCGGACGCCTCAAAGCGCGGACGGGCCCCAGGGGTGAACCCCTCTCAACGAACTTCGGTGTTCGGGCTTTGCGCTGGCCTCTGGAAAACAGGGACTTTGACACGGTCTGAATGTCACGGTAAGTTTGGAGGGTTGCTCCGGAGACGGGGTGAGCGAGATCCTAGCGGGTCTGGCGGGTTGGTGTCGAGCGGCCGCGAAGGCGGCGGATTGACACGGACCGGCCGGAAATGATAGGATGGGAATACGGAAGTTTGTGCCCCTGAAGTG
Organism: Streptosporangium sp. NPDC020072; assembly: GCF_040631445.1. Lineage (NCBI taxonomy): Bacteria > Bacillati > Actinomycetota > Actinomycetes > Streptosporangiales > Streptosporangiaceae > Streptosporangium > Streptosporangium sp. NPDC020072. The sequence goes on along the minus strand of NZ_JBEYAB010000005.1, from coordinate 103 downwards.
GTCGCACCGGGTGGTGTGGCGGCGGACGGTGAACGCGTCCGTTTCTTGAGAACTCAACAGTGTGCTAAAAGCCAGTGCATGAAGCACAAACCCGTCCTAACGC
>NZ_JBEYAB010000004.1:336448-604458 GCF_040631445.1 Streptosporangium sp. NPDC020072 | reverse complement strand
AACTGCGCTTGAGCAGCCCAAAAGCGGCTGGGGCGGCCTGACGCTGTATGCGGTTCTCAGGGAACTACAGGTGCTGCTGGCCGTCTGGGCAGGCCGGTGCCCGACCTGCCACCAGCGACCGCCCTAACCACCTAACAAAGCACTACTAGTGCTGCGTTCCTTAAAGCAGGTAGACGAACGTGCGTCGTAGTATGCGGGGCTGCGGGGATGGTCGTCCCCAGATCCAGGGCTGAGCGTGGGTGTTGAGTTGGGCGGTGGCGAGGGCGACCGCGTCCAATGTCGTTTAGATAGGGGTTTGCGCTGGTAGTGTCCGCCGGATGGTGGAGTGGATCAAGGTCGGCGGGTCGGGCTGGGGGCGTTGACGTCGCTGGTGCCACGGCAGGTCCTGGACGAGGCAATCGAGCTGCACGGGTGCCGCGAGGAGCGGGTGCGGAAGCTCCCGGCTCATGTGGTCGTCTACTTGCTGATGGCGTTGTGCCTGTTCGCGGACGATGACTACGAGGAGGTCGCGGAGAAACTGACCGGTCTGCTCGCGGCCATGCCGGGCTCGCAGTGGGAGCCGCCAACGCGTCGAGCGGTCACCCAGGCCCGGCAGCGTCTGGAGGCCGAGGTTGTCCGGGAGGTGTTCGAGCGGGTTGCGCGCCCGGCTGCGACACAGGCGACCGCAGGAGCGTGGCTGGGACGGTGGCGGTTGATGGCGATCGACGGATTCACCCTCGATCTGCCGGACACGGCGGCGAACCTGGCTGAGTTCCCCAACGACAGCGCGGGAGGGTACGAGACCGTGTACCCGCAGGCCCGGGTCATGGCGATGAGCGAGTGTGCCTCACACGCGATCGTCGCGGCGGACGTGTCGGGCTGCTGGGACAGCGAGCAGACCCTCGCCTACTCGTTATACGGGCGGTTGACGCCCGAGACGTTACTGACCGCCGATCGCGGCTTCTACAGCTTCTACGCGTGGCAGTACGCGTCCTCGACCGGCGCGCAGCTCCTATGGCGGGTTCAGGCCGGGCTCCACCCGTACTGGCTGAAAGGCTTGGAGGACGGGTCCTGGCTCGCGGTCATCACCAAGCCCACCAAGCTGCGTAGTGACCAGAAGGACCGGCTGCGTGAGGACGCCCGCCTCGGACGCGACCTCGACCCTGAGCAGGCGATGATCGTCCGGATGGTCGACTACACAGTGCCCGAACGCAGGGGCGACCACATCCGCCTCATCACGACCATCCTCGATCCCGCGGAGGCGAGCGCGCAGCAACTCGCCGCCTGTTACCACGAGCGCTGGGAGACCGAAACCGGGTTCGCTCAGCTAAAGATCCACCTACGTGGTCCCGGCAGGATCCTACGGTCGAGGTAGGCCGAGAAGCGCCGTCTTCCGGCTTCAACCGTCATGGGACGGAACCGTGACGGCCGGGAGTAACCGTATCCCTGGGACAGGTAGTCGTCGAAGACTCGGTCGGAGACGATCACGGCGAGGTCGACAGCCGGGCGCGCCCGCATGGCCTCGCGAACGGCGGGAGCGTTGACCAGTCGGTTCACCTGTACGGCGTGCGGACCGGGGATACCCATGGGTCCGGCAGGGAGCACGGGCCCCACGTGCAGGGCTACGCGCAGCCGTACCCGGGTCCAGTTGTCGCCGTACCGCCTGCGGTTGCACACGGCCAGGGCGACGTCGAGCTCGTGTACGAACGGGCCGGCCAGGTCAAGCACGGAGGCGGGCTCGGTTAGCACCGAGAACTCCCCGTCACCGGACACCTGCCGCCACCACCGTGGGCGTTCGAGCCCCGCCTCCCTGGCGGCGGTGTCAAGGAGGGCCGGCCAGGGTCGTCTGCAGAACGGCCTGTTCGCCGGCGTTGCGTGAGCTGTAGTCCTCGATGTCACCGGAAATCATCGCCCGGTACTCGGGCATAACGGCTTCCGTCATCCGCTTCCCCTTTGTCAGCTTGACCTGTCATCTCTGTCGAGGACAGGTCAACGACGATGCCCAGGCCGCGAAATAAGGGTCTACAAATAGATTTTCGGGTAAATATCCACTTTCATAGGAAAATAGGCGCTATCAGTTCACGTCAGCCACCACCACGAACACCATGAGAGACATCGTCGAGGGACTGCGATTCCACGGCGACCATCCTCGCCAAGACCCTGAATGGCCAGGCAGACCGACGAAGCACGGCCGAAACCAAACCGACGTTCTCTTTCCGGTGGCCCTCCGCACATGGCCGACGTCGGGAGAATCCGTTTTCCCGGATCTTGGCCTCGGATCCAGGGCGGAACATCTGCCTGGTTATCCTCGGAAAAGAACACCGGCCGCGATACGGAGGTGCCCTGTGACAGAGCGCAAACCCCTCGGCGTCAGCTTCGAGACGTGGATCGACCGGCAGATCCGCGAGGCCACCGAACGCGGCGAGTTCGACAACCTGCCCGGTGCCGGCAAGCCCATCCCCGGCGGGGGCAAGCAGGACGACGAGATGTGGTGGATCAAGCGGAAGATGCAGGAGGAGAACCTCTCCTTCCCGCTGCCGGGGACGCTCGCGCTGCGCAAGGACGCCGAGGACTCCAGGGCGGCGGCGGTGGACGCGCGCACCGAGGCCGAGGCCCGGAAGATCATCGACGAGCTCAACGCCCGCATCCGCGTCGCCCACGGCAAACCCCTGTCGGGGCCGCCGGTCTTCCAGCCGACCCTCGACGTCGAGGAGGTCCTCGCCGAGTGGCGCGAACGCCATCCCGCCGAGGACCCCCCGGCCTCCTCCGAACCCCCGACCCGGAGGAGACGCTCCTTCTTCCGCCGCGGGAAGGGCTGAACCCCCCGCCACCGGAGCCCCCCACCGCAGGAACGGCCGAACCTCGCCACGGAAGACTCCCGCCGCGGGAATGGCCGAACCTCGCCGCGGAAGACCTCCGTCGCGGGAGCAGCCGAACCCCCGCCACGGAACAGATCAAGACAGGACGGATCAGACCGCGGCGCGGTCGTCCGTCGTACGGCGGCGCAGCGCCACGTCGGTCAGTGCGGGCGGCTGCCAGGCCCCGTCCGGGTGGTAGACGTCGGTGCCGGGCGGCACGATCTCGTCGATCCGGTCGAGGGTCGCGTCGTCGAGGACGAGCGAGGCCCCCTTCAGCGTCGCGTCGAGCTGGGCGGGGGTCCGCGGCCCGATGATCACGGAGGTGACGGCCGGGTGCGCGGCGGGGAAGGCGACGGCCAGCTCGGGCAGTGTGCAGCCGAGTCCGTCGGCGACCTCGACGAGCTGCTCGACGACGTCGAGCTTGGTCGCGGTCAACGGCAGTGCGGGGTCGAAACGCGCGGGCGCCAGGGCGGCGCGGCCCGTGGTGAGGTCGATGTCCTGCCCCTTGCGGTACTTGCCGCTCAGGAAGCCCCAGGCCAGCGGGCTCCAGGTGAGCGCCCCCATGCCCAGCCGCCGACAGGTCGGCAGCACCGAGCGCTCCGTGCCCCTGGCCAGCAGCGAGTACGGCGGCTGCTCGGTCCTGAAGCGCATCAGCCCCCGGCGTTCGGCGACGTGGTAGGCCTCGACGACCTCCTCTGCGGGGAAGGACGAGCAGCCGAAGGCGCGGATCTTGCCCTGCCGTACGAGATCGCTCAGGACGGAGAGGGTCTCCTCGATGTCGGTCCTGTGGTCGGGGCGGTGGACCTGGTAGAGGTCGATCCAGTCGGTCCTCAGCCGCCTGAGGCTCTCCTCGACCTCCTTGACGATCCAGCGCCGGGAGTTGCCGCTCCGGTTGGGGCCCTCGCCCATCGGGAAGTGGACCTTGGTCGCGAGGACGACCTCGTCGCGGCGGCCGAGCAGCGCCTTGCCGACGATCTCCTCCGACTCACCCGCCGAGTACATGTCGGCGGTGTCGACGAAGTTGACGCCCTGGTCGAGCGCGGTGTGGATCATCCGGACGCACTCGTCATGGTCGGGGTTTCCCACCGCGCCGAACATCATGGTGCCCAGACAGTGGACGCTCACCTCGATGCCGGTGCCGCCGAGAACGCGGTAGCGCACGGTCGTGCTCCTTCGATGGTCGTTTTCGGTGACCGGCACTCTAGGTGCTGGAGTCCACTCCAGGGCAAGCCGTGCCTCCTGGACCAAGCGGGTCACAGCAGCCCGGCGTCACGGACCTTCATCGCGACCTGGACGCGGTTCTCCACCCCGAGCTTGGCGAAGATCCGGGTGACGTTCGCCTTGACGGTCGCCACACTCATGTGGAGACGTTCGGCGATCTCGGTGTTCGAACCGCCCCGCGCCACCTCGACCGCCACCTCGCGCTCACGCTCGGTGAGCCTGTCCAGCTCCCGCCGCGCCCCCGCGTCATACGGGCCGTGCGGCCCCTGCGCGCCGTACGGCCCGCCGGTCGCGGCGGCGATCACCTGGTGGGTGACGCTCGGTGAGAGCACCGCCTCGCCCCTGGCGACGGCGCGGACCGCCTCGACCATCCGGGGCGGCGGCGTGTCCTTCAGCAGGAAGCCCGCGGCGCCGAGCCGCAACGCCCGCAACACCATGTCGTCGGCGTCGAAGGTGGTGAGCACGACGATCCTGGGGGCGTCCGGTTCGGACAGCAGCAGTTCGGTCGTGGTCAGCCCGTCCTGCTCGGGCATCCGGATGTCCATCAGCACGACGTCGGGTTCGAGGTCGCGGATCACGGCCATGGCCCGCAGGCCGTCCCCGGCCTCCCCGACGATCTCCAGGTCGGACTCGCCGCCGAGGATGAGCCGCAGCCCGGTGCGCACCATCGGGTCGTCGTCCACGATCACCAGCCGGATCACGGGTCAAGCCTCCCACGGAAGATGGACATCAAGAACAAAGCGCCCTTTCCGTACGGCGTGGTCGAGCGTGCCCCCGGCCATCCTGGTCCGTTCCGCCAGGCCGACCAGCCCGTGTCCCCCGTGCTCCCCGCCGGGGCTCGGGGGCGTCCCCCACGACACCGGGTTGCTCACCCGGATGCGCAGCCCCTTGCCCGGCCTGCCGTCCAGTTCGGCCGCCACCTCACTGCCCGGCGCGTGCTTGCGCGCGTTGGTCAGGGCCTCCTGGACGATGCGGTAGGCGTGGCGGCCGGTCTGCGTCGGCAGCGACTCCCGGTCCTCGACGGTGTCGGCGACCTCGACCCGTTGCCCGGCCGCGCGCACCTCCTCGAACAGCGCCCCCATGTGCTCAAGGCCCGGCTGCGGCGCCTCAAGCGCGCCGTCCCTCCTGAGCGTGCCGAGTACGGCCCGCAGCTCGTTGAGCGACCGGTGGGCGTTCTCCTGGATCGCCAGCGCGATCTCCCGGGTCTCCTCGGGACCCAGGTCCTTGCGGTAGGCCAGGCCCCCGGCGAGCATCGACAGCAGCGACATCCGGTGGGCCAGGACGTCGTGCATCTCCTGGGCGATCTTCGCCCGCTCGGCCAGCTTGGTCTGCTCGATCTGCTGCAGTCGTTCGCGTTCGGCGGCCAGCCCGGCCTCCCGCCGGGAGGCTTCCAGGTCGCGCAGCCCCCGGAGATACAGCCCGAAGAGGGTCAGGCCGCCCAGGATCACGGTCCCGGTGACCTGGCTGACGACGGCCGCCGAGGTGAGGCCGTACCGGGTGGTGTTGACCAGCAGGAACAGCCATGACGCGACCGCGACCGGCAGCGTCCAGCGCCACCTGCGGTGCGTGACCAGGGAGACGTAGGCGACCTGGGCCGGGCCGGTCGCGGTGACGGAGAAGCTGGTCAGCAGGGCCGTGGCCAGCGCGGTCTGCCACGGCAGGCGGCGGCGCCAGCGCATCAGGACCAGCCCCGCCACCCCGAGCGGGATGTCGACCAGCATGGGGACGAGCCGGTCCGGCGAACGCGACGCCCCCATGACCAGGATGACGCCATAGAACAGCATGGGCAGCGCCGCGCACAGATAGCGCAGGGCCTCGCCCCGCCGGTCCAGTGGTGTGTTCTCCCGCACGCCACCAGCCTAGGAAACGCCGCCCTGTGCCCCCAGCGACCTGGGTCCACACCCTGACGTCCGAAGGCGATACCTGGGTCGGTATCCCTCTCGCCCCAGGGCCGATGACCGGCGGCGCCGGATCCGGTGGACTTGACGCATGATCGAGTTCAGTCACGTAAGCAAGGTCTACCGAGGGGTCCGGGCACTCGACGACGTGTCCTTCACGGTCGAGCCCGGCGGCGTCACCGGGTTCCTCGGGCCGAACGGCGCGGGCAAGTCCACGGCCCTGCGCGTCCTGGTCGGTCTCTCCCGCCCCACCTCCGGCTCCGCCACCGTGTACGGCCTGCCGTACGGCGGGCTGGGCAACCCCGGGACCCGGGTCGGGGTGCTGCTCGACGCGGGCGCCCTGCATCCGGGCCGCAGCGGGCGGGAGGTGCTGAGGCTCGGCGCGACGACGCTCGGCCTGCCGGAGTCGCGGGTCGGGGAGATCCTCGACCTGGTCGGGCTCACCGGCCAGGAGGCGCGGCGCCCGGTCGGCGGCTACTCGCTGGGGATGCGGCAGCGGCTCGGCATCGGCCACGCGCTCCTCGGCCGCCCCGGGACGCTCATCCTGGACGAACCCGCCAACGGCCTCGACCCGCAGGGCATCCGGTGGCTGCGCGAACTGCTGCGCCACCTGGCCGACTCCGGCTGCGCGGTGTTGCTCAGCTCGCACCTGATCCACGAGGTGGAGCAGATCGCCGACCACGTCGTGATGATCGGCCGGGGCCGGGTCCTCGCCCAGGGGTCGGTCGACGGGCTCGGCGGCGGCCGTTCGCTCGAAGAAGTCTTCCTGAACCTCACCTCCGACACGGACCGGAGCGCGGCGTGACCTCGATCCCCTTCCACAGGCTGCTGCTCGTCGAGACCCGCAAGATCTTCGACACCCGGAGCGGGAAGGTCCTGACGGCGGTCCTGGTCGCGCTGACGGTCGCCTCCGTCGTCGGACGTGGCCTCGTCGCCGGTCCCCGGCTGTTCACCCTGACCGGCACGGCCGGGATCGGGTTCGGCATCCTGCTGCCCGTGCTCGCCGTACTGTCGGTGACCGGCGAATGGAGCCACAGGACCGCCCTGACCACGTTCACGCTCGAACCCCGCAGGACGCGGGTGCTGGCCGCCAAGTTCCTGCCGCCGCTGGCCGTCGCCGTGGTGGCCACGGTGTTCGCGCTGCTCGTGGCGGTGCCGGCCACGGCCGTCGTCGCCGCCGTCCGGCACGTCCCGGCCGACTGGGCCGTCCCTCCCCTGGCCCTGCCCGGCATGGCCGCGACGTTCGTCCTGCTGACCGCGATGGGCTCCGCCTTCGGCCTGCTGTCCCTGAACGCCCCCGTCGCGATCGTGGTCTGCCTGACCAACACGATGCTGTGGAGCGTCGTCAGCAGACTGGGCGAGACCGGCCGCGTCCTGGCGGAGTGGTTCGACCTGGGCAACACAACCGGCCCCCTGGCGACCGGCACCATGACGGGCGGCGACGCCGTACGGCTGGCCACGTCGGTCCTGCTGTGGATCGCCCTCCCGGCGGCCCTGGGCGCGCTCCGCGTGTCCCGCGCCGAGATCCGCTGACGGGGTCGGTTGAAGTCGAGGCCGAGTTGGCGGGGGTCAGGGACCGGGTGGCCCGTGCCATGCTGACCGGCGAGCTCTGAACCGGGTGGGTCAGAGGTCGGGGTCGTTCTGCTGGGCCTCGGCGAGGGCGACGAGGAGGCCGTCGGCGGCGCCGCGGAACATGCGGTGCAGGTCGCGGACGTTGTCGACGATGACGACGCTGTCGAGCAGGTCGGCGCGGAGCCTGGCGGCCCTGACGTCACCGGCGCCGTCCGGGTCGAAGGCGGTCGCGGCGAGGAACAGGCCGCCGACCCCGGAGGCCACGGCGGCGTCGCGGGCGGCCGTGCCGTCGATGGCGGAGATGTCGTCGGGGACCCCGGGCAGGATGGGGCGGCCGTCGCGGAGCATGAGGGTGAGCGGGCGGATCGGGAAGTCCTCACCGGCGATGCCCTCGGGAACGAAGGGCTCACCGGTGAGACAGCGGGTGCGGTTGTCGGGGTAACCCCAGGGCTTGCCTCTGGCCTGGTCGGCGAGGCCCGCGCGGGTGAACAGGCCGCCCTCGGCGTCCAGCACGAGGTCGCCGGGCTGCCAGCGCTCGCCCTCGTAGGGATGGTGCTCGTCGCTCACACCCGGCACGTTACCCCCCACCACCGACAAACAGCCCGAACGAGGGGTTCCGGCGACCGTACGGCCCGCCTGACGGCTCCGGACGTACGGCCCGGCCGGCGGTTCCGGGTCGTGGTCCCGGATGGTGGTCCTGGATGGTGGTCTTCGTGGGAAAAGGGGAGAGCCCGCGTCCCCGGTGAAGGGGGCGCGGGCTCTCAGTGACGCGCTGGCGTCACCGGATCACTGGCGCTGCCAGAGGGCCGGGACGTTCGGCGGCTCCCAGCCGGGGAGGGCGGTGTGCTGCTGGAGGCAGCGGTAGGTGGTGCCGTTGTAGATCGCCAGGGCGCCCGACGTGTAGACGGTGCCGGCGGCCCACGGGGAGGCCGGGCCCTGGGTGGGCGTGACGGTCGGGGTCACGGTCGGCGTGACCGTGGGGGTCACGGTGGGGGTCGCGGTCGGCGTGACCGTGGGGGTCACGGTGGGGGTCGGCGACGGGTCGGGACCGCCACCGACGTTGACGTCGACGCAGTTGTAGAAGGCCATCGCGGTGTCGGCGATGTTCCAGATGGCGTAGATCTTCTGACGGCCGCTGTAGTTGCCGAGGTTCACCACGTGCGAGACCGTGGAGCCGGGAATCTTGCCACGGTCGTTGAACTCCGCGACGCGGGTGTTGCCGACGTAGTACTGCCACGTGCTGGTGGAGTGGCGGGCCTCGATCCGCCAGTTGAACGTGACGCTGCTGCCGACGTTGGTGACCGGCCACGCCTTGCTGTCGTCGTCCAGCGGGGACCAGCGGGCGTCACCTCCGCTGCAGTTGTGCTGGCCCTTCGGGCCCTCGACGCTCGCGGGCTCCCAGATGATCTGGCCGCAGTTGGAGACCTTGCCCTGAGCGCACAGGGCCTGCCTGCTGGGAGGAGAGGTGATGTAACCGTGCGCCGACGCGGGCGTGGCGGTGAGCAACACCGTGGCGAACGCGATGACCGTCGCTGATGCGACTGAGATCGTTCTGCGCATGTTGATTCCTTCGCTGGGGGGAAATCCAAATATAAAGGAAACTTTACTAACAGTAAATATCCCTCGAACTGGGATTCCACCCAAACGGTCAACGCGCCCCAAGGCCTCAGGAAAGGGTCACTCGTCCTCTTCGGGGAGAGCCGGAGGCAGTCGCGTGGCGCCCGTCCCCTCCTCCGCCAGGCTGTCCTGCGGGTTGAGGACGCGGCAGCGCCGCAGGGACAGACAGCCACAGCCGATGCATCCGGTGAGCTCCCGTTCGAGCCGTTCGATCTCCCGGCGGCGGGCCTCAAGGAGGGCGGCCCAGCGGCGCGAGATGCGCTCCCAGTCCCGCTTGGAGGGCATCCGGTCGCCGGGCAGACCCTCGAAGACCTGGGCGACCTCCGCCAGCGGGATGCCCATGCGTTTGGCGACCAGGATCAACGAGATGCGCCGCAGGACGTGCCTGCGGTAGCGGCGCTGGTTGCCCGCCGTACGTTCGGAGACGATGAGGCCCTGCTGCTCGTAGAAGTGCAGCGCGGAGACGGCGACACCCGCGCGGCGGGCCACCTCTCCCACGCTGAGAAGGTCCGTCGGCGTGAGCTTGTCCATACCCTCTTTACCTCAAGTGGACTTGAGGTCATAGCTTACCGGCCATGGCAGCGTCATCCACGGAAGATATCGGGAAAACACCTCCGCGCTCCCCGGAAAAAGGTCCTCGCCCAGGCAGTTGGGGAGACCTGTTCCGCCGTGATCACCTGGCCGCGGCGCTCGTTCTCGCCGGAGGCGTCGCGCTCTACGCGATGAACCTCTACCTCACCGCGGCCCTGATGCCCTCGATCGTCCAGGAGGTCGGCGGAGAGCGGTACTACGCCTGGGTCGCGACCGGCTTCCTCATGGCCGCGGTCATCGCCTCGATGCTCGTCAGCCGCCTCCTCGTGTCCCTCGGGGCGAGCGGCGCCTACGTCCTGGGCTTCCTCGTCTTCGCCGCCGGAGCCGCCCTGAACGCGCTGAGCCCCACGATGGAACTCCTGCTCGTCGGCCGGGTCGTGCAGGGCTTCGGCGGCGGCCTGCTGGCCGGGCTCGGATACGCGGTGATCCGGGGCGCGCTGCCCGACCGGCTCTGGGCCCGGGCGGCGGGACTCGTCTCGGCCATGTGGGGTGTGGGCACCCTCGTCGGCCCCACCCTTGGCGGCCTGTTCGCCCAGCTCGGCGCGTGGCGGTGGGCCTTCGGCCTGCTCGCCGCCGTCGCGCTCGTCCTGGCTGCCCTGGCCCGCCGCGCGCTTCCCGGCCACACCCGGTCCGAGGCGGACCGCGAAGCCGTACCCGTGCTCTCGCTGGCCGTGCTGACCCTCGCGGCCGCGGCGTTCAGCGTCGCCTCGACCCTGCCCCAGGGCTGGGGAACCCTCGGCGGGGTGGCCGTCGGCGCCGTGCTCGTCGTCGCGTTCGTCGTCGTCGACAGGCGTGGTGCCGCGACCGTGCTCCCCCGGCTGACCTATCTCGGGGGCAACGGCCTGAAGTGGATCTACCTGACCGTCGCGGTGCTGTGCGCGGGGGTCATGACGGAGAACTTCATCCCGCTGTTCGGCCAGCGGCTCGGCGGCCTCAACCCGCTCGTCGCGGGCTTCCTCGGCGCCGCCGTCTCCGCGGGCTGGGTCGTCTCCCAGCTGTTCAGCGTGGGCATCACCGCCGAACGGTCCAAGACCCTGGCCGTCCGTTGCGGATCGTTCCTGCTGCCCGCCGGTCTGCTCGCGTACGGCTTCCTCCAGAGCGCGGACGCCTCCGGGCCGCTCGTCGCCCTCTGGGCGGCCGTCCTGGTCCTGGCCGGGGTCGGGATCGGCGTCGCCTACCCACACCTGAGCGTCGCCGCGATGCGCAGCACCGACGACGAACGGGAGGGCGCCAAGGCCGCCGCGGCGCTCAGCACCACCCAGCTCATCGCCTACACCGTCGCCTCGGCCCTGGCGGGCATCCTGCTCAGTCTCGGCGGCTCGTCCCTGGTCGCCTCCGCCCGCTCCATGATCCTCGGTCTCGCCGTCGTCACCGTCCTCGGTACGGTCACCACGGCCCTCGCCCTGCGAGGGTCGCACGGACAACGGTGAGGCGTCGCCGTACGGCCGCCGCGTCCCCGCTGAGCTGGAGGGACGCGGCAGCTTTCTGCTGTGCGGGATGGGTTTCTGCCCTACGGGAAGATGATCTGGCTTTGCGGCGAAGAGATGGTGAGAGCACCCACCGACCGAAAGGCAGGCTCATGTCGGAGACAAGAGCTTGATCACCGAAGCGGATGAGCTGACCGACGCCGAACTCGTCGCCCGCTACCGGCGGGACCCCGACCTGTTCACCGTCGTTCACGACCGCTACCACCGTGACGTCTACCTGTACGTCGCCGGGCGGCTGGACACGCAGATCGCCGAGGACATCGCGGCCGAGACGTTCCTGGTGGCCTTCGACCGACGTGACCGTTTCGACCCGGAACTCGGGGAGTTGCGGCCCTGGCTCTTCGGCATCGCCACCAATCTGATCGCCAGGCACAGGCGCAAGGAGACACGGCACTACAGGGCGCTGGCCCGCCTCGGACCGGACCCCGACGTCGAGGGGCACGAGAACCGGGTCGTCACCTCCGTCACGGCCCAGCGCATGCAGCCGTATCTGGCCAGGGCACTCGCCGCGCTCTCCGGGGGCGAGCGCGACGTCCTGCTCCTGGTGGCGCTCGGCCAGCTCGGCTACGAGGAGGTGGCCCAGGCGCTCGGCATCGCCGTCGGCACCGTGGGGTCCCGGCTCAGCCGGGCACGCGCGAAGATCCTCACCCTCATCGACAAGGAGAAGGTCCGTGGATGACCTGGACGACATCGCCGCCCTGCTCACCAAGCCCGAACCGTCCCGCGAGGTCCTCCTGCGCAGCCGGGGACGACTCCAGGATCGGATCGACGGCCGCACCCGGCACCGTCGCCGCGTCAACTGGCTCGTGCCCTCGGTCGCCCTGGCGGCCGCGGTCACCGCGGCCGTCGCCGTGGTCACGGTGGACCCGGCCCCGTCCGCCGTACCCGCCGCGCCCACCACGACCACCTCGGCCGCCGTCTCGGTCGGCGACCTCTCCGGCAAGGAGATCCTGCTCATGGCGGCCGTCAGCGCGGAACGCACGCCCCAGACGACCGGGACCTACTGGCACGTCACGTCCACCTCCCTGAACTCGGACATGCCTCCGATAGAGAGCTGGACCAGACGTGACGGCCGACGCTGGACCAGAGCCATGCCGGGAGACCCCGCCGACACCGTCCTGCAGAGCAGGAACCCGCTCTCCCTCAAGGGCGCGGACATCAGCCTCGACGACCTCGCAGGGCTGCCGACCGATCCCGAGGCGTTGAAGACCTGGATCGTCCAGCGTCAGGGAAACCCCGACGACATGAGCCTGTCCGAGCAGCGAGACGAACCGCTCTTCCCCCTGATCACGCTCATCTCCGAACTGCCGACGCCCCCCGAGGTCCGCGCCGCGGCGTTCAAGGCGCTCGCCACGACACCGGGGGTCAGGAGCACGGGCGCGGTCGAGGGCGGCCAGGCACTGGCCATCCCCGATCCCGGCTACCACGGCTGGGAGATCAAGATGGTCGTCGACCCCGAGACCGCCCAGGTGAAGCGCACCAACTTCCTTCTCGGCGGAGACGGAAGCGTGACCTTGTCCGGGGATGCCATCGCGTTGGCCACCGAGTGGACGGACGAACTTCCCAAGCAAAGATATTCCGCGTTCGCCCACGGTGACCTGGAAGGGCTCGCGAAGGCGTGACCCTGGGCGAACACATCCCCCTCAACCCCTAGGAAGGCCATGATCTTCGGCAAACCGTTCCTCGCCGTCGCTCTCGCGGCGACGGCCCTGGGCGTCACCCCGACGCCTCCCTCCCAACCACCTCAACCGGCCGACGGGGTCACCCTGATCACCGGGGACCGCGTCGTCATCGTCGGCCGTGGACACCGGATCATCCCAGGCCCCGGCCGTACGGAGGTCGTCTTCGCGAGCCGGACGCGGGACGGGCACCTGCACGTGACCCCCTCCGACGCCCAGCCCCTGATCGCCAAGGGCGTGCTCGACCCCCGGCTGTTCGACGTCACCCAACTGCTCCAGTGGCGGTACGGCGACGCCGACACCCCCGACATCCCACTGATCACCCGGTCGGAGAACGGCCCGGCCCCCGCCCTCGGGAGCGCGCGGGGTCTGCGGCGGCTCGACGGCCTCGGCATGGCCGCCTTCCACCTGCCCAAGAACGGCGCGGCCCAGGCATGGAAGGACCTGGCGGGCGGCCGTACCCTGGCTCCGGCTACCGCCAAGATCTGGCTGGACGGCCGCCGGTCCTTCAGCCTCGACCGGAGCACCGCGCAGATCGGCGCCCCCGAGGCGTGGAAGCAGGGGCTGACCGGCAAGGACGTCACGGTCGCCGTGCTCGACTCCGGCTACGACCCCGACCATCCGGACCTGAAGGGCGTGGTAACCCAGGAGCGCAACTTCAGCGAAGATCCCGACATCCGCGACACCCTTGGCCACGGCACCCACGTCGCCTCGATCGTCGCGGGCAACGGGGAGAAGTACCGGGGAGTGGCCCCCGGTGCCCGGCTGGCCATCGGGAAGGTCGGCGGCGAGCTGGGTCCCTCGGACTCCGCCGTCCTGGCGGGCATGGAATGGGCCGCCCGCGAGGTCAAGGCCAAGATCGTCAACATGAGCCTGGGCTACGACGACCAGCCGGGGATCGACCCCGTGGAGGAGGCGGTGAACACGCTGTCCGCGGAGACCGGCACCCTGTTCGTCGTCGCCGCGGGCAACGACGGCGGCAGCCTTCCGGTGAGCAGCCCCGCCGGCGCCGACGCCGCCCTCGCGGTCGGTGCCGTCGACAGGCGGGACCAGGTGGCCTACTTCTCCAGCCTCGGCCCCCGGATCGGCGACCACGCCGTCAAGCCGGACCTCACCGCACCGGGTACGGACATCGTCGCGGCGGCGGCCCAGGGCACCGCCGACGGTCCCCACGTCGCCGCGAGCGGCACCTCCATGGCCTCACCACACGTGGCCGGGGCCGCGGCCATCCTCGCCCAGCGGCACCCCGACTGGACCGGGCAGCGGCTCAAGGCCGCCCTGGTCGGCAGCGCCCGTCCCACGTCCGGCGCCACGCCGTACCAGCAGGGCACCGGGCGGGTGGACGTGGTCCGCGCGCTGAGGCAGCAGGTCACGGCCCAGTCCGAGGGCACCTGGGCCGCCTTCCCCTGGAAGGGACCCGACGGGCGGGAGAAGACCGGGACCATCACCTACGCCAACGCGGGCGAAACCCCGGTCAGCCTCGACCTGACCGTGGAGGGGACGTGCTCCGGCTCGGCACCCAGCGCCTCGACGTGCCCGCCGGAGGACAGGCCTCGGTCACGGTCACCGTCGACGCGGCCGGCAAGGCCCCGGGAGAGCACGTGGGGACGGTCACCGCCACCTCCGGTGACACCGTGGTCCGCACCTTCGCCGGCGCGTACGTCGAACCCGAGTCCTACGACGTCACCGTCAACGCCCTCGACAGGCAGGGGCAGCCGGTCGATCCCTGGATGGCCGAGATCTACGACGCGAAGTCGGGCAAGACCATGGGCCTGGCGTTCCAGAACGGCACGGCCACCGTACGGCTCGCCAAGGGCGACTGGAACCTCTTCACCGAGACAGCGGAACGGGTGGACGGCAGGAGCTCCTTCACCACCGCCGTCTCCCCGTTCAAGGTCGACGGTGCGGACCTCCGCCTGACGACGGACGCGCGTCAGGGCAGAGCGGCCGGGGCCACCCTCGACGACCCGACCGCCGAACGCCAACGTGGCTTCGACCTCGGACTGGTCCACGGCGCGTGGAGCTTGACGGCTTTCGCGACTGCTGACGTCGGTTCCCAGCGCTTCGTCCCGGTTCGTCTGGCGGGCCTGACCTACGACCTGCACACCACATGGCTGAGCAAGGACGTCACGCCCAGCCCCTACGTCTACGACCTGGTGGACCACCACACCGACGGCCTCCCCGACAACCCCGTCTACGACGCCAGGAAGCGGGACCTCGCGAAGATCACCACGACCTACCGCGCCTCGGGAACCGCGGCCACCGGGGCGCCGATGTCCGGGCGTTCCTCCGACAAGTTCCCCGGCACACTCATGGGCATTCCCGTCGGGGACATCCCCCTGCCGGGAACGCTCGTGCACTACCGGACCCCCGGGGTGGCCTACGAGGACGGCCTGCAGGTCGGTGGCTCCATCGTCTTCGGCGCGGGCGGGCTCGCCAGGCGCGGACAGACCGGCGAGACCGTGAACGCCGCCGTCACAGGTCCGTCGTTCCTGCTGCCGAACGGCGGCCGCACCGGCGACGAACTGCTCTTCACCGGGGCGGGGATGTTCGCCGACGGCGGCCGGGAGAGAACCGGCTCCGACAGCGCCGCGACCGGCACCGCCACCCTCACCGGGGACGGAAAGACGCTGGCCACGGCCGACCTCGTCGGCTGTGACGCCTTCGACACGCGGACCTGCGAACTCCGTACCGCCCTCCCCGCCGGGCCGGGGACCTACACGCTGACCGCGTCGATGCACAGGCAGGTGCCGTACTCGACACTGTCCACCGCCGTCGAGTCCGCCTGGACGTTCCGCTCGGCGACCACGGTCAAGGAACAGCCGCTCCCCCTGACCGCCGTCCGGTACGGCCCGGCGGACCTGGACTCCTTCAACCGCGCCAAGCCCGGCAGCCTGACCCGGCTCCCCCTCTGGCTCGACCACAACCCCGGCTCCTCACCGTCGGCCGGGCCTTCCTCGGACTCCTCGGCCGCGCCTTCCTCTGGTTCCTCGGCCGATTCTTCGGCTGGGACTTCCTCCGGTTCCTCGGCCGGGACTTCGGGGTGGTCGTCGAGCCGGACCTCGATCCGGTTGGAGATGTCGGCCGACGACGGTGCGCACTGGCGTCGGATCCCGGTAGTCCGTACCGGCTCCGGGTGGACCAGCATGGTGCCGAACCCGCGTACGCCCGGTTTCGTCTCCCTCCGCGCGACCGTGACCGACCCTTCGGGCACCGACCTGACCCAGACGATCACCCGCGCCTACGCCATCGGCTGATCCAACACCCCGAACCCCTCAGGCCCGGTCACCCCGAACCCGGGCCTGAGGCCTTTTCATCCGTACGGCCTCGCGTTGATTCCACAGGCTGTGGACACCCACCCCACGAAGCCACCCAGAGCCCGGCCGATCACTACCCTGGCTACCAGCGTTCGCCTCTCCCCAAGAGACACCATGCCCGAGATGTCCAACTCAACAGAAGTAATGAATTTCAGCCCCTCACGCCGATAAACCCCCAGGTCACCAAGGGTGCTCCCCGCGCACGCGGGGATGGTCCCAGGTCTTGTTCGTCGGCGACAACCTGGCGCTTGTGCTCCCCGCGCACGCGGGGATGGTCCCCTGTGCCTGAGTGTCGGGTATACGGGGAGGGGGTGCTCCCCGCGCACGCGGGGATGGTCCCCTCCGAAGGGAACGGCACGGCAAGCCGATGAGAGCCCTCAGGTGACGGCACTCCGTCGGCAAGACCGGTGGGGACCCCCTCTCAGGAGCCTGTCCGGTCCGGCGGATCCCTCCTGAGAGGGGGGTGGGAGTTCGCTCGTCGCGGCGATGTCCACAAAGTCGTGAAAAACCAGGATTAAGGAGGTCAGCCCCACCAAGGAGTCAACGAGATGAACCCCCGTATCGCCTTCGTCGCCGCCCCCGTCCTCACCTTCGCCTACGGCGTGCTCCGCATCCTCGACGGCCTGGACGGTGTCCGCGGCCCCGGCGTCGCCTGGACGACCGGGCACCTGGCCTTCATCGGTGCCCTGGTGTTCTTCGCCATGGCGTTCCACGAGATGCGAAGGCTGGCCGGTCGCGGGCCCCTGGCCACCGGGCTGGCTTCCGCCGGATATGTCGGCATCGCCACACTGATCGCCCAGTTCTTCATCGACATCGTCCTGGGGTTCCAGGCAGCCGACCACGCCGAGATGGGCGTGCTGTTCGACCAGGTCCAGGCGGTTCCCGGCGTTCAGCAGGTGGTCTACGACTTCGGTCCGCTGCTGTTCTTCGTCGCCCAGATCGGCCTGGTCGTACAGCTGGCGGCCCAGCGCCGCGTCAAGGCGTGGACGCCCGTCCTGGTGATCGCCGACGTGCTGGTGCCGTTCGTGGACAAGGACCTGATGCCGCTGGGCGGCGCCTGCCTGCTGGTCTCCTTCCTGGCGCTGGCCCGGGTGTCCCGCGCGTCCCGCCTGGCCGACGGCCGGCACCGTGTGGTCGAGCCCGCCGTACCGGCTTCTGTGTGACGAGTAGAGAATGCGCCTTATGCCCCTTTTTGATCGGCTGCGCGCCATCCCGGCACTCCAGCTGGACGTGGCACTCACCGCGCTGGTCCTGGTGGTCCAACTCTGGCCGCTCCTCTCCGCCGCCCAGGAGTCGTTGAGCTGGTGGGGGTACGCCGTCGTGCTCGCGGCGACCGTACCCCTGATGTGGCGGCGGCGGGCACCGGTGGTCACGCTCATCGTCACCCTCGGCGCCGTCGCCCTCTACGACCTGTCCGACCGGGTCGCCGCCCAGCCCGTCTGGTACGGCGCGCTGGTGGCGATGTACTCCGCCGCCGCCTACGCCTCCTGGTGGCCGCGTGTCATCGCGCTGGCCGTGGCCACCGTCGGCGGGCTCGCGTTCACCGGGTCGTCCGACACGGCGGTGCGCGGCGTCGTGCTGTTCGTCGCCGCCTACGCCGTCGGCCGGGCCGCGGCCGTCTCCCGGAGCCACGCCGCCGCCCTTGAGGAGCGGGCCGCCCAGCTCCAGCGCGAACGCCGGATCGAGGCCGAACGGGCCGTGGAGCGCGAGCGGGCCCGCATCGCCAGGGACATGCACGACATCCTGGCCCACGCGGTCAGCCTCATGGTCGTCCAGGCCGAGGCCGGGCCGGTCGTGGTGCGCAGCGATCCCGACCGGGCCGAGGCCACGTTCGACGCGATCGCCGCCTCGGGGCGCGACGCGATGACTCAGCTCCGCAGACTGCTCGGCGTGCTCAAGGAGGGCGAGGGGCAGCGCGCGCCGCAGCCCACGATCGCCGACCTGCCCGGTCTGACCGACCAGGTCGCGAACCCCGGGCTGGCCGTGAACTACGTCGTCACCGGCACCCCCGTCCCGCTCCCCGGTGACGTCGACGTCGCGGCCTACCGGGTGACCCAGGAGGCGCTCACCAATATCGTCAAGCACTCCGGCGCCACCCGCGCCGACATCCGACTCGACTGGCGGGACGACGAACTCATGATCCACATCACCGACGACGGCAAGGGGGCCTCGCGCGCGCTCCCCCGTGGCGGTAACGGCCTGATCGGCATCCGTGAGCGCGCCGCCGCCTGCCACGGCACCGCCTCGGCGGGACCGCGCTCCGACGGCCCCGGCTTCGAGGTCGTCGTCCGTCTTCCCCTCGGGGTGGCGGCGTGAGCGGCCTGCGTGTCGTCATCGCCGACGACCAGGAGCTCGTCCGGACCGGGTTCGGCATGATCCTCGACGCCCAGCCCGACATCGAGGTCGTCGCCGAGGTGG
Source organism: Streptosporangium sp. NPDC020072 (assembly GCF_040631445.1). Lineage (NCBI taxonomy): Bacteria > Bacillati > Actinomycetota > Actinomycetes > Streptosporangiales > Streptosporangiaceae > Streptosporangium > Streptosporangium sp. NPDC020072. The sequence continues at coordinate 585,821 of NZ_JBEYAB010000004.1, read as the reverse complement.
GGGACGGGGTCGAGGCCGTCGAGGCGGCCCGCGCGCACAGGCCGGACGTGCTGCTGCTCGACATCCGGATGCCCAGGATGGACGGCATCGAGGCGGCCGGGATCGTCTCGGCCGAGACGCCGTGCCGGGTGCTCATGCTGACCACGTTCGACCTCGACGACTACGTGTTCGAGGCGCTGCGGGCGGGCGCGAGCGGGTTCCTGCTCAAGGACGTACGGCGGGACGACCTGGTGCACGCCGTACGCGTGGTGGCGGCCGGTGAGTCGCTGCTGGCCCCCTCGGTCACCCGCAAGCTGATCGCCGAGTTCACCTCCCGGGTCCAGGCCGTGAGGCCACCGGCCGGAGAACTCGACGTGCTGACCGCCAGGGAACAGGAGACCCTGCGGATGATCGCCCTGGGGCAGTCCAACGCCGAGATCGCCGCCACGATGGTCCTCAGCGAGCACACCGTGAAGTCCCACGTCAGCAACATCCTCACCAAGCTCGGCCTGCGTGACCGGGTGCAGGCCGTGATCGCGGCCTACGAGGGCGGCCTGGTCGTGCCGGGTCACGGTCACACCTGATCCCGCCGTGGTCGCCGGTCGCGCCCGGTGAGCGGCTCGACCGGACGGCGCCGCGCCGTGACCCTCAGACGTCGAACCAGGGCCTCCCCGCGACCCAGTGCTCGACCCATCCGGCGAACCCCGAACTCCCCGTGGTGGTGCCGAACTCCGCGCCGAAGGGGACGGCGCCCTCGCCGCTGATCTGCCAGACGTGCCCCCGGTGTGGGCCGCTGACGACGAGGTGCCAGTACATGCCGCACCCGTCGGTGCCCAGCACGATCGAGCCGTGGTAGAAGACCCGTTCGAGCAGAGGGTCGATCTCCTCCGACGGGCGTGGATCGTCCTCCCACGCCCACACCGCCGTCAGCGGGAAGGGCCGGGCCAGGACCCGTCGCGGCCGACGGTCCCCCCAGTCCCTGGGCAGCTCGGCCAACGGCACCAGCCCGAAGTCCGGCGGCCCCGAGCGGGACCCGTCACAGACCTCGGCGACGAACGTCCGGTACGGCTCCGGCAGGACGATCCCGTGTTCCGCCTCGAAGGCACGCACGGCGTCCCAGCCCAGGGGCGGCGCGCACGTCCCGACGTCGAACGCGGCACGGAGCGCGGCGAGGTCGATGTCCATGCGCCCCCTAACCACACGACCTCGGCCGGCCGACGGCTTCCCCCGCCTCGGCCGGGAACAGTACGGCGAGCGCCGCATCGAGTGTCACGGCCTCCAGCCGGTCGCCGACGAGTGACGTGCCGGACATGACGAGGCCGAAGATGAGGGCCCTGACTCCGTCGACCACCGCGCGGGCCTCGGGGTCGCGCAGGTCGGAACGAGACTCGGAGACGAGATGCGTCCATTCCTCGTGGTTGAGCCGTCGGCGGCGGAGCAGCGCCTGTCGCCGTCGCGGCGGCAGGCCGTACGACTCCCGCTCGACGACCGCCATGAGATGGGCGTCGGTGAGCGCCCTGCGCACCCGCCTGCGTACCAGTGCCTCCAGGAGCCGCTCCGCCGGGCCGTCCACGACGTACGTCTCCGCGACCTCGGCCTCGGCGCGGTCGGCCTCGGCCTGCAGTACCGCCAGCAGCAGCTCGTCCTTGCCCTTGACGTGGTGGTAGAGCGCAGGCCCCGTGACGCCCACCGCCTCGCCGATCTCGTCCATGCCGGTCGCGTGGTAGCCCTTCTCGACGAACAGGCGCGCGGCCTCCCGGATGATCAGTTCACGCCGGTCGCCGTCCGCCAGGGGTGCGGGCGTCACCGCGGGTGCCGGGTCCGCCGGAGCCCGGTGCGAGCGGCCGGGCAGGAGCATGGCCAGTGTCATGCGGACGATGAGGCGGTGCAGCAGGTGGTCGTCGAGTCCCACGTGGCCGGTCGCGACGGTGAAGATCAGCCATTTCGCGCCGACCGCCAGCGCCCGCGCCTCGTCCTCGGTCAGCTCGGGTCGTGCTCCGACGATTCGGCGCACCCACTCCTGGAGGTTGGCCCGCCCGCGCCGTAGCAGTGGCTCGCTCGTCTCGGGGGACAGACTGCGCAGCTCACGGGCGGCGACCGCGGACAGCGGACCGTCGTCGACGGCCTGGCGGACCTGGGCGTGGACCAGCCGCTCCAGAACCTCGCGCGGGCTTCCTCCCTCGCGAACGATCTGGGCGATCTCCGCTTCGGAGCGCTCCGCGCTCTGCTCGATCAGGGCGACCAGCACGGCGTTCTTGTCGGGGAAGTGCCGATACACCGTCGGCCCCTTCACTCCGGCCGCGGCACCGATCTGGATGATGCTCGTCCCGTGGAATCCGCGCTCGTGGAACAGACGGGCGGCTTCGCGAAGGATCAACGCGCGCCGGTTCCCCGGCGGCCTGCCGCGTCGTGGACGCGATCGCGTCTGCTCAACCTCCGGCATCCGCCCCGCCCCTCCGTCCATCCACGACGCGTCGACCGTACCTGATCCGGCCACACCCTCTTGATCATGTTAACCGTGAATCACGTAATCATCCAAGGATCTTGCTCTTTAGCGCTTGCCAGAGCCGTACGGCCGCATTAAAGCTATCGTTGGTAAAGTTTTCAGCGATCAGGGAAACGGCGGTTGCCATGCCAGGCATCAGTACGGCCGGGCTCTCCGGCATCGAGGAGACCTCTCTCATCACCTTGCACGCACGGGCACTGGACGCCAGGTCGGACGACCCCATCCTGGGAGACCCGTACGCCGAGAAGGCCGCCCAGGCCCTCGACTACGACTGGCGGCGCCTGCGGCCGACTCCCCGGCTGGAGGAGAAGGAGCGGCTCAACGTCAGCATCAGGGCCGTCCACTTCGACCGATGGGTGCGCCGGTTCGTCGCCCGCCACCCGGACGCGGTCGTGCTCGACCTCGGATGCGGGCTGGACAGCCGCGGTTACCGGATCGACCCCCCGCCCGGCGTGGACTGGTACGACGTGGACCTGCCCGGCATCATGGCCGTACGCGCGAAGCTCTACGACGAGACCGACCGCGTCCACGCGCTGGCCCTGTCGCTCGACGAGGACGGCTGGCTGGAGGCGCTGCCGGCGGATCGGCCGGTGGTCGTGGTCATGGACGGGCTCTACCCGTGGATGACCAGGCCCACCTTCGTCAGGCTGCTGCGCCGGATCACCGCCCACTTCGAGAGAGGCGAGATCCTCCTGCTGGGCTTCTCCAAGCTCTCCAGCCGGTTGATGCGCAGGGTCGTACCGGCCATCAGGACGATCGGGGCTCCCGTCAACGAGGGGTTCGACGACCCACACGACGTGGAGCGCTGGAATTCCGACCTGCGGCTCGTCGAGCGACAACGGCTGATCACCTCTCCCGAGGTGGCGAAGATGCCGCGCGGCGAACGTATCCGCTGCGGGATCATGCGGGTGATCCCCGGCATGGCCCGCCTGGACAAGGGCTTGCTCCGCTTCACCTTCGGCGGAGCCTGACCCCGCCCAGACGGAACCCGGGCCGCGTACGACCCGGGTTCCTTGTCTGACGGGATGTCGCCGGATCAGCAGGAAGGCGCCACCGCGTCGATCTTGCCGCCGAAGTCGTTGTCGTAGACCCTGCGGTAGTCGCCCCTGCGGACGACGCGGGTCTCCCTGCGGTCGGGGACGTGGATCCAGTTGATGAAGCAGCCGTTGGCGTCGGCCTTGAAGGAGCCGACGTTGTCGTGCAGGGCCGGGGGGACGTCGACGTAGCCGTTGCCGGGGTTCCAGCACCACGAGGCGCCGGTGTAGTTGCGCCCGCTCCACAGGCAGATGTCGCCGGCCGTCGCGGTGGTCGTCGAGGTGGGGACGGCGGCCGAGGCCGGGGTCGCGCAGGCCAGGGCGATGAGCCCGAGAGCGCCGACGGCGACGGCGATCCGGGCGGTGGAGGTCGTTACCTTCATGGTGGTTTCTCCTTTTCTGGGTGGTTAAGGAAGATCCCTCAAGGCACTTCCAGCACAGTATGTAATGGATCGAGTTCGAAGGGTAATGGTTTTTCCATCCGAACCTCCCTGAGCCTTCTCGGAGAACGCGCCCGAGCATGCTCCCGGTCACGGCGCCGGACGTCAGACGCGCCAGAGGGCGGCGAGCTGCCGGGTGGCCAGCCGGGACGGTACCGCGCGCAGCAGGGCGTCACGCAGCGACGCGGCGAGGCCGGTCCGGGAGGTCAGCCATGACTGCCGGGACGCCGCCCGCATCATGCGGTTGGCGCTGGGCCTGCGCTCGGCGTCGTAACGCAGGAGCCGCCGGGCGGCGTCCGCCGGTTCCGCGCCGGTCAGGTGGCGGGTCAGCGCGGCGGCGTCCTCGAAGGCCTGGCTGGCCCCCTGGCCGAGGTCGGGCGGCATGGCGTGCGCGGCGTCGCCGAGGAAGGCGACCCTGCCGACCGCGAACGAGGGCAGGGGCGCGGCCAGGCGGGCGATCGGGTCGACGTAGATGTCGGCGGGCGGGGTGGCCTCGATCAGCGTCGCGACGAGGGGATGCCAGTCGGCCGTCAGGGACAGCATCCACCGGCGCGCCTCCTCCGCGTCCGGCGGCGTGCCGTACAGGACGGAGTCGGTGAACCAGTACAGGAGGTCCTCGCCGACGGGGTACAGGCCGAACATCGCCCCGGTGCGGCGGTCGACCAGCTGGCTGGTGAGCAGGTCCGTCACCAGACCGGGCGGGCGGGGCAGCATGCCGCGCAGATCCATCCGGCCGGTCCGCCGCAGCCCGGGGTGGCCGGGGAAGAGCTGAGCCCGCAGCCTGCTGCCGATGCCGTCGGCGGCGATCACGACGTCCGCCCTGGCGACGGGCTCACCGTCGGCGATCACGGTCACCCCGGTGGAGTCGGGTTCCAGACGCTCGACCGGGGTGGAGGTTCGCACCCGCTCGGCGGGGAGCGGGGCGCGTAGCGCCCGGTGCAGACGCGCCCGGTCGATGATGACGGGAATCCCGATCCGCTCCCGTACCTGGGCCACGTCGGTGATCAGCAGGGGCCGTCCGTGCCGGTCGCGCAGCCCTCCACGGCCTTCACGCATGACGTGCTCACGGATGTCTTCGGCCAGCCCCAGCGTGTCCAGTGCCCGGAGCCCGTTGGGCATGACCACGATCCCGGTCCCCGCCTCCCTGAGCTCGGCGCCGCGTTCGAAGAGCGTCACCTCATGGCCCAGGCGATGCAGCCCGACCGCGGCCGCCACTCCTCCAAGCCCGGCGCCAACCACCACGATCCTCATGGAACCTCCTCGATTCACTACGATCGTACTAGTACGCCTACTGGTATAGCGTGACTGTATGCCGCCCACCAATCCGGCCCGTCGCCGCGCCCTGACCGATGCCGCCATCGCGCTGCTGGCGTCGTCGGGCGTGCACGGGCTGACCCACCGCGCGGTGGAGAAGGAGGCGGACCTTCCGCCGGGAACCGCCTCCAACTACTTCCGTGACCGGGAGACGCTGCTGGTGGCCGCTGCGGAGCGCGTCGTCGAGCTGCACCACACAGACACCGGCCAGGCCACCGACCGGCCCGCGACGCTGGACGACCTGCTGACCGAGTCGCTGTTCACGGCGGCGACCACACTGCGCGACCGCTATCTGGCGATCTTCGAGCTCCAGCTGGAGTCCGTACGCCGCCCGGCGCTCGCCTCGGCCCTCGCGGGCCTGGGGGACGCGGCGGTACGGATCACCGCAGGGCAGCACGACAAACTCGGTCTCACCCTCCCCCGCGAGACGATTCCCACCCTGATCGCGCTCTACGGGGGCGCGCTGTTCACCCTGGTCACCGCACCACCGGAGACCGTCGACCGGGACGTCGTCCAGACCCTGGTCCGGACCATCCTGAACGGCTGCGCCTCGCGGGAGGAGAAAACCTGAGGCCTGTCACCGGCTCCTGCGGCAACGGCGCCGCAGGTCGGCGGCCTGCCCTCCAGGCCGTTCACGGGGACGCCGCCACCCCGGGCCCGGCCCGGCGGCCTACGATCCGGGCCGGACCAGGCCCGCCTCGTAGGCCGCGATGACCGCCTGGACACGGTCCCGTAGCCCCAGCTTGGTCAGCACATTGCTGACGTGCGTCTTGACCGTGTGCCCGCTGACCACCAGGTGCGCCGCGATCTCCGGGTTCGACAGGCCTCGGCCGAGCAGGGTCAGGATCTCGCGCTCCCGCTCGGTCAGCACGCTCAGGTCCGCGGTCGGGGCGCCGGGTCGGGTTCGGCGGCGTACGACGTCGTCGATCAGCCGGCGGGTGACCGTGGGCGCCAGCAGGGCCTGCCCGTCCGCGGCCACGCGGACGGCGTGCACCAGGTCGTCGGCGCGCACGTCCTTGAGCAGGAAACCACTGGCCCCGGCCTCAAGCGCGTCATAGACGTAGTCGTCCTGGTCGAACGTCGTCAGCATGACGACCTTGGCGGCCGTCTCGGCGCACACGATCCTGGCGGCGGCGATGCCGTCGAGGCCAGGCATCCGGATGTCCATGAGGATCACGTCCGGGGCCAGGTCGCGGGCCGCCTCCACGGCCGTGCGGCCGTCGCCCGCCTCGGCGACGACGCGCATGTCGGGCTGGCCGTCCACGATGAGCACGAAGCCGCTGCGCACCAGTTCCTGGTCGTCGGCCACGACCACGTTGATCGTCACCGCGACGCCCCGGCGGGGAGCCTCGCCACGATCTCGAACCCGGCCGCGACCACGCCCCAGGTGAGCGTTCCGCCGCAGGCCACGGCGCGCTCTCGCATCCCGATCAAGCCGTGGCCTCCCGCGCCCACGGAAGCCGAGCCGCCGCCGTTCGTGACAGTGATCATGAGTTCGTCGTCCTTCCAGTCGAGCCGGACCTCACCGGTCGCGGCTCCGGCGTGCTTGACCAGGTTGGTGAGCGCCTCCTGCACGATCCGGTACGCCGCCACCTCGGTGTCCGCCGGCAGTGTCACCGGCTCGCCGACGACGGTCAGCCGCACCTCGGGGCCCGTCGCCGAGACCCGCTCCACCAGCTCCCCGACACCGTCGAGTGTGGGCTGCGGCGCCAGTGCGGGCTCGCCGTCCTTGAGCAGGTCGAGCATGCGGCGCAACTGCGCCTGCGCGTCCCGCCCGACGTCGGCGATCGTCCGGAACGCCTGAGCCGCCCGTTCCGGCGAGGTCCGTGCGGCGTACGGCCCCGCCTCCGCCTGCACGATCATGATGCTGATGCCGTGCGCGAGGATGTCGTGCGTGTCGCGGGCGATTCTGGCACGTTCACGTTCGGCGGCCCGCTCGGCCACGAGCGCCGCGTACTCCCGGTGCTGTACGACGGCCCGGCCCATCACGTACGCGGCCAGTGCCGTCAGCGTGCTGCGCACGAAGGTCGTGGGTGAAACCGTGACCGCCGGGGCCAGGCTGAGCAGGATCGCCGTCACCCGCTGCCACCGCGGTGACCGCTCGGCCACCGTGTAGAGGGCGACCAACCATCCGTACGGCACCGGCTGCGACGGGACGTCGGGGCCCAGGGCCGCGTAGACCTCCGAGGCCGCCGCCACCACGACGAACACCGCCATCGGGAACCGGCGGCGCAGCAGCAGTGGCAGCGAGGAGAACAGGATCGGCCAGTACTCGGCGAACGTCCACGGCTCCAGGCCGGACATCCGCTCGGTGAACAGGAACGGGACGGTCTGTCCGACGAGCACCGCGAACACGATGGCGGCGTCGGCGGCCCCCGGCGGGAGCGCGCGGAGCCGGGCGCGCACGGTGCGCAGGGTGTTCGTCGCCGCCCGGTGGAACCTGTCGTACATCACCGCCAAGTATCGCCCGCGTGGGTGAGTCCTCAGATCGCCTGCGTCGGCGATGTGATCAAAGGCTGATTTATCAAGACTTGTCGGTGCAATTGATCCGTTGACCTGGAGAGATACCGATGAAGCTCGTGGCAGCCGCGCTCCTGGCGCTGTCCCTGCACCACCCGGCCGCCGCCCCGGACGTCCCGTTGAAGAGCGTCGATGTCACCTTCACCACCCCGGACGGGCAGCGACTGGGCGGCAGGATCTTCCAGCCCGCCCAGACCGAGGGCAAGCTCCCCGGCCTGGTGCTGGTGCACGGCTCGGGTGACGGCAACGGCTGGGAGGACCTGCGAGCCGAGGCCGAGGCGTTCGCCGCGCAGGGCATGGTGGTACTGGCCCCCGACAAACGTTCGGTCGGCTACTCCAAGACCGAGCGTGACTACGGGCAACTGGCCGACGACGCGCTGGCCGCCCTCACCGTACTGAGGAAGCAGCCGTCGGTCGGGCGGACCGGGCTGTGGGGCGTCAGCGAGGGCGGCTGGGTGGCGCCGATCGCGGCCACCAGGTCCAAGGACGTGGAGTTCCTGGTCACGGTGGGCGGCCCCGGCTACTCGCCGCTGCGCACCCAGTCGTGGAACGCGGCCAACAAGGTGCACCGGGCGGGCGTGCGCGGGTCGCTGAACAGGGCCTACGCCGGTACGTTCCACCGGCTCCTGGGCGACGTGGGCCTCTTCCCCGAGGCCGACCACGACCCCGCGCCCACGCTCGCCCGGCTCACCCGGCCGGTGCTGGCCCTGTGGGGAGCCGAGGACAACCAGGTGATGCCCGCGGAGAGCGCCGAACGGTTCCGGGCGAACGTCCACGGCAGCCTGACCGTCAGGTTCTTCCCGAACGCCGGGCACTCGCTGCGCGCCGACGACCGGACCCTCGTCCCCGGCTACGCCGACACGGTCGGATCCTGGGTGCGACGGGTGGCCGCGGGCGAGACGCCGGCTCCCAGCGCCGACCCTTACCCAGCCCAGGAAACGCGGAGCGTGGAGCCTCCGACGCCGGCCTGGTGGTCGTCCTGGCAGCTCCAGCTCGGCGGGCTCGTCCTGATGCTGCTGGTGTTCCTGGGCGGAGTGGTGCGCTGGCGGCGTCTGGCGTGGTCCGCCCGCGTCGTGGCGGCCTCGGGCGTCCTGTCGCTGGCCGGGTTCGTGTTCACGATGGTCACGCTGGTCGCGACCTCGAACAGCAAGGGCGTCTCGCCCGGCCCCCTGCTGCTCGACCGGCCCGTCGCCTGGCTCGCGGCGCAACTCCTGGCCGTCGGCACCGCCGTGGCGGCGCTGACCTGCCTCGCCCAGTGGCGTACGGCCTCCCGAGGGGCACGGGTGGTCACGGCGGCGGGCCTCGCGTTCGTCCCGTGGGCGCTCTACTGGGGTCTCCTGCTTCCCTGACCCACCTGACACGAAGCCGGGGTGTCACGACGGTGCCGTGACACCCGATGGGATTCTGTGGTGTGTTCGAAGAGAAGGTCACCGCCCTTTCCCAGATGACGGCCGAGCACATGGCCATGCCGTTCCCGCCCGGCCTCCGTGGCCTGGACATCGCGGGCCACGACCTGGTGATGCTCGACGCGGACGCCTACGGCCACGCCGTGCGCGTTCTCGACGACTCACTCGACGAACAGCGACATGCGAGCCTGACCCGGATGACGGCGGTTCTTGAGAAGGTCCTCGCGGCGATCGAGGACGAGTATGCGACCACGTACTACACGCACGTCCGCGACCTGGCCGCGCTGGCGGTGGAGGCGCCGGCAGTTTCGCGGGTGGAACGGAAGGCCAAGGTGGCGACGGCGGCCAGAACGGCACCGACGGTGCCACCCCGAACCAACCCGGCGCCGGTGTCGGCGGCTCCTCGGGCGGTAACGGCGGCGTAGGCGGCGCCGGTGGGCAGCCCGTGTCCGACTCCGACCTTCCCGGCCTTCCCGGCGGGGCCGCCCAAGGACGCGCCGGAGGAAACGGCGCCGTCAACCTCGCCGATCCGCACATGGGCACGGGCGGGGGCGGTGGCGGCGGCGCACAAGGCGGCGGCGCCGGCGGCTCCTCCTCCGCCAGCACCATGTACGGCGGCGGCGGGGGCGGAGGGTCGAGTCTCGGCCCTGCCGGATCCACCTTCACCGTCGGTGTCCGCCAGGGCGACGGCGAGCTGACCCTCACCTACGACACCGAGTCGTGCGGCGTCCCGCCCACGCCGAAGCCGTGCCCCGACAAGAAGCCCAAGTCCTCTGGCGACAACGGCGACGTAAGCGGCGGCGCAGGCGGCGCCGGTGGACGGTCCGGGACGGACTCCGATCGTCCCGGCCTTCTCGGCGGGGACACTCAGGGACGCACCGGCGGAAACGGTGGCGGTGGCGGCTCCGCCGGTACCACGTAGGGGTGCCCCTCGACGGTCAGACACGGAACCTCACCACCCGCCTGCGGCGCGCTCTCACGAGGCGTTGAGGAGGGCCTTGATGTCGGTTTCGCGGATGACGGCCGAGCAGACTGGGGCACGAAGGGCTTTGTCGGCGGGGTTGCGTTTGACGATGTCCACGGCGCTTCCCAGGCTGGCGCCATGGGCGACAACCGTGTTCTTGAACCCTTGGTCGACCAGCACTTTGGTCACGCTGCCCTCGGTGACGACGGTGACCCGGTCCAGCAGGGCGACCCCGGCCGTGTTCTCGTGGGCTGAGGCCGTGAGGACCGGTCCGATCAACGCCCACTGAGCGTCGGTTAAGTCGCTCGGGTACGGCTTGCGCTCAGCCATCGCGCCATCCCAGCACAACTGGCCCCGCAGACGGGCGGTAGCACTACAAAGCCACACGATCACCTGACGACATCACGGATGGGGGCTCGCGGAAGGCACTCTCAGGGGTTCAAGGGCGGCCAGGACGAGGTCGAGGCCGAAGACGAACTCCTTCGCCGGGTCGAAGCCGGCGGCGACGAGCGCCGCGGCGGACTCGTTGAGGTAGGGGAACTCGTCAGGAGGAAGCTGGGGTAGGTAGGCGTCCTCGATCACGTCCGCGAGCTCGTCGGCGGTGCCGAACGGCAGGCTGGCCGCCTGCAGGGCGAAGCCGTAGACATAGCTGTCGAGCAACCAGTTGGCGTGCGTCGCCATCAAGGCCGAGAAGCCGGCCCTCCGCAGGCAGGCGGTGACCGCCTCGTGGTGGCGGAGGGTCGCGGGCCCTGGCGACGTCCGCGACTCCATCAGGCCGTTCGCCCACGGGTGGCGTGCGAGAACCTGTTGGGCGGACACCGCCCGCCGTCGTATCGCCGACTGCCAGTCGGTCCCTTCCGGCGGGAGCTCGATCTCCTCGAACACGACGTCGATCATGGCGTCCAGCAGCTCTTCCTTGCTCGCCACGTAGTGATACAGCGACATCGCGCCCGCGCCGAGCGTGCCGGCCAGCCGGCGCATGCTCAGCCCGTCGACCCCCTCGCGGTCGGCGAGCCGGATCGCCTCCTCCACCACCCGCTGCTTGCTCAGCCCCGCGTCGGACGCGACCCGCCTTTGTTCCCTCGCAGCCAACGGGTCTCCTCGCTCGCTCGTACGGCTTGACAGTCGTACAGCGTACGTCCATAGTACGGTGTACGTGTTCGTACGGTGTACGACGTACGGTGTACGAACCAGCGGGCGTCGCGGCTCGGAGGAGGCTTCTGTGGGGACTGAACGAATGCCGGAGGCGAGTCCAGACGGGGCGGCGACGATGCGGGCCGCCGTCCAGCACCGCTACGGCCCGCCCTCCGTGCTCGTGATGGCCGAGGTCGGGCTACCGCTGCCCGGTCGAGGCGATGTGCTCGTCCAGGTGGGCGCGACCGCAGTACATCCTGGCGACTACTTCGTCATGACCGGTGAGCCGTACGTGGTGCGTCTGGTGTTCGGGCTCCGTCGGCCGCGTCACGGCATCCCTGGCAGGGACCTCGCCGGCGTCGTGGCGGCGGTCGGGAAGGACGTCACCGCCCTCCGACCCGGCGACAAGGTGTTCGGCTGGAGCACCACGGGAACGCTCGCGGAGTACGCCCGCGTCCCGGCGGACCACCTCGTGTCCGTGCCCGCCAACCTGTCGGACGTGGACGCGGCGGCGGTGCCCACGTCCGGCATGACGGCATTGCAGGCGTTGCGCGACATCGCGAACGTTCGACCGGGTCAGACAGTGCTGATCACGGGCGCGTCGGGCGGCGTGGGCTCCTTCGCCGTGCAGATCGCCAAGGCGTTCGGCGCCGAGGTGACGGGTGTGTGCAGCACCCGCAACGTCGACCTGGTCCGGTCACTCGGCGCCGACCACGTCGTCGACTACACCGAGACCGACTTCACCCGCACCGGGAAGCGCTACGACGTCATCCTCGACAACGTGGAAGCCCAGCCCCTGGCGGCTGTCCGCCGAGCGCTGACGCCCACCGGCACTCTCATCCCCAACAGCGGACGCGGCGGCCGCCTGCTCGGCCCCCTCGGCCGGATCGTCAAAGCGCGCGTGCTGTCCGGGTTCACCCGTCAGCGGCTGAAGCCCTTCACGTCGGTCGGGAGGCGCCAGGACCTGCTCGCCCTGGCCGACCTGCTCACGACCGGGCAGGTCAAGCCCGTCATCGACCGCACCCACCCCCTCGACGAAGCGGCTGACGCCCTCCGCCACGTCGCGGCCGGCCACACCCGGGGGAAGGTCGTCGTCACCGTCTGACGCCCGGACCCGTGCGTGTGCACGCCAACCTGTCGCCGCTCCGGCGCAGGGGACCGCTCCTCCCGAAAGAAGAACCGGTGACCATCCGAACGAAAACCCCGAACCTGCTCGACGACCCGCCGGTCCCCGTTCAGGCCAAGCTCGCCGCCGCATGGACCGGCTTCATGTTCCTCTACATCTACGTCGACTACTTCCACCTCCACAAGCCCGGTGTCATCGACGGCCTCCGCGCCGGCGTCGTCTTCGAGTTCGACATCAGCCCGACGTTGTTGACCGTGATGCTCGCGTCCGTAGCGATCCCGGCCCTGATGGTGATGCTCTCCATGACGCTGCCCGCCCGGGTGAACCGCGCCACGAACCTCGTCGTCGCGTCGCTCTACATCCCCTACTCGGTGTTCAACGCGGTAGGGGAGTCCTGGGACTGGGCCTTCTTCTATGGCCTCTCCATCGGCATCGAGGTACTGCTCCTGGCCTTCGTCCTGCGCTTCGCCTGGACATGGCCTCGAACTCCCGCCGTTCCGGCCCGTCCCGCGACGACCGACCTTCGACAGGACGTTCGACGGTAGGTATCCGTGTAAGGCCCTACGGCGTGAAGCCCGTAGGCCGAACGGTGGCCGACCGGCCGCGACGACGAAGGGGGCATCAGCTCGCCTGGCGCGCTCTCAGGCGTTCATGCCCCTGACGTCGTGGTCAGGGAGTCGAGCCGTTGAGGAGGGCCTTGATGTCGGCTTCCCGGTAGCGGCGTCGGTCGCCAGGGGTCCGCGCCGAAGGGGTCCCGGACCGCTTCGCCCACGCCGGCGGCTACGCGTCGCGCATCCGTAGGAGCAGCCCGCCGCCCAGGAGCGCCGCGGCGGCCCACGCGGTGAGAACGCCCAGGCCGGCCCATGGGCTGAGGGGGAGGCTGGACAGGTGGGTGGTGGCCTGGATGGCGAGCCCGGCATTCATCGGGGAGATCTGCCACAGAAGCCGCTGCCAGTCATCGTCGGCGATCATGAGGATGAGGGCGGGGAAGAGGTAGAGCAGGCCGAGCACGACCCCGATGGCGGTGGCGGAGTCCCGTACGGCGGTGGCGACGCCCAGGCTGAACAGGGCGACCAGCGCCAGATAGAGGACCGAACCGACGGCGGCGCGCACCATGGGACCACTGGTGGGAAGGAGCATGTCGGCGGGGAAGCCGTTGGCGAGCAGGATGCGCCGCGTGGCCAGCGCGGAGGCGATCACGGCGACACTTCCGGCGATCAGGGTCAAGCCGACCAGAATGATCGCCTTCGCGGCCAGGACGCCGACCCGGCGCGGCATGGCGGTCAGGGTGAGGTGGATCATGCCGGTGCCGTACTCGCCGGTGATCGCCTGCACGGCCAGGATGGCGACGACCGCCTGGCTCACCTGGACCCCGAAAAGACCGATCTTGGCGGGGTCGTAGCCGCAGCCTTCCGAGGCGCAGGACACGACGGCGGAGGCCGCGACGCTGACGGCGACGGTCAGCACCACGATCGCGAGCAGCAGCCAGCCGGTGCCGGCCAGGGTACGGAGTTTCGTCCACTCCGCATGCAGGTGCTCTCTCATGCGCTCCTCCCGCGACGCGGGAAGAGGTCCCGACGGGGACGTCTCATGCGTCCCTCCGGCGGAGTCGAAGGGCGGCCAAGCCGAGGGCGAGCGCCGTATAACCGGCCAGCACGGCCAGACCGGCCCACGGCGGCAGCGGGTAGAACCCGGCGATGGGCGCGTAGTGGCCGAGCACGTGCGCGTACTGCGGGACGCTCTGCTGCGTGGCGAAGCCGGCCGCCGGGGTGAGGCGCAGCAGCCACTGCGCCGCGCTGTCGGGCAGGACCGAGGTGGTGGCGAGGACGTGCGGGACCACGATCACCGCGATCGCGGTGATGACCGCCGCGACACTGCGCCGCAGCAGCGCGCCGAGGGCGAGGGCGAGCACGGCGGCCAGCGCGAACAGCGCCGCCATGCCGACCACGATGCGCACCTGGGTGAGCAGGGACACCGGGAGGACGGCGTTGCCGTTGCCGCGCAGGATCCGCCCGCCGACCGTGAACGTGATCGCACCGGCGGGCAGCGCGGCGGCGAAGGTGACCAGGCCGAGCGCCAGCGCCTTGGCCGCCAGCGTCCGGCCGCGGCGCGGGCCGGCCAGCAGGGTGACGCGGATCAGGCCGTGCCGGTACTCGGCGGTGACGAACATGACCGCCACCACGATCACCGGGATCAGCCCGGTCAGCGCGCCGCTGAGGGGACGTTCCGCGGTCGGGCCCTCGATGGTCGGCGCGATGTCGCCGACGCCGGTGACGGAGAAGGTGCCACCGGACTGGCCGGCGCGGCCCGGGTGGTGCTCGACCCCGTCGGGACCGACGGTGACGCCGATGTCGTCGTCGCGCCACGCGCCGGACGTGCTGCCCTGCAGCCTGACCTGGTCGAACTCACCGGTGGCTTCGGTGAATCGGGCCGCCGCGACGGACCCGCCGAGATCCCCCTGCGTGACCGTCAGATCCCCGGGGGAGGTCGCGAACAACCCGATCTGTACGGTCTGCGGTAGTCCGGCCAGGGTCGCGGTGCCGATCCGCGTCCAGTCCGTGCCGTCGACGGACTCGTATCCGGTGAGGGTGTCGCCGGAGCGGGTCAGCCGGAGCCAGCGCGGCGACTGCCGGGAGACGCCGCCCGCCCGGCCGGCCACGTCGTGGGTGAAGTTGTGCTGCATCCGCACCCCGTGCTCGCCGGTCATCATCACCGCCGCGTAGGCGGAGCCCTGCCTGGTGCTCTCCTTGATCATGACTCCGGCCTTCGCCCACGGCACGAGGCCGGGAACCACGTTGCGCCGCCCCGGGGTGACATCGGGCTTGCGGATCTGGCCGGTCATGGAGGTGAGGCGGACGGTGATGCCGCCGTCCCCGGTCAGCGGCCGGTGCACGAAATAGAACTTGTCGTCCACCGCCTCGCCGCCCGGACCTACCAGGGGCGGAGGACAGGCGACCTCGACCGGACCGGCGCCGCACGAGGCGTGGCTGCTGGACGCGGACAGCAACCCGAGCAGCACGGTGACCAGTGCCGCTGCCGTCAGGGCGACCACCCAGCCGCGCACCGTCCTGAACTTGGTCCACTCGGCGCGCAGCGACCGCCCGAACCCTCCGCGTCCGGCCCCCGGCTCCGCGTGGTGTGAGGAGCGGCGCGGAATGGCGCTCATCGTGCCGCTCCCCGGTATTCGACCGCGTCGGCGGTGAGGTCCATGTAGGCCTGCTCCAGCGTCACCCGGTACGTCGCCACCTCGGAGAACGGCACCGCGCCGGCGTTGAGTACGGCCACGACGTGCTCCGACGACAGCCCTGAGACGACGATCGTGTCGTGGTCGGTGACGGCCGTGGTGGCACCGGCGTGACCCAGCGCGGACATCGCCGCCGAACGCGCCGCCGTCCGCAGTGTGACCCGGCCGCGGGAGGCGGTCGTGATGAGATCGGCCACACTGGTGTCGGCGATGACGCGGCCCTTGCCCACCACCACGAGATGGTCGGCGGTGTCCTCCAGTTCGCTCATCAGATGGCTGGACACCAGCACGGCCCGCCCTTCGCCGGCCAGTGACCGCAGGAGGCCGCGCATCCACACGATGCCCTCGGGATCAAGGCCGTTGACCGGCTCGTCCAGCATGAGCACCGGCGGGTCTCCGAGCAGCGCGGCCGCGATACCGAGCCGCTGGCGCATGCCCAGCGAGAAGCCGCCCGCCCTGCGCCGGGCGGCGGACCGCATGCCCACCTGTTGGAGCACCTCATCGACCCGCCTGCCGTCCAGGCCCTGGGAGTGGGCCAGCCACAGCAGATGGTTGCGCGCGGTACGGCTCGGCTGCAGCGCCCCGGCATCCAGCAGCGCTCCGACGTGGGTGAGCGGGTCGCGCAGGCCGACGTACGGCCGTCCGCCGATCAGCGCCTGACCCTCCTCGGCCGCGTCCAGGCCGAGGATCACCCGCATCGTGGTGGACTTGCCCGCCCCGTTGGGGCCGACGAACCCGGTGACCCGGCCGGGCAGCACGGTGAACGACATGCCGTCCAGCGCGAGGGTCGGGCCGAACCGTTTGCGCAGCCCGCTGACTTCGATGGTTGCCTGCATGCGACCGGTTGTACGGACCCGGCCCTAACACGGGCCGAACAGAGGCTGTCACACCGCTGTTAGGTCCCGTACGGCATCCTGGAGCCCATGCGAATCTGGCGACGGCCGGCGCGCACCGTACGACTGCGCTTCACCGTCTTGTACGGTGCCATGTTCCTGCTGTCCGCCGTCGGACTGCTGGTCATCACCAACCTCGTGGGCCTCGGAGGGACGCGGGTCAGCCGATCCGCACCCCCTGGGACCCCGCCGGTCGAGCCGACCACGCTCGCCGCCGCCACCGAGCGCATCGCATGGCTCCAGACCCAGCTGTCGGACACCCACGCGGCCCAGTCACGCCAGTTCCTGATCGGCTCGGCGCTGGCGCTCGCGGTCATGGCCGTGGTGTCGCTCGTCCTGGGCCGCCTCATCGCCGGCAGGGTGCTGCGCCCGCTACGGATGATCACCGCGGCCACCCGCCGCATCTCCGCCGACAACCTGCACGAGCGGCTGGCCGCCCAGGGCCCGGCCGACGAAGTCAAAGACCTTGCCGACACCATCGACGACCTGCTGGAACGGCTGGAGAACTCATTCGCCGCCCAACGCCGGTTCGTCGCCAACGCCTCCCACGAACTCCGCACCCCGCTGGCCACCATGCGTGCGTCCCTGGACGTGGCCCTGGCCAAGCCGGAGCCCGTACCGGCGCAGACCGCCGCGCTGGCCGACCGGCTCCGCACCGAACTCGACCAGGTCGACCGGCTGCTCGAAGGTTTCCTCATGCTCGCCCGCGCCCAGCACGGCGCCCTGACCGACCGCACCACGCTCTCACTCCACCAGCTGGCGACCGCCGCCCTGCACGCCCGGACCGCCGACATCGCCACCAACAACCTCACCGTCCACTCCCCCGCCGCCGACACCCCGGGCACCGTGCACGACAGCGCGTGGACGCAGGGAAACAGGACGCTCATCACCCGCATGATCGACAACGTCATCGACAACGCCATCACCCACAACCACGAAGGCGGCTCGATCCTCCTCGCCACCACCACCGACGGCGCAACGGCTCGGCTCGTCGTCGAGACCGGCGGACGCGTCCTCGACCAGCGACAGGTCGACCGACTGGCTCAGCCCTTCCAGCGACTCGGCGCCGACCGCACCCACTCCGGCGACGGCTCCGGGCTCGGCCTTTCGATCGTCGCAGCCGTCGCCGCCGCGCACGGCGGCACCCTCGACCTGCGGGCCCGGCCGGAAGGCGGTCTCCGCGTCGTCATCTCGCTGCCGGCGGCGGCCGTACCGGCGGAGGTCGCGGCGTGAGGGTGCTCGTGGTGGAGGACGCACGCTCCCTCGCCGCCGTACTCGTCGAAGGTCTGAGCGATCAGGGCATGGCCGTGGACGTCGCCCACGACGGCCTGGAGGCCGCAGCCAAGCTCGACCTCAACGCCTACGACGTGGTCGTCCTCGACCGCGACCTGCCGGGTATCCACGGCGACACCCTCTGCCGGATGATCACTGAACACGACGACCGTGTCATGGTCCTGATGCTGACCGCGGCCGACGAGCCCGGAGACCGGGTCACCGGCCTGACCCTGGGAGCCGACGACTACCTGACCAAGCCCTTCCACTTCCCCGAGCTGGTGCTGCGCATCCGCTCCCTGGCCCGCCGCCGTCCCACCGCCCAGCCCCGTACGCTGCGCGCGGCCGGCATCGAGCTCGACCCGCTGCGCCGCACCGCCACCCGCGACGGCCGCCACCTGGATCTGTCGGTCAAAGAGTTCGCCCTGCTCGAAGCCCTCCTCCGCGCCGCTCCCGCGTTCCTCAGTGCCGAGGACCTCCTCGAACAGGTGTGGGACGAGCACGCCAACCCCCTGACCAACACCGTCACGGTCACCGTCGGCCGCCTGCGCCGCAAACTCGGCGACCCCCCGGCCATCACCACCACGCCCAGGGTGGGTTACCGGATCACGGCCCACGATCTCCGGGAAGACCCCGTCATCTGACCACCCGGCCGACGCGGGAGAACCGGAGACAGGTGGCTCCTCCTCCACCGACACCCTGTACGGCGGCGGCGGGGGCGGCGGGTCGAGCCTCGGCCCTGCCGGATCCACCTTCACCGTCGGTGTCCGCCAGGGCGACGGCGAACTGACCCTCACCTACGACACCGAGTCGTGTGGCGTCCCGCCCGCGCCGGAGCCGTGCCCCGACAAGAAGCCCGGGCCCTCGAACGACAACGGCGACGTAAGCGGCGGCGCAGGCGGCGCCGGTGGACGGTCCAGGACCGACTCCGACCGTCCCGACCGTCCCGGCCTTCCCGGCAGGGACACTCAGGGACGCACCGGCGGAAACGGTGGTGGTGGCGGCTCCGCCCGTACCACGTAGGGGTGACGCTCGACGGTCAGACGCGGAACCTCGCCACTCGCCTGTGGCCCGCCGTGGCCGCCACCGTCCGGCTGCTGCGCGCTTTCACGAGGCGTCGAGGAGTGCCCTGATGTCGCTTTCTCGGTAGCGGCGTTGCCTGCTGGGTGTCCTGACCGAGGGAATCTTCCCGGTGAGCGCCCACCGGTTCACGGTCTTGGGGTCCACGCCGAAGATCCGAGCCACTTCTCCGGGGGTGAGAAGTCGTTCGGTGGTGTCGGGCCCGGTGACGAAGGTGCCGTCGGGGGCGACGGCCTTGAGGGGGGACATAAGGCTCTCCTTCAGTGGCGGAGGGTGTGCAGGATCTGGTTGTGGTGGGTCAGCGCATGGACCAAGCGGTGCGGGGTCGTACGGCCCAGCACGTCCCGGGCCCCGGCCCCACGCTGGTCAGGGCGTAGCGGATGGCCCACCATCGGGGCAGGCCGGGCAGGTCGTGTCGCTCGTACCGCCAACCGGGGTGGGTGCTGATGAGCAGGCTGATCAGACGTCGCTCGTCGTCGGTCATGGCCACCCTGGTTCGGAGGGTGGACAGGAACACATGTCGTTCAGGCCGGGGCTTTCGCTCGGGGAGGGGTCCCGCTCGCTCGAACCATGAAGTCCAGGCGTCTTCGTTCGGCGCGGGCTTTCGAGGGCCTTCGCCCGGGCCACGGGGTCCGGGTTCGGGCCGTGAGTTCAGGGGTCCTCGTCCAGGCCGGGAGCCCGGGTCGTGAGACCCAGGATCCGACCGCTCAAGCCATGGGTCCGGGGTCTTCGTTCGGTTTGCGAGGTCCGGAATGCAGGGCCTTTCGTGGGACGGGTGCTTTCAGAGGCGGGTGCCCGGCCCCGAGCCGGGGAGCACTTGGCCGGGCACCCTGGAGGAGGACCGGCCCCAGGACACAGGGCCGGTGCGCCAGACGGCTCCCCTTCCCCAGCACGCCCGGAACGTGCACGGAAACCGCCTGCGAGGAAGTGCGGCCCAGACCCCTCCCGCCTGGACCGCACGCTTATGGGGGTGTGAAGGGTGTGCGGCCCAGGTCCCTCATCCCTGAGCCGCACGTCATGGGGTACGGCGAGCAGCGGGTGGGATGAGTTTCCACGCCCGCCGTACCGGCTTTCAGGAGCGCAGCAGCCCGCGCAACGCCGTGGCCCGACCCGGTTGAGCCGCCTGACCAGGGCATACGGCCTGAACGACCCGGGGGACCCGGGCCAGCTGCCTGACCCGAGCGGCCTGGATCGCTCGGGCGACGGCGACGGCCTGAATGCTCGGCGGCACCACCGGAACCACCTGAGCGGCCAACTTACGGTCCAACTCCTCGGCCGACCCGGCCCGCACCAGCAGCACCTCCCCGGGACACGGCCTGCCGAACAGGACACTCCGGTAGGCACTCCACAACCCGGTCGTCGAGCTGTGGAAGACCAGCCATCCGGGATGAGCCGTCTGCAGGGAGGCACAGGTTCGATCGGAAAACTCAGAAATTTGACGGGCCGTCCAGGCCGGAAGCGTCATGCCGCCCTCCCGCCCAGCGAACGCCGATCCCCGGCGGAAACCGTTTCCCCACCCGGCGAAGACCGTCTCTCACCGGACATCATTCCCTCACCTGACGAAGGCCGTCCCCCGACGGGCGCCGTTCCCCCACCCGACGAACCCCGCTCCCCACTGGGCTCCTTGGTGATCACCTCGGTTCGCGTCCCACCGAACTCCTCGACGACCGCCCCTCCGGAGGGCCCTCCCCGCCTGCGGGAAGCCCTCCTGCGAACCGGCGCCGGGGAAGGCTGCGGCACGGGAGCCGTGAGCCGGATGGCCCGGATCATCTCGGCCTCCCGCATCCGCTCCTCCAACCCGTCAGCCGTGGGGTCCTCGACGATCACCGGTCGGGGGCCGTCCCAGGCGGCCACAGCGTAGAAGGAGCGTCGTCCCAGGCTGTAGAGGACCGTCCAGTCCACCCAGGCCTGGTCGATCCGCTCGGCTTCGGCGCGTGCCGGGCCGTCCCACACCCGCCGGTACACCGGGGCGTACGGCTGGCCGTCGCGGTGTCGTCCGGTCACGGGGTCACCCCCGCAACGGCGTCGCGGGCGGTCTTCTCCTGCTCGGCGATGACGGCCTGAACCTCGTCGAAGGTGTCGGCGTCCACTGCCGACTGCGCCCCGGCCCGTACGGCGGCGCGGGGGAAGAGGTGGTTGCGGAAGGCCCAGAACCGGCCCGCGTCACTGATGATCAACCGCCAGCCCGGGATCACCGGGCGCGTAGGAGTGTCGTGCATGATCTGGACCTCCACGATCCGACCAGAGGCGTGCCTGGCCAGGGTGATCGCCAGACGGGCCTGCCCTGCGGGACAAGAAAGAAGCCGCGCGCCGTACGGCACAGCCGAAGACCGAAGACCACGAGCACCAGGCCGACAGGCCGCCTGAGCACGGGGAACGTGACATCGGTCTCCGCGTCGAGGCGGCCCGCCGCTCGCGGGCCGTACACCGAAGTGGCCGGGCGGACGGACCCTCGTCCAGGTGATCCCCGACCGGGGAATCCGGTGGAACGGGCGCCGAACCCGCCTGGACACCGGAGCCTGGGCAGGCCGTACCGGCGCGACAGGCGTGGACTCCGGAACCATGACCGGGCCGTCCACAGGAACCGGCTCCGCAGAACCGTCCGGTACGGCACTCACGGCCGGGGCAACCGAGAACGTATCCGGCTCGGGAACAGGACAACCCTGACCAGGCCCCAGCACCAGATCTGGCCCAACCACCCCCACAGGACCATCCGGTACGGCGCTCGCGGCCGGGGCCATCGCGGGTGCCTCCGGCTCAGGATCGGGGTCAGGACGCCGCTGGGCAGGCACCAACGGAACCACCTCGGCGGGAGCCACCTCCACCGGAGGCCGAGGAGCGGGAAGGAGCTGCGGGCCGTACTCGCGACGGGCCTGGAGGCGGGCGTTCATCAACAGCCCGGACGGCTGCACGTAGTCGTGCCCGTCCTGGTTCGGGCAGCCGTGGGCGTACGGGGAGTGGCCGCATCGGGCGCATCCCATGGGCAGGGGGATGGCACCGGCGAAGCAGCCGCAACCGTCCCGGATCAGCGTGTCCGAGTCGAAGCTCGGAGCACTACTCTTGCTCACGTCAGGAGATACCTTCCTGATCAAGGCCCCGGCCGGTGCTGTTATCACCGCGTCCGGGGCCGCTGTCGTTTCAGGGCTTTGACAGTGAACCCCAGCGAAAGCACCGTCCGTAACGGAAAATGACGGAGACATGGGCGGAGACTTTCTCCCCGCCCTTTCTCCGATGGGCGGGTGATATGGCGACATCTCTGCCAGAACGTCCGGCATGGGCATCACGCTTGCAGTCCGAGCGTGAAAAGCGCCGGTGGAACAAAAGTGAGATGGCCCGCCGCCTGATCACCAAGGCCGGGCACGACCCTTCGACGGTCAACTCCCTGGCCCGATCGATCCGTGACTGGGAGAAAGGTAAGCATTACCCCCGCGACTGGGCAGCCGTCTATGCCCAGGTCTTCAATCTCCACGAAGGCGTCCTATTCTCCAAGAAAAGGGCGTCACATGAGGATGGTGAGATGGAACGACGCAGGCTCCTGCAAGCACTGGCGGCGCTCGGCGTCGCCTCGCCGCCGGTCTTCGACTCGCTCCAGACGATCCGGGACAGCGTCGGCCTGTCGCTGGGGCGCGACGAGCGTCTCGATGTGGAGATGTGGGAGGAGACCGTCTCCGAGCACGGTTACGGCTATCGGCTGACCCCTCCGCAGCAGATGCTCGGCGAGCTTGCGGCCGATCTCGTCGCGGTCAAGCAGTCCATGTCCCGTGCGGGAGATCGCAGCCGGATGTTCCGCTCCTGGTGCCGGGTGACCGGGGGCCTGTCGCTGCTCATGGCGAAGACGCTGTGCAACCTTGAGCAGTCCAGGCAGGCCCGACAGTGGTGGGCGACTGCCTTGAACGCTGCGGAGCTATCCGGAGACCCTGACCTGAGCTCGTGGATCAAAGCGGAGCAGTTGATCCACGGACTTTACGACCAGCGCCCCGCACCGGTTCTCCTGCGTCACGCCGACGCGGCGCTCAACGAACACGGCGACTCTGCCTATCGGGGAGTCACCGGGATCTCGGCCGCACGCGCGCAGGTGCTGGCGACCCTCGGCAGGTCCGCCGAAGCGGCGGCCGAAATCCGCCGCTGCGGCGAGATATTCGAACGCCTGCCTGATTCGGTCACAAACACCCACCAGGGTCGAACCATCGAAAGCTGGGGAGTCGAGAGGCTGAATTACACCCAAGCATGGGTGTATTCGTATCTCGGTAATCGGGGGCGGCTCGACGAAGCCGTGAGCCACACGCACGAGGCGCTGGACCCATCTGACCCCAACCCTCGTTTCCGTGCTCAACTAGCTCTTCTTCAGGCTGCGGGATACGTGCGTTCCGGTGATGTGACCGAAGGAATTCGACACGCTCAGGCTGTCTATCAGGCCTATCCGGCCGAGCAACGAACCATCATGGTGACGCGATTGGCCCACGGGGTTCTTGAAGCGGTGCCCACGACTGAATGGCGTACACACGCGGTAGTCGACTATCGAGAGCTGGTCGGCGCCTCAGGCCGTAAAGCGATCACGTAAAGGTCGAACGTGTCCGAGGTTTCACCCTCAACGCCCGGGACCCGCCCTACCAGGCTCCATCCCCAGCGTTCGTACATGCGCTGCGTTTCCCGGTTGTCCGGAACGGTGGCCAACGTCGCCCGTTCCTCGGGACGCGACCTGAGAAGCTCGTCCATGAGACGCCTGCCAAGCCCCCGGCCACGATGGGACGGCAACACCGCCAAATCGATCACCGCGAACGTCCGCCGTCCGGTCTCGACGGCGAAGCCGTCAGGCTGGAGCGGCCGGAGCCCGTTCCACCACGTCGAACGCGCGGAGAGCGGCAGGCCGTAGGCGAAGCCGACCAACACCCCGTTCTCCCGCACCGTCACCGCCTCGAACCCCGCCGACTCGATCTGCCGAAGAGTCCGCCGCCGATGGTCGCCCAGGTCGTAATTCGGGAACGCTACAGCGTAGACCTGCTGAATCTCATCGAACTGCTCCCGAGCTTCCCCGGGACTGAGACGGCTCATCTCTGCCTGGCCCATGAACACATCCTCACCACATCCCACCGCCCGAGGAAAGCAGAGAGCCCGGACACCTGAAGCTGCCCAGGGCGGCAAAGACCCCTCCAACCCAGCCCTGACCTTCATCGCCTCCGAGTGGAACGCCTTCATAAGCGACGCAAAACTCGGAACATTCGACTTCTCACCCACGAGCCCGCCATCATGGACAGAGCCCCACGTCCCGAGGCCGTACCCTAAGGATGATCAACGCTCTGACCTGCATATCTGCACTACCGCCGGACTGCTGCAGAAACAGTCCTTCCTGCCCCTCCACGACCCCACCCGACCTGGGACTTTACCCTCGGGTTCCTCATCACCCTGAAGGGTTCGCAACCCGGTCAGGAGCCTGGCGACGAGCGTCATGGCTGCCACGTTCCTCATCACCCTGAAGGGTTCGCAACCCCCGGCCCACCCGGACGCAATCTCGGCTTCGTCGTCCTGGTTCCTCATCACCCTGAAGGGTTCGCAACGCCAAACCAGGCGCACGATCAGGCCCACGATCAGCGCGTTCCTCATCACCCTGAAGGGTTCGCAACGTGAACTGCTCGTCCGGCACTGCCACACCGGAGGTTCCTCATCACCCTGAAGGGGTCGAATCACCCTGAAAGGGTCGAAGCCATCGCCAAAGTCGCCGAGGTGCCCGTGCCGCGTCGCCGTACCCCCTGACGACCGAGTGACGACCGAGGCCGTGGGAGTTCCTGGCCGTTGGGGATCGCCAGTGGGTGGAGGAGCCGCTGTTCAGTCTTCTTGAAAGCCGGGGGCCCAGCGGCGGCGGTAGTCGCCGGGGGTGGTGCCGTACCACTGGCGGAAGGCCAGGTGGAAGCCGACCGTCGAGTGGTAGCCGACGCGTTCGCTGATCCGGCTGTGGGCGAGTGTGGTCTCGCTCAGCAGGCGGGCGGCCTCCTGCATGCGGCGGGCGGTCAGGTGCCGGATCGGCGCCTCGCCGACCAGTTCGCGAAAGGTCGCCGCGAACGCCGAGCGCGACATCCCGGCCTGGGCCGCCAGTGACTCCACCGTCCAGGGTTCGGCGAACCTCGTCTGTACGGCGTGCAGCGCCGTCCCGATCGCCGGGTGACGCAGCGCCCGCAGGACCGGCGAGCCCTCGGCCAGCTCCCCCACCGCGGCCCGCAGCGCCAGCACGAAGACCAGCTCGAAGGCGCGCAGGGCGACCAGCGCCGCGCCGGGTTCGGCCAGGTCCCACTCGCCCGCCAACCGCCCGAGGGTGCCGCCGAGCAGCCCGTGGCCGTCCAGTGTGGCCTTGTCGAGCACCAGGACGGACGGCAGCGCCCGGTAGATCGGCGAGATGGCGGCCCTGTCGTAGTGGAGCCCGCCGCAGATCAGGACCGTCCGCTCGCCGGGCCCGCCGAGTTCGACGGTGGTGACGCCGCCCGGCGGCCGTTCGGGGAGCAGTGTGGAGAGCGGTACGGCGGGGCGCCCCGGCCGGTCGCCCAGCCGGTGGGCGTTGCCGTGCGGGAGGACGGCCAGGTCTCCGGCGTGCAGCAGGACGGGCTCGGCGCCGGGCAGTTCGACGGCACAGGTTCCCTCCTGCACGTAGTGCAGCAGCGCGCAGTCCTCGGCCTCGCCCGCGATGCCCCAGGGCGACCCCGCCTGCCAGCGGCTGTGGAAGACCCCCTCCAGCCGTAGCGGGGCCAGCAGGGCGCTCAGCAGGTCATCATCCACCGGACGATCCTTAAATAACCTGATATTTCACTTAATCGAGCGTATCGCGGATTCGGTCGAGACTTTCCGGCATGACCTTTCTTGTGATCGGCGCATCAGGCGCCCAGGGCGGCGCGGTCGCGCGGCGGCTCGTCGCCGAGGGACACACGGTGCGCGGCCTGACCAGGAGCGGCCGGGTGCCGCACGGCGTGGAACCGGTCGTCGGCGACCTCGGCGACGCCGAGGCGGTGAAGGCGGCCTTCGCCGGGGTGACGCACGCCTCGGTGACGCTGCCCATGGTCTTCGAGCCGGACACGGTCGCCGCCTACGTCCACCATGTGCGCGACGCCGCGCTGGCGGCCGGGGTGCGGCGGCTGGTGTTCAACACCGCCAACCGGCTGCCCGAGGCCGCCACGCGGGTGGCCGCCTTCGAGACGCGCCGGTGGGCGGTGCGGACGCTGCGGTCGGCCGGTCTGCCGGTCGTGGTGCTGTGCCCTCCCCTCTACCTGGACAACCTGGCCGCGCCGTGGGTGACGGGCCCGCTGGCGGCCGAGGGCGTGCTGCGCTACCCGCTGCCCGCCGACCTGCCGGTGGCCTGGCTCTCGCACGACGACCTGGGCGCCGCCACGCATGCCGCGCTCGTCCGTGACGGTCTGGAGGGCGCCGTGCTGAGGCTCGGCGGGGCCGACGTGGTGACCGGCGACGAGCTGGCGGCGGCCTTCGGCGCCCGTTACGACGCGCAGGACCCGGCCGAGTTCGAGTCGGGCCTGGCGACGGCGGTGGGCGCGCCGACGGCCGCCGCGGTGGCGGACACCTACCGCCACGCCGCCGTCGACCGCGACCTGTTCGCGGCCGATCCCGCCGTGGCCGGCCTGCTGGGCCTGCGGCTGACGCCGCTACGCGCCTGGATCGCCGCCCAGCCGTGGGCGGCCCGGTGAACGGCGTCGAGGCGGAGATCGTCCGCCACCACGAGGTCATCGAACGCTGGCTGACCGGCGCCCTCGCGCGGGAGGAGTTCGCCACCTTCGCCGACGCCCACGGCCCCGGCTTCACGCTCAGCACCCCCGACGGCCCGACGCTCTCCCGCGACCAGGTCCTCGCCGAGGTCGAGGCGCTCCACGGCAGCGCGCCGGGGGTGACCATCGAGATCCGCAACGTACGGATCGTCGCCTCCGAAGGCGCCTTCGTCGTGGCCACCTACCAGGAGGTCCAGCCGGATCGGACCCGACAGTCCACGGTGGTCTTCCAGGGCACCACCTGGTTGCACCTCCACGAGACCTGGCTGCCGTAACGACGGCCCGGGGTCGGGTGCCGCACGTCGATGGGACTCGATTCGGTGATGGGATGTGATCAAGCGCCTGGCGATCGACCTGTCAAGGAGTCCCATGAACGTGACCGTGCGTCCCGGCACCCCGACCGACGTCGAGGCGCTCGTCGCCTTCGACCTGGTGGCCCGCGACGACCGTGCGCGGGTCGAGAGCATAACGCGGTGGTGCCGTGACGGCTCGGCCCTCGTGGCGGAGCTCGGGGGCACGCCGGTGGGCTACTGCGTCCTGGAGCACACCTTCTTCGAGCAGGGCTTCGTCGGCATGCTGTACGTCGCGGAGCCGGCCCGCCGCACGGGGATCGGCACGGCACTGCTCACCGCCGCCCGCGCGGCCTGCGCCACGCGGAAGCTGTTCACCTCCACCAATCTCTCCAACCACCCCATGCACTCGATGCTCGGACGGGCCGGATGGCTGCCCATCGGCATGCTTCACGGTCTCGACGAGGGTGACCCCGAGGTGTTCTACCTCCACGAACAACCGTGAACGGCGTCGACGTACGGCACCCGGTCACCGGACGTGACCTCGCCTTGTGCGAAGACCCGGCGCCCGCCTGGGCCGGGACCTGCGGGTGAACACCCCACATGTCCGAAGACAGCAACCCCGTGGCCTCTGACAGGTGCGCGGTGAGGTCGTGGGCGGTCAGGCTCCCGCGAGGAGTCGTGGGAGTTCGCGCATGTCGTCGAAGACCGAGGTGTTCGGTCCTTCGAGCCATCGCGCGGGTGTGAGTCCGCCGGCGTACCCGAGGGCGCGCATGCCGGCCGCGCGGGCCGCCTGGACTCCGTACTTGCTGTCCTCGACGACGACGCAGGCCGACGGGTGGACGCCCATCCTCCTGGCGGCGTGCAGGAACAGGTCGGGGGCCGGTTTGCCGCGCGCGACCTCACCGGCGCTGAAGACGCGGCCTTCGAAGTACCGGTAAATCCCGGTGCGGCCGAACTTCTCGATCACCTCGGCCTCGGTCAGCGGCCAGCCCAGTTCGGCGCCCACGGTGACGTGGAGGCGTACGGCCAGGCGTTCGCTGTCGATGAGCACACCGTCGCAGTCGAATATGACGAGCTCGATCGGGTTGATCATCCGGACAGCGTACGCCCGGGGGCACCGCCCCAAACGTCACCTGCCTGGGGAAAGGCGGCTTTCCAGGGTCCGCGGCAGTGGATACACCCGCTCCGCGGGGAACAGCCGCTGGGCTTTGGCGGCGTGCCCGGTCTGTGTCAACGCCGCGGCCTTGCGGACCTGGGGGGTGAGGTCGGTGAGGCCGACGATCCAGTCGTCGGTGAACGTGCGGATCAGATCGCGGCCGACGCCGACCTGGATGCTGTAGTGGTTCAGCGCCGCTCCGCGTGACGAGCGTTCCGGGTCCCACTGGACGTGTACGGCCGCCTGCGCCACGGCTGCCGGATCCGCGGTCGTGAGCACGGCCTGGGACAGGGCCTCCTCCCAGCCCCGCCGGGTCATCCGCACCGCGAGGACACGCTCCTGACCGGGTTTGCGGGCCCAGTTGCTGCGGTGCATGAGCCACAGGAACGAGGGCTTGATCCAGGTCATCCTGTGGAACGAGAACGGCGCGACGAAGCGGCCCGCCCGCAGCGCCGCGTCGGCTATGGCGGGCGCGTACGCCTGGTAGACCACGATCGTGTCAGCGTCGTAGTCCGCGCGAACCTGGTACTGGGGTGCCATGCGTCGCACCCTGCCATCCGGTGCCCTCGCATCGCGAAGCCTTTTTCCCGCTCTCGGCCACGAGGCCGGGAGCGGCATGTTCCGACGAAACAGGTACGCCGCCGACAAACGGCTACGCGAGGTCGTGAACAGAACGAACGCCGCACGCGACGCCGGTTCGACGGCGGGTTCACACAATTACCCACTTGACCGGTAGGGATGTTTCGGATTGCATGTGGTCATGACATCGACCGCCTGGAGTGGACACGGCTTCCACGCCACTGTGCGGCGTCACATCGACTTGGCGCGTGTGAGCAGCGCCATGTGTCGCCCGGTTCTCTCCCACTGATTCTCCGGCCTCCTTTTCGGGTGCGAATTTCCGTGCCCGCAACCGCTGTCACCCCTGGATGAACTCCACCCTGTTCGAGGCTGGAATGCCTCGGCACGCATTCATCGACGCCAAACGATGGAACAGGTATTCCGAGAAAGGGTGCGGTATGAACGTCCTCAATCCACATCGTCGCCGATCGAAACTCCTGGGGGTCCTGCTCGTCGCGTCCGCGGTCATCGCCTACGCGGGTGTGAAGCTCGGCAGTCCTCCGGCGTCGGCGACGACGACCCGGCCCAACATCGTCTTCATCCTCACCGACGACCTCAACGAGGACGTCTTCGGCAAGGACGCCGGGCTCCAGACGCTCCTGACCAGCCAGGGAACGACGTTCAACAAGCAGTTCGTGGAACTGTCGCTGTGCTGCCCGTCGCGGGTGTCCACGCTGCGCGGGCAGTTCGCGCACAACACCGGCATCTACACCAACGACGCCGCCTCCGGTGGCGGATTCCAGTCCTTCCACAACAAAGGACTGGAGAACTCGACCGTCGCCACCTGGCTGCAGAGCGCCGGATACCGTACCGGATTCTTCGGTAAATACCTCAACGGGTACCCCAACGGAGCGCCCAGCAGCACCTACATTCCGCCCGGATGGACGCGCTGGTTCAGCCCCAACGGCGGAAGCCCGTATTCGGAGTACGACTACGACGTCAACGACAACGGCACGACCGTCCATTTCGGCGGCGCGTCCTCGGACTACGGCGTCGACGTGATCTCCCGCAAACTGACCACGTTCATCAGGAACACCACGACCAACTACCCGGACAAGCCTTTCTTCACCTACGTCGCCCCCTACATCCCGCACGGACCGGCGACGCCGCCGCCGCGCTACGACGGCATCTACCCCAACGCGAAGGCGCCGCGCACCCCGTCCTTCAACGAGGACGACGTCAGCGACAAGCCGGCCTGGATCCGCAACAAGCCCAAGCTCACCGCCGCCCAGATCAGCAACATCGACGCCTTCTACGAAAAGCGCAGAGAATCCCTGCGCGCGGTCACCGACCTCGTCCAGGACACGATCGACACCCTGCGGGCGCAGGGCGTGCTCGACAACACCTACATCGTCTTCACCTCGGACAACGGCTTCCACCAGGGTCAGCACCGCCTGAACTCCGGCAAGAACACCGCCTTCGAGGAGGATCTCAACGTTCCGCTGGTCATCCGCGGACCCGGCGTCCCCGCCGGGGCGGTCGTCAACGCCTTCACCCTCAACGTCGACCTCGCGCCGACCTTCGCCGAACTGGCCGGAGCGACCGCTCCCTCCTTCGTCGACGGCCGCTCCCTCGTGCCGTTCCTGCGCGGCACCACGCCGTCGCCGTGGCGCCTGGCGTTCCTCAACGAGCACGCCGGACCCAGCACCCTGAACACCAACACCCTGAACGACCTGCTGGAACCCCAGGATCCCGGTGACGCGCAGGCGCTCGCCTCCGGAGGCGCCCCCGTCTACGTCGGCCTGCGGGCCAAGCCCAACACGCTCGGCGTGAACGCGGCGTTGAACTACGTCGCCTACGACACCGGCGAACACGAGCTGTACGACCTGTCGGCCGATCCCCACCAGCTCGACAACTCCTACGGCGGCGCCGACCCCACGCTCAAACGGAGGCTCGACGCCTGGGTCAGCAGACTCAAGGGCGCCTCCGGGCAGGCACTGCGGGACGCGGAGGAGAACCCGCCGCAGTAGAACCCGTCGCGGTGCGGGCGGGATCTCCCCGCCCGCACCAGAGGATGAGAAGCCCGAGTGACGTGTTGCGGCACCACCGCGTTCTCGCCCTCCTTCGCCGTGCGGTTCGCCCCGCTCCGGCCGGAGGTGCCGTCCTCGCCCCCCTCATCGTGAGTTACGCTGTCCCCCACCTGCTCCGGCTCCGGCCGGAGAGGGCCGCCCGGGCTTCCGAACGTATGACCGACGACCCGGTGTGCCACTCATCACCCTCAAGGGCTCGCGACTTCCATCCACCCTTGATCTCGATCACGACGACCTGGCTCGCTCATCACCCTGAAGGGCTCGCGACTTCCAGCTGTCCTTCACGTCGATCCCGACGACCTGGCTCGCTCATCACCCTGAAGGGTTCGCGACTTCCAGCTGTCCTTGATCTCGATCGTCACGACGCGAATCACTCATCACCTTGAAGGGTTCGAAGCCTCATTTCCTCGTCCCGGCGCTGAGTTCTGTGAGAACTGCCTACTCTTTTCTCAGCTCTCCCAGGACTTGGGTATGCGGTAGAAGGCGCGGGTCGACGACCGCCATTCCCGATCGGCGAAACATTCCACCTACGGTTCACCAATCTACGACCTTGACCCGGAGAAGACTGTCTCCGACCTCGGCGATGGCGTTGACCGATTCGGGACCGCATAATGATTTCAGGGCTTCTCCGTGCACCCGATCATGGGGTCGCAAAATCGGACAACCTCGCCGAGGTTCCCACTCCCAATGGCTCAGGGCCTGTTCGTCCGGCCCGTGAGTCGCTGGTACAGCCGCGATCGGAAAGTCGTCCAGTCCTCGGACAGTGCCTCTCTCGCGTAGGTCAGCGCGCTGAGGTGCCAGGCCTCCGCGTCGCTGATCGATCGAAGGCCATGGCGGACGGCGTTCGCCGCGACCCAACGCCGCCACTGCTGATCGTCCTGTTCACGCATCGCGAACGGAAGTCCCGCCCACTGGCGTCCGAGACTTTCGTGTACTGCTCGCACAGCGGCGTGCTGATCCCCGCCCAGAGTGCGACCTTGGCGTACGGCGTGCAGAGCGTCGTCGAGTTCGGGCGCTGAAAGGCCAAACGTGTCGATGAGCGTCTCGACCATGTGAAGGAGCACCGTGCGTCGCATTTGCTGAGATGACACGCTCAGCCTGGCGTACAGGTCAGGCTCGTGGTGCCAGAGCCCGAGCGGCAGCGGATTCGGCGAAATCGGCTGGTCGAGAAGCACGACCGGGCGCGGCCGGTCGAACCACTGGCGTTCAAGGTGGGCGCCGGTACGAGCCTCCACAATGGCCATGGCGGTGGCCTGCTTTCCTGGCCAGGCGGTGTCTTCCGCGGCACGCAGCGATCGGAGTTCCGTCGCGAGGATCTCCGGTCCCTCATCGAGTCTGGGAACCTCGGCCAGGATGTGACCGTCCACCAGGTAGGTCATGCTCCGGCGGCCGGTCAGATTCCAGGACAGGTGCCAAACCTGGGCCTCGTGGCTTAACCATTTGAGGACATGGGGCAGCCCTACACCGGTGAATCCCCCAGGCTCCAAAAGCATGCCCGTCCGCCCCCAGCCGCCGAGATAGACCGCTTCGGCCTCGATGTCCCCGTTGGCCTCGGTGGTAGTCGGCCATCCGCCGCCGGTCATCCGGGCCGCGAGGTCCCCCGGCGAGAGTTCCGTACCGAAAGGGCGGACGACGGTCCAGGACAGACCCTCGGCGAGCCAACCGCTGTCGTCGGTGAGCACTTTCTCGTAGTGGGCGACCGTTTGCGCGAAATCCATGTGTCACCTGTTCGGGGAGAGTGCCGCCGTGGAAGCCATGGCCTCCACGGCGGCGGATATGGCTAGCTGGGCGGCTGGTTGTAGTAGGTCGATTTGGTGTTGATCGGCTTCCAACATACGTCCGCTATAGACGGCACAGGATCGGGTGTCTTAGCGAACCTATTGAAGAAATGATCCTCGCGAAGGATCCGGTCCCGGTCGTAGAGGCGCTTCAGCTTCTTACCCGCCACCTGGTTGGGCTCCCATGGCCCGGCGCCCATCGCGCAAACCGAGAAATTCCTGGCGGCGTCTTCGCCGGTGGTGCGGTTACCTGCGGAGGCGAAGGGGTACTCGTCGCACTCTCGCGGATCGGGATCCGCTTCGAGCCTCGGCCACAAGCTTCTACACCTGGTCACCGCCCGTGCATTGTTGTTCTTCTGCCGAGGATCTCCGACGCGCCACAAGAACTGCGACTTGTCGGGTCTGCCACTGTTGCTGACGGCGCACCCGAGTACGGTCTTGTTCACCTGCTTAGGCCAGGTGTCCGCTTTGTCATAACATGCCTTCCAGTAGTGGAAATACGCGAGGTCGTATCCGGCGTTAAGTTCCCACTCGATGGACGGAATGATGGCCAGTGTGCACCCTCCGGTCCGCGCGAGGATGTAGCTGGCGCTATCACACTTTACCTTGATGTCGCGTTCGGCCGTACCGTAGTTGTAGACGACGGTCTGATCGATGTCATGCGGGCGGACGATCTTGACATACGGCTCGATGTTACAGTTCGAGATCAGCTCGACATTGGCCACCATTCCCGACCGATCCCTCCGCTGAGTGGGAGCATCGTTGGGGGCAGCGCGAAATCGGAAGGTAGCGATCTCCGACCACTGCTGGCCGGGCTCCCACGCCACCTGGTTCCATTCTGTGACCAGTTTGGCAACATGGTTTTGCTGTGCGGAACCATTGAAGTTGGTTATGTGCTTACAAGCCGTCTGATCCCGCGCGGGACTCATACCGATGGTGAGTGTACTCCCCAGCATTGAGATGTCGCCGTCGTCCCTGACATTGCCAAGGTAGACGTCGAACATGATATCGCGGGTCGTGGCGCCGCTATCGAGCCCCTCATCGCCAGAAAATGTCCTGGCGATGAACATCACGTCCGCCTTCCAATTGTAGGCGTCACGGTCGTCGTCAGCCGCACTGGCAGAACCCGCAAATCCAAGAGAGTCCCAAATACTCGCCGAGTCGACCACCTCCACTTCGTGTTTAATGCAGCCGCTGAAGCGGTTCTTCATAAGACCGTGTGTACGCTTGCCCGTTCCGTAGTCCTTGTAACAGCTCGCTGGAGTTATACGGTCGGTGACTGAGGCAGCTGCAGACTTGAGCGTGGTCGGCGTTGCACCGCTGCTGTCGTACAGGGCGAAGACTTCCTCGGGGATCAAATCCCGGCCGTACACCCAGATCTCGTCCAGCGTGCCCGCGATCGCGGTCCCAAGGCTCATCGGCCCCGAAGCATTCCACGCCGGAAATCCGAGCGGAGCACTTCCGATCTCTGTCCCGTTGAGATACAGGGCGGCGGTGCTTGGGGCGGCCGTGTAAACGCCGGCAATATGGAACCACTCATTCGCCGGGGGCTTCACTCCCGAATAAACTCCTGCGACGGTCGGGTTGGCTTGGTCAGCGGTGGTGAAAGTGAACACCAAACCCTGCGCTGGGTCATTGCCAAGATGAAAAGGCACCGTGTTGGCGCCCTTCTGGTCGAGAATCGTATAGGCACCGTCGACATTGCTCCATTTGACCCAGGCCGCGATGGTGAAGCTCTGGTCAGTGAGAGTAACCGGCCCTGTCGTCTGGGCCAGTGGCCCGCCGAGAGGTCCGGGCAGGCTCACGGTCGCATAGCGCCACGAAGCCCAGGCGGAGGTTCCCGCGCGAGCTCGCCAGCGAATCTTCCAGCCGTCGGTAAGGACCCCGGCGGAAACGGTTACGCTCGCCTGAGAACCGGAGGCCACCGCGTCCACAATCCCGGCCCATATTTGGCCCGTGCCTTGCACGGTTGCGGCAGGATCATGCTCCATCTCGAACTCGGCGCGGAGCGGACCATCTGCGGGATCGTTGACGGTGGCCTTGAGCGTGGGGGTGAGACTCTCGGCAACGGTAATACCGTCCACCACTCGGGATGGGACGATCTCCAGCGCAGACACCTCGGCCTTGGGCAGGTCGACGGTGAGGGGTTGCCAGGGTGACCAGGCGGATGCGGCGGTGGGTGAGACCGCGCGGGCGCGCCAGCGCACCTGCCACCCGTCGCTCAACGTGTTCGCCGGGACGGCGATGCTCGCTTGGGTGCCGGCCGGGACGTTGTCGGCGTTACCGGTCCAGATCTGGCCGGTGCCCTGCCCGGCGGGAGCCGCTGGGTCGTGTTCGATCTCGGCTTCGGCGCGTAGTGTGCCGCCTGCCGGGTCGCTCACCTGGGCCAGTAGGGCGGGGGTGAGGGTGGAGGTGACGGTGGTGCCGTTCACCTGCTCGGACGGGGTGACCTGCAGCGCGCCGACGGTCGGTTCGGAGACCGGGTCGGGCACGTCCACGGTCAGGGTCTGCCAGGTCGACCAGGGTGAGGCGATGGTGGTGGCGGTGTTGAGGGCGCGGGCGCGCCAGCGCACCTTCCACCCGTCAATCAGCTTGGCCACCGGGACGGTGAGGGTGGCCTGGGTGCCGGAGGCGACGTTGTCGGCGCCACCGGCCCAGATCTGGCCGCTACCCTGCCCGGCCGGTGCGGCCGGGTCGTGTTCGACCTCGACCTCGGTACGGAGCGGCTGGGCGGCCGGGTCGGTGACGGTGGCGTGCAGGTCAGGGGTCAGGCTGGTGGCCACGGTGGTGCCGTTGACCTGCTGGGACGGCGTCACCTGGAGACCGTCCACGGTGGGGTTGGGCACGTCCACGGTCGCGCTCTGCCAGGCCGACCACGCCGAGGTGGTGGCCGCGGTGGTGTTGGCCGCGCGGGCGCGCCAGCGCACCTTCCACCCGTCGGTCAGCTTGGCGGCCGGGACGGTGACGGTGGCCTGGCTGCCGGAGGTGACCGGGGTGGAGGTGGCGGTCCAGATCTGGCCACTACCCTGCCCGGCCGGGGCGGTGGGGTCGTGCTCGATCTCGAACCCGCCGGTCAGGGAGCCGGTCGCGGCGTCTGTGACGGTGGCGGCCAGTTGCGGAGTGAGCGAGGTGATGGTGGTGGTGCCACCGTTCACTTGGGCCGGGGTGACGGCCAGGTTGGTGGCGGTGGGGGCCGAAGCCGGGCCGGAGGTGGTGACGGTCAGTGTGGGCGGGGCGGAGTAGTCGGTGTCCTCGGAGGAGGTGAACACCCGGTAGTTGTCGGCGGTGTTGGCCTCGTTGGGGTGCTGCAGGACCAGGCCGTGGTTGGCCGCACCTGCCGCCCAGTCCTGGGCGATGCCGGTGACGGTCCACTGCATGCGGGCCGCGCCGCAGTCCTGGGTGAAGGCCTGGCGGTTGGTCTGGGCGTCCTCGGTGGTGGAGGCGGGCTTGTTGGCCCACTGCAGCGTGTTCTCATCCCACGCGCCCGTGACCCGCCGCGCCTGGATGCCGGCGCCGACCTGGGTGCCGCAGGAGGGGGCGTCGATGTTGTTCAGCGACAGTTTGGCGTCGGTCACGGTGGAGCCGGTCAGGCTCGTGGTGTCGAAGCGCAGGTAGACCCGTGACAGGAACATGTCGTACATTCGGCCGGCCATCAGGTACTGGCTGGTCGGGTCGGCGGGGAAGTCGGCGTCGTTGGTGTCGGCCAGTTCCACGTCGTGGTTGAACGGCAGCGTGGTGGCCGGATCGATCCGCACCGGGTAAACGGTGGCCGGATCGGTGA
Source organism: Streptosporangium sp. NPDC020072 (assembly GCF_040631445.1). Lineage (NCBI taxonomy): Bacteria > Bacillati > Actinomycetota > Actinomycetes > Streptosporangiales > Streptosporangiaceae > Streptosporangium > Streptosporangium sp. NPDC020072. Next base: position 549,493 of record NZ_JBEYAB010000004.1, on the reverse strand, counting down.
GGAATTTGTGGTCGGGTTTGAGCACCAGTTCGGTACGGCCGTCCTTGACGACCACATCGGTGGCGATCTTCGCGTGACGGGCGGTGGAGCGCTTGCCCTTGGTCAGACGGCCACGGGCGTCGGCGTCCCACATCACCGGCTGCGGCGCCGAAGCCACCAGCCCGCCAGCCTTGCCCTTGCCCTTGTTCTTGTTCTTGCCGGTCGTGGTTTCGGTGAGCAGCAGACGCCCGCCTTTGCCCTTGGCCAGGGTCAGGCCGCCGGTATCCACGCCGATGCGCAACTCCACCGGCTCATCAGGCCGTTCCCGTAGCACCACATCGTGCCGGAACCCGGTCGGCAGTACGGTGACCACCAGATCGGCGCCCTTACCGGCCGCATCGGTGTAGGTGGCCACATTGCCCTTGACCGTCGGCCTGGGCAGTACGGCAGGCCAGGTCAGCGCGTACCGCCGACCATCCGCCGTCATCCGCACGAACTCACCCGAACCGCCGGTGGAGACCTCCACCTCGACCTCGATGTCGATCGCCTTGGGCCGAAGCTTCCCGTTCTGCTCGACCAAGGTGGTATCGATCGGTATCCACACCCCGTCTCGTTGCGTCCGGACCGACCCAGCAGTCACTTCTGTGGTGAACGACTTCTCGCCCGGATTGGCGTACGTGATGCTGGTCTCGGTGGTCTCCTCGCGGACCTCAACCTTGACTCCTCGTGCGACAGCCTCGTTCATGGCCGCCACTCGTGCCGGAAGCACTGAGGATGGTTTCGGCGCACTGTTTGGAGCGACACCGACATTCGTGAGCGCGGAATTGCTGACTCCGGTGGTCCAGGTAGCCCCGTCATCCACCGTGGCGTCATGCTCGTTGCCTGATCCGTCAGCGGTCGTGGTGCCGCTCCCTTCGCTGAACGACCATCGGGCCTTGACATCGCCAACGGGGGCTGGGAGCGGCTCATCGAGGTCACTGCTCGGGGTGAAACTGTCCTGGTCGCTCGACTCCCGGTATTCCTGGTCCTGAGCGTTGGTTATCGGATCCGGCTGAGGAAGTTCAGTGGAGACTCGGCCGGTGGAAGCCCACTGCTGGAGTTCCGCTCCCGTGCTGGGGGCCGCCTCCCCAGGATCCTTGAGCGTGGCGAACACAGCACGGTGGCGAGGCAGTTCGACGTCCACGGTGAGGATGGGCGGGTGGAGTTGCCCTTTACAGGCCTCCAGAGGTGGCGTGGTGCAGCCGCCGGCGTCCTCGGAGCGGTAGCGCCGCCAGTTGCGCAGCTCGGATTCGTTGCCCGCGGTGAGCTGGATGCCGTAGTTGGTGGCGCCGTCGATCCACGCCTGGGCGATCCCGTTGATCGAGTGGGTCAGGTCCCAGGCGTAGTTCATGGAGCCGGAGCAGTCGGTGCTGTAGGCGCCGTACTCGGTGTCCGCGCCCGCACCGGTGACGGACGGCTGGCTGTTCCATCGCAGCGTCGTCTCGTCCCAGGCGGAGGTGATCTGCCGCGCCGTGATGCCCGAGCCGATCGATATCCCGCAGTCGTTGGACTGGTAGTTCCACAGGATCAGGTCGGCGTTCTGCACCGTGCTGCCCGCGAACTCAGCGGGGATGTCGGGGAATTTGAGGTAGCCGCGCCAGCGCTTGGCGACGCTGCTGGCGTAGGACTTGCCGACCACGATCTGGTCCTGAGTGAAGGTGTCCCAGCTGTCCTGGTAGTCGACGTCGTTGATCCAGGTGTCCATGCCGCCGAGCGACCACTGGCCGGTGTGGCCCTCCCACCAGTCGGATGCTGCGGCGGTCATCGTCACTGGGTACGTCGTCACCGGGTCGGCCAGGAACGCAGCGTCCGGGGTGAACACCAGGGTTGTGCCGTCCTCGGCGAGCGTGACGGCAGCCTTGCCTACCTTGCCCGTCTCCAACGGGGCGGCCGTGTCGACGGCCTTGGCGTCCCGCAGCAGGGTCGGCCGCACCTCGGTGACCGTCTTGCCATCCTTGCCTACGACGGTGGGCCGGCCTGCGGCGTTCGTGGTGAAGGACATGCCCTGGGGCAGGTCGACCGGCACTCGGAAGGAAACGGGCCCTGTGGGCCGTTCGGCGATGGTGATCTGCTGCCGGAACCCGGTGGGGTTCGCGGTCACCACCAGGTCACGCCCCTTGCCGTAGGCGTCCGGGTAGGTCGCGGTGTCGCCCTTCAGCCTGGGCTTGGGCAGCACCGACGGAGCGGTGATCTTCGCCGTGGCGTCGGCCGTCCTGCTCTTGAGCAGCGTCTTGTCCCGGCCTGCGGACAGGACGAGATCCGCCTTGGCCGTCTTGGGCCTGATGGCGCCGTCCACCTCCACCAGGGTGGTGTCGACCGGCGTGAAGCCCTTACCGTCGGCGTTCCTGACGCGGATCGGCTGCGTATGCAGTTCCATCCGGAGCGTCCTGCCGTCGGGGTTGGCGTAGTAGGTGGCGCTCTCCGAGCGCAACGACTCGATCTCGACGCGCCGCTTGTCCTTCTTGGCCTGCGCCAACGCCTTGCCCGTAGGCGTGGCGGGGGTACTGGACGGCGACGCCGTGGGAATGGAGGGTGGTGTGGGGGTGGAAGGGGACGTGGGCTCCTGAGCGATCGCGGGTGCACTCATGAGCGACAAAGGCAGCGCCAGAGCCGCGAGCATGGCAGCTCGACGGCGCATCCGAACGGTTAATCCGGACGCTGTGTGTGATGCGTTCACTCCAATCTTTCGAACGTAAGTTCTAAAACGGAGTGATCGTCACATATTTAGCCATCTAAGTAAAGATCCCTTTATGAACCAAAGGGTGATTTGACCACATAACGAACCTTCTTGCCGATCCCGGTTCGGTTTCAACACCTCAGGACCGACACCGACCCGCCGCGTTCTCCTCGCTGGAAAGGGGCGTCGGTTCACACAGAGCAACCAGCAAGAGTGTCCCGAGCGCGCAAGTCTCGCTCAGGGCGACACCCCGGGACATGGCTGACCATGAGAGCCCCTTCACCCTGAAGAGTTCGCGGCGTGCCCGAGGCCGTATCGGTGGCGCACAGGTCACCTGCCTCGCGTGAAGACCTGGCGCCCGTCCGACCTGAAGCCCGCGTGCGCGCCGTACCCGGGTGGAGAGGGTAACGGGACGGTCTCTCAGAGCGACAGACTGGGGGTAGGCTTCGCGGACCGTGTTCGGCGCCCTGTTCACCGGTTCCGGTGGGCCTTCCCTCGACTCTCGGTCGTTGACTGGTGATAATTCCGTATAACGCTATAGCATTCCATTATTCGGAATAGGCGAGGAGAATCATGGGTGAGGTCCAGTCACCGGTGGGAAGCGTCGACCGCGCCCTGCTGATCCTGCAGGAGATCGGCAGGCACAGCAGAGGAGCGACCCTCGACGAGTTGTCCACCCGGCTCGGGTTGCCGAAGAGTTCGTTGCACCGCCTGCTCAGCGCGCTGAAGCATCGCGGGTTCGCCGCGCAGCCCGAGCCGAGCGGCCCCTACTACCTGGGCACCGAGATGCTGGCCACGGCCTTCAGGTTCTACGAGACCATGGACCTGCGCACTCTCGTGCGTCCGCTGCTGATGCGGCTGAGCGAGGAGTTCACCGAGACCGTGCACATGGCCATGCTCGACGGGGCCGAGGTGGTCTACCTCGACAAGGTCGAGGCCGTGCGTTCGATCACGATGACCTCGGTGATCGGCGGGCGCAACCTCGCGCACTGCACGGGGGTGGGCAAGGCCCTGCTGGCCTGGACGTACCCCGCCGACGAGGCGATCAAGGCGTGGGCCGAGCGGTACGGCCCGCTCGCCTCGCGGACCCGCAACACGATCACCAGCCCGGCGCGGCTGGCCACCAACCTGGCCCAGATCAGGGAGCGCGGTTACGCGCTCGACCTTGAGGAGAACGAGCCCGGGGTGCGGTGCGTGTCGGCTCCGGTCTTCATGGGCAAGTCGGCCCCCGTCGCCGCGGTGAGCGTGACGGCCCTCAAGGACCGCATGTCACAGGCCCGGATGGAAGAGTGCGGCGACTTCCTGCGGCGGGCCGTGGCCGAGCATCTCTGACTCTTGACAGGTCGTTCGCCGTGGTGGTCTGCTGAGGTCTATTTGGAATATCGTTCTGCTATATGGAATAGGAACGCCTCATGAGCCTCCCCCTGGTCTCCGAGCCGAGGGCCGTCCCCGTGCCCCGCACATCACTGGGCGAGGGTCCGCACTGGGACGGGCACACCCAGACCCTGCTGTGGGTGGACATTCCCGCAGGGCAGGTGCACCGCCTCGATCCGGTGGACGGCTCACACGGTGTGGTCGACGTGGGCATGCCGGTCGGGGCCGCGGTTCCCAGGGTGGAGGGCGGGCTGGCCCTGGCCGTCAGGGACGGCTTCGCCGTCCTCGCGGAAGAGGGGCTGGAGGTGGTCGCGCCGGTCACGGCGGGCGAGCGACCGGGGAACCGGATGAACGACGGCGCCTGCGACCGGGCGGGGCGGTTCTTCGCGGGCACCATGTCCGAGGACGACACCCCGGGCGCCGGGGCGCTCTACCGGCTCGGACCGGGACGGCGTTGCGAGCGCGTGGTCGCCGACGTCTCGATCTCCAACGGCGTGGCCTGGAGCCCGGACGAACGGCTGATGTACTACGTGGACACGCTCACCGGCCGGGTCGACGTCTTCGACTACGACCCGGCCGACGGAGGCATGGCGAACCGCAGGGTGTTCGCGGTGATCCCCAGGGGGATGCCCGACGGTCTCACCGTCGACGCGACCGGGCACGTGTGGGTCGCGCTGTGGGGCGGCGGGGCCGTACTGCGGCTGCGTCCTGACGGGAGCCTCGACCTGACCGTGGAGATCCCCGCGACCAACGTGACGAGTTGCGCGTTCGGCGGCCCGGACCTGGACGTGCTGTATGTGACCAGCGCCTGGGACGGGAGGACGGGTGGCGAGCTGTTCCGGTGCACGACCTTCTTCACCGGCCTGCCCGCCAACCCCTACCGGGAGAATTCCACCCCTGACGGGCGCGCACCGGAACGGTGGTGAGCACGGCGGCGGTGGCCGCCGCGTACGGAGAGTGTGGCGACCGTCCATTATGTGGACCAGAATTCTGCTGCGCAGAACAATCCACAGGACCGGGGCACTCGATGATGATCTGTCACGTTCCACGGCCATGACCGGCTTTTCCGGAGGTCTCTCCGGGGTTGACACCTCTCCCCCTCCCTCGCTTTCCTTGAATGCGGAAATGGATTCTGTTATACGGAAAGAAAGTAAGGGTATTGAATAAGATCTCCCCTCCGCGGCGGAGCCCGCTCCGCATGAGCGTCCTGCTGGGCGTCGCCGCGACCACGATCGTCTCCTCGGCCTTCGCCGCAGGGGTCGCCACGGCGAGCGTCTCGGCCGCGAAACCCGGCCCGGGGACCACCAAGACGGCCAAGGGAACCACGGGGGGTTCCACCGGGAAGAGCGGCTCCCAACACGGAAGCCGCAAGCCCAAACCCTCCCCGACCCCCACCGCAAAACCGAAGCCGAAGCCGAAGCCCAGCCCCACCGCTGAGCCCACCTCCAGGCCCAAGCCGAAGCCCAAGCCGAAGCCCAGCCCCACGGCCAAGTCGAAACCCAAGCCGAAGCCGACCCCCAGCCCCTCGAAGAGCTCCACGGCCGCCCCGAAGAGCGACATCTGGCACCCGGCGCCTCGCAGCCGCTGGCAGTACCAGTTGGAGGGCAACGACGCCTACGCCTCGACCGGCGGCGTCAACGTCGACATCTGCGCGGTCCCGCAGACCGGCGGTGCCTGCGTACGACCCGACGTGTTCGACATCGACCTCTACGCCAACGGCGGCACGGCCCTGAACACCGAGGCCGTCAAGGCCATCCACGCCCGGGGCGCCAAGGCGGTCTGCTACGTCGACGCCGGGTCCATCGAGGAGTTCCGGCCCGACTACCGGCAGTTCGTCGACTGGAACGACAGCCACGGCAAGTCCCTGCTCGGCAAGCCGTTCAGCGTGAGGTTCCCCAACGAACGCTGGGCGAACATCAACAACGACCGGGGGCAACGTGACTTCCTGCTGCGGATGATGGAGGCACGGGTCGCCAAGTGCGCGAACGCCGGGTTCGACGGGGTGGAGTTCGACGTCGTGCACGCGCACGAGGAGGGCCCCTCCGTCACCGGCTGGGACATCAGCCCCGCGACCCAGCTCGTCTACAACCGGGCACTGGCCGACATCGCCCACCGGTACGGCCTGGCCGTCGGCCTCAAGAACGACCTGAGCCAGGTCCCCGACCTGGTGGCGGACTTCGACTTCGCGGTCAACGAGGAGTGCTTCGAGAACGAGGAGTGCGACGACCTCAAGCCCTTCGTCAGGGCGGGCAAGCCGGTCTTCCAGGTGGAGTACCTCACGGCGCCGAAGACCTTCTGCCCGAAGGCGAACGCCACCACGCTCGACTTCAACTCGATCAAGAAGGCCGATGACGCCTCCCTGAACGACAAGCCGTACACGCCCTGCCGGTGACCCGGATCCCGCCGGGGCACGGGAGCCCGGCGGGAACAAGGGCCAGTGCGGGGCACAGGAACCCAACCGAGACAGGAGCCCGTACGGGACACAAGGACCCGGCCGGGACGTGAACCGGCCGGGACGCGGGAAACCACGGGACCGGCCGCCCCCCGTCTCGGGGGACGGCCGGTTCTGGCTCAGCTCTGGGTCACGGTGATCACCCCCGTGTAGGTGTTCGGCGAGTCACCCGTGCCGTTGAACACCAGCGAGTGCGTGGTGCCCGCCCCCTCAAGGGCGGAGGTCGGGATCGACCACCGGTAGAGACCGCCGGAGCTGGAGATCAGCGGGTTGACCCCGGTGACCTTCGTCCAGTTCCAGTCGGGGCCGACGTACTTGTAGAGGCCGCCGTCCTCGATCATGTACTCCGCGCCGACTCCGGCGACCGTGTAGTGGTTCGCGACGTTGTTGTCGACGTCGATGAACACGTGGTGGAAGTTGAACGGCACGTTGAACTGGGCGGTGTAGGTGGCGGTCGTCGCGCTCAGCGTCGCCTTCGGGTCGGTGATGGCCGGCGGGTTCGGCGTGCTGACGCTCACCGCGCCCGAGGCCGCGGAGGGGCGGTCGGTGGTGTCCCTGGCCTTCACGGTGAAGGCGTAGGTCTGGCCGCCCTTCAGCCCGCCGAGGTTGACCGTCGTGACGTCCCCCGGCACCGAGAGCACGCGGACGCCGTCCCTGAACACGTCGTAGGACGCGACGTGGTCGTCCGCGTCGGTGTCGTCCGAGGCGGTCCAGGCCAGCTTGACGCTGGTCGGGGCGACGTCGGAGGCGACCGGTGTGCCCGGCGTCGTCGGCGCGGTCGCGCTGGCGGCCGCGGTCGTCACCGAGACCGCCGTGCTCGCCGCCGAGGTGTTGCCCGCCCGGTCCCTGGCGCGGACCGAGAAGGTGTAGGCGGTCGAGGGCGACAGGCCCGCCACGTCGAAGGTCGTCGCCGAGGGCGTGTGGTTGGCCTGGGTGCCGATCTTCACCGACCCCTGGTAGACGTCGTAGCCGACCACGCCGGGGTGGGCGGCCGAGGTCCAGCTCAGTTGCAGGCTCGTGGCCTCGACCTGGCTCGTCGTCGGCGCTGCGGGTGCCGACGGGGTGCTGCCGCCGCTGCCCGCGGTCGCGGCCAGCTCTGCGGACATGTAGGAGGAGGGCGGCAGGGTGTCCCACGGGTTGCCGAACTCGTCGAGCTTGTCGGGGGTGACGTAGACGTACCCGGCGTTGTTCGCCTTGGACTTGGCCATGACGGTCGCCAGTTCCGATTCGTCCTTCACGTCGTAGACCAGGTTCCACACCCGTTTGGGGTCGTAACCGGCCTGCCAGGCGGGCGGCGCCTGGTCGGCCGGCGGATTCATGTAGGTGGCGTAGGTCCCCTCGAAGGTGACGAGGATGTCCGCGGAGTCCTCGTAGCACTCGTCGGGCGCCGTTCCCGGGTTGTGGATGGTGATCGAGCCGGGGTGGTACTTCTTCACGTAGGCGCTGGCCTCGCGGTACAGGTCGACCCAGGCGTCTCCGCCGCCGGTCGGGCCGCAGTCCTTCTGCGCCTGGTCGAAGAAGATGCCGTCGACGTTGGAGCCGTAGAGGTTGTACCAGTTGTCGACGTCGGTCTGGATCTGCGTGCGCCAGTCGTTGATCGAGGCCGAGCCCATACGGGTGGTCTGGCCTGTCGTGCCGTAGTAGCCGGTGTCGACATAGCCGATGACCTTGATGCCCGCACTGTGCGCGGAGGCCAGCGCGGCCTGGTAGTCGGTGTTGACGGTGCCGGTCGGGCCGTTGAGGACGTTCACCACGGCGATGGACGGGCGCGAGCCCGAGGCGGTGAGCTGGGTCCAGTACTGGGCGGAGCTGCCGCCGGGGTAGAAGTAGGCGGGAACCGCCACCTCCTGGCCGAGGATGGCGTCGGCCTGGGCGGGAGCGGGGGTGAACGCGATCAGCGAGGCGACGGCGGCCGTGACGGCCGCCATTCCTCGCCTGGTCATGCGAGACATGCTTCTCCTACGGGAATTCCTACGGAACTGACTTCTTCCTGCGGGCCGTGGAACACGGGACGTCCGCCGGATGGATCTCTCCCTGGAACAGGAACCGCTGGAACGGGGAAGCTCGGGGGAGCACGGGCCACCGTCGGCTCCGCGCTACTGGAAGAGGGCGTTGACCTCGGCGTTCGCCGCGGTCAGCGCCGTCCTCGCGTCCGATCTCCCGAGGTAGACGGAGGAGACCGCGTTGTCCATGATCTCGCCGATCTTGTCGGCGTTGTCGGTGATGGGCAGCAGGAACGTGCCCTGCGGGTCCTTGGCCTCCTCCACGAACGGCCCGACGTCACGTCCGGCCGCGGCGTGGGCCGCCAGGGCCTTGTCCGAGGAGGTGCCGATGGCGGGCAGGACCTCGGCGGTCTCGGCGACCAGGTCCTGGCACTCGGCCGAGCCGACGAACTTGACCCACTTCCACGCCTCGTCCGGGTGCTTGGTCCCGGCGTAGATCGCGTCGGAGACGCCGTTGATCGGCGACCTGCGGCCCTGCGGCCCGACGGGCAGCGGCGCGACGGCCAGCTTGAGCGTCTTGCCGTCCAGGTAGGTCTTGGCCATCCAGGACCCACCGATGATCATGGCGGCCCTGCCCGACTGCAGCACCGCGTCACCGCCCAGCGCCGACTGCTTGTCGTACGGCGGCGCGTATCCCTTCCTGATCAGCCCGGCGAACCAGTCGACGGTCTCGGCCAGCCTGGGGTCGTCGTAGTGGTACCTGGTGCCGAAGGGGTTCTTGTCCAGGTAGGTGAAGCCGTTGCTCACCGCGAGCCCGGCCCACGCGGTCTGGCCGAGCGCGTAGGTGTTGTAGTCGGGGGCGATGCCGTACACCTTGACGTGGTTCTTGTCGAAGTCCTTGTCGGTGCCCCTGCGGCCCTTTTCGTCCACGGTCAGGGCGGCGATGGCCTTCTCGAAGGTGCCGCCGTCGCGGGGGTTCCAGGTCCAGTCGGCGAAGCCGGCCGGATCGACCTTGGCGTCGGCGACCAGGTCCTTGTTGTAGAAGACGCCGACGGTGTCCCAGTCGAGCGGCAGGCCGTACCGCTTGCCGTCGCGCACCCAGATGTCGGCCAGGCCCTTCTGGTACTGCCCGAGGTCGACGCCGTCCCTGGCCACCAGGGGGGCGATGTCGAGCAGCTGGTTGTTCCTGGCGAACTGCGGATAGTAGGCGACCGAGTCGCGGAAGACGTCAGGGGCGGTGCCGGAGACGACCTGGGTGGTGAGGTTCTGCCAGTACTGGGCCCAGGCGACCGCGCTCATTTTGATCGTGATGCCGGGGTTCTTCCTGGTGAAGGCGTCGGCGCACTTCTGGTAGGCGGGAACCTGGTTGTCGGCCCACATGACGTAGTCGAGGGTGACGGGGCCGCCGTCGCCGCCGCCTCCCGCGCCGCCGCACGCCGAGGCGAGCAGACCGGTGGCGACCACGACGGGAAGGAGACGGCGGAGAGACCTGGACATGACGGGGGGTCCTTCCTCGTGACGAGGGTTCTACTTGATGCCCGTGAACTGCAGGGAGTTCGCGAGCCGCTTGCCGAAGACCAGCAGGAGCAGCAGCACCGGGATGACGGACAGCGCGGAACCGGCCATCAGCCCCGTCCAGTCGGGACGGGCGTTGGGAGACTGCTGCAGGAAGACGCCGAGGGCGACGGTGAGCACGCGGGTGCCCTCCTCCTGGCCGACGAGCAGCGGCCAGAGGTAGTCCTTCCAGGCCCACACGGCGTTGGTGACGCCGATGGTGATGATCGGCCCGCGTGACATGGGCAGGACGACGCGCCAGAAGACGGTCCACAGCCCGGCCCCGTCGATGAAGGCCGCCTCCTCGACCTCCCTGGGCAGTGACAGGAAGAACTGCCGCAGGAAGAAGACGGTGAACGGGGTCATGAGCAGGATCGGCGCGACGAGCCCGGCGAAGGTGTTGAGCAGCCCGAGGCCGCGGACCATGGCGAAGTTCGGCAGCAGCGTGAAGATCGGCGGGACCATCAGCGCCGCGACGAACGTCCCGAAGACCGCCTGCCTGCCCCGGAACCTGAGCCGGGCCAGCGCGTATCCGGCCAGCGCGCAGGACAGGGTCTGCACGACCACGACGACACCGGTGTAGACGACGGAGTTGCGCAGGTAGAGCAGGAAGTCGAGGGAGGCGCCCGAGCCTCCGGCGGCCTGCGCCTCGGCGACGCTCGACAGGCCGAGCACCCGTTTGAAGTTGGCCAGCGTCAGGTGCTGGGGGATGAGCGAGAAGTTGTCGGTGAACAGGTGGTCGGCGTCGGTGAGGGCCGTACGGATCATCCAGTAGAACGGGAAGACGGTGACCACGACGGCACCGGCCATCACGCCCCAGGCCATGAGCCTGCCTGCGCGCACGAGGGACCGCCTCCTAACCGAGATCGGAGCTGGACGCGCGCATCAGGCGCATCTGGAGGTAGGTGAGGGTGCCCAGGACCAGCACGAGGCTGAGGGCCATGGCGGAGGCGTAGCCCATCCTGAAGTGGGTGAACGCCTCCTGGTAGATGTAGTAGTAGATGACCTTGGTGGCGTTGATCGGGCCGCCCTTGGTGGTGACCGCGATGGTGTCGAAGATCTGGAAGCACCCGATCACCGAGACGACCAGCACCAGCGCGAGGATGGGCCGCAGCAGCGGCAGCGTCACCCGGAGGAAGGTACGGATCTCCCCCGCCCCGTCGATCGAGGCGGCTTCGTAGACCTGCGCCGGGATCTGCAGCATCCCCGCGTACAGCAGCAGGGCGACGTAGCCGACGGAGGACCAGGCGGTGACCGCCGCCACCGTCGGCATCGCCTCACTTGGCGAGTTGAAGAAGCCGTGGGTGGACAACCCCATCGAGGACAGCAGCTGGTTGAAGAAGCCGAGGTTGGCGTCCAGCAGCCACAGCCACAACAGCGCCGTGGACACGTTGGGCACCAGCCACGGCAGCAGCAGGGTGGCCCGCAGGACGACCGACTTGGTCAGCCGGTGCATCAGCGCGGCCAGCAGCAGCGCCAGGGAGAGCTGCCAGACCAGGTTGAGCGCGGTGTTGTAGAGCGTCAGCAGCAGCGCCCGCCAGAACAGCGGGTCACCGGCCAGCTCCGCGTAGTTGGCGCCGCCGGTGAACCGGGGCTCCGACAGCAGGTTCCAGTCGGTGAGCGAGATCCACGCGCCCCGCAGGCTGGGGTAGACGTAGAAGGCGACGAACCCCACCAGGGCGGGCAGCAGGAACAGCAGCGCCGCCCGCCCCTGCCCGCCCTCCGCGCTGTAGGGCCGCTTCCCCGGCGAACGCCCGCCTTTTCCCGGCGGCCGCCCGCCGGTGACCGGTACGGCTCGCGTCAGGGACCGCACGCTCATGCGAGCCTCGGGACGAGCCTGAGCGCGTTGCCCGTGTAGACCTGGGCGAGGACGTCGTCGGGCAGGTCGAGGCCGGAGATCGTCCAACGGCCCATCAGCGGCGGGTCGTCCAGGGAGTGGGCGAAGGCCTCGTCCGCGGTCTCCATGAAGCGGAAGTGGATGCGGTAGACCTCCGGGTGCGGCGGGATCTCGTCGGTGCCGAACAGCACCCGGTCCGGGCGGTTCACGATCAGTTCGCGGGCCGCCCGGGGAGCCCTGCCCAGTTCGGCGACGCGGGCGGCGATGTCGATGTGGAAGTTGGGGTGGTCGTCGAGCATCCGGCCGACCCAGCCGAGGTTCTCCGGCCAGCATCCGGCGTGGACCCCGATCACGGTCGTGTCCGGGTGGGAGGCGACCATCTCCTCCATGGCCTCCATCAGCCGCTCGAACGGCGGGAACCCGGGGCCGGAGAACGCCCAGTCGGGGCGGGCGGCCAGCAGTTCGAGGCGTTCGTTGCGCTCGTCGATCGGTTCGAAGAAGGCGACGGGGTCGGCGGTGTGCAGGGCGATGGGGATGCCCAGTTCGCCCGCGGTCGCCCACAGGGGGCCGAGCCGTACGTCGTCGAGCATGACCAGTTCGCCGCGGTGGTCGCGTACGTGCAGGCCGACGTCCTTCCAGACCTTCAGGCCGGCCGCGCCCTCGGCGACCGAGGCGCGCAGCTGGGCGGCCAGCCGTTCGCCGAAGCCGGGTTCGGCGGCCTGCGACCAGTCGACGTGGCAGAAGGTGGCGAACCTGCCGGGATGGGCGGCGTCGTAGCGTTCGATGTTCTCGGCCAGCTCCCGGCCCCAGCGGCCGTCGAGGTTGACCATGCCGCGCAGGTTGAGGGCGTCCATCGTGTCCAGCAGCGCGGGCACGTCCTTGACCATCCAGTCGCCGTCCTCGGTGAGCCAGCGGCCGAGGTGGATGTGCGCGTCGACGGCGGGCACCTTGGCCCGCTCGACGCGGGTGACCGGGACCCTGAGCTGGGAGACGGGGCGGTAGCTCGACAGGGGGATGTCCGGAGTGGTCATGCGCGGTCCCTGACGCCTTCGGGCAGCAGGTCGCCGTGGGCGGCGATCAGCTCGTCCACCAGTTCGCGGATCCTGCCGACCGGCAGGGTCGCCGCGGTGTTCGGGTCGAGCAGGGCCGCCTGGTAGACGTGGTCGCGGCGGCCTTCGAGGGCGGCCCGCACGGTCAGTTCGCTGACGTTGAGTGTCGCCCGGTTGAGCGCGGCGAGCTGGGCGGGCAGTTCGCCGATCCTGGTGGGCCGTACCCCGGAACGGTCGACGTGGCAGGGGACCTCGACGCAGGCGTCCTCGGGGAGGTTGGTGATGAGGCCGCCGTTGCGGACGTTGCCGTGGATGAGGCGGGGGGTGCCGGTCTCGATGGAGTGGATGGCCAGCGAGGCCAGCTCGTCGCCGCGTTGGATGGGTACGCCCAGGCCCGCGTCGAGGGAGCGCCTGTGCTCCTCGTACTCGGCGAAGCCGTCGGCCAGCCAGTCGAGGTAGACCCCCACCGGGATGCGGTAGTGGTCGACCTGATCGGGTTTGGAGAGGAACCAGGGGAGGTACTCCGCGCCGTGCTCACTCGACTCTGTAGGGAAATAACCGAAATTTCGGTAAATCTCCACGCGGACCCGGCGCCGCAGCTCGGGGTCGGCCTCGATGAGCTCGTCGAGACGGCGGTAGAGGTTCTCCCCGTCCCGCTCGAAGCGCAGCACGAACGCCTGGTGGTTGACCCCGGCGGTGAGGAAGGAGACCTCCTCCTCGGGCACGCCGACCATCCTGGCCAGGGTCCGCTGGGTGTCGCGGGCGGCGTGGCAGACGCCGACCACGTTGCGGAACGGCGTGCCCGCGTAGACCGCCCACGGAATCATCGACATGGGGTTGGTGTAGGTGAACAGCGTCGCGTCCGGCGCCAGCTCCGCCAGGTCCTCCCCCAGGCCGACCATCACCGGGATGGTGCGCAGCGCCCGGAAGATGCCGCCGATGCCCAGGGTGTCGGCGATCGTCTGGCGCACGCCGTACCGGGCGGGGATGTCGAAGTCGCGGCGCACGGCGTCCATCCCGCCGACGGCGATCTCGTTGATGACGTGGTCGGCTCCGTCGAGCGCGGCACGGCGGTCGAGACGGGCCTCGACCTTGGCGCCGATCCCGAGCTCCCCGACCATCCAGGTGGCCATCGCCTCGGCCGTCGCGAGCCGTTCACGGTCGATGTCGTGCAGCACGATCGTCGAGTCGGTGAGTTCGGGGAAGGTCAGGATGTCGGACAGCAGGTTCTTGGCGAAGGTGATGCTTCCGGCGCCCACCAGGACGATCCGGGCCATGGGGTACCTCGATTCAGGGGGCTTCGGTGGGGTTTCGACGGGGGCGCCACAGGGCTCAGAGGTTTCCCCGGGGTTCAGTGGCCTCAGCGGGGACGGCCCGTGGGGTTCAGGGAGCCAGCAGGGCCTTGACGGGGGTCGCGCGGCCGTTCATCAGCGCGGTGAAGACCTCGGCGCCCTCGGCGAGCGGAAAGGTGGTGACCCAGCTCAGGTCCCATCCCCCGACCAGACCGATCGCCGCGGCGAAGTCGACGTCGCGGTAGGCGAAGGAGCCGAGCACCCGCTTCTCCCCGCGCACCAGGTCGGCGGCGTCGAACCCGGAGGCCGTGTCGGCCAGCCCGAGCCACACCGCGACCCCGCCGGGACGCAGCCGGGCGAGCGACTGCTCGTGGGTGACCGCCGCGCCGACCGCGTCGAAGACCACGTCGTACTCACCCGTCAGCTCGGTGAGGACCGCGTCCGCGCCGAGCCGGGCCGCGACCGCCCTGCGGTCCTCTGAGCGGTCGGCGATCTCCACCCGGCCCGCGCCGCCGGAGACGGCCACCTGCAGACAGGCCAGGCCGATCGCGCCCGCGCCGATGACGCCGATCCGCGCCCCCTCCGGGGCCCCGGCCAGTTCCCAGGCGTGTACGGCGTTCGCCACCGGCTCGACGATCCCCGCCGCCGTCCAGTCGAGGCCCTCCGGCAGCGCGACCAGCGAGTTCCCCGGTACGGCGACGCGTTCGGCGAACCCGCCCTGCGTGTGCACGCCGACGATCCGCCGCCCTCTGCACACGTTGCGCAGGCCGAGCGCGCACACGTCACACCTCCCGCAGGACAGGATCGGGTTGACGATGACGGGACGCCCCTCGTCGGTACGGCCCGCGAACTCGTGCCCCATCACCAGCGGCGGCACCCGGAAGCCCGGCGTCCTGACGCCGTGCAGCTCGCTGCCGCAGATGCCGGAGGTGACCACGTGCACCAGCACGTCACCGGGGCCGGGCTCGGGCTCGGGCACCTCGCGCATCTCGACGACGCCGGGGCCGGTGAACACCAGGGCCCTCACCGCGGACCGCCTGGGGCCGGACGTGCCTGTCTCATGGAAACTCCTGTGTGTCGGGGGATCGCGGGGTCGTTCCGAAGGGTCATCGGCGGCCGACGACGGGGTTGCGCAGGGAGCCGACGCCCTCGACGCTCACCTCGACGACGTCCCCCGGTTTGAGCGAGCGGCGGGGGGTCATGAACTCGCCGCATCCCCACGGGGTGCCGGTCAGCACCACGTCGCCGGGTTCGAGGGTGAAGGCGCGTGAGCAGTACGCCAGCAGTTCGGCGACGCCGAAGAGCATCTCGGCGGTGGTCGAGTCCTGGACGGTCTCCCCGTTGACGACGGTCCTGAGCGCCAGCGCCTGGGGGTCGTCGATCTCGTCGGGGGTCACGATGACCGGGCCGAGCGGGCAGAAGGTGTCGAGGTTCTTGCCCCTGGTCCACTGGCCGTCGGCGAACTGCAGGTCACGGGCGGAGACGTCGTTGGCCACGGTGTATCCCGCGATCCCCGCCAGGGCCTCCTTCTCGTCGGCGTGCCTGAGGGGGGTGCCGATGACGGCGGCCAGCTCGACCTCCCAGTCCACCCGTTCCGTCAGCTCCTCGTCGATGACGATCTCCTCGCCGGGACCGATCACGCTCGACGGGAACTTGGCGAACATCAGCGGGCGCTCGGGCCTGTCCATCCCGGCCTCACGGATGTGGTCCAGGTAGTTGAGCCCGATCGCCACGATCTTGCCGGGGCGCAGCGGTGCCACGGGGACGGCGCCCTCGATCGGCTCGGTCGCCGAGGCGGCCAGGCGGGCGACCCTTCCGGCCCCGGACGCGAGTACGGCCTCAAGCGGTGTGCTCGCCGAGACCTCCAGCGCGTACCAGTGCCCCTCGCGCTCAACCGCGGCGAGCCGGCTCTCCCCGACGCGCACCGTGCCGAGCCTCATGCCACTCTCCTGTTCCGTATGACAGAATGCAGTTCCGAATACGCGCTAGCAGAACATTCGGGCGATCACGCTGTCAAGTACCTGCCCGAAGCCCCAATCCTCGACAGATTGCCATTATTTTCCGCTTAGCGGAACTATGGACCGTATCGCGGAACAGATGTTACGTTGACGCCGTCGCCGTACAGCCGAGAAACGCGGGCGATGGGCCACCGGGGTGCGACCGGACCAGATGGGGAGACGATGCGCGGCCTGACCGGGAAAAGAGTGCTGATCAGCGGGGGCAGCAGCGGCATCGGCGCCGCCACCGCCCGCAGGTTCCTCCAGGAGGGGTCCCGGGTCTTCGTCGGCGGTCTCGACGCCGACGAGGTCGAGCGGACCGTGGCCGAGCTGGCCCCGCTCGGCGAGATCGGCGGCCTGGCGGGGGACGTCGCCACGGAGGCCGACGTGAACCGGCTGGTCGAGGCGGCCGTCACGGCCCTCGGCGGCCTCGACGTGCTGGCCAACAACGCGGGTACCGCCTGGCGCGAACCGTTCCTCGACATCACCAGGCGACACTGGGACCGGATCATGGCCGTGAACCTCGGCGGCATGTTCCAGGTCGCCCAGACCGTGGCCAGGCACCTGGTCGCGCAGGGCACGGGCGGGGTCGTCGTCAACATGTCCTCGACCAACGGGATCGGCGGCGAGGCCGACTACGCCCACTACAACGCGTCGAAGGGCGGGGTGCTGCTGCTCACCAGGACCATGGCCGTCGAGCTGGGCAGGTACGGCATCCGCGTCAACGCGCTGTGCCCCGGCTACATCCAGACCCCGCTGAACGCGGAGATCTCGGCCGGTCTGGCCGACGACTTCGTCTCCGCCTACGAGCGCGACCACATCCCGCTCGGCCGGGCGGGACTGCCCGAGGAGGTCGCCGCCGGATACGCCTTCCTGGCCTCCGACGACGCCGCGTTCGTCCACGGCACCGAGCTGGTGATCGACGGCGGCCAGCTGGCGATCATGTGACCCGCCCTACCGGAGGGAGACTTCCATGAGGATCGACGCCGCCGTGCTGCGTGAGCTGCGCGCGATCGTCGGCGCGGGCCACGTCCGCGACGCCGACGGGGACGTGGCGGCCTACGCCAGGGACGCCACCCCGCTGTTCTCCGCCATGCCCGGCGCCGTCGTCCACCCCGGCTCGGCCGAGGAGGTCGCCGCGGTGCTCAAACTGGCCTGCGCGCACGGTGTGCCGGTCGTCCCCAGGGGCGCCGGGTCCAACCTGTGCGCGGCGACCGTCCCGCTCAGCGGCGGCATCGTCCTGGTCCTGACCAGGCTCGACCGCATCCTGGAGATCAGCGCCGACGAACTCCTCGCCGTCGTCCAGCCCGGCGTCACCTCGGCCGAACTCGCCGACGCCGCCGCCGCGCACGGCCTGCTGTACGCGCCCGACCCCGGCAGCAGGACGGTCGCGACCGTCGGCGGCACCATCGCCACCTGCGCCGGCGGCCTGCGCGGCCTGAAGTACGGCGTGACCCGCAACCACGTCCTCGGGCTTGAGGCCGTACTGCCGACCGGGGAGATCGTCCGGACCGGCGGGAGGCTGTGGAAGGACGTCGCGGGCTACGACCTGACCCGCCTGCTCACCGGCTCGGAGGGCACGCTCGGCGTGATCACCGAGGCGACGGTCGCGCTCACCCCCGCGCCGGAGACCACCGGGACCGGGCTGGCCTACTTCGCCACCCTGGCCGACGCGGGACGGGCCGTGGCCCGGATCATCGGCTCGGGGATCGTCCCGGCGACGCTGGAGTTCCTCGACGCCAAGTGCGTCGCCGCCGTCGAGGACTACGCCGGGCTCGGCCTCAGGCGGGACGCGGGCGCGCTGCTGCTGTTCGGCGACGACGGCGCCGCCGCACCGGTCGCCGACCACCTGGCCAGGATGGCGGAGATCTGCCTCGGCGAAGGGGCGACGGAGGCCGTCGTCGCGGGCGCGGCGGCCGAGTCCGAGGCGCTGCTCGCCGCGCGGCGGTGCGCGCTGCCCGCGCTCTCCCGCCTCGGCTCGGTCACGATCCTTGAGGACGCCAGCGTGCCCAGGCCGCGCATCGCCGAGATGGTCGACCGCGTCGACGCCCTGGCCGTACGGCACGGCCTCACGATCGCGACCTTCGGCCACGCCGGGGACGGCAACCTGCACCCGACCTGCGTGATCGACGCGGGCGACACCGACGCAGCCGAACGCGCCCACCACGCCTTCGCCGACATCTTCCGCGCCGCGATGGAGCTGGGCGGCACCATCACCGGCGAACACGGCGTCGGCGCGGCCAAGCTGCCCTACCTGGCCGAACGGCTCGGCGAGGACCAGATGGCACTGCTGCGCAGGATCAAGGCCGCCTTCGACCCCGCGGGCATCCTCAACCCGGGAAAGCTCGGGTCGTGAACCGGAAACCCAGCCCGTGCCCCTCAGGAAAGCTCAGCCCGTGAACCAGGGAGGCTCGGCCCGTGAGCACCACACCGTCTCCTGACCCGTCGGCCCGGGGTGTCTTCACCCCCGAACTGCTCGACCGCTGCATCTCCTGCGGCTTCTGCCTGCCCGCCTGCCCGACGTACGCGCTCACCAAGGACGAGACGTCCTCCCCCCGGGGCCGGATCACCCTGATGCGCGCCCTTGAGGAGGGCACACTGCCGGAGAACGACCTGCGCCTTCAGGAGGAGTCGAGTTTCTGCCTCGGTTGCCGGGCCTGCGAGACCGTCTGTCCCGCGGGGGTCGAGTACGGCGCGCTCCTTGAGGAGTGGCGCGACCACCAGTGGCGGGGGCCGGGACGTCCGCTGATCGTCAGGCTGCTGACGTTCGCGGTGAACTCGCGCCTGAGGGTGTGGCTGCTCGGCCTGTTCCGCCGCCACGCCCGGACCAGGCCCTCACCCGAGGGGCCCCACCTGATGCTCGGCTGCTTCGAACGGGCCCTGTATCCCAAGGTGAGCAGGGCCGCCCGCGCCCTGCTGCCCGAGCTCTCCGCCCCGGCCTCGCAGGGGTGCTGCGGAGCGCTGCACGCGCACAACGGCGACTCGGCCAGGGGCCGGGAACTGGCCGTCGAACTGGGCGAACGACTGCCCGGGGTGATCGTCACCACCTCGGGCGGCTGCGCGGCCCACCTCGCCGACGTGCTCGGCAGGGACAGGGTCAGGGAGATCTCCGAGTACCTGACCGCCACCTCCGAGACGACCCCCGAACCGAGCACGGGCCGTCCTTCCGCGGACCGTCCTTCTGCGGACCGTACTTCTGCGGACCGTACTTCCGCGGACCGTACTTCTGCGGACCGTACTTCCGCGGGCCGTCCTTCTGCGGGCCGTACTTCCGCGGGCCGTACCGGAACGGATGGCACGCCTGAGGAGCCGTCGAGGCCGGGGATACGCATCGCGTTGCAGGACTCCTGTCACCTGCGCAACGGCCTGGGGGTCTGGCGTGAGCCCAGGGAGCTGCTGGGCCGGATCGGCGAGTACGTCGAGCTGCCCTCCGCCGGGACCTGCTGCGGGGCGGCCGGCAGCTACGCCCTGGTCAGGCCCGAGGACAGCCGCAAGGTCCTGAACGCCAAACTCGACGAGATCGAGGCGGCCGGGGTGGACTACGTGGCCGTGGTCAACCCCGGCTGCTACCGCCAGCTCGACCAGGGACTCCGCCGCAGGGGATCGAAGGTGCGGGCCGTACACCTGGCGGAACTGGCGGCGGATCTTCCCTCCGGGCACCACCCCCGCACGGATTAGCGGGGCCTTTCCATGGAAAAGTGTCTGGAATGCGCTTCCATGCGGATCTGCACATCCACTCGAAGTACTCACGGGCGTGCAGCAGGGACAGCGACCTGGCGCATCTGACCAGGTGGGCGCGGCACAAGGGTGTCACGCTGATGGGGACGGGCGACTTCACGCATCCGTCCTGGTTCGCGCTGCTGCGCGAGGGGCTCGTACCCGCCGAGCCGGGTCTGTTCCGGCTGCGTGACGACCTCGACCGGGAGGTCGCCAGGACGCTGCCGTCCTCGGTCGCCTCGGCCCCGGTGCGGTTCATGCTCACCGTCGAGGTGTCCACGGTCTACCGGCGTGGCGGCCGTACCCGCAAGCTCCACCACCTGGTCAACGTGCCGGGCTTCGAGGCGGCCGAGACGTTCAACCGTGAGCTGGGCAAGGTCGGCGACCTGGGCGCCGACGGCAGGCCGACCCTCGGCCTCGACTCCCGCGACCTGCTGGAGATCGCCCTGAACAGCGGCGAAGGGTCCTACCTGGTCCCGGCCCACGTCTGGACGCCGTGGTTCGGGGTCTTCGGCTCCAAGTCGGGGTTCGACACGGTCGAGGAGTGCTACGGCGACCTGTCCGGGCACATCTTCGCGCTGGAGACCGGCCTGTCGAGCGACCCGGAGATGAACCGGCGGGTCTCCATGCTGGACGGCTACCGCCTGGTCAGCTACTCGGACGCGCACTCGCCGCCCAGGATCGGCCGGGAGACCACGGTGCTCGACACCGATCTCGACTACTTCGCGGTGCTGGACGCGCTGCGGACCGGCGCGGGCTACGAGGGGACGGTCGAGTTCTTCCCCGAGGAGGGCCGCTACCACCTGGACGGGCACCGTAAGTGCGGCGTCAGGTTGGAGCCCGCGGAGACGCGCCGCCTCGGCGGGATCTGCCCGGTGTGCGGCAAACCGCTCACGGTCGGCGTGCTGAGCCGCGTCGAGGATCTGGCCGACCGTTCCGAGGGTGTACGGCCCGCGGGCGACGTCTCCGTCTCCGAGGAGCTCGTCCCGCTGCCGGAGATCGTGGGCGAGATCCTGGGTGTCGGGCCGGGCAGCAAGAAGGTCGCCGGGGAGGCCGACCGGCTGGTCGCCGCCCTCGGCCCCGAGCTGCGGATCCTCCAGGAGGTGCCGGTCGGCGACCTGGAGGCCCGGCTCCCCAGGCTCGGGGAGGCGATCGGCAGGCTGCGCCGGGGCGAGGTCATCAGGGAGCCGGGGTTCGACGGCGAGTACGGCGTGATCCGCCTGTTCTCCCCCGGCGAGCGGGAGGCCCCGACCCTCTTCGACACCCCGGCCGACGACACGGATTAGCACCGCCGGCCGGGAACGCGCCGTACGACACCGGCCGCGCCGTCCCGTCGTCACCGCCGTACGACCGTCAGGACTGAATGCCACCGGCCCGGCCGCGTCGGCCGACTTTCGTGAGGCCGTGCCGGGCCGCGATGGCGGACGGTGGACCTCCCCCGGTATCGGTGATGAGGTGGAAGATCCACAACGTCACCGTCGAAAGGACCGTCCCGTGATCGACGCCGAGACCGGCTGGTACTTCATGCACGCCTCGATCAAGGCCGTGGTGCTGGTGGACGGCGGTGTCCTGCTCTGCCGGAACCCCCGGGACAAATGGGAGCTCCCCGGCGGGTGGCCGGACAGGGAGGACGACACCCTGGCCGAGGTCGTCAGGCGCGAGGTCCGCGAGGAGAGCGGCCTCGACGTGGTCGTCGGCCCCGTCGTCGGCGCGGAGATCATGAGCATCGGGAAGTCGAAGGTGCTCATCGTGGCGGTGCGCGCCACGGTCGACGGCTCCGCCTTGCTCCAGGTCAGTGAGGAGCACAGCGCCCTGCGTTTCTTCCCTGTGGACGAGCTCCCTGAGGATCTGGAGAACGGCTACGCCGACCTGATCGGCAAGGCCGTCGCCTTCCCCGCCTGAGCCGTACGGCTCGGCGAGAACGCGGGGCCCGGCCGGAGACGCCCCTGGGGCTCCGGCCGGGCGGTGTGCCGTCGTGGTCAGCAGTTCTTGATCGACCGCGGGTACGGCGCGAGGGCCTTGATGGGGTACGTGGCGGTCCACGTCACCGTGGAGCCCCCCGGGATGGTCTTGCAGGGCAGGTCACGGGCCCAGCGGATGTCGACCTTCTTGCGTGAGGTGCGGGAGCCGCAGTTCGCCCAGGTGATCCGGTAGGTACGGGTGTGCCTGCCGTACCTGTGCGTGTCCTTGTGGGTGATCGTTCCACCGCAGTCGGAGGCGGCCACCGCGGTGGGCGCCTGAGGGACCCGCGCCTGGGCCGCGTTCGCCGGGCCGACCGCCGTGAGCAGCCCGGCCGCCGCGACGGCCGCCACGGCGGTCACTCTCAGAGAGGAGCTTGGTGCGCGCATGTTCGGCTCTCCTTGTCGGAAGCGGAATGACACGGGCACCGTAGGCCGGGGGGCGTTGAGGATTCGTTGAGGATTCGTCGGGCCCGGCGTCCCCGTCTCCGGACGCGCACCGGACGGCCGCGCGCCGGAGAACGACCGGCGCGTTCCCTATAAGGAACCCAACATTCTTCCCATGTTAGGGAAACGCGTTATGGCACACGAAATTACGGCATTCATCGTATAGAAAAGACGATGTTAGGTATTTGGGTTATAGCCGGGCATCACAGCGAATGCCGATATCCGTGTAGAGAAAACAGCGATCCCGCAGTCCTTCCGATAACGCTTTGGTAACGTTTCCCTGTTCACGACCTGCGGCGTTTACAGAAAGTCATAGTGACATTGACCGGGGGAATTTCCGGTAACCGGCAGATCATCGCAGCTAGAGTACGGTCGCGTGCGCCGCGAAGCCACGGATGGAGAGTGAACAACCACTCTTCGTAGGTCTTGACCGATTTAATCCTTTTCTGGATCAATCATGAGGCTTCATCCCGACCCATATCGTGGCCCGGAGCCAAAGTGACCCCGCCATCCCTCGACCGGCCGAATGCCCCTTTTGTCAGGGCATCATCCCGGCACGGGCGGAAACTGCTCCGTGCGGTGGGGGCGGCGCTCGCGGTCGTGATGGCGATGACGTCATGGGTCGAGACGATCGCCCCGGCCAGGGCCTTTTCCGTGGCCTGCGCGGACACGCGCCATCACCACCACGAAGAGCTCGACCGCACCAGGGCCGTCCCACCGACCCCGGTGCGAGGCCCGATCAGCGGGACGGCCATGGGGAGCCTCGATTCCCCGGTCGCCACCGCCTTCGGCGACGAGCACGACACCTTCGGCAACGACTCGCGTGAGGTCAAGGACGACTTCACCGACAGTGAGACCACCGACTCCCGTTCTCCGGTACGCGACGTCACCGTCGCGATCCACCAGGAGCGGCCGTCGGAGACGATCCTCGAAACGAGCGTGGCCCGCGGTCCCCCCGTGCGCCCAGGACGCCTGCGAGCAGGCGTTTCCCGTGCGCACGACCTCCGGCCGAACACGGCCGGAGCAGACCGCCCACGCCCTTGTGAGGATCTCAGTGACGTCAGAACAGCACGGCCTGAAGGCCCATGACGACTTAGCCACCGCGCCCCGCCGCGGCGCCTTCCAGACGGCCGACGTCAAGTCCGGCTTCCTGGTCTTTCTCATCGCGCTCCCGCTCTGCCTGGGGATCGCGCTGGCCAGCGGGTTCCCGCCGGTCGCCGGTGTCCTGACGGCGATCGTCGGCGGTGTGCTGGTCAGCCTGCTCGGCAGCGCGCCCCTGACCATCAAGGGCCCCGCCGCGGGCCTGATCGTGATCGCGCTCGGCGCGGTCCAGGAACTCGGCGGAGGCGACCTCGCGGTCGGCTACCGGCGGGCACTGGCCGTCGGCGTCGTCGCCGCGGTCGTCCAGATCGCCTTCGCGCTGTGCCGGGTTGCCACCGTCGGCATCGCCATGTCCCCCTCGGTCGTGCACGGCATGCTCGCCGCGATCGGGATCATCATCATCTCCAAGCAGGCCCACGTCGCGCTCGGCGTCAAACCGGAGAGCAAGGAGACCCTCGGCCTGATCGCGGAGATCCCGCACAGCGTCGCCAGTGCCAACCCCCGCGTCCTGCTGCTCGGCGCGCTCGGCCTGCTGATCATGTTCGGCATGCCGCTGATCAGGGCCAGGTGGGCCAGGGCCGTACCCGCGCCGCTGGTCGTGCTCGCCGTGACCGTGCCGGTCGCGCTGTGGTTCCACGTCGGCGTCCCGCACGACTACCGGTTCATGACCACGACCTACCACCTCGGCCCCGAGTTCCTCGTCCGGCTCCCCGGCACCCTGCTCGACGCCGTGGCCTTCCCCGACTTCTCGGTGATCCTCAGCGGGACGTCGCTGAAGTACGTGGTGATGTTCGCCCTGATCGGCACCATCGAGTCGACGCTGACCGTGCTGGCGGTCGACTCCATGGACCCCGAGAGGCGTTCCTCCGACCTCAACCGCGACCTGCTCGCCCTCGGCGGCGGCAACCTCGTCTCCGCGCTGATCGGCGGCCTGCCGATGATCTCGGAGATCGTCCGCAGCCGGGCCAACATCGACGCGGGCGCCGTCTCCCGGGGGTCCAACTTCTTCCACGGCGTCTTCCTGCTGCTGTTCGTCGCCCTGGCGCCAGGCCTGCTGCAGACCATCCCGCTGGCGGTGCTGGCCGCCATGCTCGTCTACACCGGCACCAGGCTCGCCTCCCCCCGCGAGTTCGCCCACGCCCGCGAGGTCGGCCTCGACCAGCTCGCCCTGTTCCTGACCACCATGTTCGTCACGCTCGCCACCGACCTGCTCATGGGCGTCGCGGCCGGTCTCGCCCTGAAGATCGTGCTGCACCTGGTCCGCGGGGTGCCGCCGGTGGCCTTCCTGCGGCCCCGCGCCGTGGCCGTCCGTTCGGGGAGCGTGCTGAACGTCCGGATCCCCGCCGCCGCCGTCTTCACCGCCCTGCTGCCGCTGCGCCGTACGGTCAACGGGGCCACCAAGGACGACACGGGGGACAGCGGCGTCACCGAGGTCGTCGTCGACGTGACGGACGCGACACTCGTCGACCACACCTTCCTTTCCGGGCTGGCCACGATGTCACGTGAGTGGCGGGCCACCCTCACCCTGCGCGGGCTCGACGGGCTCGTCCCCGTCTCCGCCCACCCGCAGGCGACCAGACGCCGGAGGCGAGCATGACCCATCTGGACATCGCCGCGGCCCCCGGACGTGGGGACCGCGTCACGGACGTCACCGAGCTGGTCGAACGGGCGGCGAGGCTGCTGCCCGAGCAGGCTCCGTTGCAGACGTTCGTCCACCACAACACCCTGCACGCCTTCGAGCACCTGCCCTTCGACGAGGCCGTCGTCAGCGCGGCGCGGGTGTTCGGCACCGAGCCGTTCCAGAGTGAGGCGGCCTTCCGGGACCACGTCGGCTCCGGACGGATCCGTCCCTCGGACATCGACGCGGTCGCCGAGGCCGAGGCACCCGGCGGTGCCCCGATCGTGCCGGGCGGGCCGACGCGGGCGCGCTTCCTCGCCCTGCGGCTGCGGAACCTGTTCGAGATCCCCAGCGGCGCCGCGCTCGACTGGCTGCTCCTGGAGACCGACGCCCGAACCCGCCTCAGTGACCTTCTCGACCCCCGGCGACGCGCCGAGCTGCTCGCGCAGGCCGGCCGCGACTGGACCACGACGCCCGAACAGACTGCGCGGGCCTCGCAGGCGCGGCTTCTCGACACCCTGTGGAACAGCTTGGCCGCGGCGGCTCCGGCGGTGCCCGGCGCGGGTGCTCCCCCGGCGCGCGGGCGGGACCGGATCCTCGCCGAGACCGGGACCGACACCGACGAGCTGGTGCACCCGCTGCTGATCCGGCTGTCGGCGGCCTTCCTCGACCAGGGGATCGCCTACTGGCCGATGCCCGAGCGCGAGCTGGGCTTCCTGCGCGCCTTCCGCCGCCTGTACGGCCAGGCCGGCGGCCCGCCCGACCGGTTCCTGCGGGGTCTCGGCGCCGAGCTGAGACGGCAGGAGGCCGAAGGCTGGACGGCCGAGCGGACGGTCGTCTGGGCCCTGGACGAGCTGGCCGTACCCGAGGAGGCCCGGGGCGCCGCGATCGAGGCGACGCTGCTGTCGCTGCGCGGCTGGGCGGGCATGATGCGTCAGTTCGAGCACCGGCCCGACCTGGCGCCGGTCGAGGCGCGTGCGGCACGGCTGCTCGACTACCTGGCCGTCCAGCTCGTCCTGGACGTCCAGGCCGCACGACACGCGATGGCCGGTCGCCCCGACCGGCCGCCCAGGGTGACCGGCGCGGACGACGGGGCGGTACGGCCCGGCCTCGAACTGGTCTACGAGGCGTTCGTCCTGGCACAGCTGATGCCCGTGGACGTCACGGTCCTCGCCAGGCCGGAGCACGCCGCCGCCTGGCTCGGGGCGGTCGCCGCCTGCGACGAGACCGAACGGCGCCGTCTGCTGCACCTGGCCTACGAACGGCGGCACCGGGTCGGGGCGCTCGACGCGCTCGACGCCCACCGGCGGTTCACGGCCGGAGCCGAGGCACCGCCCGTCACGATGCAGGCCGTGTTCTGCATCGACGAGCGGGAGGAGTCGCTGCGCAGACACCTTGAGGAGCACTTCCCGCAGGCCAGGACCTACGGCTACGCCGGTTTCTTCGGGGTGGCCATGACCTACCTCGGGACGGGCGAGGTGCGCCCGCGCCCGCTGTGCCCGGTCGTCGTCACCCCGACGCACCTGGTCGTCGAGGAACCCGCAGAGTCCCGCACGCCACGGCAGCCGGGTTCACGGCACGGCCGGGGCGGGCTGAGCCTGGGTCTGGCCGTGGGCAGCAGGACCCTGGCGCGCGGCAGCGTGATCTCCCTCGGCCTCGGGGCGACCCAGGTCGTCACGCTGGTCGGCCGCTGCCTGTTCCCGCGCCGGTTCCACCGCTGGTCCCGGCGCCTCGACCACGACCCCGGCGGCGGGGCCGTGACCAGACTGGCGATCGAGCGGGCCCCCGGCGCCGTGGAGACCGAGGACGGCCTGCGGCGGGGGTACTCCGTGCCGGAGATGACGCAGGTCGTCTCCTCCGCCCTGCGGACGACCGGGCTCGGCCGTGAGCTGGCGCCCGTCGTGCTGATCGTCGGCCACGGCTCCTCCAGCCTCAACAACCCGCACGAGTCGGCGCACGACTGCGGGGCGACCGGCGGCGGGCGCGGCGGCCCCAACGCGCGCGCGTTCGCGGCGATGGCCAACCACCCGGGAGTGCGCGCCGGACTGCGTGACCTGGGCCTGGACATCCCGGACGGCACCTGGTTCGTCGGGGCGTACCACAACACCTGCGACGACTCCATGACCTACTACGACGAGGACCTCGTCCCCGAGCGGTCGAGGCACGCGGTCGAGGAGGCGAAGCGGATCATGGCGCGGGCGTGCGTCCTGGACGCGCACGAACGCTGCCGCAGGTTCGAGTCGGCCCCCCTCGACCTGCCGCTCGACGCGGCGCTGGCCCACGTCGAGAGTCACACCGTCGACCTGGGCCAGCCCAGGCCCGAGTACGGCCACGCCACGAACGCGATCGGCGTCGTCGGGCGCAGGTCGCGCACCCGGGGGCTCTTCCTCGACCGGCGGGCCTTCCTCGTCTCCTACGACCCGGAGGGCGACCCGTCGGGGGACCTGCTGACGAACCTGCTGCTCGCGGCGGGACCGGTCTGCGCAGGCATCAACCTGGAGTACTACTTCAGCTACGTCGACCCGGCGGGGTACGGGTGCGGCACGAAGCTGCCGCACAACATCGTCGGCCTGCTCGGCGTCATGGACGGCCACGCCTCCGACCTGCGCACGGGCCTGCCCTGGCAGATGGTCGAGATCCACGAGCCGGTACGGCTGCTGCTCGTCGTCGAGACCGAGCCCGAGCGGCTGGCCGCGATCGTGGGGGCGCACGCCGTGCTGGAGCGGCTCGTGAGCAACGGGTGGATCCAGCTCGTCGCGTGGAGCCCGTCGTCGGACGCGATGCACGTCTTCGAGCGGGGCGGCTTCGTGCCGTACGTCCCCGAGGGGGAGTCCCTCCCCACGGTGCACCGCTCGGCGCAGTTCTACGCGGGCAGGCGGGAGCACCTGGGGTTCGCCCACGTGACGGCCTCCCTCGGCACGGGGTCCGGGGAGCCGGTCTCCCCGGAGCTTGTCGGGGAGGAGGCGTCGTGAACGACACCCTCCAGCGGTTTCTGCTGCTCTCGGTCGCCGGGTTCCCGCTCGGGGCGTTCGCCCTGATGGCGGTGTTCGCCTGGCAGGGGCGGCGGCGGGTCGAGCGGGCCGTCTCGACGGCCGTCGCGCTGGCCTTCGGGCTGGCGACGGCCGCCGCGCTGACGCTGGCCTGCGTCATGGTCGGCGAGGGGCGGACGTTGGTGACGGCGCCCGTCGGCACCTGGTTCGGCAGCGGGGAGTCGGAGTTCCACCTGCTGCTCGTCGGCGACCGGCTCTCGCTGCCCTTCGCGATCCTGGCCGCGCTGCTGTGCGGCCTGATCGGCGTCTTCTCCCGGCGCTACCTGCACCGGGAGCCCGGCTACCTGCGCTTCTACATGCTGCTGGCGCTGTTCGGCGCGGGCGTCGAGCTGGTGGCCCTCGCGGGCGCCCTCGAACTGTCCCTCGTCGGCTGGGAGCTGGCCGGGCTGTCCTCGGCGTTGCTGATCGCGTTCTTCCACGAGCGCAGGAGGCCGGTCGAGCACGGTCTGCGGGCCTTCCTCGTCTACCGGGCGTGTGACGTGGGTCTGCTGGTCGCGGTGGTGTGGCTGCACCACGCCACCGGTTCGTCGAGTGTGGCCGGGGTCGACGGCGGCGGGTGGGCGCTCTTCTCGCCCCCCACGTCGAGCGGGGACGCGCTCGTGGTCGGCCTGGCGTTGCTGTGGGCCTCGATGGGCAAGGCCGCCCAGGTCCCGCTCGGTGGCTGGCTGCCCCGCGCCATGGAGGGGCCGACGCCGTCGAGCGCCGTCTTCTACGGCGCGATCTCCGTCAGCATGGGGCCGTACCTCCTGCTGCGCACCGAGTCGGCCTGGTCGGGGGCGCCGGGGGTGCGGGCGGCGATCGTGGTGGTCGGCGCGCTGACCGCCGTGCACGCCACCCTGGTCGGCCGTACCCAGACCGACATCAAGAGCACGCTGGCCTACGCCTCGATGACCCAGATCGGGGTGGTCCTGGTCGAGGTCGGGCTCGGGCTGCGGTATCTCGCGCTGGCGCACCTGGTCGCGCACGCCGCTTTGCGCACCGCCCAGATCCTGCGCTCGCCGAGCCTGATCCACGACCACCACCACCTCGAACAGGCGCTGGGCGCGCCGCTGCCGCCGACGGGAAGGCACCTGGACCGGCTCGTCCCGGCGGGCCCGCGGGCGTGGCTGTACCGCTACGCGCTCGAACGCGGTTACTTCGACGCGTGGCTGCGCGACCACCTGGTCGGCGGGCTGGCGCGCCTGGTCAGGCGGGCCGAGTCGCTGGACGACCGGTGGGCGCGGCTGCTGAGCACCGGTGACACCGCCGTTCCCGTGAGAGAGGGGCGCACGTCGTGATCACCTTTGTCCCCTCGCTGGTCGCGGTGCTGTTCCTGGTGTCCTCCGTGGTCGTCGCCCGGGTGGCCGACCGGCAGGCCGCCCGCCGTACCGCGGTGACCTGCGCGTCGGCCGCGACGGCGCTGTCCGTCGTGCTGCCCTGGTCGGGAGGGTTCGTCCCGTTCCTCTCCGGCGAACACGCGGCGCTGCCGGAGGGCACAGCCAGGCTCGTCGTCGTCGCGACGTGCGCGGCGGGCCTGCTGGTCGTCGCGATGAGCCCGCTGGCCTCCCACCCGCCCGCGACGCTGGCCAGGATCCTGCGGCTGCTCGCGGTCTCCTGCGGCTTCGTGGCCGTACGGCACCAGGCGGTCGACGTCGTGCTGTGGGCTCTGTCGGCCTGGCTGGTGTGGGCCGGGTTGCGCGGCGGCGAGGGAAACCGGGGCGGCGACCGGCTCGACCGGCTCTTCGCCGCCTACCACCTGCCCGGCATCCTGCTCTTCGGGGTGGGCACCGCGTTGTCGGCCACCGGCTGGCGGACGGCGGGCGGCGTCCTCGTGGTGCTCGCGATCATGGCCAGGTTCGCGGTCGTCCCGCTGCACAGCTGGTATCCCCGCTTCGTCGAGCGGGTCCCGCTGGGAGTCGTGGTCGTCTTCCACACCGCGCCCCTCGGCCTGCTCGCCCAGCTCGACCTGCCGGTTCCGCTCGCCCACGACGTGGCGCTGCTCGGCGGCGCGACCGCCGTCGTGGCCGCGCTGTTCGGAGTGGTCCAGGGAGAGGCGAGGCGCGCGCTGGCCTTCCTGACGATGAGCCAGACCGGGCTGGTGACGTGCGGGCTCGGCGGCTCGCCGGAGGCGGTCTCCGGGGCGGTGCTGACCTGGGAGGCCTCCGCGCTGGCCGTCTCCGGGCTCGCCATGACGCTGGCCGCCCTTGAGGCGCGGCGCGGCTCGCTGTCGCTGCGCGCGCCGAGCGGGAACTTCGCCAGGACCCCCCGGCTGGCCGTGGCGTTCCTGCTGTGCGGGCTCGCCACGGTCGGCTTCCCGCTCTCCCTGGGGTTCGTGGGCGGCCACCTGCTGATCCACGGGTCGGTCACCGGGTCACCGGTCGTCTGGCTCGCGCTGGCCGGAGCCGTCGGCGTCAACGGCATGACCGTGATGCGGTGCTTCTTCGCGCTGTTCGCGGGCAGCCGTACGCACTCGGGGGAACGTGACCTCGTCCCGCTTGAGACGTACGCGCTGACGATCGCGATCGGCGCGCTGCTGGTCGGAGGCCTCTTCCCGATGACCCCCTGACCCCACGGAACCCGAAGGACCGGCCGCCGGACTCCGGCGGCCGGTCATATAAGGCTCCGTCGCGCCACACGGTCTCGTTCGTGTCGTACGGCTGCGCCAACGCGGTAAGACCTCGTGTGGCTTCACCGGCACCGTACGGCTCGGCGATCCGGCGCGGGGAACCTACCGGTTGGGAAGCTCCTCCACGGGCTCTTCCGTCCGGTCCTCCTTCGCAGAGCCCCCGGTCGCGCTGAGTTCCTCACGCAGCCGGTTGAAGTCAATCCCGTGGCTGCTGTACTTCAGCTCGCGCGCCACCTTCGTCTGCTTCGCCTTGGCTCGACCCCGCCCCATTGGCTGTACTCCCTCACACGGCCGTGCTGACCTACTGTCACCGTCGCGTCGCCGGCGAATCCAGCCTGGCGCGGCAGGTCAGGCTGTGTTCGCCGGTACCTGTACCCAGCGACGCCCTACCCCATCCTCGTATCGACCGGGATCGGGTCTGCCGAGCGGCGTTGGGGAACAGAACACGGCCTCATCCTACCTAGAAACCTGACGATTTGAACAATTATGCAATTTGCCAGATTATAAGTGTCTTGTGTTCCTCGATTGGATCCAGCAGGAGGTCATCGGTCCACGAGAAGTGGGCGGCGTCAACGCGTTCGCGGCCAGGCCGCGGGCACACGCCGACGGGGCGTCCTGATCATGCCCGCGCCGCTCTACCAGGTCAAGGCCGACCTCTTCCGCACGCTGGGGCACCCGCTCCGCATCCGGGTTCTGGAGCTGCTGCAACGCGGCCCGCTGCCCGTCCGTGACCTCCTGGTCGAACTCGACATCGAGGCCTCCAACCTGTCCCAACAGCTGGCCGTACTGCGCCGCGCCGGGATCGTGAACGCCACCCGTGACGGAGCGACCGTCGTGTACGCGCTCTCGACCCCCGACCTGGCCGACCTGATGGTGGCCACCCGCAGGATCCTGGCGAACCTGCTGGCCGACCGGGACGAGTTGCTGGCCGAACTCCGCGATCCCGACAAACCCATTCCCTGACGCTCCCGACTTCGGCCATGATCGACCCGCGGGCGGCATCCCGCCCGCGGGCAGCCGATCAGAGCACAGGAGCGCCGTCATGGACCCAACCGTACTCACCGCGATCGTCACCGCCCTCGTCGGTGGCGCGGCGGGTGAGGTAGGCAAGAGCGCCTGGACCTCGCTGGTCACCCTGGCCAGGAACCGCTTCGGCGGCGACTCCGGCGAGGTCGCCGCCCTTGAGGCGGCCCCCGGCGGCACCACCGGGCAGGCCGAGGAGATCACCGGCATCCTCATCGACCGCGCCACGGCCGACCCCGCCTTCGCCGACGAACTGGCCGCCTGGGCACAGGAGACGGCCAAGGTCGTACGGCAGAGCCACGACGTCTCCAACACCATCGGCGGCGACGCCACGATCCACGGGACGGTCATCCAGGCCGGTGACGTGTTCGGCTCGATCAACCTGGGCCCGCGCTGACGGGTTCCCCGCCCGGCCTCGGCCGGGCGGGGAGACTGTTTCGGCGACGTTCACGGGGCGGCCCAGCTGGTTCCTCTGTTCGCCCTTCATCGATCTCGGCCTCCTGAACGGCCGTCAGGGGGAGGGGTTGAGGAGGGCGTCGATGTCGCTCTGGCGGTAGCGGCGTTGGTTGCTGGGGGTCCTGACCGAGGGGATGCGCCCGGTGAGCGCCCACCGGTTGACGGTCTTGGGATCGACCCCGAAGACGCGGGCCACCTCGCCGGGGGTGAGGAGGCGTTCTGTGGTGTCGGGGCCGGTGGTGAAGGTGCCGTCCGGTGCGACGGCCTTGAGGGGGGACAAGGAGCTTCTCCTTCAGTGGCGGAGGGTGTGCGGGCTGGGCTTCTGATCGCTTGGGTTGTGAGGCTCAGTGGGGGTCCGGGGTTCATGACTTTGTCGGGGAGTGAGGGAGCGGGTGCCCGGCCCCGAGCCGGGGAGCACGACGGCCGGGCACCCTGGAGGAGGACCGGCCTTCCACGAGGGAAGACCGGTGCGCCAGACGGCTCCCTCCTTCCCCAGCACGCCCTGCCATGTCCCGACGTGCGCGGAAGCCGTCTCGCGAGGGGGTGCGGCCCAGGTCCCTCCCACCTGAGCCGCACGTCTGAGGAGGTACGGCGGGCCATGAGCCTTCCCGCCCGCCGTACCGGCTTTCCGGAGTCGTGTGCGGTCCAGGTCCCTCATCCCTGGACCGCACGCTCAAGGGGTACGGCGAGCCGCCGTACCGGCTATGGGGAGCGCAGCAACCCGCGCAACGCCGTAGACCGACCAGGCGCGATGGCCTGACCAGGGCATACGATCCGGGTGGTCCGGGTCCGAAGAGCGCGGGCGACGGCCACGGCCTGGATGCTCGGCGGCACCACCGGAGGTGCCTGGGCGGTCAGCTTGCGCTCCAGCTCCCCGACCGACCCGGCCCGCACCAGCAGCACGTCCCCGGGACACGGCCTGCCGGACAGGACACTCCGATAGGCGCTCCACAGGCCGGACCGTGAGCTGTGGAACACCAGCCAGTCAGGATGAGCCCGCCGCAAGCTGTCGCAACTGGGATATGCGACACCATCCACTGGACACGTCGGTTCGACGAGAGGCATCATGCCGCCCTCCCACCCGGCGAACGCCCTCCGGCGGACACCGTCTCCCCACCCGGCGAAGGCCGCCCACCGGCGAACACCATTCCCTCACCCGGCGAAGCACCCGGTGAAGACCGTCCCCCAGCCGATGCCGTCTCCTCACCCGGCGAACCCCGCTCCCCGCCGACCTCCCCGTTCCGCGCCCCGGAAGGCGGACGGCCGGTACCGCCCCTCCTACGCCGAACCGGCGCCGGGGAAGACTGCGGCGAGAGCCGGAACGCCCGGATCATCTCCGCCTCCCGCATCCGCTCCTCCAGCCCGTCAGCCGTGGGGTCCTCGACGATGACCGGCCGGGGGCCGTCCCAGGCCGCCACCGCGTAGAAGGCGCGTCGTCCCAGGCTGTAGAGCACCGTCCAGTCGGCCCAGGCCTGGTCGATCCGCTCGGCCTCAGCTCTCGCCGGGCCGTCCCACACCCGCCGATACACCGGCGCGTACGGCAGACCGTCCCGGTGTCGTCCGGTCACGGGGTCACCCCCGCGACGGCGTCGCGGGCGGTCCTCTCCTGCTCGGCCACGGCCTCCTGAACCTCGTCGAAGGTGTCGGCGTCCACAGCCGACTGCGCCCCGGCCCGTACGGCGACGCGGGGAAAGAGGTGGTTGCGGAAGGCCCAGAACCGGCCCGTGTCGCTGATGAGCAACCGCCAGCCCGGGATCACCGGGCGCGTAGGAGTGTCATGCATGATCTGGACCTCCGTGATCCGACCAGAGGCGTGCCTGGCATGGGTGTTCGCCAGACGGGCCTGCCCTGCGGGACAAGAAACAGCCGAAGCCCGAGGCCGACAGGCCGTACGAGCACGAGCAACGGGACATCGAGGCCGTACGGCCAGGCGGCCGGGCCGGTGCACCCGCGTCCAGATGACCCCCGACCGAGGAACCATGGGAAACGGACGCCGAACCCGCCTGGGCAACGAAGGCCGTACCGGCACAACCGGAGCGGCGACCGGCCTGTCCACAGGCACCGGCGCGGAAGCGCCGTCCTCCTCCACAGGACCACCCGGTACGACGGTCACGGCCTGGGACACCGGCTCGGGAGCAGAACGCCCCTGACCAGCCCTTTCCACAGGACCGTCCAGTACGGCCCTCGCGGCCGGAACCATCGCGGGCACCTCCGGCTCAGGCTCAGGGTCGGGACGGCGCTGGGCAGGCACCAACGGAACCACCTCAGCGGGAGCCACCTCCACCGGAGGCCGGGGAGCCGGAAGAAGCTGCGGGCCGTACTCACGACGGGCCTGGAGACGGGCATTCATCAACACCCCGGACGGCTGCACGTACTCGTGCCCGTCCTGGCGCGAACACCCGTGGGCATAGGGGGCATGCCCACACCGAGCACACCCCATCGGCAGGGGCACGGCACCGGCGAAACAGCCGCAACCGTCCCGGATCGACGTGTCCGGGCTGGAGTCCGGAGCACTACTGTTGCTCACGTCAGGAGACACCTTCCTGATAGAGGGCCTGTCCCGGCGGTCGCGACGTCGGGCAGGTCCGTTTTTCATCTATGGCCTATGGCCATATGGCCTAAAGGCCGGGCGCCCTTATGGCCTGATGCCATAGGGCAATGCCTCCTCGATTGCGTCGCCACGTGCCTCTGTATCGGCAGATCGCGGACGATCTCCGGCAGCAAATCGCCAAAAAGACGCTTTCGCCGGGCCAGCGACTGGCAGCCGAAGCCGATTTGGCCCACAAGTACGGAGTGGGGGTGGACACCGTACGAGATGCTTTGGCCCTACTACGAACCGAAGGAGTGGTTCGTACGGTTCGAGGCGAAGGCAGCTACATACGGGAGCAAGCTGAGCGTGTAGTGCTGACGGTGGAGGGACCGGCTCTGATCTCGGCACGGATGCCATCGGCGGACGAGAAGGAATCTCTCGACCTGCCTGAGGGGGTGCCGGTCCTTGTGCTGGAGATCGGTGAGGAGACGCGGATTCTGCCCGCGCACGAGACGAAGATCGAGGTTTCCGGCCCCGAGTCGTGAACACGAAAGATTGAGGACTGCGGCGGCTTGGGCCGCGCCCAACGGAGATGCCCTCCGTTGAAGCAGAGGCCCGGCCCTGGCCTCGCGGCCTGAGCACTCTCTCCATCGAATCCTGTCACGACACCCTCACTCACTGTCGCGGGCCACAGCACCCAATGATGCGCGTGCAATTGCACGCGTGCAAGGGGAACGCGAAAACAAGATCCGTGGAAATCCACGCGGGCACCCCTCCACACTGGTGCCCATGCCCATGAAGTCCCCCACAGTTCGCCACCGTCGCCTGGGCCGTGACCTGCGGCAACTCCGTGAACAAGCGGGCTTGCTCGCGGACGAGGCAGCCCGGCGACTCGGCTGGTCTCCCGCCAAAATCTCAAGGATCGAGAACGCGAGGACCGCACCGTCCGTCACAGACGTCTCCAACGCCTGCGACCTCTACGGTGCGGACTCCGCGACCAAGGCCGGCCTGATCGAACTGTGCCGCGAAGCCGGTCAACGTGGCTGGTGGACGGCCTATTCGGACGTGTTCACCGGCTCCTACATCGCACTCGAAGCCGAGGCCAAGCGCATCCGCATGTGGGAGCCGCTACTGATTCCTGGCCTACTCCAAAGCGAGGGCTACGCCCGAGAAGTCATAAGTTCCGGACGCCCTGACCTGAGCAAACCTGAAGTGCAGCGCCGAGTGGACGCCCGCATGATCCGCAAACTGCGCATGGTAGGACCCTCGGCCCCAACATTGCACGCGGTCATCGACGAGGCTGTTTTCCAACGTCCGCTGGGCGGCTCCGAACTCATGAAGCACCAGCTTGACGACATCCTTCAGGTTGTGGACTGGCCAAACATCATCATCCAGGTTCTGCCCATCCGCGCGCCCGTCGTGGTGGCCAGCATGGAAGGTCGCTTCTGCGTGATGTCCTTCGGCGACTCGGGCGACCCGGATGTGGGCTACGCGGAAGGTCCTGCGGGAGAGGTGTACGTCGAAGCCGACGGGCAGGTCCGACGTCTTATGCTGCTTTTCGAGCGCCTGGCCGACGTGGCGCTGTCCCCCGAGGAGTCCGCGGCCTTCATCGCTGCGGCGAGGAGCGAGCATGATTTCCACTGATCTGCACAGTGCCAAGTTCCGCAAATCCAGCCTCAGCACAAGCGGCAACAACTGCGTCGAAGTCGCCACCAACCTCCCTGACCTGGTTGCCGTCCGCGACAGCAAGGACCCCTCCGGCCCCACCCTGGCGTTCACCCCCGCCCAGTGGCGTTCGTTCATCGGCCGCGTGAACACCGGCGCCTTCGACGCCTGACCACTTCGCCTTCACGCAAGACCTCGACGCCAACACAGCGCCGAGGTCTTGCACGTGTTCAAGGCCGCGCCGTGGCCGCCGTGACCATCGCCGCCCACCGCGCGACAACCACCGCCAGAACCACTCCGATCGGGTCCTGACCTTCAAGCCTCCGACTGCGGGCACCCTCGCGAACGGCACAGATCTTGAAACATTCGACCTCCGCCCCGCGAGCCCGTCATCATGGACGGAGCCCCACACCCCGAGGCCATACCCAAAATTGATCAACGCTCTGACCTGCACCGCTGCACTACCGCCGGACTGCCGCAGAAACAGCCCGCGTCACCCTCACGTGGGCACGCCTGACCTGGGACTTTACCCTCGGGTTCCTCATCACCCTGAAGGGTTCGCAACTAGGTCGCCGCCGAAGCCGGACGCTGCGGCCGGGGTTCCTCATCACCCTGAAGGGTTCGCAACACGGAGACCGGCACGATGATGGTGCCGACGGTTTGTCCCTCATCACCCTGAAGGGTTCGCAACGCCGGGGCGACGGTGTGCCCGTCCTCCTGGTCGACGTCCCTCATCACCCTGAAGGGTTCGCAACCTCGCGCGAATCCACGCCCTCACCAGATCCACCGGTCCCTCATCACCCTGAAGGGTTCGCAACTACGGCTCGCCCGGGTCCGTGCCAGCGGGCACGTGTCCCTCATCACCCTGAAGGGTTCGCAGCGTGGTGTGGACCAGGCCGACGTCAGCGCCGTGGACGTTCCTCATCACCCTGAAAGGTGTGCAATCCCATGGGCGAAGCTCTTGAGCGGAGACCTTGATGGGGTGGTCATGGTGGGAAGCGTCGCTGTGGACGTAGTCGGCCAGGTCCAGTGATCGACTCCCATGAGCTGTGCGTGGCGATCATGTCTTGGTGGGATCGCAGGATGGCCGACTTGGGTCGGCGGATTCAGGAGGCTCTGGCACGCTGGAGATCATTGCTGCCGGACTGGAGACGTTGATGGCACGTATCGGTGTGGCCCGGCGCATGGGCCTGGCGGAGCAGGCGGTCCAACCGGTGACGCGGATGCTTCGAGTGCATCTGAGGCAGGTAGGCGACGAGCCGGTCACGGTGTGCGAAGGAACCGACGTCATGGCTCAGGCGTGCCGATGCGGCCTCTTGGGGTGCGCCATCTGGCCGCAGGGAACCACGCGCGGCTGACGATGCCGGCTTCCCCTTCCTCAAGTGCCCAAGCTTCCCGGGAACGCCTCGGTGCGAAGCTCAGGGAGTTGCGTACCGAGGCCGACATCACCGGCAAGGAGTTCGCACGCCACGCAGGCTGGAACAGTGCCAGCCAGGTGACGATGATCGAAAAGGGTCAGCGGACCATCACCGCCGACTACGTACGGCTCTGGTGCCGGATATGCGAGGCGACAGAGCAGCGGACGACGGAGTTGCTTCACGAACAGGCCGCCGTCGCCGGGATGTGGCTGACCCACACGGATCTCAACCGGGCCGGACTTCGGGGAAGGCAGGAGCGGCTGCGGGACAAGTACTGGCAGGTGAAGCTGAATCGCGTCTACCAGACGCGGGTGATTCCGGGTCTGCTCCAGACCCCCAGGATCATCACGGCGTACTTGTCCGCCGCTCGCGCTGACCAGCATCTGGAGAT
Source organism: Streptosporangium sp. NPDC020072 (assembly GCF_040631445.1). Classification (NCBI taxonomy): domain Bacteria; kingdom Bacillati; phylum Actinomycetota; class Actinomycetes; order Streptosporangiales; family Streptosporangiaceae; genus Streptosporangium; species Streptosporangium sp. NPDC020072. The sequence goes on along the minus strand of NZ_JBEYAB010000004.1, from coordinate 511,321 downwards.
CGACGACGTCACGGAGGCCGTCGAGGCCCGGCTGGACCGGCAACGCTGTCTCGACCGGCCGGACGCGCGATGGTTGTTCCTTCTGGAGGAGGACGTCCTCTGGTACTGGCCGGGGCCGCTCGACGCGCACCGGGACCAGCTCCAGTACCTCCTTGAGGTGATGAGCCGTCCGACGGTCGTCCTCGGAATCATCCCCCGCGGCATCCATCGCGCAGGAGTGATCACCGGCGAGTCCTTCACCATGGCGGACACCCGGGTGGTGACGGTTGAGCTCATCTCCGGCGACCTCAACATCACCTCGCGGCCAGAAGTACAACTCTATGTGGAGGCGTGGGAACGCTTTTGGGGGATCTCTGTCGTCGGCAAACGCGCCCGAGCGTTGATCAATGAAGCGATCACAGGGATTGACGATCTGCTCACTAAGAGTGAAGGTCGTCAAGAATCAGAGCACAGCGAGCCCCAAGGAAAGGAGAGCCCTCCATGAGCAGGTTCGAGCCTGCATTCGTCGGCCAGGATCCGGAGTCGAGCGACGAGCACTGCCCCGCGGTGTTCATCGACCCGAACACGGGTGACTTCCTGTTCCAGGGCCGGATCATTACGAATCCGACAATTCTGGAAATGATCGCGAAGCACGGCGCGATCGCCTCCGACGAGGCGGTCGTCTGGCTCCCCGCCCGTATGCGTCAGCTCATTCTGGACGCGCTCAACGGCTTCGAAGGAACCCGACAGGGCCATGGGTCTCCGACCCTGGCCGAGATGCTCGCGACAGCGAAGCGGTCCGCGGTGCACCTGGAGATGCGCGACCTGTACGGACCTGAGCCCGGATACGACGACTGGCTCGCCGGGGGTGATGGACGCACCGACCGAAGCAGGTGGATCGGCCTGGTCAGCGACGCGGTGAACCGTGGAGTGAAGATGCGCAGGGCCCGCATCGTCTCGGAGCCGGTCAGCGACTACATCCGCTGGGAGCACATGGTCACGGACGTGAACGTGAAAGCCGGCGAGGAAGTCCGCTGGCTGCCCCGAAAGAAGGCGAGCGGCATCATGCTCCCGCACTCCGACTTCTGGATGTTCGACCAGAGCCTCGTCGCGTTCAACTTCAACGGCGGCGACAGCAACCACGTGCCCGGCTACGAGTACGTGTCAGACCCGCGCTACGTCACCCAGATCGTCGGCGCATTCGAGATGGTCTGGGAGCGCGCGACCCCGCACGAGGAGTTCCACCTCTGAACCCATCGGTGTGAATCGATGTGAATTCCCTGTTCTCCAGCCCAGGCGATCGGCCAAAGTCGAGTCGCGCAAGCGTCTTGACCCCGTTGGAGAGCTTCTTACCAAGCACCAGCGGTCCGGGACGCGGCACCGGCTCCACGGCGACCGGTGCGTCTCCGGACTGAGAACCACCTGCATTGACGTGTTCGGCACGGTCGTCGCGCCGGAAAACCACGTGTGGCCCTCCGGGTTCCTCATTCCTGCCCCTATCAAGTCGACCCTGCCTGCCAGAAAGAGGAGTGAACCAAGATGTCCAAGAGCGCCTCCGACGTCGAGTTCTTCGCACCCATGACTGCCATGGGCTCTCTCCTGGACGGCCTCGACATGAGGATCGTCGAGACCGGCCCGGCCGTACTGGCCCGCAAGTGCAGTACCGACAACGGCTGCGACACGAAGAAGACCGGCGACTGCTGACCTGAGCTCGCGGTGGCCTCCAACGCGCGTTCGCGTTGGAGGCCGTACCTCCGACTTCGCCCCAGATGATGCGAAAGGAGCTGTGATGAGTCCGCGAAGGCGTTCATGGTTCGAGCCCGTCGGTGCGGCGATGTTCCGAGCGGCGACCGCACCAAGCGACCTGGCGCCCGGCTTCTGGCCGTCCCTGGATCGCGCGGACGAAGAAGGGCGGTGGCGTCTGTGGCTGGTGGAGGTTTGGTCTCTGCCTGACGTCGCACGGGCGGTGGCCATCGCCAGTCCGGTTCTCGCCGGTCGGATCGCCGGGGTCGTCCAGGGCGACCGGCCTGGGGCCGCCGACATCCGCAAGATGGTCGTGTCGCTGGCTCGTTATCTGGTGCGGATGCGGGGACGCGCGACGCCCTTCGGCATCTTCGCGGGCGTCGGCTTGCTGCGGTTCGGGAAGACGCCGTCGGTCCGTCCGGGTCCCGGGCGGTCCTTCATTCGGGCACGTGCCGACTCCATGTGGCTGAGCCTGGTTATCGCGGCGCTCGAAGGGGACGCGGAACTGCGTCAGCGTCTACCCGTTGTGGCGAACGATCTTCTCGTGGTGCGGGGTGACCGAGTGGTTGTCCCGTGGCAACCGCACTCGGGCGATCTCAAGAGAAGTGCTTCCACGGAGGTCTCGGTCCGGCACACGTCGGTTGTTCGAACCGTGCTCGGCGAAGCGGCGTCCCCGATCATCGTCAAAGACCTCATCGGCAAGGTCTCCGCCACGGTCCCGGACGTACCGGTCGAGGACATCGACGCCATGATCGATCGCCTGATCTTCGGTGGGCTGCTCATCTCCAGCTTGCGGCCTCCGTCGACGTGCGTCGACCGCCTCGATCATGTTCTGACCCGGCTGCGCGAGGCCGGAGCCGGAACGATTCCGAGCGTCGCACATCTCGTAGCGGAACTGGCCGAGATCCATACGCTCATGGAGCACGACCGCGACGGGGCATCGGTACGGATGCGAGGCATCGCGACGCCCGTGGCCGGCCAACCGTTGATGGTGGATCTCCGTATCGACCAGGAGATGGTCCTTCCCTCGCAGGTGGCCGAGGAAGCAGCGGCAGCCGTCGGGGCGCTCGTACGGCTGAGCCCGCATCCTGCGGGGCACCCCGGCTGGCGGGCATACCATTCGGCATTCCTTTCCCGGTACTACGCGAACGCCCTGGTCCCGGTCACGCAACTCACCGATCCCATTCAGGGTCTCGGGTTCCCCGAGCACTTCACCGAACCCCCAGGAGACCTGCCGGCGGCGTTGTCCCTACGGGACACACGCCTGCTCGCTTTGGCGCAGCAAGCCGCTCTCGACGGCGTGCGGGAGGTCCGTATCGACGATGCCTTCATCGACTCCTTTCACCCGGACGGAACAGACCGGCTGCGGACGGTTCCGCACCTGGAGCTGTGCGCGGAAGTCCTGGCACCATCCCTGGCCGCCCTCGCCCACGGCGAGTTCCGGCTGAGTGTCTCCGGTATGGGCAGAACCGGATTCGCCCTCTCTGGCCGGTTCCTCGACCTTCTGGCCGGCGGCGACCGAGACGAGCGGATCGAGCAGAGTCGCCGGCTACCGGTCGGAGTGGAGGGCGCGATCTCGGCACAGCTGTCATTCCCGCCCCGCCACCCTCACCTGGAGAACGTCGCCCGCTCCCCGCAACTGTTACCGCACCTGATCACGCTCGCCGAGCACAAGACCGGCGACGAGTTCCGATTCCTCCTCAGCGACCTCGCGGTGACGGCGAACAGCCAAGGGATGTACCTGATATCCCGTTCGAAACGCGTCGTGGTGGAGCCTGTCCTCGCCCATGCCGCGTCGCGCGACACGATGCCGCCGATCGTCCGCTTCCTCTTCGAAGTGCCTCGTGCCCTGTTCTCCGGCATGTCGCCCTTCGCCTGGGGCGCGGCACGCTGCCTGCCGTTCCTCCCTCGGGTCGTCTACCGCCGCACGGTCCTCTCGCCGGCTCGATGGCGAATTCCCGTTGACGCCTTGCCCACCCTCGGCATCTCCGGGAACCGATGGCATCGCGATCTCACCATGCTCCGCGACCGGTTGGGGCTGCCCGATGTCGTGAGCGTCGGAGAGTCCGACCTGCGGCTGAGGCTCCGTTTGGACGAGCCCATGGACCGAGCGGTGCTCCGCGAATATCTGGCCAAAGCCCGCACGGGCCCAGACCCGGTTCTGGTGTCAGAGGCCTCAACCGCCGTTGATCACGGATGGTTCGGCGGCCGTGCGAACGAGATCATCGTCCCCTTGGCGAGCACCTCGCCGCCCGTGCCTCCGCCAGTCATCATCGATCGGAAGCAACCGTTGAGAGTGGTATTGCCGGACCAGGCGATACCGTCCGAACCCGAAGTCGTCTTCGCCCAGCTTCATGGTGATCCCCGGGTCTTCGACACGATCCTCACGAACCACCTCCCCGGCCTTCTGGCTCTCTGGGAACGTCCGCCGATGTGGTGGTTCGTCCGCTACCGCGACCCCGTCCCACACCTCCGACTGCGCCTGCACGTGGGCAGTCAGGAGTACGGCGAGGCAGTCGCACACGTCAGTACGTGGGCTGCGGACATGCGCCGCCGGAGGTTGATCGGCGAGCTGACCTTCTCGACCTACCGTCCCGAGACGGTTCGCTATGGTACGGGGCAATCGCTGAAGGCCGCAGAGGCTCTCTTCGCTGCCGACTCTTCCGTCGTCCTGACCCAGTTGGTGCTTCTCTCCCGGAATCCGTCTCTCAACCCGAGGGCACTGACCGCCGCATCCTTGGTGAACTTCGCGTGTTCCCTTGCCGGGAATCCTCCCGCAGGGATGCGCTGGCTTATCGATCACGCGAACATCGGTCCCGCGCCTGCGGCCAAGCGTGAGGCGGTCCGTCAAGCAGTCCTCCTCTCCGAACCCACGCGATCATTGCCGCTTCCGCTCAACGGCGGGCAGGACCTGGCCTCCGCATGGACAGCGCGGAGTGAGGCGGCAGCTCACTATGTCCGACTTCTCGGGGACGACGGCGTGGTGGCCTCCCCGTTCGGCTCGTTGCTGCACATGAACCACATCCGTACGCACGGCATCGACCCGGAATGTGAGCAGGCCTGTCATCGGCTCGCCCGGTCCGTCGCCCTCGCGTGGTCCTCCCAGCGCGCTTCCACCGGAGGTGTCGGCCGGTGAGCCTCATGGATCACCCCGCGGTAGGAGAGATGGCCGCACAGCTCGCAGACGCGTTGGCTGAACCGCCCATGACCGATCCTGCCGAGGGGTATGGCCCGGACAGCCCGCGTTGGAATGGTCAATCCCTTTCGGAAGGCGCCACCGGCATCGCGATCCTGCACGGAGTTCGCGCGCAGACCGGGCTTTCAGGCTGGGAGCGTGTCCGCGACTGGCTCTCACTCGCGGCGGAGGAGGAGGTGAGCGCAGGTCCGGGCGCAGGCCTTTGGCACGGGGCTCCCGCACTCGCCTTCTCCTTGTCCGTGGCCGTCCGGCCGGGTGAGGGCGACCAGCTCACGAAACGCCTGGATGCCGTGGTGGCCTCGATGACGCGAAGCCGCCTACACGCCGCGGAAGCTCGTATGGCCTCAGCTCAACGTCCCGAGCCTGGCGAGTTCGACCTGGTCCGCGGCCTGACCGGCCTCGGCGCGTTCCTTCTCCGCCGCGACCCGCACGGCGACTTGATCCGGCGCGTGCTCACCTACCTCGTGCGGCTGACCAAGCCGATACCCGCCGACGACCCGGCAGGCGACTCCGTACCGGGCTGGTGGACCCTCCAGGTCCCCACGGGGAAGCCGAAAGACGACTTTCTCGGTGGCCACAGCGATCACGGAATGGCACACGGCATAACCGGCCCGCTCGCACTTCTCGCCACCTCGAAGCGGGCCGGTGTGACCGTGGACGGACAGACAACCGCGATCGACCGGATCTGCGGATGGCTCGACACCCATCAGGAGGAAGGCCCAGCGGGTCCGTGGTGGCCCGAACGCCTCACCCACACCGAGCTTCAGAAGGGCCGATCATCGCAGGGCGGTCCTGCCCGGCCCTCCTGGTGCTACGGAGCGCCCGGTATCACCCGTACCCTCCAGCTCGCCGGCCTGGCCCTCCACGACCGGACGCGTCAGCGGAAGGCCGAGGAAGCTCTGCTGCGCTGTGTCGCCGACCCGGTCCAGCTCAGCTGGTTGGAGGGCCCCTCCCTCTGTCATGGCTGGGCGGGAGTCACCGCTGTCAGCTGGTTCGCCGCCATGGACGCGCTCACCCCGGCCCTCCGCGACCGGCTGCCGTTCCTCGTGGACTCCCTCATCGAACAAGCCCGCCGGAAACCGTCAAGCTCCTGGACCAAACCCGGCCTCGTCGACGGAACCGCGGGCGCCGCCCTGATCCTGCACACCATCGCGACCCGGACCGCAACGGGCTGGGAGCGAAACCTCCTGATCAACTGAACGGATAACGATCAACATGACCGCGAACGCCGATCCCCGCCACGCGACCTGGCGTGAGATCAGCTACTGGTGCACGACCTGGCAGGCCGCCGAACAGGCCGCCGTCACCCGCTTGGGCGACGTTCTCACTGGTATGACACGGAGCGGGGTCATCGCCTCCTGGTGGTTCGTACGTAAAGGGACGCGATGGCGTGTGCGGTACCTTCCTGCGGCCACCCGCGATGACGACGCCACGTCCATGCTGGAGAACGCCTTCGACGAGGCCGTCGCCCACGGCGACGTCTCCCGGTGGTCCAACGTGATCTACGAGCCCCTACTCGAAGTCTTCGGCGGCCCTGAAAGCCTGGCGATCGCACACGAGCTGTTCCACATCGACAGCGAGCACGTTCTGGATCACTTGCGCAAAGGAGGCTCCCACCCACGCGAGCTCGCGCTTCTCCTCGCCACCTCGATGCTGCGCGGTGCCGGCCGTGATTGGTACGACCAGGGTCAGGTGTGGAGCATGGTCGCCGAAGAGCGCACCACACCATCCGTTCCTCCAACGAAGTCCGAAGTGGCAGCCGTGCGTGAACTCCTTCTGGCCGACACCGCTACCGCCGTCGAACGTCTCAACGTCAGACCGGACTGGTTCGACGCCTTCGAACTCGCCGGACGGCGCCATGCCGATCTCGCCGACCAGGGCATCCTGACTCGGGGCTTGCATGCCGTACTCGCCCAACATGTTCTGTTCACATGGAATCGCCTGGGTATCCCGGAACCCCTCCAGGGCGCCCTGGTCGGCGCCACGAACCGGGTTATCCTCCATGCCGATTTCATGCGCCCGAATGTCACGGCCCCGACTAGCCTCGACGCGGTGACGACTCACGAGATCGAGACCTCTCCTGCCCACGCCGCGCGGCTGCGCGCGGACCTGGTCACCTACATCCGGGGGCGAGGAACCTTCCGCACCAAGGCTGTCGAAACCGCCTTCGGGGCCGTCGAGCGGGAACTCTTTCTCGAAGGTGTCGACCTCGACCAGGCTTATAAGCCGCAGGTCGTGGTGACCAAGCTCGCCGCGGACGGAACCGCCCTCTCGTCGGCCTCCCACCCGAATCTCGTGGCCACCCAGCTCGAAGACCTCGACCTTCATCCCGGACACACGGCCCTGGAGATCGGAACGGCAACGGGCATCAATGCCGCCCTGATGGCCGAGATCGTCGGTCCACACGGCAAGGTCGTCACCATCGAGATCGACGACGACCTCACCGCCACCGCCCGGGACTCCCTCGTCAAGGCCGGGTACTCCCACGTGAAGGTCGTCTGCGGCGACGGCGCAGCCGGCTCAGAGCCGGACGCCCCCTTCGACCGGATGATCGTCACTGCCGGAGCCTGGGATCTGTCCGCGGCCCTGTACGCCCAACTCGCGGTCGGCGGACGCATCGTCATCCCGTTGCGCCTGCACGGCAGCGGCCTGACCCGCTCCATCGCCTTCGACCGACACCCGTCCGGCGTACTCACCGGCAGCCATGCCCGTGTCTGTGGATTCGTCCCCATGCGGGGCACCTCCGACGACACCCAGGCCGGCGTCGCCGTTCAGCTCGCTGACGACGTCGCCCTCAACGTGGACGCCCGCGACGCGGCAGACGAAGAAGCCCTCGTCCAAGCCCTCACCCACCCCGCCAACGAGCGGTGGACGGGCGTCTACATCAGCGACTACGACCTGGTTGACCACCTCGACCTGTGGCTGGCCACCAACACCGGTGCCTTCGGCCGCCTCGTCGTCGGGTCAGCGGCCAGGAAGAGCGGCCTGATCGACCCGGCGCTCCGCTGGGCCGGAGCCGCCCTCTACGACGGTGGAACCATCGCCTACCTGACACTGCGCCAGCACGGCCCCATCTCCGAAGAACTCGGCATCACCGCCCACGGCCCGGACGGCGAACGCCTCGCCGCCCACCTCACCGAGCTTCTCCACCAGTGGAACCGTACTCGCCCCGCCCAGCCGATCATCACCGCTTACCCTGCCGGAACACCTGATGACCGGCTCGCCCCTGGCATCCGCATCGAACGGCCCGACACCCGCCTCACCATCTCCTGGTGAACTCCCCTCCGGCGACCCTCCGAGGAGACACCGATGACACCGGTCGCCGGACCCTCCATCGGCCTGCGAGACCTGGCCGCGCTGCGTTTTCCGCTTGTGGCACGGCCCAGGCCCATCTGCCGTCCCCTCGACATCCGCCTCAACCAGATCCAGGCCCGAGCCGATCAAGCCGAGCAAGGCGGCGATGACGCGCTTCTCCGCGCAGCGGAAGCACTCAACCTCGCCGCGCTGCTCGCCAGCGACTGCGGCATGCCCCACCTCGCCCGCGACCTGTGCCGTCGTCAGTTCGTGATCTTCCATGCCGCCCGCCCGCTCACAGCCGCCCACGCCCAACTCGCCCTCCAGCCCGCCGTCAACCTCGGCCGCATCCATATCCGCAACGGCGATGGCCAGCGCGCGTTCCATCTCTTCCACACCCTGTTCGCCGCCCTCCAGAACCAAGGAACAGCCGACCTCGACGGCGATGCCTTCTCCTTGCGCCGCTTTCTCCGAACGACCGACGATCGACGGGAGACAAGCCAGTGGCTATGGCAGGTTGTCCTGTCCGAGGGCACCCGCGCGCTCACAAGAGCCGGTCAATGGCAGGAAGCCCTCACCTACGCGACGGAACTTCGCGGCATCGGCCTGCGCCTTTGGGAAGGGCGACAGATCACCATCCTCACGCAGGTCTTTGGCAACGCTCCTGACGCGGCCCTCGATCTCCTCGACCACACGGAGATCAACGAGCCATGGGAAGCCGCAGTCCACTCCTGCTTGGTCGCCATGGCCCTCCGAGCCGCCGGTAGGAAGACAGGCAGTCACGCGCCTCAGACACTCGCGACGTATCTCGACCTTGAACCAGATCTCACTCTGGTGGACTTCCGCACCCGTCTCGGACTGACGATCATCGACATCCTCGCCGAGGACGAAGTCGTCGCCTCCCCCATCTACGACCGCCTACTGACCGAAGCCACCGGCGTCGGTGGTGCCCACTCCGCTCGCGAAGTGCTTACCCACCCTGGATTCCGCGCCAGACTCGCACCGGCACGGATCTCGGCACTCAAATCGGTGATCAAAGCCGCCGCATTGGATGACGCCCAAGCGCTTGAAGGCTCAATGGAACCCTTCCTCCATGCAGTCAGACGAAGCGAATCCGCAGCGAAACACCGCCTCACCGGAAACGTCACAGGGCACGCACCCTGAACCCATCTCCTCTGAACCGCCACCCGCGAGTCCTTCATCGCCCTGAAGGGTTCGCGACACGGCCCTGTGAGTCCTGGATCCCCCGCAGGAGGTGTGGTTCCTCCAGCTCGGCCCTGGCGGGCCGGCGACGCCTCACAAGAGGAACGGTTCCCCGCCCGGCCGTGACCGGGCGGGGAGGGTTCACCAGCGGACCGGAAGCTCCCGTAGCCCCCGGATGAACATGCCGCGTCGCCACACCAGTTCCTCGGCCGGTACGGCCAGCGCCAGCCCGGGGAACCGGCCGAGCAGCGCTCCGAGGCCGACGTGGATCTCGGCTCTGGCCAGGTGGGCGCCGGGACAGAAGTGCCTGCCGTGCCCGAAGGCCAGGTGTGGGTTGACCTCGCGGGCCGGGTCGAACCGTCCCGGTTCGGCGAACATCCCGGGGTCCCGGTTGGCGGCGTCGATCAGCGGCACCACCACCTGGCCCGCGCGCACCAGGGTCTCGCCGAGCCGTACGTCCTCGGTGGCGACGTGCGGCGCTCCGCCGGTCGAGCCGAGCGCGTTCCAGCGCAGCATCTCCTCGACGGCGGGGGTGAGCGCGTCCGGTTCGGCGCGCAGGCGGGCGGCCAGGGCCGGGTCCTGGAGCACCGTGAGCACGCACATGGCCAGCTGGTTGCCGGTCGTCTCGTAGCCCGCCATCAGCAGCCCGGCGCCGAAGACCACGATCTCCTCGACGCTGAGCCGCTCCTCCTCCGGCGCGGTCAGCAGTTCGGTCAGCAGGTCGGGCCCGGGCCGTCCGGCCGCGATCTCCTCGCCCCTGGCCGCGACCAGGGCGGTGAAGTAGCGCCGCGACTCGGCGTGCGCCTCGGCCACCTCCTCGGGGGCGAACCGGCCCGCGGACATCATCCTGTCCACCAGCGGGCGCAGCATGGTCCGGTCCGCCCAGGGGACGCCGAGCATCTCGGTGATGACGCGCAGCGCGAGCGGCACGGTGAACCCGTCGACCAGGTCGACCGGCCGTTCGCCCTTCTCCAGGTCGTCGAGCAGTTCCCCGGCGACCTCGCGCAGCCAGGGCGTCTGCTGCCTGGCCCGGCGCGCGGTGAAGGCGTGCAGTACGGCCCGCCGCCTGCGGGTGTGCACCGGCGGGTCGCTGGTGGCCAGCGCCAGCGACTCGGGGGTGCGGGCGAACATCGGCCGCCCGGAGAAGGCGGCCCGGCTGAACCGGTCGTCGGACAGCACCGCCCTGACCTCGGCGTGCCGGGAGACCAGCAGCGCCTGCCTGCCGTTCGACAGCGTCACCTCGGGCAGGCCCGGCTGGCCGAGCAGTTCCTCGTACTCCTTCGGCGGCCGGGCATCCGGCCCCTCGGGGAAGGGGAAGCGGCGGGGGGTCATCCGGCGTCCTCTCCGAATAGGGCCACAACCAGGTCCTCGTACTCCCTGGGGAAGGGGAAGCGGCGGGGGGTCATCCGGTGTCCTTTCCGAGCAGGGCCACGACCAGATAGAGGACGAAGCTGGACAGCAGGAACAGGGCGGGCGGCAGCACCGGCCACCGTACGGCCCGCCGCCGCCAGAACGCGTCGGCGCCGGAGACGACGAAGCCCAGCGGGAGCACGACCAGCCAGCCCCACGGCGACGACTCCCACGGCCGGACGAACGCCAGTGCGACCGCGACGGACAGCACGGCGCTGACCGTCGAGATCACCGCCGTCCGCTCCGCCCCCCACACCGTGACGTAGCTGCGCTCGCCCGGCCGCGGATCACGGGTGACCTTGCGGGCGAACTCCAGGTGCAGGTACGCGGTCGCCGCGGTCAGCAGCGCGGGCACCACGTGCCACCCCGGCCCGAGGCCCGTCTGGTGCAGCACCCCGGCGTAGAGGTAGAGGTTGATCAGGATCTGCACCGGGAAGCTGACCAGCAGGCCGGTCACCACGTCGTCGCCGTGCGGCCACCCGAGCAGCCGGTCGGCCGCCAGCACCAGCAGCGCGTACCCCAGCTGCACGGCCAGCGCGACCAGGGCGATCCCCCGGCCCGCGTTGAGCGCGAGCACGACCACGACACCGACCGCGATGAGGACCGCCAGGTCACCCACCCGGACGGCGCCGCTCGGCAGCGGCCGTCCGGGGTTGTGCTCGCGGTCGTAGTCGAGGTCCCTGATGTCGTCCAGGGCCCGCATCAGCAGCAGGTCGATCGCGAAGGTCAGCGCCGCGACCACGACGCCGACGTCGGGACGCCAGCCGGTGAGACGCGGGTCGACCAGCGCGAACAGCGCCGTGACGCCGACGGCCCAGCTCACCCCGTAGGGAAGGTAGAAGGCGGGCGGGTAGCTGCCCAGCACGTATCTGCCGAGACGGCCGATCATCCCTCGCCCTCCTCGGGAGCCTCGTCCAGGACGCGTACGGTCCCCGCGGCTCCGTCCAGCTCGATCAGGGCCCCGTCGGGGATGCGGGTCGTCGCGCCCGCGACCGCGACGACGGTCGGCACCCCGAGCAGCCTGCCGGTGATGGCGGTGTGGGACAGCAGCGTGCCGCGTTCGACGACCAGTCCCCTGGCGGCGCTCATCAGGAACAGCCACCCGGGGTCGGTCTCCCTGGCGATGAGGATTCTGTCCTGGCAGGCCTCAGGGGGGATCGAGGGGTGCGGCACGACCTTGGCGCGGGCGCGCACGAGCCCGGCGCTCGACGCCAGGCCGCGCAGCAGCCGGGGGTCTCCCTCCTGCTCCCGGGGCTCCGTCCGCCGTGCCCCCACGTCCCTGGCGAGGCCCTCGCCGGTGAGCAGGCGTGAGGGCGGGGCGGGCAGGGTCTCGTTGAACTCCCGCTCCTTCCTGCGGTGCGCGGCCAGCGGACGCAGGTCGGCGCCGGGCAGCGTGCCCTCGAAGGCACCGAGGACCTCCTGCACGGTCAGGTCGATCACGTCGTCCGCCCGGTCGAGGTGACCCGCCTTCGCCAGTTCGGCCCCCAGCCGGAACAGCACTCCCCGGGACAGGCCGTACAGCTCGGTGCGGCAGAACCTGGTGTCCTCCCGCGCCTTGACCAGCCCGCGCATCGCGGCGGCCAGCAGCCGCAACGCCGTACGGCGCAGCAGACCCGGGCAGCGTTCGCGCAGCTCCCGCTCCGCCTCCCGGCGGACCCGCAGCTCCTCGGCCCGGCTCGCGGCGACCGTGAGACCCTGCCTGACGAAGGGGCGGACCATGTCGAGCACCATCCACGGCCGCTGCCTGGGGGTCGGCTCCTCAAGCTTGAGGTCACCGGCCGCGCGGTCGCCGTAGCGGCGCAGGTGCGCGGCGGCCGCCCCGGCGATCGCGGAGCCGTACCGACCCTCGACCAGTTCCTCCCACGCCCGTCTGGCGTCCTCTGGCCGTTCGGCGGCGAGGACCCGCTCGCGGGCGGGCCCGTTGGCGCCGACCAGTTCGGCCAGCGCGATCGCGGAACGCAGTGCGGCCAGCGAGCGGTTGTCCGGCCCGCCGGACAGCAGGCCGAGCATCAGGGCACGGCCGTCCTGCCCGGCCCAGCGGCGCAACAGCCGGTCGAGGGTGCCCGCGACCGTCATGCTGAAGACGCTGTTGGTCAGCGTGACCCCCCAGCGCACCGCGACCTGCGCCCACAGCCGCCGGTAGAAGGCGACCAGTTCCGCGGGTTCGGCGTGGTCGATCCGCTCGTGGGCCGTGGCTGCGGTCCCGTCCCACCAGGTCAGGAACTCGCGCACGTCACGGGGGTGGCGCAGCGCCCTGCGGAGGTAGCCGGGGGCGATCCGCAGGGCCCGCAGCGGCCAGCCGGGGCGGGGCGGGACCGAGCGGGGGTCGTCGGCCAGCCCCATCGAGTGCTCCCACCACCCCCTGACGAACTCGAAGACCGGCAGCCTGCCGTGCAGGGCGTACCAGGCGTCGAGGCGGTAGAAGACCCGCCCGTCCACCATGCCGACCATCCGCTCCAGGTGGTGCCTGTCGCGGCGCAGCGAACGTTCGGACACGCCCATCCGCCGGTACAGGTCGGTGAAGATCCACCGGTAGAAGTCGCGGGCGAGAGAGTAGGTCAGCGCCCCGGAGACCCCGGGGTAGCTCTCGGTGATGTTGTGGTTGCTCCACAGCACCTGCCGAGTCTGCGGTCTCTCCTCGGGGGGCTCCGCCATGGGCCTGGCCTGCACCACGTACAGCCGCCCGTCCTCGGTGAAGGTGCCCTCCACATCCTGTGGACAGCCGAAGTGCCGTTCGATCCTGGTGAGGGCCTCCACGATCCGGGAGATCCGCTCCCGGTCGAGCACCGGCTTGCCCGCCAGCTCGTCCGGTACGGCCAGCAGGGCGAGTTTCCCGGAACCGTCCGGCGGGCCGACCATCCGGTTCTTGCGGACCGTCCGCTCGGTCACCTCGCCGGTGGCGTGGCTGACGAAGAAGTGGTCCACGTCGGCCTTCTCCTGCACCACGCCCTCACCGATCCCGAGGGCCGCGGCGATCACGTGCCGGGCGGAGCCGTCACGCGGGTCACGGCTGAAGGCGACGAAGGAGCGGGTTCCCGGCACCATCAGCTGCACGCCGACGGCGACCCGCGTCGCCGTCGGGTCGGCGCCCGCGCGCAGCCGGTACAGCACGGCCTCCGGCTTGTAGGCCGAGGCCCAGCAGTCCACGATCCTGGTGAGCAGGTCACGGCGCGGTACGTACAGGAAGCTGTCGCTCATCCCGGCGAACGGGTCGGCGGCGTCGTCCTCACCGGTCAGACCGGCCGCGGGCACCACGCACGCCCGTACGGCCGCCAGCCCGTCGGGGCCGATCACCTCGTCGAAGGCGGCCAGCGCCGCATCGGCCAGCTCGCCGGGGACGGCCAGCCGGGCCACCTCCGCCGTGGCGGCCTCGCCCCAGGCCTTCACCGCCCCGGCGTCACCGAGCAGCGGCACGGCGGGCAGGCCGTCACGGACCTTCCCCACGACCAGGTCGAACGCCTCGGCGGGCAGGCAGTACAGCGGCGGCACGGGCAGACCGGCCAGCCGCATCGACTCCAGCCTGGCGAACTTGTTGCCGACCCGCGTCACGTCGTGGAGGTCCACCCGCAGCACGGGCGGCTCCGGGACGGGGGTCACGGGTTCGGCTCCTTCCCTGGGCCGTCCTCGCGAGAGCCTTTCTGGGAGCCGTCCTCACGAGAGCCGCCTTGGGGGCCGTCTCTGAGAGGGCCGTTCCAGCCGTCGATGTGCAGGACCTCCTCAAGGGGAAGACGGGGGCCGGGCCCGAAGTCGGTCCTGAGGCTGTGGGCGGTCGGCAGCAGGCCGCCCTGGCGCACGTTCGGCGGCAGGCCGAGCAGTTCGGCCGCCTCCTTCTCCCGGTCCAGGTGGACGCTGGTCCAGGTCGTGGCCAGGCCCCGGCTGCGCGCGGCCAGCGCGTAACTCCACATGGCCGGCAGCAGGGAGGCCCACAGCCCGGCCTGGTTGCCCTCCGGCAGGTGCCCGTCGGCGAGTTCGAGGCAGGGGATGACGAGCACCGGGATGCGGTGGAGCCGTTCGGCCAGGTCCCGGCCGTCGGTCGCCATGCGTCGCGTGCGCGGGTCGAGTTCGTCGAGCCGGGCGAACAGGGGCGCCATCCGTTCGAGGAAGGCGCGGCGGTAGACGTCGGCGATCCCGGCCCGCAGGCCGGGGTCGGTCAGCACGATCCAGCGCCAGTTCTGCTTGTTGGAGCCGTTGGGGGCCTGCAGGGCCAGGCGCAGGCACTCCTTGACCAGCTCCAGGTCGACCGGCCTGCTCTCGTCGAGGCCGCGCCGTACGGCTCTGGTCGTGGTGAGCAGTTCGTCGCAGGTGAGGTCGGGTCGGGGGTTCACGTTCACCACACTCCGGGGACGACGCGGGGGTGGCCGGTGGCGTAGTCGCGGTAGGCGGGGATGGCCAGCAGTTCCCGCTCCTCGACGTGGATGCGCCTGGCGATGGCCAGGGCCAGGACGACCAGCAGCGCCACGCTGAACGGGTTGAGGAAGAACAGCACCAGCCCGGTGTGCCCGAGCAGCATGCCCGCGTAGGCGGGGTGACGGACCACCCGGTACGGCCCGGTGCGGACGATCACGTGGTCGTCGCGGCGGATCACGTGGTGCGAGTAGAACTGCCCGAGCGTGCGCATCGCGATCTGCCGCAGCGCCACCCCGGAGACGAACATCAGGGCGGGCAGTACGGCCAGCGGGCTCAGCCGCTGCCAGGGGAACGGCCCCAGGAGCGCCGCGGCGATCACGGCGACCCTGGCGCCTCCGTAGAACAGGAGGGTGGCGACCTCGCGGGGCGGGGCGGACGGCCTGCGGAACGTGACGGGCGTCTCCAGGGCGACCCAGACCAGGTTGGCCACGGCGAAGACGGCGGCGGCCAGGTGCGGTGGCTCACCCGCCCGGCCGAGGTGCACGACCAGTCCCGCGACGTTGGCGGTCACGGCGAGCAGGAACAGCACGGGGATGATGTAGCCGGTCCACGCCCTGGGTGTGACCGGTGAGGGGGTGCCGCTCACTCCTGTTCTCCGTTCTGGCGAATCCTCTGGTAGGAGGCGGGGCTGAGGGCTCTGGAGCCGTAGGACAGCGAGCCGATCGGCACGCCCTGGCCGGTCGCCGTCCCACGGCTCACGGTGAGGTCGAAGGTGCCCCGGTTGCCCCGGGGCGGCTGGGTCGGCCAGCGCAGTGTGAGCCGTTCGGCGCGTGGGGGCGCGGCGGGCAGGTCCGCGGCCAGTCTGAGCCAGAGCATCACCGCGTCGCGGGGCCGTTCGTGCGCCAGGTGACTGGCGGCGGTCGCGAACTGCCGCCCCGCCTCGATCATCTCCTCAAGGCCGTAGTGCTCGTTGCCGTGCCTGAACAGGAAGTGCCCGACGGGCGGGGGGACGAGCGGCACCACGTACTCCTCGCGCTCACCGTCGTGGGAGATCGTGGGTTCGCCGATCAGCACGTTCCTCGGGTCGGCGCGGTGCGCGAGCCCTCCCTCGATCGGCGCCGGGGACACCGCGGGGCCCTGTTCCTCGGGGGACTCCGGCCTCGGCTCCTCCGTGAGGGCGACCGTGCCCGCGCACACCGGCCGGTCCTCCTGCAGGGCCAGTACGGTCCACTCCCCCCGCTCGTCCGAGAGTTCGGCGGACAGGTCGATCCCGGGACCGAGTTCGCACATCGAGGTGAACTCGAACGACAGGCGCACCCGGTGGTCCCGTGACAGGACCGCGTGGTCGCGCAGCAGGTCGAGCAGTCCGGTCACCAGCAACATGCCCGGGACGTGGTCGAGCGGGTGGTCGAAGAAGAAGGGGTGGTTCTGGTCCACACACAACGTGGCGCCGTACCGCCCTGGCCGTCCCTCAGCCGTAGTGATGACGTTCAGCCAGTCCGACGCCGGAGCGCCGAACGACGTGCCCAGATGGTGATGGGATACCAATGCACAAACCTCCAGCATGGAGTGCGGTGAACAGGGTCAGGCGAATACGGCGGCCCGAAAAAACGCCACCATCAATCGAAAAACCCTCCGATCTCCCGGTGTGCGCGACCGAAAACACGGATTCAACACGACCAATTCGCGGAGCGAACATCATCGCCGGATTCGGGTTGCACATCTTCCAAATTGCTCTATTTCGGAGAATATGTTGACAGTGCCCGTTTGGAATAGGTCTGTCGTGTTACCTGGGCAAAGATGGCAATCCACCGGCGACTACGACATCCCTAAGCATCCGAAACATGGACATAGGTCACGAAAGTATGTTTTTGGCCGACCCTGATGCCCGTCCGGCGCCCCGCCCTGGACCCGCGCCGGAGCACCCCTCAGGCCTCCGATGCCCCATCCGCCCCTCACGCCGAGAACACGGCCTCACAACGGCGGCCGAAGAAAGGAGATCCGAGCCCCGGCCGCCGGCCGGTACCCGACCGAGCCCGCCCGGGGAAAGGGGACCGACTCGGCCCACAACGCGTTCCCCGGGCGTTTCTCAAGGTCAGGCCATACCTGATCGCGAAATATCCTCCATCGGGCTGCTTCCTGGTGGAGAAACCACGTCATCGGCCATTAGGTTCGTATGTTCGGATGTTACGGTGATGGAGTTTTCGGCCGCTCCCGTCTCGTGGAGGCGGATCGGCTTCCCCTCCCGGGAAACGCCATTCCGGCCCGCGAAACGCCTTTCACGAACCCCCACGCGAAAACATGGAGGCAGACGTGGCCGCGCCCATCACCCATGACCAGTGGAAGTCCGTACGTTCCGCCCTCAGGCGGGTCGGCGACCGGTTCACCGAGATGGTCGTCTCGGCGCCCGACGCCCGCGCGGAGGTGACCCCCGGCTGGTCGGTCTCCGAGACCGCCGCCCACCTGACCGTCGTCGCCTGGCTCTACACCTCCCTGGTACGGCCCGCGGAGGTGCCCAACCCGTTCCCCGTCCTGGACGGGTGGCTGGACGACATCACCGTCGACGACATCGACGACTTCAACGAGCTGACGCTGCGCGACTTCACCGAACGCGACCCGCACAGGCTCGCCGAACTGCTGAACACCCACATCGACGACCTGCTCGCCTCGACCGAGGACTTCGACCCGACGCTGCCGGTCTCCTGGCTCGGCGGCTCCCGCGTCCCGGTCGCCGGGATCCTCGCCCACCTGCTCAACGAACTGCTGCTGCACGGCCACGACATGGGACGCGCCCTCGGCATGACGTGGCGGATCGCCTCCGCGGACGCGGCCTTCTTCGTCGAGCTGTTCATGGCCGGGGTCGTCCGCCACGGTTCCGGACGACTGCTGGAGACCGGCCAGCCCCGCTCCGAACGCCCGATCGCGGTCGAGTTCCGCTCGCCGTACATCACCACCGTGACGATGGTCCTGCGCGACGGGCGGGTGACGCTCGGGGAGCCGGGGCGCAGGCCGGACGTGCGGGTGACCTTCGACCCGGCGGTCTTCAACCTGATGATGTTCGGCCGCATCGGCAAGCTGCGGGCCCTGCTCAGCGGCCGGGTGACGATCGGCGGGCCCCGTCCCTGGCTGCTGCCCGCCTTCCTGCGCGTCGTCCACATGCCCTGAGGCCATTTCCGGACTTTTCCGGATTTCTACACCCTTTCATCACTTTTCTCCTCATATCCCGACTGCTCCCCCTCGGGCGTCGGCGGCGAGGATCGTGAGCGGCTCTCATAATTCCTGGCCGATATCCGAATTTCATTCCAGGCAAGATCCAAGTTGCCTCCAAGTCCTCTCCAAGGGGCCGGATGAAGGATCGG
This sequence comes from Streptosporangium sp. NPDC020072, assembly GCF_040631445.1. Lineage (NCBI taxonomy): Bacteria > Bacillati > Actinomycetota > Actinomycetes > Streptosporangiales > Streptosporangiaceae > Streptosporangium > Streptosporangium sp. NPDC020072. The sequence goes on along the minus strand of NZ_JBEYAB010000004.1, from coordinate 492,790 downwards.
TCTCGTTGAAGCGAGAAACCGATGGAGGTGTGGAATGACTGTTCGCATCGATGACCTGGACGGCTCCGCCGAGGTCTCTGACGAGGTACTGGGCGCCGTGGTCGGCGGTCGGCCGCCGATGACGCCCCCGACCCCGAGGTACGCCTCTTCGCTGGGCAACGGCACCCAGGGCGACCCGCTGCCCGACATTTCCTGAAAGTAAATGGATGGTGCCCGTACGGGTGCACGGGCACCATCCGCCTTCCCGCGGAGAAACCCGTGATCCTGGTAATCAGCAGAAAAGAAGACCTCGCGGTCAACCTGGTCCTGCCCGAACTCACCGAGCGAGGAATCGAAACGCTCTGGTGGGATCCGGGCGACTATCCCACCGAGAGCCGGATCACCTCGCGCCTGACCGGCGGGCGGTGGCGGCACACCCTGGTGACGAACGGCACCGAGTACGACTTCTCCCTCTTCAGCGCCGTCTGGAACCGCAGGCCCTCCCGGCCCAGGGCGGCGGACGTCGTGACGGACGAGACGCACCGCGACTACGTCCGGAAGATCGCGCGCTTCCACCTCAACGGGTGGGAGGACACCCTGGACGCGCGCTGGTTCCCCGCCCGCACCGCCGACGTGCTCCGCACCCAGAACAAGCTGCTCAACCTCGCCGCCGCCGCCGAACTCGGTTTCACCGTCCCGGAGACGACCGTCACCAACAGCCCCGAAGGACTCATCGAGGTCTGGGAGGGGACGGAGGGCCGGATGATCGCCAAGGAGGTCGAGTTCGTGGAGTTCGGGATCGACGGCATGGGCCACAACTTCTACACGACCCCGGTCTCCCGGCGGCATCTCACCGGCAGGCACCGCCTGGCCCACGCCCCCGTGATCCTGCAGCCCTACGTGGACAAGGCCGTGGAGCTGCGGATCACCGTCGTGGGCGACCAGGTCTTCACCGCCGAGATCCACTCCCAGGGCTCGAAGGCGACCCGCCACGACTACCGGCACTACGAAGGCCACTTCTCCAAGTACGCCGTCCACGACCTGCCCAAGGACATGGAACGGCGCTGCGTCGAACTGGTCCGTTCCCTGGACCTGGCCTTCGGCTGCATCGACGTGATCCTCACCCCGGAAGGCGAGTACGTGTATCTGGAACTCAACCCCAACGGACAGTGGGGATGGATCGAGGAGTTCACCGACCTGCCCATCTCCAGGGCGATCGCCGACTGGCTCGCCGCCGGAGAACCCGCCGTCGGGGCGGACGGGCCGACCCGGCAGGGGGTCCCGGCGTGAGCGGGTTCCCCGAGACGCTCGCCGGGGCCGTCGAACTGCTGCGCGAGCTGCCGCGCAGGCGTGAGGCCGTACCGGACGCCCGGAAGAGGGTCGCCGCGTGGCGCGCGGCCCACCCCGAGAGCCTGGCCCAGCTCGTGGTCGACGTACGGCCCGGCACCCCGATCGTCGACTACGACCTGGTCCTCGACCACCCCGACGGCGGCTGCGTCGCCATCACCGCCCCCGACGAGGACGGCGTCCCGTGGACGGCCGAGCACTCCACGCACTGGGCCGCGAGCAACGTGCTGTCCGTGGACGGCCAGCAGCTCTCCGTACAGACCGCCCTGTTCACGCTGAAGGCGCTCGCCGACCGCGACCGGACCGTGCACGACGACCTCATCGACTACTGCCTCCTCATCCTGGAGAGCTGGCAGGAGCCGGCCCCTTCCCAGGAGGAGCTCCAGCGGGCCTCCGACGACTTCCGCAGGCATCGCGGCCTGCACAGCCGCGCCGACATGCTGCGCTGGCTCGAAGAGGTCGGCCTGACACCCGGCGCCTACGACAACCACCTGCACTCGCTGGCCAAGATGCGCGGTTTCCGTGCCCGTAGGGAGGCCGAGTCGGCCGAGGCCTACTTCGCGGAGCACGCCGCGGAGTTCGACCGGGTCTCGGCGGTGTGGGCGACCGGCTCCGAGGAGCGGCTGATGGAGCTGGCCGGGCGCGACGACCCCTTCGCCGCGCTCGGGGAGGCGGTCGCCCGGCCGGTCGGGGACCTCACCGTCCACGTGGCCGACCGGTCGGCGTCCGAACTGCCCGCCCCGCTGCGCGAGCTGGGTGAGGGCGAGGCCACCGGTCCGGTGCCCCACCGGGACGGATTCCTGTTCGGAGCCGTACGGCGCCGCGACCCCGCGCGCCCCGACGGGCCGACACTGGCCGCGGCGGGCAGGGCCGCCTTCACCGCCTTCCTCGCCGACCGGCGGGCGAAGGCCAGGATCGAGTGGTACTGGCTGTGACCCGTCCCCGGCTCAGGCCGGGGCCAGCACCCCGTCACGGAGTTCGAGGACCCGGTCGGCCAGCGTGATCAGGGCGGGGTCGTGCGTGGCGACCAGCGCCGTGACGCCCTCGCTGCGGACCAGGGCGCGGATCAGCCGCATGATCTGGCGGCCGGTCTGCGAGTCGAGCTGGCCGGTCGGCTCGTCGGCGATCAGCAGCCGGGGACGGTTGGCCAGCGCCCGCGCGACGGCCACCCGCTGCCGCTGGCCTCCGGACAGCTCGTAGGGCCGCTGGTCGGCGTGCTCGGCCAGCCCGACGAGGGAGAGCAGCACCCGCACCCGGTCCTCACGCGCGGCCGTCGGTGTACGGCTGAGCCGCATCGGCACCCCGACGTTCTCGGCCGCCGACAGCACCGGGATCAGCCCGAACGACTGGAAGACGAAGCCGACCACGTCCCTGCGCAGGGCCAGCAGCCCCTCCTCGGGCAGCGCGGTCACCTCGTGCCCGGCGACCGTCACCCGGCCCGCGTCCGGCCGGTCCAGACCGCCGACCAGGTTGAGCAGGGTCGTCTTGCCCGACCCGGAACGCCCCCTGACCGCGACCAGCTCCCCGGGGGCCGCCTCGAAGGACACCTCGCGCAGGGCGACGACCTCCTTGGGGCCACTCCGGTAGACCCTGCGCAGCCCCTCGACGGCGACCAGCGACTCCTCAGTCCCCATCCTCGTCCTCCATCTCACCGGCCTTCCTGCCCGGACCGTCGGCGACCTCCTCAGGCCAGACGCCGATGTGGTCGCTCTCCAGCCGCAGGCGGACGCGGCGTTCCATGTTCAGCTCGCTCGTGAAGTCCCTGGGCAGCTGCAGGCGGCCGACGCGGTCGAGCACGGCGTACTCCTCCGCCACGACCAGCCCGTCCGAGGAGGCGCGGCGGAGCGTCTCGCTGCTGGTCCGCCCGTCCCTGATGCCGACGGTCCGGTCCACCTGCCCGGAGACCATGGCGTCGTGGGTGACGATCACCGTGGTGACGCCGAGTTCGCGGTTGGCCCCGCGCAGCGCGGCGAACACCGCCTCCGAGCTCTCGCTGTCCAGTTCTCCGGTCGGCTCGTCGGCCAGGATGACCTGCGGGGAGTTGGCCAGGGCGACCGCGATGGCCACCCGCTGCTGTTCGCCGCCGGACATCTCCGCCGGTCTGCGTTTGGCGCAGTACCCCACGCCCAGCAGGTCGAGCAGTTCCGTGGCCCGGTCGCGCCGCCGTCTGCCCGCCAGGCGCGTCGGCAGTTCGACGTTCTCCGCGGCGCTCAGGTAGGGCAGGAGGTTGCGGGCGGTCTGCTGCCAGATGAAGCCGACCACCTGGCGCCGGTACCTCAGCCGGTCGCGCGCCGTCATCGCCAGCAGGTCGACCCCGGCGACCCTGGCCACTCCGGCGGTCGGCACGTCGAGCCCGGACAGCACGTTGAGCAGCGTGGACTTGCCCGAGCCCGAGGCTCCGACGATCGCGACCAGCTCACCCTTCTCGATCAGCAGGTCGAGACCCTGCAGGGCGACCACCTCGACGCCCTCGGTCTTGTAGATGCGCACCAGGTTGTCGCACAGGATGTGCGCGCCCTCCCCGAAGGCGGGGCCGTGCCGTACGGCCTCGGCCTCAAGCTCCGCCAGCGAGGTGTCCGCCAGTCCGCTCACCGTCACTCTCCCTCTCTCAGGCGCGGGGCGACCGCGCGCCCGAGCGTCGCGTACACGAAGGCCCCGAGGACGGCCGCCGCCGCCAGGCCCGCGGCCAACAGGACCGGTGTGGTCAGGTCGGCGGGATAGACCTCGACCGCGAGACCCCCGGTGTAGGCCCGCAGGTCGATCCCCGGCCCCAGTACGGCGGGCAGCGCGAGACCGAGCAGCATCCCGGCCAGCGCGGTCAGCACGATCATCGGGGCGATCTCAAGCACGGTCAGCCGGCGGGCCTGGGCCGTCGACAGTCCCAGGGCCCGCAGGTGGGACAGGGTGCCGGTGCGGTCGGCGCCGCCGGTCACCAGGGCGACGAGCACCGCGGCCAGCGCGTAGCAGACCAGGGCGATCGTGACGACGGTGAAGGCCCGTTCGATCGTCGCGGTGAACGGCGCCCCCACGATGTCGGCGAGGACGTCGTCGAGGCTCGTCACCTGCACGTCCGGCATGCCGGCCGCGGCCCTCAGCTGTTTGGCGTCCATGCCGGCGCCGTCGATGAACACCGTGTTGACCGGGGAGCCGTCCGGCGGGGCCACGACCAGGGGGCCGCCGCCGTACATGCGGGGCAGGCCGACGGCGACGCCGCCGGGGGTCAGCGCGCGCGAGGTCTTGGCGACCAGTTCGATCGGCCCCCGGCCTGCGAGGTCGGGCGAGACCAGCACCGGCGCGTCCGGCAGGACCAGAGGGCTGCCGGACAGCAGAGCCCGGTAGGCGCGCGTGTCGACGCCGAGCACGATGACCTGCTGCATGTCGGGTCTGACCATGGCGGTGCTCCGCGTCGCGGGGACGACGTTCCTGACCCCGGGGACCTGCCTGATCCGCTCGACCGCCTCCGGGGTGAGGGGCAGGGCGCTGTCCAGCCGGGCGCGGGCGCCGACCTGCTGCCACCCCGAGGCCTGCTGTGTCGTGGCCAGCCCGCCGGAGATCACGGTGCCGAACACCGCGACCGCCAGCGCGGGCAGCAGGATCAGCACCGACAGCGTGGCGGCGGGCCTGGCCCTGGCCGCGAGGGTCAGGCCGAGGAACGGCACCGCGGGCCGCAGCCTGGCGGCCAGCCGTACGGCCAGGCGCAGCGGGTAGGGGTAGCAGCGCAGCACGACCAGCGCGACGGCCACGGTCAGCCCGGCGGGCACCAGGATCAGGAAGGGGTCGGAGCCCCGTTCGCCCGTCTGGGTGGTGAGTCCGCGCTGACGCAGCAGGTAGGTCCCGGCGAGGGCGAGCACGACGAGCGCGGCCTCGGCGGTGATCCGCCGGGGCGAGGGGCGGGAGGTCGCGACGTCGTCACGCCGGTCGGCGCGCGGCCACCGGTGGTCCAGGGCCTGCCCGGCGGCCAGCAGCGCGGTGACGGCCACGACGACGAGCGGGCCGAGGTGCACGAAGAGGGTGAGCGGGCCGGGCAGCGCGTAGGACAGGGCGTAGCCCACCACCCCGGCGGGCACCGCGACCGCCGCGACCGTCGCGGCGGTCGTCGCGGCGATCCCGGGCAGGGAGGCTCCCCTGGCCCGGATGAGGACCAGGCTGTGGCGCATGCGTTCGGCCAGCAGCCGTACGACCAGCGCGATCACACCGAGCGACACGGTGAGCAGGCCCCCGATGACGAACAGCAGCAGCGACTCCGCCACGCGCATCCGGCTCAAGTGCTCGTCGAGCAGGAAGTCGAGCCCGGTGTCGAGGGAGCCGGGCGAGGTGCCGTCGAGCACGACCGGGACGGCCCCCCGGAAGGCGCGCACCGCCTCGGCGAGTTCGGGTGCCCGCAGGGTCGTGACCGCGGGGCCGTTGACGCCGATCACCCACTGGTAGGTGACGTTGGGGTACATCGCGCCCAGCTCGGGCAGGGCGGTTCCGGCGACCAGCCCGGTGGCGTACCAGTCGTCGGTGTCGGCCCCGGGCTTGCGGATCTTCATGACCCGGCGGAAGGCCTCGTTGTGCCGCCAGTAGCCGCTGTCCGGCTCGATCGGCTCGAACAGTCCGGTGACCGTGGCCGACAGCTTCTGCAGACCGCCGAGCTGCACCGTCGAGCCGACGGGCATCCGCATCTCCTCGGAGGCCTGCTTCGCCAGCGCCACCTCGAACAGCGGTCCGTCGTCCAGCTTCTTCGGCTCTCCCGGCGGACGGCCCTCGACATAGCGGACATACCGCTCGGTGCCGGAGACCCAGCCCAGGTTCAGGTACTGGTAGGAGCGCACCTCGCCGTCCACGGCGAACACGGGGTTCTCGCTCTTGCGCACCATGTGGTGGCTGCTCCCGGCGCCCTGCGCCGCCACGGCCCGGCGGAGTGCGGAGGGCAGTTCCGCCCTGAACCTCCGGTCCGCGTCCAGCAGCACGGCCGGGGTGAGCGGCTCCTGCGGGGGACCGTTGCGCCTGCTGACCACCGTCAGGTCCGTACGCTTCGGCTCGCTCTTGGCCATGGCGTCACGCAGTGCCTCGTCGTAGGCGGTCTGGGTGACCTTGGGCACGGCGGCGACCAGCAGGCAGGCGCTGAGCACCAGCAGGCCGAGCACGGCGGCGACGCCCCGGTTGACCCGTACCTGTGTCCAGGGGTTCATCGGTCCTCCCCGATCCGCAGGGCGCCGCCCATGCCCCGGCGCCGCAGCGCACGGGCCAGCACGGCGACGATCGCGAACAGCAGCACGGCGACCGTGACCAGCAGCCCCAGCGTGGCCGGCCACGGGATGTCCAGCAGCACCCTCGGGGTCACGGCCGTGGCCTGGCCCGTCAGCACGATGTACGGCACGACCAGCGACGCGACGACCACGGCGACCCCGGTCCCGGCCGCCAGGGACAGGCCGATCAGGAAGGCCTGTTCGACCGCGAGCATCGTGAACACCTGCCGGAAGCCGACGCCGAGGGCGCCCAGGATGGCGAACTCGGACGTTCGCTCCCTGGCCGCGACGGCGGCGTTGACGACGAAGCCGAGGACGGCGAAGGAGAGCGCGGCCAGGAAGCCGAGCGTCAGCGCCCCCCTGAGCCCGCCGGCGAGCGGGTCGTCCCTGAGGCCGTCGGCCAGCGAGGACAGGTCGACCACGGTCGTCTCCCAGCCGGGGTGGCGGCTGAGTTCGGCGGCCGCCCCGGTGGTCTCGGCCCCGTCCGTGCTCAGCCACCACTCGGTCGGCATGCGCGGGTTGCGATGGCCGAGCATGTCCCACGCCTGCATCGTCTGCCAGTCCAGCAGTACGGCGGGCACACCGGACGTCGTCCCCGGCACCCCCTCCACGATCCCGGCGACCTTGATCACGGTGGTGTGCCGGTCGAAGGTGACCTTGGCCGTGGCGCCCGTGGTCAGGCGGAGTTTGGCGGCCAGGTCGGCGGTGAGGACGATCGGCAGCGGGCCGAGATGGTCGCCCTGCGGGGTTCCCTCGCTGAAGAACACCGTCTCCTCCCGCACCTCCTTCGCCACGGGGGTGACCGTGACCCGCTGCGGGGCGAGCGCGTCGAACGGTTCGCGGCGCGGCGGTGCCTCGAACGAGGCGGTGAACAGCCCCTCCCCGGTCTCGAAGCCACGCTCCTTGGCGGTCGTGGCCGAGAGCCCGTGGACCAGCCGCGTCCCCTCCGGCACGGTGATCTGGGCGCCGTCTCCCGTCCTGACGCCGAGCACGGCCGCCTCGAATCCGGCCCCCTCGATCGGCAGCGGCACGTCGACGACGATCGCGGCGACGGTCAGCGGGTAGGTCAGCCGCCCGCTCCGCCCGCGCAGCGGCGTCAGGTCGAGTGCCGTCTCCCGCTCCCCGAGGCCGGGGAAGAAGCGGACGGGATACCTCGTGCCCGCGCCGTCGGCGAGCGTCAGCATCAGCCCCGTGTTGGCGTAGTCCTCGGACTTCGCGGGGTCCTGGACGGTGAGGCGGGTCCGCACGAGCAGCCGGTCGGGGCGTCCGGGGATCGCCAGGCCGGGCAGCTTCGGGCGGGCCGCGGTGAGCCCGCGGGCGAGCGTGCCGATCGTCTCCTTCGACAGGTCGGGACGGAGCTTGAGCATGCCGGGCAGCTCGCTCCCGTCGACGGCCAGCAGGGTCGTCTCCTCACCCGCCAGTTCGCCGCCGCTCTGGTAGACCGGGCTGAGCGAGGTCACGCCGGGCAGCGACGTGTAGGCCGCCGCCCTGCCGAGCGGTCCCAGTTCGGCGTTCTCCGGCGGCGCGGCCACCCGCAGGTCGGCCCCGGCCTGGTGCCTGGCCTGGTCCTCCTGGGAGCCGCGCCAGGTGGCGGTGGTCGCCATGCTGACCACACCGATCGCGACGGCCATGGTCAGCAGCAGCGCGGGCCCCGAGTAGCGTCCCGGACGGCGGCTGACCTGCCAGGCGCCGAGCGCGGGCGCCAGGTCGACGCGGCGGGCGGCGAGCCGTTCCGCGATTTTGGAGACGGGCGGCACGACGCGCAGCCCGATCACGCCACCGCAGAGCAGGGCGACGGCGGGACCGGCCACGATCAGCGGGTCGATGCCCAGTTCGCCCCCGGCGGTCGCGGTGACCGGGGCTCCGTAGTGCTGCAGCTGCCACACCGCGAGCGCCGCGACGACGAGCAGCACCACGTCCGCACCCGCCCGCTGGAGCGGGCCGTACCGCTGGCCGCGCCCACGCGCCGTCTGCTCGGCCACATAGGTGCGGCGGGAGCCGCTGAGCGCGGGCAGCGTCATCAGTACGGCGCAGCCGAGCGCCACCGCGACCGAGACCACGTAGGCGGTGAGGTAACCGGACGGCCCGACGTCGACCGCGACCGACGTGCCCGACGCCCCCGCCCAGGGGATGGCGTTGACCGCCCTGAGCAGCGGCAGGGCCAGCGGTGGGGCGAGCGCGGCGCACGGCAGCGCGACCAGCAGCGCCTCCCCCGCCGCGAGCAGCGCCAGCCGTACGGCACCGCCGCCCCGGGAACGCAGCAGCGCGGTCTCCGTGCGCCGGTGGTCGGCCAGCAGCCGGGCCGTCAGCGTCAGCGCGTAGGCGGCCAGCAACAGCAGCTGCAGCACCGGCACGAGCATGGTCGAGCGGGCGACCAGGGTCGCGGTCGCGAGCTGGTTCAGCCGCTCCGGCAGGCGGGTGGCGAGTGTGCAGCCCTCACAGCCCGGCCTTCGCTTGAGCACCCCCTGCATGGCGCCGACCTCGGCGGCCAGGGGACGCAGCCCCTCCCTCGGCAGGGAGCGCAGGTCGGGAACGGCCAGCCAGGAGACCGAGGTGCCCGCGGCGAACCGGTCGAGGAACACCCCCTCGGACACCATGAGCGGTCCGTGGGTGACGTAGCCGCCGACCTCGATGCCCCGGGTGAGCAACGGCTGGCCCGTCCAGCGGCCCGAGTGGGAGTCCTTCAGTTCGAAGACACCGACGATCCTGACGCGGACCTTCGACTTGTCGAGTCGTCCCTCGACCGTGAAGGAGTCCCCGACGGCCATTCCGGTGTCCCGCGCGACGACGCCGGTGATCGCGGCCTCGACGACCTCGGTCCCGGTCTTCGGCCAGGCGCCCTTGACGAGCCGGGCGTGCTCCGCGAGACCCTGCTGGGTGCCGAACCTCAGCAGCTCCGGCTTGGACCTGCGCTCCTGTCCGGGCATGGCGTAGGAGTCCGACTGACCGTGCACCGTCACCACGACGGGCAGGCCCGCGTAGGTCTCGGCGACCTGCGCGCGCAGGGCCTTGTCCGTCGCCTCGAAGGTGCCCTCGTGCACCGGCGCGTTGACCATGGCGCCGGAGACCTCGATGGGAACGGTCTCCAGCGTACGGCGGACACCCGCGTCGACCACCGAGGTGGCGTAGACGCTCAGCCCGACCAGTGTGGTCGTGGCGAGCAGGATCGCCCCGAAAGCCGCGAACAACAGCAGTGGTTCACTGAGCGCGCGGCGCACGACCAGTGCCGTAGGCCTCGGCATGGCACCGCCTCCCCGAGCAGCGATTACATCCGTTGGCGCAACATTCCGGGTAAACGGCACCCCGGAACAAGTTCGGACGACGCACAGTGATGGAGCTGATATTTCAGGGCAATGTCAACGTGATATCGATCTCATGACATTAGGCTTTTCCCGCCCTATATCCGCAGCTCAGCGGGCCATTTCGGAACGTCCAACATTGTCGTTCAACACCGGTTACCCCCCGAAAGGGCATGTAACCGGACAGTAGGATTCGGGCGTGGGACACCATATCTGCGCTCTCGTCGTGGCCGGGCGGATCGACGCCGACCGAGCCCGTTCGGTGGGGCTGCGCGCCGAACTCGTGCGCGACGGCGTCAGCGTCCTCCCGATCGACCACTACTTCTCGGCCTACTGGGCCGCGACCCGGGACCGTGACACACGACTCGACCTGCCCGAGGGCCTCCCCGCCACCTTCCCCGGCGAGACGGTGCTGTGCGACCTCGTCCGCGAGGTGACCGGCGCCGAGGAGCCACGGTTCGCGATCATCCAGACCGAGTACTTCGCCGGCTTCGGCGACCAGTGGGCCGTCGCGTTCGCCGGTGAGCGACGGCTGACGACCGACCAGGCCTCGATCAACGACGCCCTCGCCCTGCTCGGCGTCCAGGCGTCACCCCCGATGGACGAGTTCGACACGATCGGCCTCGGCACCTACCGAAGCAACCCCGACCACCTGGACCGCTACGCCGACCTCTGCGACGAACTCGGCGTCTGACCGGGCGGCGTGCGTTTTCCGAGACGGGACCGGCCATGAAGTCGACGGAAAAGGAACGAGATGATTCCCACAGCACGTCGAGCAGCCGTTGTCGGCGTCGCCGTCGTACTGACGGCGACAGGTTGCGCCTCCGAGCCGGACAATCGTGTGACGCCCTCCGCGTTCACCCGGGACATGGCGGAATCGGTGTTCCGGGAAACCGTCGCCGGGGTCGAGAAAAGCGGGATGACGGACTTCTGCGCCCGGTTCGCGCGTAGCGACCAGACGTGCGACACCCTCCTGGAGGACGCTCTGCGGCGCTGCCTGTTACCCGGGAACAGGCCGGTCGTGAAGCGGGCCGTCCACCTTCCCGCGACTGACGGATACGGCGAGGCCTGGCAGTTGAAGGTGCACGGCCGGACACTCGACGGCCAGGACTACCGCTCGGACTTCCTCGTCATCCGGACCGGAGACGGCACGCCGAAGGCGGAACTGGGAATTTACTGGACGGGCCAGGGCCAGGGCAGGGATATGAACAATCCCCCGCAGGACACGCTTGTTCCGCAGAACGCATGCCCGAAATGAAATGGTCAGCCCGTCAGGGTGTTGCTTGGGGAGTGAGTGGTGCCGACCCTGAACCACACGGCGCCGCCCATGTCGCCGCAGTGCGAGCCCCAGTCGGCCGACAGCAGGTCCACCAGGAACAACCCCCGGCCGCCGAGGCCGTCCGCCGTCGCCTCCCGTACGGCGGGGCCACCCGTCGCCGACCCGGCGTCGAGCACCTCGACGTGGACCATGCCGTTGCCCACGCCGACACGCACCGTCACCAGCCCCTCCTCGTGACGTGCCGAGTCGGAGTGCACGACGGCGTTGGTGACCACCTCGCTCAGCAGCAGCAACACGTCGTCGAGGAGGTCGGCGCAGGACACGCCGTCAAGATCCTCAAGCAGCTCACGCACCCACGCACGGGCGTCGGGAACCGAGGAGGGCGTGGCCGCGAACGCGCGCAGGCCGACCGGGCGGACCGTACCCCACCGGGCGTCCCAGCTCGCGTCCCACCGCGCGGCCCAGCACCTGGCCCAGCAGGTCGCCCACCGCCCCGGGGTCCTCTCCCGGCACTCACCCTCAAGGAACACGCACGGACGAGATTGCCGATGCGCCGTCATGGACATTTCGCGTCCTCATCGTCTCCTCGTCATACCCCCCGTCCGAACGTCAGGGGATGCCCAACAGCCGTACCGAAGCACCATCTCCCTGGGGCCAACACAACGCAATCCGTAGGAACCTCCGTAGAGCTACGTAATCCACCGAAAAACTGGTGTTCACAACCACTATGAGTTCACTTACGCTTTCACTCCACGTGGTGCTGCACGGCGATGCGGACAGGGGCATGCGATGGCCACGGCTCCAAGGCACGAGGCGTACGGTCCGGCGCGAACGGCGTCACCCGTCCTCGTGGGACGTGAGACCGAGCTGGAGTCACTGACCGCGACGCTCTCCGAACAGCCCGCGGTGGCCATGATCGAGGGCGAGGCCGGAGTCGGCAAGAGCAGGCTGCTGAGAGAGCTGCTCGGCCGTCCCCCGCTGCGGAACCTGCGCATCATGCTCGGCCGCTGTCAGTCGCTGCGGGAGCCGTTCCTCTACGGCGCGGTCATCGAGGCGCTCGGCGGTCTCGCCCACCCGCCCGTCCCGCCCTCCCTGGCCCGCAACCGGCTCAACCCGGTCACCGGCGTGCTGCGCGCGCTGCTGCCCGAACTGTCGGCCTACCTGCCCGAGGCGCCGGAGCCGACCGGCGACCCGCGGTCGGAACGCCACCGGCTGTTCCGCGCCGTCAGGGAACTGCTCTCCGGCGTCGGGCCCGCGCTGCTCGTCGTCGAGGACCTCCAGTGGGCCGACGACGGCTCACGGCACCTGCTCCGCTTCCTGATGGCCGACCTGCCGCGCAACCTGTCGATCGTGGTCACCTACCGGCGCGAGGACGTGCCCGGCGGGGTGCCGCTGGGCAGCGCCTACCGTCCCCCGCCCGGCGCGGCGAGCATCCTGGTGAACCTGCGCCCCCTCGACCGCGCCCAGGTGCGCGTCCTGGCCGCCGCCCTCCTCGGCAGGACCATCTCCACCCGGTTCGCCGGAAAACTGTACGAACGCACGGCCGGCATCCCCTTCGTCGTCGAGGAGACCCTGCTCGCCCTGCGCGACTCGGCCGAGGGCGGCCGGGCGACCCGGCAACTGCTGGAGAACGTCGAGGTCCCGGTGCTGCTGCGGGAGGCCATGGCCGAACGCCTCACCGGCATGCCCCTGCCCGCCGTACGGCTCGCGCAGGCGGCGGCCGTACTGGAGACGCCCGTCGACGCCGGGCTGCTGAGCGAGGTCGCCGGGCTGACCGAACGGCGTTGCCACGAGGCTCTGGCCTCCGCGCTCGGCAACGGCGTGCTGTACGAGATCGACGAGCGCTCCTACGGCTACCGCCACTCGCTGGCCCGGCAGGCCGTCTACGACACGCTGCCCGGCTACGACAGGCAGCGGTTGCACGCCCGCGCGCTGCGGGCGCTCGAACACCGCGTCCCCAGGCCCGTGGTGCGGATGGCGGAACACAGCCACCACGCCGGGGACGCCGCGCTCGCGCTGCGCTACGGCGAGCGGGCCGCCGACCTGGCCGCGCAGGTCGGCGACGTCTCGGCGGCCACCGGCCTGCTCCAGCGCCTGCTGGGATACCCGGGGCTGCCCGCCCGCGACGTCGACCGGCTGGCGGTCAAGCTCGGCCAGGTCGCGCACACCGGCCTCGACCAGTACGACCCGGTGGCCACCCTGGAACGGCTGCTGAGCGACCCCCGGCTCTCGACCGCCGCCAGGGGCGAGGTGCGGCTCTTCCTCGGCATGCTCCTGGTGCGGCAGATCGGCGGTCTCGAAGCGGGCCGCGCCGTGATCGAGACGGCCCTCGACGAACTCGGCGAACGCCCCCACCTGCTCGCCAGAGGGGTCTCCGTCCTGGCGCAGCCCTTCTACGGCACGGCTCCGGTGGCACAGGTCCTGCTGTGGCGGGAACGGCTGCGCGAGCTGATCAGGGCCTCTGAGGGCGAGGTGCGCCTGTCCCTGCTGGCCAACCACCTGTCGTCGCTGATACAGACCGGCGACCCGAGCGTCCTGCGGGAGCTGGCGTTCCTGTCGCCCCCCGCCCCGCTGACCACCGGCGAACAGCGGCACCTCGCCCGCGTGCACTGCAACATGGCCGACGCCTGCACCTGCGTCGGCCACCACGACCAGGCCAGGACCCTGCTGGAGACGGGCCTGCGGCTGGCCATCGACTCCGGGGCGCCGTTCGTCGTCAGCACCGCCCGCGCCTCCCAGGCCAGGCTCTCCTGGTTCCTCGGCGAGTGGAACGGCCTGGCCGAACGCGCGACCGACCTGCTCGACGAGTACCACGACCTGTTCCCCGTCGCCAGTGAACTCTCCCTCGTCCTCGGCTCGCTGGCGATCGTCCGCGGCGACTGGGAGGAGGCGGAGGAACGCCTGGCCGTGACCGGTGTCGCCGCCCCGCACGACGCCATCACCCCGATCGCCATCGGCGGCTTCGCCGGCCTGGCCAGGCTCAGACTCGCCCAGGGGCAGAACGCGCTCGCCCTGGCCGAGATCGAACGCGGCCTGGCCGTCGCGCGCGCGAAGGGCGTCTGGTCCTGGACCGGGGAACTCGTCCCCGTCGCGGTCGCCGTACTCGTCGAGGTCGGCAGGACGGACGACGCCAGGCAGCTCACCCGGGAACTGGAACGCAACATCAAGGGCAAGGACACCCCGATGGCCGCCGCCGCGCTGGAGATGGCCGGGGCCTGGCTGGCCCGGGCCTCCGGCGACCCGGCCCTGGCCCTCGACGGTTACGAACGGGCCAGGGACCTCTACCGCGCGCTGCCCGCGCCGTACTACGCGGCGCTGGCCGCCGAACAGGCCGCGCTGTGCCGGATGGACCGGGGCGGCGCCGAGGCGGCGCGGGCGACCGAGGAGCTGTCCGCGCTGGCCGACGACTTCGCCGCGATGGGCGCGCCCCGCGACGCCGACCGGTGCAGGTACCGCCTGCGCAGTCATGGCACGGTCAAACCGTCCAAACGGGGCCGCCGGGGGTACGGCGACGTGCTGTCCCCCCGCGAACAGGACGTGGCCAGACTGCTGGCGAAGGGCCGGACCAACCGCGAGATCGCCCAGGCGCTGTTCCTGTCTCCCCGTACGGTCGAACAACACGTCGCCAGGACCCTCAAGAAACTCGGCAAACAATCCAGAACCGACCTACTCGACGACTGACCCTTCTTCACGGGGGTCGTGGGGCCGGAGGCCCGGGATCGTAGGCCGGGCGACCGTGGGGTCGGGTCGTGGACCGGAGACCGTGGGCCGGGAGCCACGGGGTCGTGGGGTCAGTGGGGTCCGTGGGTACGACGGGCAAAAACCACGTACCCCTACGGATGTCGTCCCGGATTGTTCGGCGTCCGCCGTCGGCACAGAGTTGTCCATGACGCCCTCCCACCTCGTGGAGTACGGAAAGGACTGCGGTGCCTCCCGGGACGGGCAACGGCGTCCCCCGTCTCAGCGGGGTCTCCTCGGTCGGTGGGAGGGCGGAAACGGCATCTTCCCCCACCCACCACACGAGGTTCGGGAGCCAGGGATCGGCAGTGCTGTTGGGAGCCGCCGGGTAAGGGCATCCCTGGATGCGAGTGGCCCCCGGGGCTCGGGAAACCCGGGGGCCTGGCGCACGTCTCTCCCAGAAAGCGCGGGAGACCCACGTCGATCCGTGCCCGGACCGGCCGTCGCCGACGGCGGGCCGTTCGCGGGCCGTGGTCAGGGTCTACGGCTGGAGTGCCGAGAAGACACCCGCGCGGGCGGCGGCGGCAGCGGCGTCGGCCGCTCGTACCGCGTCGTGTTCGGTGACCGGCTCGTGGGTGACGAACAGCCGGTAGTAGACCGGGGCGACGGCCGTCCTGATCACGTCGGCGCCGTCCGTGCCCGCGGGCACCTCGCCCCGTTCGACGGCCCGCCGTACCACCTCGGCCGCCTGCTCGTGGCGGGCCGTGAAGAAGTCGTGCAGGGATCGCGCGGCGTCGCCGTTCTGCACGGCGGCCGTCACGAACGCGGCGGAGACCGGGCCGGCGACGGGGTCGGCGAACCCGCTCTGCACCAGCCGGACGATCTCCCGCAGGTCCTCCTGGAAGGAGCCGGTGTCGGGCATCGGCCACGGCTCCTCACGCGCGAGCTCCAGCGCGTCCGCGATCAGCCCCTCCACGCTCCCCCAGCGGCGGTACACGGTCGTCTTGTGGACACCTGAGCGGATCGCCACGTTCTCCACCGTCAGTCCGCCGTAACCATGTTCGGCCAGTTCGGCGAGGGTCGCCTGCCGTACGGCGTCGCGCACACGAGCGCTGCGACCACCGGGACGCTGCTCCAAAGTCTACTCCAGTTGCATTAGGCGCCTTGACCCTGCTAGCCTAAAGCAACACGAGTTGCGATTGGAGTTCTTCACTGACCACACAGCTCTCCCTCAAAGGAGTCTCGAAGTCCTACGGCGAACGCCGGGTCCTCAACCAGGTCACCCTCAGCGTCCGCCCCGGCGAACGCGCGGGGATCGTGGGCGAGAACGGTTCCGGCAAATCCACGCTGCTCCGGATCATCGCCGGGACGGAGACGCCGGACGACGGCGAGGTGACGGTCTCGGCGGCGGGTGGCGTCGGCTATCTGAGCCAGACCCTCGGCCTGCCGGGTGACCACACCGTCCAGCAGGCGATCGACGCCGCCCTGGCCGAGCTGCGCGCACTCGAACGCGGCATCCAGGAGGCCGCCGAGGCACAGGACATGGACAGGTACGGCGAGCTGCTCACCGCGTTCGAGGCCAGAGACGGCTACGAGGCCGACGCCCGGGTGGACAAGGCGACGCACGGGCTGGGTCTGTCACGGATCGAGCGCTCACGCGTGCTGTCGAGCCTGTCCGGCGGCGAGCAGGCGCGGCTGGGGCTGGCGTGCGTGCTGGCGGCCTCGCCGGAGATCCTGCTGCTCGACGAGCCGACCAACCACCTCGACGAGGCGGCGGTGACCTGGCTGGAGGACCGGCTGCGCGAGCACAGGGGCACCGTGGTGACGGTCTCACACGACCGGACCTTCCTTGACCGGGTGGCGACGGCGATCCTCGAAGTCGAGGACGGCACGACGACCAGGTTCGGCGGCGGTTACAGCGGGTTCCTCGCCGAGAAGGCGGCGGCCAGGCTGCGCCGGGAACAGGCCCACGCCGACTGGCGGGAGGAGATCCGGCAGGTCAAGGAGTTCGCCACGACCACCGCGCACCGCGTCGCCGTCGGCCGGGCCATGAAGGACAACAACAAGATGGCCTACGACCGCAACGCCGGGCGCGTGCAGAGCTCGGTGGCCTCACGCGTACGGCAGGCCCAGGAGCGCCTGCGCCGCCTGGAGGAGAACCCGGTCCCACGCCCGCCCAGGCCACTGCGCTTCCACGGCACGTTCACGCCCGCCGGTAGGCGTACGGGCACGCTCGTGCGCCTCGACCGGTTGCGGATCGCGGCGGGCGACCGGCTGCTCATCCACGGGCCCAACGGCGCGGGCAAGTCGACGCTGCTCGCCGCGATCGCGGCCGAGGCGGGCGCACGGACCGGCTACCTCCCGCAGGAGGTGACGTTCGATCCGGACAGGACGGTCATCGAGACCTACGGCGGAGAGGAGGAGGCGCTGCTGGCGACCGGCCTGTTCCCTCCGGAGGCGCTCGAACTCAAGGTCGGCGCCCTGTCGGTGGGACAGCGACGACGGCTGGCGCTGGCCGTACTGCTGGCGGGCGAGCACGACCTGCTGCTGCTCGACGAACCCACCAACCACCTCTCGCTCACTCTGGTCGAGGAGCTCGAAGAGGCGCTCGACGGCTACGGCGGCGCACTCGTGGTGGTCACGCACGACCGGGCGCTGCGGCGCCGTTTCACCGGCACGGAGATCGAAGTCTCAGGGGGCGACATATGTTGATCAATGGTTCACCTTACGGCGTCGTCACCGGTTCCGACGGCGCGCTGTGGTTCACGCTCGTCCATCAGGGGCGGATCGGGCGGGTCGTGCCGGGCGAGGAACCCACGATCTTCCAGCTCGATCCCGCCGACGGTCAGCCCACGGTGATCACCGCGGGGCACGACGGGGCGCTGTGGTACACGGAGTTCGCCGGTGGCCGGATCGGGCGGATCACCCTGGACGGCACGGTCACCGCCTTCGACGTGCAGTCGCCGTACGGCATCGCCGCGGGCCCCGACGGGGCCATGTGGTTCACCCAGCTCCAGGGCGACCGGATCGGACGTATCACCACGTCGGGTGACATCACCCTCCACCGGCTGCCGACCGAGGGCGCGATGCCGTCGGCGATCACGGCGGGACCCGACGGCGCGCTCTGGTTCACCCTCAACCAGGGCGACGCGATCGGCCGCGTCACCGTCGACGGCGAGGTGACGCGGTACGCGCTGCCCACACCGGGCGCCGCCCCGGTGGGCATCTGCGCCGGACCGGACGAGGCGCTGTGGTTCGTGGAGATCGGCGCGGGTCAGGTGGGCAGGATCGACACCTCCGGCGCGATCAGCGAGTTCCCGCTGCCCGACCGCGCCGCCAGGCCGCACGCCATCGTGACCGGCCAGGACGGCGCCCTCTGGTTCACCGAGTGGGGCGCGGGCAAGCTGGGCCGCGTCACCGTCGAGGGCCGGATCGAGGAGTATCCCCTGGAGGGCGCCGAACCCCACGGGCTCACGGTCGGGCCCGACGGCGCGATCTGGGTCGCGATGGAGTCCGGAGCCCTGGTTCAGCCCAGCCTCACGGCCTCATAACACTGTGTGGTCCAGTCGACGGTCACCAGGTCGTCGAAATCCCGGTGAATCACCGTGGTTATTCTCCCGATCAGGGACTCGCCTCTCTCCGGCCCAAGTGTCTGGAAATAGGACGTCGAACGCAGGTAGGCGCCGAATTCCGCGGCCCTGAGCGTCTCCTGCCACGGAAAAAGGACGCTGCCGAGATATTCGAACCCGGGATGCGCGTCCAGTTCGTCGCCCGGCCAGGTCTCCGGATCCTGGATCACCTCGGCCTCGGCCCCGGTGATCGGCTCGGCGGGCCGCTCAAGGTCGGACAGCCCGAAGTCGTCGTAGATCGCGCGGATCGCGGCGACGACCTCCTCCTGCCTGAGCGGGCCGCAGTTCCAGACCAGCCCCAGGAACCCGCCGGGCCGCAGCAGGGCGGCGGCCCGGTCCATCCGGGTCTCCGGGTCGGTCCAGTGCCAGGCCTGCGCGCTGACCAGCCCGTCGTACGGCCCGGCCGCCACGAACGACTCGAAGGTCGCCACCTCGACCCCGACCTGTCCCCCGGCGCGGCTCGGCAGGATGGCCGCCATCCGGGGATCGGGCTCCACGGCCGTCACCGTGAGCCCCTGGTCGACGAGCCCCACCGTGGCCTTCCCCGTGCCCGCCCCGACTTCGAGCACCTTCGGCCCGGGGAGCCTTCCCGCGATGTACTCGAAAAGCTCGTCCGGATAATCCGGCCGAGCGTCGTCGTAAACCTGGGCGACACCCCCGAACGACAGAGCGTGCCGTTCCGTGTACGCCTTTTCGTCCTCCATGGAAATCACTCTATTTCCCGAAGGCGATTTCCGGTTTCCCGTGAGGGATTTTCCACCTGCCACATCGGCGCACCGATAAGGCCACGAATTCATCTCGTCCGCGAAAGGCCCGGTCGAAACGACCGCGCCTGGGAGACGGTCTGCTCGCGTACCCAGGCGAGGCGAACGCTCAGTCGAAACGAATGTGCCTGAGGCCCGTCGCCGCCCGGCGGACACGTCCCCGTAGTCGGCCGTCGGTGTTCGGGGCGAGCTTCAGGCCGGTCGAGGCGGCGATCCGGTCGGCGACCTGGGCGACGGTGATGTGGTCGGTCCAGATGTGCTCGGCGAACTCCTCACCGCGCAACCGCTCCAGGCACCGGTCGAGCTTGGCCACGGCGAAACTCTCCCTCCTCAGGGCGACCTTGCGCCCCGCGAAGAACCGCACGACCTGGCCGAAGCCGCGCTCACGCAACCGCCGCAACACGGTCGCCCGGTCGGCCAGCAACGCGAAGTGCCGTACGTCATGGCCGTTATCCCGCAACCGGCCGACGATCTCCCTGAAGTACTCCGGCTCCACGACCGTCATCGGCACGATCACCGGCCCGTCGTGCTTGCCGAGGACCAGCTCAAGCATCTCGTGAACCCCGCGCCGCCAGGCGGGCAGATCCTGGAAGTCACCCCGCAACTCCGGCGGCAGCATCCGGTGCAAACCGAACCCGACATGCTCCGGATCACAGATCACACTGCCCGGCAACCGCCGCCGAAGCTCATGCGCCGTCTGTGTCTTCCCGCCCCCAAAAGGCCCATTAACCCAAACCAACATCCCCCGACCCTACGACCCCATCCCCACATGCGGAGCGCACAGTACGCATTGGCCACCCACCAGCCCTACGGGGGCCATTCCCCGCGTGCGCGGGGAGCACTGGTGGCTTCGGCGGACAAGTACTCTGCGATTGGGACCATCCCCGCGCGGGGATGGTCCCAGGTCGTTCATCCAGTTCGTCATCGCCGGGTCGTGCTCCCCGCGCACGCGGGGATGGTTCATCAGCAGTCCCTCCCTCACCCCCTGAGCAAACAGAACGGATGGCCCGCCGGGTCTGCGAAGATCCTCCAGCCTCGGGGGTCCGTGTGGAGCAGGGTGGCGCCGAGGCTGAGGACCTCGTCCTGGGCCCGGTCGAGGTCGGGGACGTCGATGTCCAGGTGGAACTGTTGCGGGTGCGCGCTGTCAGGCCATCGGGGCGGCCGGTGGTCCTCCACCCGCTGGAACGCGAGCACAAGACCGGAGCCGGTGTGCAGGGTCGAGAAGTCGTCGTCGACCGCCCACCGGGGGTCAGGCCGGTTGACCACGCCGCCCAGCAGCGACCGGTAGAACCGCGCGAGTTCCAGAACGTCCGGACAGTCCAGAACCACGCACTGCAGCCTGCCGATCACCGAAAATCCTTCCACCAGCGGCGATTCCCGGCTTCAAGAACTGACAGCCCGAAACGTCATCCATCCCATCATGAGCTGAGATATCAGCCATTCAACGGCGAAACCCCGGCGCATCATGTGGCATGTCGATGAAGCGACCATAGTGGCCATGGGGCCGTTGCGGTCCTCGGTCACGATGAACAACGGACCGAGGCCGACGACCGGCACCGTCCCGTTGACCGCCAGGCCGCGCAGACCGGCGGCGATTCGTACGAGGGCATTTGACCTGGTGTTTGTGGTGGTCCTGGCACAGTCGGACACATGGCGCGCGCTCACTCCATCAGAGCCCGGATGACGATCACGACGGTGGTCGCGTTCGGCCTGGTCATCCTCGGTGGAGCGGCGACGATCTCGGTCACCTACCCGGCGCGGGTGCGGGCCCAGCTCACCGACCAGGCCGCCGCCGCCAGCCGCCACCTCACCACCATGATCGACGACCGGCGGTTCCCCGGGCCGATTCCACCGCAGGGCGACGTCCGGCTCCTGCAGATCGTGGACGACCAGGGCCGCGTCCTGGTCTCCTCCCGCAGGCTGGAGGGCCGTCCGCCACTGACTCGGGCCAGGCCGACCGGAGGCGACTCGCGGGTCGACGACCGGGTGTGCGCGGGGTCACGTTGCATGGTGATCGTGGGCACCAGCAACCGCTCCACCGTGTACGGCCCGGTCGTGGCCTACGCCGCCATGGAAGAACCGTTCATGGTGAACTCGCCCCTCCTGCCCGCCCTCCTGTTCGGCTCGTCCGCGCTGCTCCTGGCCCTGATGGGGTGGGGCGCCTGGTACGGCGTCGGCCGCGTCCTGGCACCCGTCGAACGGATCAGGCAAGCCCTGGAACGGTTCAGCGCCGAGGACCTCAGCGGACGTGTCGAGGTTCCGCCCACCGGGGACGAGGTGGCCGAGCTGGCCGCCACGGCCAACGAGACGCTGAACCGGCTGGAGAACGCCGTCGAACGGCAGCGCCGCTTCGTCTCCGACGCCTCCCACGAGCTGCGCACCCCGATCAGCGGTCTGATGGTGCGCCTGGAGGCGGGAATGGAGGAGCGTACCGAGGCCGACTGGCGGGCGGCCCTGGACGACGTGCAGCGGTTGGCCGACATCGTGCAGGACCTGCTGCTCATGGCCCGGCTCGACGCGGGGGCGCCCGTCTCGCAGGAACGCTTCGACCTGGGACGGCTGGTCGAGGACGAGAGCGGGCGACGGCCCTGCCGGCTCTCACTGACGCTGGACGTCGAGCCCGGCGTGTACGTGCAGGGCAACCGGCTGCGGCTGGCCCGCCTGTTCACCAACCTGCTGTCCAACGCCGACCGGTACGGCGACTCGATGGTGCGGGTGGTCGTACGGGGCCACGGCGATGAGGCCGTACTGGAGGTCGTGGACGACGGTCCGGGGATTCCACCGGAGATGCGGGAGCGGGTGTTCGAACGGTTCACCCGGCTTGACCGCACCCGCTCGCGCGACGCCGGAGGGACCGGGCTCGGGCTGCCCATCGCCCGGGACATCGCCCGCGACCACGGCGGCGACCTCAGCGTCGGAGACGGCCCGCAGACACGGCTGGTCCTGCGGCTCCCCCGGGCCTGACGATCGACGTCCGCTTCGGCCGTACGGCGGGCCTGTCCGGCGGTTAGGTTCCGGGCATGAGCCTTTACGAGCGACGGCCTCCCCTCGTCGCGGATGAGCGGACCCAGCTGGTCGGGTGGCTGGACCTGCAGCGGGTGCTGGTGCGCCACAAGCTGGAGGGGTTGCGGGCCGAGGACGAGCACCGTGCCGTGCTGCCGGAGTCTCCGCTGATGACACCGGCCGGGCTGGTCTCGCACATGCGGTGGACCGAGCACTGCTGGTTCAACGTGATCTTCCTCGGTGAGCCCGAGGAGACGAACCCGCAGTTCCGGAAGGATCTGCCGTTCAACGCCGACATGATGGCCGACGGCGTACCGCTGGCCCGGCTGCTGGACGAGTTCGAGGCGCAGTACGCGCGTTCGAACGAGATCACCGCGGCCCACTCGTTGGACGACGTCGGCAGGCAGCCGGACTACGCCCCGACCCTGCGGTGGATCCTGATCCACATGGTCGAGGAGACCGCCCGCCACGTCGGCCACCTGGACGCGATGCGCGAACTCCTCGACGGACAGAAGGGGTACTACTGACGGCGCCAGGGCGGCTCCAGGAGTGTCCCCGAACGTGTGCCGACTCCCGTCCGGGGTCCTCCCGTGGCCGTCACCTGTGCACTACGGGCAGGTCGGTTCGAAGAGCTGGGCGTGCACGCCGACGGCGTCCCACGCGGCCTTGGTCGCGCTGAACTCGTAGGAGCAGTTGAAGTGCGTCTTGGCCGTCCTGAGCGTGGCGATGCGCGACGCGCGGTGGGTCCACGGCTGGGTCTTGCCCTGCAGCCCTCCCATGAAGATCAATCCCGCCTTCTGGATGCCGATGCCGACCACCTCCACCGGCCCGCCCGAGCAGATCGGGGAGCTGGGCTTGCCGCCTCCGGGGTTGCTGCCCTCGGCCAGCAGGTAGAACCAGTGGTTCTGCGGCCCCGCAGCCTTGTGGGGATCGATGTTCGAAGGCAACGGGTAACAGTTCGGGTCGCCCGCGAGGGAGGGGTTGTACAT
Organism: Streptosporangium sp. NPDC020072; assembly: GCF_040631445.1. NCBI lineage: Bacteria > Bacillati > Actinomycetota > Actinomycetes > Streptosporangiales > Streptosporangiaceae > Streptosporangium > Streptosporangium sp. NPDC020072. The sequence continues at coordinate 469,592 of NZ_JBEYAB010000004.1, read as the reverse complement.
GTAGCGGATCGGCCCGGTGCCCACCAGGTTGACCTCCTCACCGACCAGGTAGTCCGGCGGGTCGAGGGTGGCGGGCTCGTTGGCGTACGCCTCGGTCAGCGCGCCGAAGATGTCGCCCGCGGACTCGTTCAGGCCGTCGGTCTCGGTGCCGCTGCCCGCTCCGCCCGGCGTTCCTTGGAAGATGGCATGCCCGTACTCGTGGCCCACCGTGTCCAGCGAGGTCACCTGGCGCAGGTTGTCACTGGAGTGGCCGAAGCTGGTGTAACTGCCGTTCCAGAACGCGTTGACATCGTTGAGGCCGACCCGGCCGGGGAAGCCGTGGCCCAATCCGTCGTGACCGTTACGACCCAGCCAGTTCTTGAGCATGTTCCACTGGGTCTGCGCGGCGAACATGACGTCCACGCAGGCCGTCACGAGGTCGGTCCCGGTGCCGTTGCCCCACGAGTCGGAGGCTCGGGCGTACACCTGCCCGCTCTGGTTGCCGCACTTGAGGCCCGGCCGAGTCAGGTCGGACATGGTGTACGACCCGAACGATCCGGACGTGGAGATGGTGACGGGGTTGCCGTTGTAGTAGCTGTTGCCCGTACCTTCCCTGACCTCGTCCACCTTGTCGATCACCGCGCCGGTGCGGGCGTCCACGAAGACGTGCAGCACGCTCGGGCCTCTCGTGGTCGCGCCGGACACGTCGACCGCCCAGGCCAGCCGGGGTGTCGCCGTGGTGGCGTGGACCACCAACGCGGGCGCGCCCGCGCTCTCCACGGTGGCGAGCTGGGATCGGGCGATCGCGGCGGCCCGCTCGCCGGTGACCTTCGCCACGGTGCCGACGGTGATGTCGGCCGTCTGCCCGGTGGTCACCTGCTGGACCACGCCGCCCGACCGGTCGGTGCCCACAACGACCTCGCCGCCGTACACCGGCAGCCCCTTGTAGGTGCGTGAATACCGCAGATACTGCACGCCGAACGCGCCCGTGACGTTCTCGGCCAGGGTCAGCGTCTCGCCGCTTCCCTTGTGAAGCCGCTTGGCCTGGGCCGCGATGGCCACGTCGGCCGCGGACTCGGCCCGCAGGCGGGACTGGGGGTCGGAGGGGGCGAACACCGGCGTGCCGACGGAGGCGGCCTTGCCGTACGGCACGGCACCCGGTGCGGCGGCGAGCGCGCCGCTGGACGTCGAGGCCGCGGTCATGGCCGCCGCCGCCAGCATGGCGATCGCACCTGTCCTGTGAATGCGGTTCACTCTCGATGACTCCTCTCACAGTTCCCTCGGGGGGTGAAGGGATTGCAGAGAGCCCGGATGAAATGGGCCTGAACCTGCCCTCAAGCTGGTCCCGAATTCAAATCTGGAATACCCCACAAATTTCCATGCAATGGCGCTATGGAAACGTTTACGGATGGCTTGGAAGGCTCGTTTACAATCACGTCCCAAGAGTTACGGCAGACCGAAAAATCGCCAACCGGATGACCTTCACCGAACCGGCGGCATGGGTGAACGGACGGGACGGGCCTGGCTGACCAGGGGTCGACAGGTGGCGGCGCCCAACCAGGGCCACGGCGCCTTCACCGGTGACCTTCCCCCTCACGGGCCGTCATGGAATGATCCGCTGCGACCGGGACCGAACGAAGGGAAATGCATGAACGCCAAGGTGCTCGCTTCCATCGGCCTCCTGTTGGTGGGTTCAGGCGTCCTCGCCGGAATGATGCCCGTCACCGCGGAAGGAGGAGAATGCGGTTCGGTGTTCTTCGAGACCGATTTCACGTCCGAGGATGAATCGTTTCGGAATATCGGTCCTCAGAGCGGCTGCACGGACACGAGGAGCCTTGTCCGGATCCCGATCACCGTCCTCATCGTCGCCGGCGGAGCGACATTAATCGCAGCCTCCCTCTCCACGCGAAAGACCGACCCGGAAGGCGAGTGATCGAAACCCCGTCACACGCGTACACGGCCGACCGTTCCGATCTCACCACCGGGGCAGACGTCATACCGATCATGTGAGGACACGGAATGCCCGCCGTACCCGACCCGCCCGAGAAGAACGTTTCCCGTCTGCCGAACGGCGCCCTTCGATAACCTCGTCCCGTCCCATCCCGGACAACGGAGAAGGCGTACGGCGAACGCATGGCCGACCGGTTCAGCACCCACGACCTCGAACTCGGCGACAACGTCGTGACCAAGCGATACGCGTCGTGGGACCGGGGAGAGCCGCACCGGGAGTGGACGACACTGACACTCCTGGCCGAACACGCCCCCGGCCTCGCCCCCACCCCCATGAGGGTCGCGCTCGACGCCGACCCACCGACGATCACGATGAGCAGGCTCCCCGGCCGTGTCCTGCGCGGAACACACGCCACCGACGAGCAGATCGGCGCGCTGGCCTTCGCCCTGAACCGGCTCCACCGGATTCCCGCCACGGTGGCGCGGACGCTCCCGCCCGCCCCCTGGGGTCCCGCCGTGGCCGTGAACAAGGCCCGTACCTGGGCCGACAGGCGTCCCGACCTCGGCGACGACCCTCTTGTACGGCACGCCTACCGCGCGGGAGTCGCCTGGCTGTCCTCGACCGCCCCGGACGAACTCACCGTGAACCCGTTCCCGCCCGTCATCGGCCTGGCGGACGGCAACCACGCCAACTACCTCTGGGACGACCACGAGCGCCGGATCCGGCTGGTCGATTGGGAGGACTCCGGCCACAACGACCGCGCCTTCGAACTCGGCGAGGTCACCGAACACATCTCCCGCCTCGACGGCACCCTGGACGCGGAAAAGCTTCTGGCCCACATCACCCTCACCCCGGAAGAGGCCAACCGCGTCCACGGCTTCCGCCGCCTCATCGCCCTGCTGTGGTTCCTCCAGTTGGGCCCCACCGGCCCGGCCACCCCCCACAACCCACCGGACACCCTGAGGCGCCAGGCGAAAAGGCTCGTACACCTCCTCACCTGACGCCCTCACGCCGGGACCGTCACCCACTCGCAGGTACGGCAGGCACACCCGCCCCGACCGGCCGCCGACAAGCCCCGGCAGAAATCACACCGCACAACGCCCAACGAACGCGACCCTTCCCGCATGCACGGGGAGCACTGCGACCTTCGTGACGGGAGGTGGGAGGCCTGGGGACCATCCCCGCGTGCGCGAGGAGCACCACGATGGATGGATGGAGATGGAGACTCGAACGGGACCATCCCCGCGTGCGCGGGGAGCACCGTGTCCTCGCCCTGGTCGTCCCCCTCACCGTGGGACCATCCCCGCGTGCGCGGGGAGCACCGGTCGGCGGCGGGCCTCGTCCCGGCCTTCGAGGGACCATCCCCGCATGCGCGGGGAGCACATCTCCCGCACCGACTCGGATAACAAGCGGCAGGGACCATCCCCGCGTGCGCGGGGAGCACGGGTGCTGAGCGGCGTACTCGTCGTGGGCGGTGGGACCATCCCCGCGTGCGCGGGGAGCACTACTTCTGCTTCAGTTTCGGCTTGTCGGGCTTGGGACCATCCCCGCGTGCGCGGGGAGCACCCTCGCTGACCTGCGGGTTTATCAGCGCAGAGGGCCGAAATTCATCACTTCCATCGACTTGGACATACCGGACACACCATCAAGTTCACCGAGACAACGCCAACCACAGGCTAACGTGCGACACAACACAAAACCCCCTGATCCACAAGCACGCCCCAAGACGGGAAACCCACCCACCAGAAAGCCACGCCGCCGCCCTTGCCTTCAGAGCCCTCCACACCCTTCAAGCAAGATGCCCGAAATGTCCGACTCAACGAAAGTAATGATTTTCAGCCCTCACCGCCGACAAACCCGCAGGTCGGCGAGGGTGCTCCCCGCGCACGCGGGGATGGTCCTATCTGGCCGTGCGGGCAGACCAGCAGGGTATAGTGCTCCCCGCGCACGCGGGGATGGTCCCGTCGGCGGGGCGGGCTTGGCCAGTTCCGTGCCGTGCTCCCCGCGCACGCGGGGATGGTCCCCACTCGTCCAGCTGCTTCTGGGTCACCTGGCCGTGCTCCCCGCGCACGCGGGGATGGTCCCTCGGTCAGCGCGGTCCCGGGCCCTGCCAGCTCGTGCTCCCCGCGCACGCGGGGATGGTCCCAGAGACCGCCCCGCCCCACCCCGGCCGAGGTCGTGCTCCCCGCGCACGCGGGGATGGTCCTCCGACCGCTGACGGCTTGAACCTCGTCCCCGTGTGCTCCCCGCGTACGCGGGGATGACCCTTTTTTCGTTGGCGACGATCGAAGGACAGGTCCGCTCGCTGGGTGTTGGTGGCACGGTCATTTGGACGTGTCACCAGCCCCGGGTCGTCACCTCAGCGGGCGGGTATGGCATCGCCCGGGTCGCCCAGCCATACCTCCTGGTGGCCGTCTACCGTGACCGTCAGCCCGAACTCCTCATGCCCCGGCCTCCCCCGCTCGACCCACCACCGGTACGCGGCCTCGACCTCGTTCCGCTTGTACGGCACACCTACTGTGAGACGGTTGCCTGGCTGTCCCCGATCACCCGGACGAACTCACCGTGAACCCGTTCCCACCTGTCATCGGCCTGGCGGACGGCAACCACGCCAACTACCTCTGGGGCGACCACGAGCGCCGGATCCGGCTGGTACCAGCGCGGACCCCAACCATGATCTCAAAATGTCATCGGAGTACCAGGGGCCCACGACAGAACCGGTTCGCTAGAGGCGTCCGTACGCGCGCAGGGTCTTGAGCTTGCCCACGGTGAGGTAGCCGCCCCATTCGTGCTGGACGAGGGGGGTCCACATCTCCCAGTTGGGCGCCCAGCCTCCGTCATCGGCCTGGTCGCGCACTGCCACGTCCAGGTGGCGTTCCAGCACGGCGGTGTCGAACAGAGGCAGCCGCAGCGGCTCGGGGGCGAAGTCGAGCGGGTAGTGGACGTGGCCCGGCTGGTCGGGTTCGAGGGAGACGGCCGCCAGGAAGGCGGGCTTGAGGCGGGTGAACTCGGCCAGGGCCCGCTCCCTGTCGGGTACGTGCTCCAGGAAGGTGAGCACGGCGCGGGCCTCGTACTGCTGCATCTTGTCGAGGCCGGCGATCCGTGACCAGCAGAAGTCGGTGGCGGGCCCGAGCCACGGGTGGGTGACTCCGTGCTTGTGGAGCAGGCCTGCGAGGGGTGCGGTGGGGTTGAGGTTGGCGGGCGGGTCGGCGTCGGTCTGCCACCAGGGGGCGCGCGGCGCGTCGGTGGGCAGCATGAAGGGCACGCCGCCCTCGGGCGTGCTGATGCCGGTCAGGTAGTCACAGGCGGCGGCCGTCATCGGGTCGGCGAACGCGTCGAGCTCGTCCAGTAGCCAGAACGCGATCTCGACGGGCTGCGGCTGGCTGCCGGAGCCGCGCAGGTCGGGCTCCAGAGCGTGGCCGAAGCCGCCGTCGGCGTTCTGGTAGCCGCGCAGCGCGTCAAGCACGCGGGCCCGGGGGCCGCCGCCGAACAGCGCCTCGAACCTGAGCCTGTCGAGGAGCCTCGCGTGGAGCAGCAGGTAGCCGCTCGCCCGGTGCAGAAGGTCGTTCATGCGAGCGACGATACGTCGTCGGCCATGGGCTTCTCTTGTACGAATCGGTCACGTCACGGCGCGCCCAGAAGGGCGGCGGCCTCGGCGCCTTGCCCGCTGACGTGCCGGTTGGCGGCGATCACCAGCACGTATCCCAGCCGGTGCGCTTCCAGGAAGGCACGCGGGTGGGAAGCTTGGCCGTAGACCTCGTCCCCGGTCACCCAGGAGACGTCGAGGCCGACGCCCAGAGCCGCACCGATCACCCATGCGGCCAGGGTGGACTTGGAGGCGAACGAACGCGGCACTTCCCCGCATACACGGGGAGTACACCCTGGCCGACCAAAGCACCATCCCAGAGCACGGACCATCCCCGCGTGCGCGGGGAGCACCCGTTGATCCACTCAATGTAGAAAGTGCCGGAGGGACCATCCCCGCGTGCGCGGGGAGCACTGCCGGATGCCGGTGAAGCCCGATGCGCTGGTGGGACCATCCCCGCGTGCGCGGGGAGCACCCTCGCCGACCTGCGGGTTTACCGGCGACCAGGGCGGAAATTCATCACTTCCATCGGCTTGGACATACCGGACACACCATCAAGTTCACCGAGACAACGCCGACCACAAGCTAACGTGCGACACGACACAAAACCCCATGATCCACAAGCACGTCCCGAGACGGGAAACCCACCACGCACCAGAAAACCCTGCCACCGCCCTTGCCCTCAGAGCTCTCCACACTCTTCAAACAAGATGTCCAAAATGTCCGACTCAACGAAAGTAATGATTTCCAGCCCTCACCACCGACAAACCCGCAGGTCGCCGAGGGTGCTCCCCGCGCACGCGGGGATGGTCCTACCCACAGGCACAGGTGGACGATGAAGGTGATGTGCTCCCCGCGCACGCGGGGATGGTCCCGCGGAGCGGAACGCGCTCGGGAAGATGACCGAGTGCTCCCCGCGCACGCGGGGATGATCCGTCACCACCCGATGGTGATCAAGACGTGGTGTTGAGGAGGGCGTTGATGTCGGTTTCACGGTAGCGGCGTTGGTTGCTGGGGGTTCTCACTGAGGGGATGCGGCCGGTGAGGGCCCAGCGGTTGACGGTTTTGGGGTCGACGCCGAAGATGCGGGCGACCTCGCCGGGGGTGAGCAGTCGTTCGGTGGTGCCGGTTCCGGTGGTGAAGGTGCCGTCGGGGGCGACGGCCTTGAGTGGGGACATGGGGGCTCCGTAGGGGGTCAGTGGCGGGTGCGGTGGAGGATTTCGTCGTGGTGGGTCAGGGCTTCGGCGAGGCGGTGGAGGGTGGTTCGGCCGAGGATGTCGCGGGCTCCGGCCGCGCGCTGGTCAGGCCGTAGCGGTTTGTAGCGGATGGCCCACCATCGGGGCAGACCGGGCAGGTGGAGGTGTTCGTAGCGCCAGGCGGGGTGGGCGCTGATGAGCAGGTCGATCATTCGTCGCTCGTAGTCGGTCATGGTCGTCCTGGTTCGGAGGGCGGACAAGAAACCCGGACCGCAAGGCCAGGGCCTTTCACTCGGGCGGGGATTCCCGATCGCTCGGGCCGCAAGGCCGGGGTTTCACCCAGGCCGGGAGAACCTTCGCAGGGACCGCGAGACCGGGGCTTTCCCCTGGGCGGGGCCCTCGACCGCTGGGGCCGTGAGGTCCGGGATTTCCAGCCGTTCGGGCCTGGACGGCAGGTCCTCGCGGAGACAAGGAGGGCGGGTGCCCGGCCCCGAGCCGGGGAGCACGACGGCCGGGCACCCTGGAGGAGGACCGGCCCCACACGTTCAGGGCCGGTGCGCCAGACGACTCCCCTTCCCCACCACGCGCCCAGCGTGCATGGGAGCCGCCTTGCGGAGGTGTGCGGCCCAGGTCCCTCCCACCTGAGCCGCACGTCTGAGGAGGTACGGCGGGTCATGAGCCTTCCCGCTCGCCGTACCGGCTTTCCGGAGTTGTGTGCGGTCCAGGTCCCTCATCCCTGAACCGCACGTTCACGGGGTACGGCGAGCCGCCGTACCGGCTTCACGAGCGCAGCAACCTGCGCAATCCGGCGGAGCAGTCCCCGGCCCGCACGGCCCGGACCAGCCGGGACGTCCGCGCTGCCTGTTTGGCCCGAGCGCTCCGGAGGGCGCGGGCGACGGCGACACCCCGGATGCTCGGCGGCACGGCCGAAGGCACCTGGGCGGCCAGCTTGCGATCCAACTCCTCGACCGACTCGGCCCGCACCAGCAGCACCTCCCCGAGCCCCGGCCTGACCGGCGGAAAGCGACGGTAGGCGCTCCACAGCCCGGACCGCGAGCTGTGGAAAACCAGCCACTCCGGATGGGCCTGCTGTACGGCATCGCAACTCCGAAGCACGACACCCGACATCACGCCGCCCTCCCACCCGGCAAACGCCCTCCGGCGGACACCACTCCTTCACCCGACGAAGGCCGTGGCGCCATTGCCTCACCCGACGGAGGCCGTGCCCCAGCGGGCACCGTTCCCTCACCCGGCGAACGCCGTTCCCCGGCGGACACCACTCCTTCACCCGATGAAGGCCATGGCCCCATTCCCTCACCCGGCGAAGGCCGTCCACCAGCGGATACCGTTTCCCCGCCCGGTGAACCCCGCTCTTTGGTGATCACCTCGGTTCGCGTCCCGCCGAGTTCCTCGGTGACCGCCACTCCGGCCCGCCTGCGGGAAGCCCTCCTGCGAACCGGCGCCGGAGAAGGCTGCGGCGAGAGCCGCATCGCCCGGATCATCTCGGCCTCCCGCATCCGCTCCTCCAACCCCTCGGCCGTGGGGTCCTCCACGATCACCGGCCGGGGGCCGTCCCAGACGGCCACCGCGTAGAAACAGCGTCGTCCCAGGCTGTAGAGAACCGTCCAGTCCGCCCAGGCCTGGTCGATCCGCTCGGCCTCGGCCCGCGCGGGCCCGTCCCACACCCGCCGATACACCGGCGCGTACGGCAGGCCGTCGCGGTGGCGTCCCGTCATGAGATGACCCCCTCGACCAGAGCGGCGCGGGCGGTCTCCTCCTGCTCGGCGACGATGGCCTGGATCTCGTCGAAGGTGTCGGCGTCCACGGCCGACTCGGCCCCGGCCCGTACGGCGGCGCGGGGGAAGAGGTGGGTGCGGAAGGCCCAGAACCGGCCCGCGTCACTGATGATCAACCGCCAGCCCGGGATCACCGGGCGGCCGGGGGTGCTGTGCATGATCTGGACCTCCACGATCCGACCAGAGGCATGCCTGGCACGGGTGTTCGCCAGACGGGCCTGCCCTGCGGGACGACGAAGAAGGTGTGTGCCAGCCGGACGAACGCCGGGCCGACAGACCGCCTGAGCCTGGGGAACACGACATCGGCCGCCGCATCGAGGCGGCCTTCCGCTCACGGGCCGTACACCACCGGGCTGACGCACCCTCGTCCAGGTGATCCCCAACCGAGGAGCGCCAGGGAAGGGACGCCGGATTCGCCGAGGCGGCCACGGCCGTACCGGCACAACGGGCGCGACCTCCGGAGCGGCGACCGGCCTGTCCACAGGCACCTGCCCAGAAGCGCCGCCCTCCTCCACAGAGCCGTCCGGAACCACCGCAGACACCCCCGGCCCGGAATCCGCAGGGCCTTCCCGTACGGCGGTCGCGGCCACTCCCGGCTCAGGAGCAGGACGACGCCGACCAGGCACCAGCCCACAATCCGGCTCGGTCTCATCCACAGGACCGTCCGGTACTGCCGTCGCGGCCGGGGCCAGCGCGGGCACCTCAGGATCGGGATCAGACTCGGGACGCCGCTGGGCGGGCACCAACGGAACCACCTCGGCGGGAGCGACCTCCACCGGAGGCCGAGGCGCGGGAAGAAGCTGCGGGCCGTACTCGCGGCGGGCCTGGAGACGGGCGTCCATCAACTCCCCGGACGGCTGCGCGTACTCGTGCCCGTCCTGCTGCGAACAGCCATGGGCGTAGGGGGAATGGCCACAGCGGGCACACCCCATGGGCAGAGGTACGGCACCGGCGAAGCAGCCGCAACCGTCCCGGATCGACGTGCCCGAGCTGGAGTCCCGGGCATTACTCTTGCTCACGTCAGGAGTCACCTTCCTGATCAAGGACCTGTCCCGACGTCGCAACCGTCGGGCAGGTCCGTTTTCGATGTGGCGAGTTCGTCTTGACTGGTCAGGGCGTGTTGGGTTCTCTGCCGATCTCGGCCCATGCCAGGTGGCCAGTCCTGTTCTTGCTTGTGCCGAATGCGCGTGCGAGTCGGGATACGACTGCGACACCTTCGCTTTCGACCTGGTCGTTCTCTCCGGGATCCCGCACTTCAAGGCGCAGCCCGGTCTCCCAAAGCGTCATCTGCACGGTCACGGTCGCCGTGGGCTGATTCCGCCGAACCGCATCCTCGGTAAGAGCTGCGGCCACCTGTTGAACCGCATCAGCGAGGTCGAGATGAGCGGCTAGAGCAAGGTTGCGCGCCCAAGCTTGGATGGTTTCCACCATCTCTGGCCGGGCGGGAATCGTGGCTTCATACACCGACCCTCCTAGGTATCCTGCTTGCCTTCGGGGTACCCAGCTTGCTGAGCAAGATAGCCTGCTGTCAAGCTGGAATCGTGGATCAGTCAGGAGCCCTGTACCTCGCTATCGCGGACCAGCTCCGCCAGCAGATCGTCAATGGCGAACTGGCCCCCGGAGCCGCCCTTCCCTCACAGACGGAAATCGCCCGACAGTTCGGGGTTTCCGATGGTGTCGCGCGGAAGGTCATCCGGACGTTGGTCGTCGAGGGGCACGCAGTCGCACGTCCAGGAGCGGGGACGTTCGTTCGGGAACGCCCCACTCCCCGAAGACTTGTCCGCTCCTGGCATCGCTCTCTGCGCGGCGGCAGTCCCTTCGCCGCCGAGATGAGAGCCCAAGGAGTGAACGGCGGCTGGCAGTACAGCAGTCGCACCGAGACCGCGCCGCCCGCCGTACGGCAAAGACTGCTGCTCGCCGAGAGCGACAACGGGCCGGACGCGATCAGAACCGACTACGTGTTCACCGCCGACGACGAACCGGTGATGCTCTCCACAAGCTGGGAACCCTTCGCCCTGACCAAGGGAACACCCATCGTCCTGCCCGAGGACGGCCCCTACGCCGGACGCGGCGTCGTCGAACGCATGATGGCGATCGGCATACGCATCACCCACTCCGCCGAGGCCGTATCCGCCCGGATGGTGCTGACCACCGAAGCGACCCGTCTGCAGATGGCGCCGGGCTCGATCGTCCTCACCATCGAGCGCACCTACTGGGCCGACGAACAACCCGTCGAAACCGCCGACATCGTGATCCCCGTGGACCGGTACCAGGTGATCTACGGCACAGCGATCGACGAAATACCGCAGACCTGAGACACCTCCACGATCGGGCGCGTTTACCGGTTGCCCAGCCCCTGCCGCACCAGCGCGAGGTAGTGCCTCCCGTCCAAGGGCTTCTCGGGCTCCTGCGGCCTTGCCGTACGCCCACATTCACCTGTTCGCCTGTGGACAACGGTGTCGTGAGTTCTACGCTCGGGTGAGACCGGGTCCAGACGAAAGCCTTGGATGTCAACACGACGCAGGGCTACCTGTCCTCAATGGTCACCCGACTCGCATAGATGAAGATCATGGACTCCACGGTTTCGGGGATCACCCAGGCCGCGAACCCCGAGGTGATCAAACGCCAGGGTGCGAGCGCCGAAAACCATGACCTTCAGAACCGCCTCGCCGCTGTTTCCAGACGATCCGATCCAGCGCCTCCGCCAGTTCGGCGGCAGAGGTGACCTGGACGCCTTCATGCTCTATCGACTGGTCATCCCAGTCAACGCGTGTCACGTCCAATATGCCGCCCCGGAAGACCGCGATCACACACTCGATCGAAGCCCGCTCCAGCTGAAGGATGTAGACGGGATCCATGCCGAGGGCGTCGAACGGACCCTTCACGGTAAGGGCGATCCCGTCAGCGGCCAGAGCATCGGATCGATCGCGCCGCCATCGCTCCACCGCTGCGACGGTCGGCTCGTTCTCGTCGCAAGAGTGCGGATTGTCCATAGTCCGCGATTCTTACAGCGTCCGGGCAACCGCCTCCGCGATGAGCGCCAAGAGCACGTCCGTCGCCACCGGTCTGCTGATGGGTAGGAGCCCGGTCGGCCCGGGGAACCGGGGACACCAATCGGCGCCTTCGGCGCCTGACCACTTTCACTCCCAAGGACCCTGGCACCATTCACAGGCCGGGGTCTTGTCCGTACGGCGGGAATCAGGTTCCCCGAGAAGGCGGGGAGCAGCCATGTCCCCTGGCCTGTCCAACGCCGAGTTCCGCAAGAGCAGCCTCAGCGGCACCCACGACAACCGCGTTGAGGTGGCCACCAACCTCCCGGCCTGGTCACCGTCCGTGACAGCAAAAACCCCTCCGGCCCCGCCCTGATGTGATCCGGGCAAGAGCCACGTCAACGAACGGGGGACGGTCACCTGCGCCTGGACGAGATGCTCGCAGGCAAAGATCTTGGGCTGTACGTCCATGACGGGCGGGCGTTAGCCTCTGTGTATGTCTGGGAGTCGGCTTGGTCGGTTGAGTCTCCGCGCTGATGCGCTCTATTGCCTGCTCGTCGGGGTGGTGATCGCTTCGACCGCGCCCCTGACCGCACCTGCGGTGAGGCTGCCGGCACTTGTCGTCGGCGGCATCGGTGTGGCCGTCGTGCTGTGGTCCGGTGTCGTGTGGCGGCTCAGTCTCCGTCCTTCGATGGGGAGCCTTCGCCTGGTGCTTCTGGCGAACCTGCTTGCGGCATGCGTGCTCGCCGTCGCGTCTGCGACGGCGGCGAGTGTGCTTGTCCTGCTCACTCTTGCAACGGTCGCGGCAGATGTCGCCGGTTTCGCAGGCAGTCAGATCGTTGCACTCAAACGACTGGCCCACGAACCGTCCTGACGAGTCGGCATGTCCGCCGCCAGGTGCTCATCGTTCCAAGGCGCTCTGCCGAACATGCCTCGCAAGCACCTGGCCTCCGTCCGGCCCCTGTGCGGGGAGGCGGACGTCGCAGGGGATCGCGAATCCACAGGTCTTGACAGTTTCTCGTTCACAACGTTCCCCAACCGAATCGGCGCCTTCGATGCCCAACCTCTCGGCCTCGTTGTGCCCGTACGGCATCGAGAGGTTGCATGGGGGGCGACCGCCTATCCGAAGGCGAGAAACCCCATGTCCCCTGACCTGTCCAGCGCCGAGTTCCGCAAGAGCAGCCTCAGCGGCACCCACGACAACTGCGTAGAGGTCGCCACCAACCTCCCCGGCCTGGTCGCCGTCCGCGACAGCAAAAACCCCTTCGGCCCCGCCCTGACCTTCGGCGCTTCCGAATGGAACGCCTTCATAGGCGACATAAAACTCGGAACGTTCGACTACTGACCGGCGAGCCCGTCATCATGGACAGAGCCCCACGCCCCGAGGCCGTACCCAAAGATGATCAACGCTCTGACCTGCACCTCTGCACTACCGCCGGACTGCTGCAGAAACAGCCCACCTCACCCCTGCGCAGCCCCACCTGACCTGGGACTTTACCCTCGGGTCCCTCATCACCCTGAAGGGTTCGCAACATGACGGCCCAGATTTCGGGCGGGTCATCTCGTACGTCCCTCATCACCCTGAAGGGTTCGCAACGCATCCCGAGCCCAGGGGACATCACGGTCGACACGAAGTCCCTCATCACCCTGAAGGGTTCGCAACAGATCGAAACCAATAACGTCCTCTCTTGGCAGTGGTCCCTCATCACCCTGAAGGGCTCGCAGCGTTTCCCCAACCAATCGGAGCCTTCAATGCCCAACCCCATGGCTTCGCTGTGCCGTACGGCGCCGAGAGACCACATGGGTTGTGACCGACTCTCACGGTGAGGACCAAGGCCGCGCAGCCGAAAACGTGGAACCCCGTGCAGGCGGGCGGCGTTCAACTGATCATGACGAGCGATGGGAAGTCGGCCGGTCGATTCCGGCGTCCGCCTGCGGGAAGCCTTCGGCCTGCGCCTGACGGGTGACCACCGGCTCCGGCCTCGTCTGCGGCCCCCGCCCGGCACCGGCTACCGGGGCGCGCACGGCACCGCGATGGCCTCCGACGCGCTGGCCATCGCGCCACACGCCGCGCTCTGTTGATCAGTATCGTCCGGGACGGCTGCGACCCCAGAAGGGACAAGCACCACGAGGCCGTGAAGAAGCCGGCCGAGACCGGCGCCCAGCCTCAAACCACGAGCCTCCGGCTTGTGATCCGACTGCGAAAGAAGAGATGAAACTACCCCTCTTGTCCCTGGCCGGTATGAGCGCCGTTCTGCTTGGCGTGATGGCGACGGTCGCCATCCCCGCCTCCGCCGCCGCCGAGGAGACCCTGCGCACCGTGGCGGCGGCCCGGAACCTGCGCGTCGGGGCGGCCGTCAACGACCGTGCCCTGGAGACCGACAACGGTTACCGCGACAAGCTCAAATACGAGTTCAACAGCGTGACCCCCGAGAACGCCATGAAATGGGGGAACGTGGAGCCCGAACCCGGCGTGCACACCTGGGCCAAGGCGGACGCCGTCGTCTCCTTCGCCCAGGAGAACAACCAGATGGTCCGCGGTCACACCCTCGTCTGGCACGGCGGTCTGCCCACCTGGGTCAGCGACGGCTCACTCAGCGACCAGGAACTGCGCGCCGCGCTCCAGCGGCACGTCGAGACCACCGTCAAGCGTTACGCCGGACGGGTCGCCGTGTGGGACGTCGTCAACGAGGTCCTCGCGGAGGACGGCACCCTCAGGCAGTCCATCTGGCTCAGGCGACTGGGTCCCGGCTACATCGCCGACGCCTTCCGGTGGGCCAGGGCCGCCGACCCCTCCGCCAAGCTCTACATCAACGACTACAACGCCGAGTGGAACAACCCCAAGCGCGTCGGTCTCTACAACCTGGTACGCGACCTGCGGGCGCAGGGCGTGCCGATCGACGGCGTCGGCTTCCAGACCCACGCCATGATCAAGGAGTCGGCGTCGGAGCCGCTCCCGCTGACGCAGCTCAGGAGCACTCTGCAGTTGTTCGCCGGGCTGGGCGTCGACGTGGCCGTCACCGAGCTGGACGTCCGGCTCAAGCTGCCGGTGGACGAGAGCAGGCTGGCCGCCCAGGGCGAGGTCTACCGCCGGGCCGCCGAGGCGTGCCTCGCCGTCGCCCGCTGTGTGTCCCTGACCATGTGGAGTCTCACCGACAGGTACTCATGGGTGCCGTCCTCGGTTCCCGGCTGGGGTGCGGCCCACCCTCTGGACGAGAATCTGGCCAAGAAACCCGCCTACCTCCGGCTACGGTCCGGGCTGAAGGACCGGGACTTCACCTCGAACGCCGTCGCGAGCCATTCCGGCAGGTGCCTGTCCCTCTCCGGCACGCAGGCCGTCCAGGCGGTGTGCGGGAAGGACCAGCGGCTGCTGTTCCACCGCGTGGCGACGAAGACCTACCAGATCACCGACCCGACCGGATATTGGTGCCTCACAGCGGGGTCCCAGAACACCCTGACCCGCACCCCGTGCCCGTCCTCCGGCGACGACCAGCGGTTCGAGGTGCGTCCTTCGGGGGACGGGCAGCAGCTCGTGTCCCTACGCAGCTCCAGGTGCGTCGTGGTCAGGGACCGGAGCACCGCCGCGGGAGCCGTACTCGAACAGGCGCCGTGCTCGGGCACCCCGGTCTGGGAGCTGACCGACATGCCGGGACACCCGTAGGCCCGAAAGAGCCCCGGTTCTCGGCGCCGGGCGCGGGTGGACCGCGCGAGTCGTCCGTGAACGAGCGGCGGTGACCGGCACCGCCGCGACGACCTCAGACGATGTCGAACTCGTTGCCCTCGGGGTCCCGCATGGCGGCTGCGTAGAGCCCCATGTCCGGCTCGTCCTTGATGCGCAGCACGGTGGCACCGGCTTCGACCAGGCGTTCCACCGTGGCCCTGACCCGCCCCGCACGGACGTCCAACGGAACGTCACGGCCCCCGCCGACTTTCAGGTCGAAGTGCCAACGGTTCTTGGCGGTCTTCGGCTCCGGAACCTGCTGGAACCACACCCTCGGTCCACGTCCCTCGGGGTCGATGATCGACTCCGGAACGTCCCCGGCACCGGCCGGCAACTCCGCCTCGGGCACCCCCATCGCCGCCCAGTAGGCACGCCAGGTGGCGTGCCCACCTGGCGGAGGCTCAGGCACGTAACCCAGGGCCTCGGCCCAGAAGGTCACCATCCTCTGGGGATCGGAGCAGTCGATCGTCAGTTGCAGCGTCATGTCCATGCGCGGGAGCATCCCAGACCGGTCCGACAGACGATCAACGCCCTGACCTGACCGGCGCCGAGCCCCGCGCCCACAACAACCGCGTCGAGGTCGCCACCGACCTCCCCTGCCTGGTCGCCGTCCGCGACGGCAAGCACCCCCGCCCTGACCTTCAGCGCCTCCGAATGGAAGGCGTGGAACCCCGTGAAGGTGGACGGCCCGGCCGTTGACCTATCCGCATGTCGAGCGGGTCAACGAGCACGCGGGCACCTCGGCGACACTGCACGCGCTCCGCCATACCGCGGCCTACCCATCAGGCCGTTGCCGTGAAGCGCAGCAGCAGTTCGCTGGTCGTCTCGGGCGCTTCCACCATGGGGAGGTGCCCGACGCCGGGCAGCAGCTCGACCCGTGCGTTCGGCACCGCGTCGTACCGTTGCGCCGAGGACGGCTCCCAGCGGGGGTCCGCAGCACCGAAGATCACCTGTACGGGGACCCCGAGAGCGGCCAGACGCTCGGGCACGCTCCGTTCGGCGATGTAGGCGGTGTTCTGGCGCAGCACCGTCCTCATCACGCGGTAGGTGATGCCCCGTACGTCGGCGACCACGTCGTCCGGGAGGTCCACCGGGCGAACGGCCATCGCGCTGATCCCCTTGCGGATCATCGCATCCGAACGCCTCGGCCAGATGAGCGGGCCCAACGGCGGGGCCAGCAGCACCCGAAGAACGAACGGCTGCCGGAGGAGCGCATCCGGACTCGGACCGCTACTGATCAACGAAAGCGAACCGACGAGGTCGGGACGTTGCTCGGCGAGCGCGGTGGCGACGTAGCCGCCGCTGGAGTGCCCGACCACGGCGACATGACGAAGCCCATGGTCGTCCAGCAACGCCGCCACCTGGCCCGCCTGCGCGGGCACGTCGTACGACGGCGCGGGCGGGGACTGGCCGCAACCCGGCAGGTCGACCCGGATGACATGATGGTGGCCGCCCAGCGCCGGGACCACCGGGCCCCAGAAACCGCCCGACGCCCCCGACCCGTGGATGAGCAGCAACGGCGGTGCCTGCCGCGGGCCGTCATGGACCACGTGCATCCCATGCGAGTGCTCAATGTCGTATTGACTCATGGGGAGACTGTGCACGGGCAGCCGACCGCCGGTCTTGGACAAATGTTCCCGCGGAGTCGAAACCCGGGCGGCCGTCACCATGACGGCTGTACCAAGGCCCCAAGGCCCCAAGGCCCCAAGGCCGGAACACGGGCCCGGCGGGGCTCATTCCTGCGCGGCGGGAGCCATGGAGATGTTCCAGAAGCCGGCGTAGCGGCCACCGCGGTCGAGCAGTTCGTCGTGGCTGCCTTCCTCCACGATCCGGCCGCCGTCCAGAAAGACGATGCGGTCGGCGCGCCGGACGGTCCGCATCCGATGCGCCACCATCACCACCGTCCGGCCCGCCATCAGGCGCTGGATGCCTTCGTGGACGGCCGCCTCGTTGACCGGGTCCAGCGCCGAGGTCACCTCGTCCAGCAGCACGATGGGTGCGTTCTTCAGCAACGCCCGCGCGATCGAGACACGCTGGCGCTCACCACCTGACAGCAGTGCGCCGCCCTCGCCGACGTTCGCCGCCCATCCGCCGTCCAGTCGCTCGATCACCTCGTCCAGCCGTGCTGCGGTCGCCGCCGCCCGCACCTCGGCGACGCCCGCGTCGGGACGGCCCAGGCGCACGTTCTCCTCGATCGTGCCGTCGAAGAGATAGACGTCCTGGAAGACAACGGCGATGCGCGCCATCAACGCCTCGGTGCTGATCTCGCGCACGTCCACGCCTCCCACGCGCACCGCGCCGGCGTCCACGTCGTAGAAGCGCGCCAGCAGCTGCAGCAACGTGCTCTTGCCCGCGCCGGACGGCCCGACGACCGCGAGCCGCTGTCCCTCGGGGACGGTGAGCGACACCTCGTCGAACACCGTGAGCTCGCCGTGCCGGAAGGCGACGGCGTCGAACTCCAGGCCGTGGTGCGTCGGCTGGATCGGCTCACGGGGTTCCCGCAGCGGCTCGGTGCGCAGCAACGCCTCAAGTCTGGCCAGCTCCGAACGCGCGCCGCGGAGTTTGCCGCCAATGTCCGACAGCGACAGCAGCGGGTCGGCGCAGCGGGCGGCCAGCACCAGGATCGCCAGGATGTCCGCCGCGCCGATGTTCCCGCCGAGCGCGAGGTAGGCGCCCAGGACCAGTAGCCCGGTGAAGATCGCCTGCACGGTGAGCGTCAGCCCCACGGCACTGGGCAGTGTCGCCAGCACGGTACGGCGGGAGGCGCGCTGGGCGTCCAGCAGCGAGTCGTCGAGCAGCTGGAAGCGTTCGCCGGTCCGGCCGCCGGCCCGCAGTACCGGCTGGGCTTGGAGGAATTCGATGACGCGCCCGCCGGCCTCCTGGTCGCGTTCGTGACGCTCGGCGTCAGCGGCGGCCGTCGCGCGTGCCGTCCAGGCCTGGATCGCCGCCACGACGGGTACGGCGAGCAACGCGGCCAGCCCCATCCGCCAGTTGAAGGCGGTCATCACGGCCACGATGGTCAGGGGTGTGACCAGGGCGGAGATGAACGGCGCCAGCAGATGCGCGGCCACGCCCATGGCCTGCAGGAGGCCGCGACCCGCCAGGGCGGACACCTCACCGATTCGAGCGGCGTTGTACCAGCCGAGGGGGAGGCGGGCCAGATGCCGGCCGAGCCGGTGATACATGCCGTGCAACATGGTGGTCCCGACCCGCATGCCGGACAAGTCGCTGATGTAGCGCAGCACGGCGTAGAGGGCGACCGCGGCCCCGAACGCGACCAGCCAGGGCACGGCGTTCGCGGGCGTGCCGCCGAGCAGCGCCCGCAGCACCGGGACCAGCAGCGCGTAGGACAGGCCTTCGACCACCGCGGTGATCGTCATCAGGATCACGGTTCGGCTCATCGCCCGGGCGTACTCGTCTCCGAGCACGCGCAACAGCATTCGGATCATCGGGGCTCGTCTCCTCGCAGTACGCCACCGTGGGTTTCGAACTCGGCGGATTGGTGGGATCGCCAGAACGCTGCGAACCTTCCGCCTCGTGCCAGCAGGTCGGCGGGTCTGCCGCGTTCGGCGATCGCTCCGTCCTCCAGCACCACGACGGTGTCGGCGTCGGCGATCGTCTCCAGCCGGTGGGCGATGACGACGATCGTCCGGTCGCCGCTCAGCGTCGCCAGGGCCCGACGGACCGCCTGTTCGGTCTGCGGGTCGGCGAAGGAGGTCGCTTCGTCCAGCACCAGAACGGGCGTGTCGGCCAGCAGCGCGCGGGCGATCGAGATCCGCTGCGCCTCGCCTCCGGACAGCTTGGTCTCTTCACCGAGCACCGTGTCGTATCCGCGCGGCAGTTGGAGGATGCGGTCATGGATGCCGGCCAGCCGGGCGGCGCGGATCACGTCGTCGCGGCCTGCCCGCGGCACCGCCAGCGCGATGTTGTCAGCGACCGAGACACGCAGCAGACGGACGTCCTGGAAAACGAAGGACACCTGCCGATACAGCTCCCGGCTGCCGATCTCACGCAGATCGACGCCGCCAAGCAGGACCGAGCCGTGAGTGGGATCGAAGAACCGCGGCAACAGCTGAACCAGTGTGGACTTCCCGCTTCCCGACCGTCCGACGATCGCGGTGACCGTCCCCGGCTCCAGCACCAGGTCGATGCCGCGCAGCACCTCGTGACCTGCCCCACCATCGACCTCGTAGGCGAAGCGGACGTCACGCAGTTCCACCCGGTGCCCCTGCGGCGGACGCGGGTGAATGGGCTCGGGCAGTGGCCGGACCGCGAGCACGTCTTTGATCCGGCCGACCGCACGACCGGCGGCCTGCAGGTCGTCGAAGCCGTGCCCGAGCGCCGCCACCGGAGCGGTCAGTCCCAGCCCGAGCAGCAGGAACGGCAGCAGATCCGCTGGAGCCAGGCCGCCGGAGGTGATCAGTGCCGTGCCGCCGACCAGCACGACCAGCAGCACGAACGGCGGCGACAGCGCCAGCTGCATCCCGGCGGCGATCACGGACATGCCGCGCACCCAGCGGGAGAAGATGCTGACGAAGTCGTCGGCGGCCGTCAGGAACGCGCGGTGGGCGCGCTCGCCTCCGCCGAACGCCTTGACCACCGAGATGCCTTGCACGAACTCGACGACGGAACTGACGATCCGCCCCATGGCCGCGTCGTAGGCCTCCTGCTCGCGCGTCCTGGCGGGCAGCATCAGCAGCGGAACCAGCGCTGTCGCCATCACCACAGGGATCAGCGTGATCAGCGTGAGCCGCCAGTCGACGGTGAACAGGTAGACCAGCGACGCCAGCGGCACCACGAACGCGGCGACGAGTTCGCCGGGAGCGTGGGCGATGAACGGGTGCACGGCGCTCACGTCCTCGCCCACCACCTTGGCCAGCTCGCCGGTGCGGCGCCGGGAGAACCAGCCGATCGGGACGCGTCCCAGCGACGCGGCCAGCTGTCGGCGAAACGTCAGTTGCACCCGGCTGTCGAGAACATGTCCGATTCCCGACGATGCGGCGGTGCACAGCAGCCGGATGAGCAGGCCGGCCGCACCCGCGATCACCACGGTCCAGACGTGAACGTGGTCGATCGGGCCGGGCGACAGCAGGGTACGGCCCAGTTCGACGACCGCCAGCAGCGGGGCCAGACCCGCGAGCGCGCCGATGACCTGCAGGATCACCACGGCCGCGAAACTCCGCAAATGAGGGCGCAACAGCCGTGTCATGCTCTGTCCCGCCGCAGAATCGGCATCCGGTTGCTCGATCGTCTGAGCGAGGTCGGTGGTGATGGTCATCGTTCTCCGGTCTTCGTCGATCTCGTCACGACCCGGTCCGTGGCCGAGCCGACGGTGAATGAAAGGGCAGGGTGCGAGCGGGCCGGCTTGGGCTTACAGGCTCCGGACCGCATCTCCAGGCGGCTGCCTCGCGGCAGGGCGACGGCCGTTGGAAGGCCATCAGCCGTCGGCCGTCCCAGCCGGAGTCCGTGAGTCTTCTCCTCGCGTTGGTCTCGCCGACTTGGCGCAAGCCGATGGAGGACTCATCGGGGAGGACGAGTGCGGGGGCACGTGGGTGCCGTCCTGGCACACGTAGACGTCTCCGTCGTCCAGGGCCGGGATCGAACCCCCCGGGGTGCCGTCAGGAATGGCCATGGGCCCACTGTCGCCGCTGGTGCGCGTCGGCGGATTGGACAAATGTTCCTCTAGCCGCGACTTGGGAGCGTCTTCGGCTGCGACATGAGGTCACAACCGAACGTGTCCCCAGTCACCACGTAACCGATCGCAGGTCCTCAGTCGTTGCCGGTCACTCCGATTCCGGGGACGTCGTGGGGGTGGAGGTCCTTGGTTCACTCGTAAGTACTCGCGGAGAACCAGCTCGCAGCCCAGCTGTCTGGCCGGCTGCCGACCGGCGTGCAGGATCGGGTCCGGGTCGAGGCGCGGGCCGGGTTCGTGACGCGTCGTCCGGCTCGCTCGTCGGGAGGTGTGTCGTCGCGAGCGGTTGCGCGACAAGCGCGTTCATGCCTTGGCGCGGTGTCGCGCGTTCCTCGTAAAGGCTGGTCAGAAGGCCAAATTCCGCCGGGAAAGTCAAATTTGTCTTTGACGAACTCGCCCCCCAAGATGGACGCCCGACGAGGGGAGCACCGGTGGTGGACACGGTCGCCGGCAAGGTGGGGCAGATCGCGGACGAGCAGCGTTCGATCGAGGTGATGTACGCGCGTCTTGACGCGGAGGAGGCCGAGAGCGTCGCGGCGCGGGAGAAGGTGATGGCCGCTCCGGTCGAGGGCCCGGAAGGTCATCAGGCGAGAGACGCGGAAGTCTCACGGCTGGCCGGGGTCATCGGTCGGCTCCGGTTGGCTGAGCGGTCTCTGTGCTTCGGGCGCATCGACGGTTCAGAAGGCGGCGCGTCCTTGCACGTCGGCCGCATCGGACTGCGTTCCGAGTCGGGCGAGATACTGCTGGTGGACTGGCGGGCCGAGGCCGCGCGGCCCTTCTACGCGGCCACGATGGCCTCACCGCTGGGGTTGCGTCGTCGTCGTCACCTGCGTGTCGAGGATCGCCGGGTCGTCGACGTCACCGACGAGATCCTTGACGGGACCGACCCGACCGCCGAGGACGTCGTCGGCGACGGCCCTCTCGTTTCGGCGTTGAGCGGGGCGCGGACGGGGCGTATGCGCGAGGCCGCCTCGACCCTGCAGCGGGAGCAGGACGAGATCGTCAGGTCCGAGCATCGCGGGATCACGGTCGTCGACGGCGGCCCAGGAACGGGCAAGACCATCGTCGCCCTGCATCGGGCGGCGTACGTGCTGTACGCGTTTCCCGCGATCGCGGAGCGCGGTGTGCTCGTCTTCGGCCCGAACAGACGCTTCCTGGCCTACATCTCCAACGTGCTGCCATCGCTCGGTGAGAACGACGTCGAGTTGGCCACGGCGCCTGATCTCGTGGGGGTCGAGGCGACGAGAACCGAGCCGGAGGCGATCGCCCGCGTCAAGGGACGCGCGCGCTTCGCCGAGGCACTCGCGCGGCGGGTCCGGGCGCGAGAGCCGTACGGCGTGCCCCTGCCGCTCACCACGGCACACGGCAGCGTCACCTTGGACTCCACGCGTGTCGACGCCGCCCGACGCGGCGCCCTGCAGGGCGGTATCGGTCACAACCGCGCGAGGGAACTGTTCCTTGAGTACATCGTCGACGAACTCGTGAACGAACTGGAGCAGCAGACCGCGAAAGAGATCGCGGACTTCGAGGACGAGCTCAGGGAACTCAGCGGAATCGACCTCGATCGCATGTTCGCGCACCGCCCGGGAGATCCTGAACCGGAGGAGGACGGGCTCGACATCGACTGGGACCGCATCCGGGACGACCTCCTCGGCGACGCCGACATCGACCGGATGGTCGACACGGTCTGGCCCCGCCTTCGCGCGGAGGACGTCCTGCGCGGCCTGCTCTCTGATCCCGGTGCGCTCGCCCACGCGTTCGCCGAGCTCACCGAAGAAGACATCGACTCGATCGTCGAGGGAGTAAGGGCGGGGTGGAGCAGCGCGGACCTCCCGTTGCTGGACGAGGCGCGAGCGCTCGTCGACGGGCCCCCGGAAAGGGTCTACGGGCACATCGTCGTCGATGAGGCGCAGCAGCTCTCCGAGATGCGGTGGCGGATGCTCATGCGTCGCTGCCCGAACCGTTCGATGACCATCGTGGGTGACCTCGCCCAGACGGGGTCGACGACCACCGTCACGAGCTGGGAGGACGCGCTGGAGCCGTTCGTCGCGGACCGGTACGTCCATCACACGCTCACGGTCAACTACCGCACGACCGCCGAGATCCTGGAGGCGACCAGGCCCCTGCTCGCCCGAATCGCCCCCGCGCAGCGCCTCTCCCGCTCCATCCGCCACGGCGAACCCCCGGCCTCCGTCACGGTCGCCGAGGCCGACGTCGGCACCGGCGTCGGCGACCTCCTCGCCCGGCTTCGGGAGGACCACCCCGAAGAACTCGTCGGCGTCGTCGTCTCGTCTCGGCGCGCGATGGAGGTCGAACCGGGATCCCTCGGAGGCGACGCCACGGTCGTGGCCGCGCCCGACGCGCGGGGCCTGGAGTTCGACACGGTGATCATCGTCGACCCGGACGAGATCGAGGGGGCGAGCGAGGCCGGCCTCCGGGACCTCTACGTGGCGCAGACCCGGGCGACCAAGCGCCTCATCACGCTCACGATCGATCGCACTGTCACCCCCACCGGAGCGGCGGCGCCCGAAGGGTGAACCGCGAAGCATGACGTCGAACGGCCGGTGCTCGGGGCCGCCCCCCAGAAAGCCGGTCAGGGCAGGTCACGAGCCACCGGCCGCAGGCGTCTCGTCGAACGTCGCCGCACCGGGCCGGGGATCACCCGGCGTGCGAGAGGGTGATCGGACGGCTGTCGCCCTGTCCGGGGAGCGTTGGTCCACGGCCGAGAACGGCTGATCCCGAAGCGCCGCGGGATCTCATTTCGCCGATCGTATTGACACCCCGTCGGCGCCCTTGATATTAATCCACCAAGTGGTTGGTGGATTAAAGGGGACGGACATGGCGACGACGCGACGAGGCAGACCGCCGGGCGGTCCGGAGCGTTGGAACGCGCTGGTGCAGGCGGCGTACCGATGTCTGGCCGAAGGCGGGTTCGAGCGGTTGCGGATGCGGGACGTGGCCGCCCAGGTGGGCATCGACCACTCGTCGATCCACCACCACTTCCCCACCAAGCAGGACCTGGTGATAGCGGTCGTGGACCACACCACCCGGCAGTTCTGGTCGACCACGCCACCGGAAGGAAGCGCCGTCGAGCGGCTGCGGGGCCACCTGGCCACACTCCGCCAGAAGATCGCCGACCAGCCCGAGCTCCACATCGTCCTGCGTGAGCTGGATCTGCGGGCCCGGCGCGACCCCGAGCTACGGGAGATCATCGCCGGCAGGGAGGAGGGCTGGCGGAACTCACTGCGCACTCTGCTGACCGACGCCGCCGCTGCCGGAGCACTGGCCCCGGGCGTCGATCCGGCGACGGGGGCGGAGCTGGTCATCGCCACCGTCAAGGGAGCGAGCCTGGCCTCCGACCACGCCGACGACGTCCTCGAACTCCTCGAACGGTTACTGATCCGTACCTGACCCCGGTTCGCTCTCAGGAGGAGCATCCATGTCCACACGTACGCTCCGGGTCGTCATCGTCGGCGGCGGCATCGGTGGCCTGTGCCTGGCCCAGGGCCTGCACGCCGCCGGGATCGACGTGGCGGTCTTCGAGCGCGACGCCGCGCCCGACGCCCGGTTACAGGGATACCGGCTCAACATCGAACCGGTCGGCAGCCGGGCGCTGCACGACTGCCTTCCTCCACACCTCTGGCAGATCCTGGTGGCCACCGCCGGTGATCCCGGACCCGGCATGGGGGTGTTCACCGAGCGGATGCGGCTGCTGATGCGGGAGGACGCCCCGCCCGCGGGGCTCGACCCGTCCGAGCGGACGCACGCGGTCAGCCGGATCACGTTGCGGCGGCTGCTGCTCGCCGGTCTGGATGACGTCGTCCACTTCGGCAAGGAGTTCACCGGCTACCGGCAGAACCCCGACGGCACCGTCACCGCCCTTTTCGCCGACGGCACCTCGGTCACCGGCGACCTGCTGGTCGGCGCGGACGGTGCCAACTCGCGCGTGCGGCGGCAACTGTTGCCGCACGCGCGGCGGTCCTCCGTACCCGGCGTCGGGATCGGCGGCAAACTCCGGCTCGAAGACGGAGCGGCGTGGCTGCCCGAGGAGGTGACCAGCGCCAAGAACATGTTCCTGCCGAAACGGGACTTCCTGTTCACTGCGGTGTTCCGCCGCCGGGAGACGGACGAGGCCGTCGTCGAGCGTGTCGGTGACCGGATGCGGGCCGTGGGCCTGGACCCGGATCTCCTCGTCCAGGACGCCGGGGACGACGACTACGTCATGTGGGCCTACGTCGCCCATCGGCGCGTGTCGCCCACGGATCCGTCCGGCACCCAGGAGAGCGGGCGCGGGCAACGGCTGCGCGAGGTGGTCGCGTCCCGCCTGACGGACTGGCACCCCGGCCTGCGCGAGCTGATCACCCGGACGCCCGCGGACACCGTCGAGCGGTTCGACTTCGCCGCCGCCGAACGGGTGAGGCCGTGGACGACCACGAACGTGACGGTGCTGGGCGACGCCGTCCACTCCATGCCGCCGGTCGGCGGCCTCGGCGGCAACGCCGCGCTGTACGACGCCAACGTGCTGCGCCGCACGTTGGTCGCGGTCGACCGGGGCGAACTCGACCTGCTGCCCGCCCTCGCCGAGTACGAGCGCGCGATGTTGAGGAACGGCTTCGCCGCCGTGCGGGCCGCCACCATGTACCTGCGCCTGGCCACCCTGCCCAGCCGTACGGTCCGGACCGTCGCACGGACGTTCTTCCGGCTGTGCGGTGCGATCTCCCCGCTGCGCCGCGCGATCTTCTCGGACTGACCGTTCACCGAGCGTTCCAGCCGACCGGTCGGTGTCCGGGCCGTGGCACCGCCCGCCGCGCGTCGGTCAGGTCGTGCCGCCCCGAGGTCCCCGGTCTCGTTCCTCCTGGTCGTCGAACGGCCTACCGGAGACCTCGCCCTCCGTCCATGGCCGGCACATGCTTCTGCGGGCCGTCGGGCGACCGGCTCACAGCGCTCCTGGAACACGCGTCAGGTGGCGTCCCGCCGGCCCAGCCACTCCAGGATCACCTGGTTTGTTTCCTCCGGCTTCTCCTGCTGGATCCAGTGACCGCAATCCAGGCTGACCGTTTCCGCGTTGGGTACGAAATCCGTCAGTCTTTCGGACTTCGCGACCACGTCCCGGTCACCGTAGATCATCAGTGTGGGCTGTTGGATGATCGGGTCCACGTCCGCCAGCAGGTGCCAGTTGCGGTCAAGGTTCCTGTACCAGTTCATACCTCCTGTGAACCCTGTCGACTCGAAGGCGGAGACGAAAACGGCCAGTTCGCCGTCGCTCATCACGGGCTCACCGAGTGGCTTCTCCGCTCTGGCGAGATCGATCAACGCCATACCCGGCCGAGGCTCTCTTGGAGGCTCGTTCTTCCGGTAGATGTTGCGGAGGAACCGAAAGGTGTTCTCTTCGAACACGGCGTCTGCGACACCCGGCCGCCGGTTGAAGTGGACGAAGTAGAAGTCGCCGCCGAACGCCTCTTCCATGGACTCGATCCAGGGCCTCTCCCCGCGCTCCAGGTAGGGCAGGCTCAGGTTGATCACCGTGTTCACCCGGTTCGGGTGCAGCAGGGTCAGTCCCCAGACGACGGCCGCCCCCCAATCATGGCCGACGAAGGTGGCGTCTTCGTATCCGTAGTGATCGAGAAGTGCGATGAGATCACCTGACAGGTGTGCGATGTCGTATTCCGTCACTTCGGCCGGACGGGATGAATTTCCGTAACCCCGCTGGTTCGGGACGATGACGTGGTAACCCGCCGCGGCGAGGGCGGGCATCTGATGGCGCCAGGAGAAGGCGTGCTCCGGCCAGCCGTGACAGAGCACGATGGGTTTCCCCGCATTTTGTCGTCCTGCTTCGAAGACCTCAATTTCCACACCGTTTACCGAAACAAGAGTGGGCTTGGGAAAATCGACTGGATCGAACACTGCGTTTCCTCTTCGTCTTTTCTGAGTGATCAGGGGACGAAGGTGCCCGAAGAGCACCTCCGAAAGGCCGAGGGCCGATGTCGGTGACCATCCTGCCGACCGAAACCGGTCACCTCGTGACCGGTTTCCTGTGAAAGTGTTGTCGGCGTGCGAACCGATCGGCTGGTGGCCGTCCTTCTCCTGCTGCAGCGGCGCGAGCAGGTGACGGCGGCGGAGGTCGCCCGGGAGCTGGAGGTCTCCGAGCGCACCGCCCGCCGCGACCTCGACGCCCTGGCCATGGCCGGGGTGCCCGTTTACTCCATGCAGGGCCGAGGCGGCGGCTGGCGCCTCGTGGGCGGCGCCCGCACCGACCTGTCCGGGTTGACCGCGGGTGAGGCCCGCGCCCTGTTCCTGGTCGCCGGCCAGGCCTCGGCCGCGACGCCGGCCGTGAAGGCGGCCCTGCGCAAGCTCGTCCACGCCCTGCCGGAGCCCTTCCGGGCGCAGGCCGAGGCGGCGGCGTCGTCGTTGGTCATGGACCCGCAACGATGGGGGTCGAGTCGGATCGAGCACCGACCACCTCGCTTCCTCGACGAGCTCCAGGACGCGGTGATCCGCGGCGTCCAGGTGCGGCTCGGCTACGTCGACGGCAAAGGCGCCGAAACCGTGAGAACCGTCCACCCGCTGGGCATCGTCGCCAAAGGCCCGTCGTGGTACCTCGTCTCCGGCACCGAGGCCGGTCGGCGGACCTTCAGGATCGACCGTGTGTCGTCCGTCGGCCCGACCGACGATCCCGTGCACCGGCCTGAGGACTTCGACCTCGCCGAGAGCTGGCGCGAGATCGCCGACAAGATCGACCGTGGGCGAACGCCCCTCGAAATCCAGGCGGTGTGCGTGCCCCACGGGATAGGCCTGCTCCGGATGGCGTTCGGCGGTCGGCTCGAAGTGGGAGGTTCCACGCCGGACGGCCGCATCGAGGTCGTGATCCGCGGCTACGACGAGTACACGCTCGCCGGCGAGCTCTCCGGGCTGGTCGAATGGCTGGAGGTGACCGGCCCGCCAGGTGTGCGAGGCCACCTGGCCTCGATCGGCAACGCGCTCGTCGAGCGATACGGCTGAGACCGGCACACGCGCTGTTCGAGAATCCGCCGAACGACATCCTCTTGATCACGATGCGCCGACGGTATGCGATCAAACCGTCATGACCTTCGCGCCACTTCCGCGTATCCGGAACACGCCTGAACCATTACGGTAAGTAGCCGAATACATCCATGAGGTGATGATGGTAGGGATGTCGCCTAGAAAGGCCCCCCATGCGTACTTCTCCTACCCGGCTCCTCGTGGCGTTGGCCACCGCGATCACCCTGCTGACCGGCCTGACCGGGGCGCTCTCCCCCGCCGCCGCGCACACCTCACCCGCGGCGGTCTATCCCAACTGCGCCATCCCCGGCTGTGCCTCCGCCCGCGACGCGAACACGATCTGGGGCACCCAACTGCACTACCCCGCCGCCCGTAGATGGTTCCCCTGGCCCAACGGCCAGTCGAACTTCAGCGGCGGCGTCTTCGGCAACCGCGAGCACCAACTCCCGGCCGGGGGTGACTACGCCGAATACGACGTCTTCCCCCGCCGCCAGGGCAGCCCCCGCGACGCCCACCGGATCGTCCTCGACCGAAACACCGGCACCGTCTGGTACTCCCCCGACCACTACAGGAACTTCCACCAGCTCTGATCACGGCCCTCCGGCGACAGCGCCACCGGCGTCGCGTCGCCGGATTCCGGTCGTTCCGCCGACGAGGCCGCACCCGGACGACCGAACGCCTGTCAGCGGTCACGCCTTTCCGCACTCGTTCGACCGCTCGGGGGCTTCCCGCCACACCACGGCAAGCCCCGCCCCGATGCCGTCAGCTCTCGAATATCACGCTCGCGTACCGGACCCGCACGGCGGAACCACCCGGGACGACCCTCGCGACAGCCGTTCCACGGCAACCCCTGCCGGTGTACAGCACCGCGACACGGTCGGTGTTGTTCTCGGCGCCGACCGCGTCACCGAGGTCGTAGCACTGACGGTCGTTCGGGTCGGTCAAGGTACGCGAGATGCCGCGGGAGCTGTACTCGAAGGTCCCGGTCGCGGCGGAGGCGAGGCCGGGGGCGGCCACGATGAGCGCGGCCCCGACGGCCAGAGCGCCCGTGGCCGTGGCCGTGGACATCACACGTCGCACAACAATCACTCCTTGTGTTCGATTCATAACAAAGAGTAATTCAAGGAAAGGCGGCGCGAAAGCGCGCGTGGCGGCGACGGCCGCGGGGGACCGCCAGGCAATGAACCGACCGTTCCGCGTCGCCCGCCGGTGAGCATCGCGGCGGGCGAACGGGATCGGCGGCCGGTGAGGACGAAGCCCTCACCGTGAGCCACGGTCTAGGGGCACAGCGCGGAGGTCAGCAGGGTCATGGCCGCCTGGTGAGGGTCGCCGGAGAACGGGGTCATCGACACCGTGACCTGTCGCGAGCCGTCGGCCGAGTTGAACGCCACCGTGAGGTAGCCCGGGGCGCCGCCGCCGTGGCCGAACGCGGTGCCGCAGGGAAGAGGCGCCATCTCCAGCCCCAGCCCGTACCCCTCGGTCGTGCCGGGATCCTTCATCTCCTTCAGCAGACCGGGACGGAGCAGCTTGCCCTGGAACAGGGCGCGGTAGAACCGGTTGATGTCCTCGGTGGTGGAGACGATCTCACCCGCCGCACCGGCCATCGTGGGATTGAACCGTGTGACGTCGACGGGGACGACCTGGCCACCCCTGGTGACCGGCGCGTACGCGTGGGCGTGCGGGCCGTACACCTCCGGGGAGGCTCCCGGCACGCGGGTGTCACGCAGGCCGAGCGGTCGCAGGATCCGCTCCCTGATCTCTGTCGCGTACGGCCTGCCGGTGACCTTCTCGATCAGCATGCCGAGCACGATGTAGTTGGTGTTGGAGTACTTGTAGTCAGACCCGGGTGGGAAGTCGCGCGGGAGCTTCTCCGCTTTCTCCACCAGTTCGCGTGCCGACCAGGTGCGGTAGCGCTCCTTGGGGATGCCCGCCTCGTCCATCATGTCCGTCGAGTACTCGGGAAGGCCGCTGGTGTGCTGGAGGAGGTGCCTGATCGTGATGTCGGCGCCCTTGTCCACGAGCCCCGGCAGCCACTTCTCCACACTGTCGGACAGGCGCAGCCTTCCCTCTCCCACCAGTTGGAGCACCACGGTCGCCGTGAACGACTTGGTCACGCTCCCGGCCCGGAAGCGCCCGTTCACCGGGGCCGGCTGGGCGTTGTTCATCCTCGCCTTGCCGCTTGCGGCTCGCCAGGTCCTGTCCCCGTCGCGAACCTCGGCGATCGCGGCGACCGCACCGCCTGCGACGATCTTGTCCAGCATCGCCTGCAGACCCGGCCGACCGCTCGGGCTCGCGTCCGCCGCCGCGGGGGCGGTCACGGCGGGCGTCGCCAGCAACGACACGGTCAGGCACGCCACGACGGCCGTGCCGGTGCGTCTTCCCTTCACGGTGTTCCTCCGATTCACGGAGTCCGGCTCTCGGCCTCCGTCATATCAAGATCCGACGTGGGAGGGCGGTAGGGCATCGGAGTTGTCCCCTACGGAAACCCTGGTTCCACACGACGGTCTCCGACTTGGGAGGGACGCCGTCAGGCGGGGTCCCCTGTGGTGAGCCGGACGGACCACTCGCGTTCGGCGACGGCGAGGCCGCCCTCCAGTGTCTCGACGAGCGCCGTCCGGCTCACCGAAACCACCGTCGGCTCATGCCGGGCCTCGGTGCCCCAGGCGGGACCGCCTCCGTCACGGACCCGGCAGGCGAGGTGCACCCGGTCCCCGTCGGGGAACGCGAACGCCGTCACCTCGTCGGTGCACTCGCCCCATTCCAGGAACACACACCGTGCGAGTGCCGCCTCGGCGTCGGTACCGGCGTCGCCGTACAGCCCGTTCTCGGCGATGAGGAAGGACTCGGACGGCGAGGTGAACCCCACCGGTCGTGCGGCCGGCGTGTGGAAGCGGCCGAGTTCGTCCTTGAGCTTCTTGACCAGCAGCGGCGGGTAGAACGCGTTGTCCCACGTGTTCACGTGGAGCCCGCCGACGAAGACGTCGACGCACAGCAGCCCCGGGTCCCGTTCGACGTGGAACTCCAGGCCGAACCCGGCCCGCGACCCGAGCAGCATGACGGCCTCCCCGGCTCTGTCGATCCACGGCCTGGGATGGGTGTTGGTTCTCCCGAGCTGAGCTTCGGGGTGAGTCGGACAGCCCTCGGATGCGCTGACCGCCGTCATCGGAGCCGCGCGGAAACCTCGGGGGCGCCGGTTCTACACTCCCTCCCATAGTGGAACATACCGTGATGAAAACGAATAATCTCGCCGCGACCGTGGTGGCGGGCACCTCTGGGACCTTCGCCGACCAGGGCGAGGGGGACGCCTGATCCGATGAGTGACGCAACGAAGTTACCGGCCGGCTTCGGACGACTGTGGACCGCGCAGACGGTGTCCTCGCTCGGCGACGGGGTGATGCACGCCGCGCTGCCGCTGCTGGCGTTGACGCTGACCCGGGATCCGATGGTGCTGGCCGTCGTCACGGCCGCCGGGACACTGCCCTGGCTGCTGTTCGGAGTGCTCGGCGGCGCGCTGGTCGACCGCTGGGACCGTCGCCGCACGATGTGGGTCACGGACGCCGCGCGTGCGGTGCTGCTGGCCGTACCCGCCGCCGCGGCGGCGCTCGACGTGCTGAGCATCCCGCTGCTGACGGCCGTGGCGTTCCTGCTCGCCCTCGGCTCACTGTTCTTCGACACGGCCGCCACCGCGTACCTGCCGGACCTGCTCGGCCGCGACCCCGCCCAGCTTGAGCGGGCCAACGCCCGCCTGCGCGGCACCCAGACCGCGGCGTCCGGCTTCGCCGGGCCCCCCGCGGGCAGTGCTCTGCTCGCCCTCGGACGTTCGGTTCCGTTGCTCGCCGACGCGGTGTCGTTCGCGTTGTCCGCGTTGCTCGTCCGGTCGCTGCCCGCCGTACCGCGCCCTGTGGCGAGCGCCCGCGAGTCACTGCTCCGGCAGGCTCGGGCCGGGGCCTCCTACGTCTTCCGGGACCGGCTGCTGCTCGGGCTCGCGCTGCGTCCGGCGGTCGGGAACATCGCCTTCCTCGCCGTGGAGACCGTCCTGCCGCTGTTCGCCCGCGAACGTCTCGGCATCGGCGCCTTCGGCTTCGGCCTGCTCCTCACCGCCGAGGCCGCGGGCGGCCTGCTCGGCGCGGGCGTCGCCTCCTTCCTCGGAAGGCGCCTGGGCACCGGCACCGCGCTGACCTGCACCGCCACCATCGAAGGCCTCGCCATCGTGGGGCTCGCCGCGGCGCCGAACGCGTACGTGGCCGGGCTCGCGCTCGCCGTCTGCGGGGCGGGCATCGGCGCCACGATGGTCCTCGGCCCCTCGCTCCGGCAGGCCATCGTCCCGGCCCGTCTGATGGGCCGGGTCGCCTCCACCTCCCGCATGCTCTCCATGTGCGCCGCCCCGTTCGGCGCGTTCCTGGGCGGCGGGCTGGCCAACGCCTACGGCCTGCGCACCCCGCTGTACGTCGCCGCGGGTCTCCTGCTCACCATGACCGCCGTCACCGCGACCATGACCAGCAACCGCCGCGTCGAGGCCGCACTGAGCGACGCGCGCCTGGACCCCGTCGCGGAGAGCGCCGTACGAACCTCGTCCACATGACCCTTGGCCACCGCAGGACCGGCGTATGGCCATGGTCGCCCGACGGGTGACCATCTATTCTCCGGGTACGGCAGGCGCGAGCGCTGAGGTGCGGTGCATGGACGAAGGCGGCATGGGGCGGCGGGAGCGCAGGAAGCGCGCGACCCGGGCGGCGTTGAGCGAGGCGGCGCTACGGATGTGCGCCGAGCGCGGGGTGGCCAACGTCACCGCCGAGCAGGTCGCCGAGGAGGTCGGGGTCGCGCTGCGGACCTTCTTCAACTACTTCTCCTGCAAGGAGGAGGCGGTGGTCGCGGGTGACGCGGCCATCGCCGAGGCCATCGTCGCCGCCTTCCGGGGCCGCCCCGCCGCCGAGCCGGTGCTGGCGGCGCTGCGTGCGGCCGTGCTGGAGGTGGTCGACGAGGACAAGCTGCGCTTCCACGTCGAACACCTCCAGGTCCTGCGTGGTGACCCGGCGCTGCTGCCGTACCGGCTCAAGGCGTTCGCCGCGCGCGAGCGTGAACTGGCCGCCGCGGTCTCGGAGCGGACGGGGGTCGGGGACGAGGACCTGTATCCGGGCCTGGTGGCGTCGTGCATGCTGAGCGCGCTGCGGGTGGCGACCCAGCGCTGGCTGAGCGAGCCGGGCCCGCTCAGCTCGCTCATCGACACGGTGGTGGCCCAGCTCGACGCGGGGCTGGGCGCCCCGCTCGACCGGTCCCGGGCCGACGCGAACGGCCGCCCGGAACCGGTACGGGCTCAGGCCTGGGGGGCGTCCCAGGCGACGGGCAGGGAGTGCACGCCGTAGATGAACATGTCGTCGCGCATCGGCACCTCGTCCGGACGGCAGGCCAGCCGCAGGTGCGGGAAGCGGCGCACCAGGGCGGGCAGGGCGACGCTCAGCTCCGCGCGGGCCAGCTGCTGGCCGAGGCACTGGTGGATGCCGTACCCGAAGGCCACGTGCGGGTTACGTTCGCGGGTGAGGTCGAAGGTGGTCGGGTCCTCCCAGTGGGCGGGGTCCCGGTTGGTCTCCGGAGTCGAGATCATCACCGTGTCGCCCGCCGGGACCCGCACGCCGCCCACCTCCACGTCGTCGGTGGCGACGCGGAACGGACCCATGTGGAGGATCGAGACGTAACGCAGCAGCTCCTCGACGGCCCTGTCGGCTATCTCGGTGTTGTCACGCAGCAGTTCGAGCTGGTCGGGATGTTCCAGGAGGGCGAAGGCGCCCAGGGCGATCATGTTGGCCGTGGTCTCGTGCCCGGCGGCGAGCAGCAGGTTCGCGATGCCGACCAGCTCGTCGTCGGTGAGCTCTCCGGCGTGGTCACCGTGGATCAGCCCGGAGATCAGGCCGTCGTCGGGCTGGGCACGCTTGGCGTCGACCAGCTCGCGCATGAACTCCCGCATCTCCTCGCGGACCCGCAGCACCTCCTTCACCGGTGTGTCCATGCGGATGAGGGTGGAGGTGCGGCGCTGGAAGTCCGCGCGGGCCTCGTACGGCACGCCGAGCAGCTCGCAGATCACCAGGGAGGGCACGGGCAGGGCGAACGCTCTGACCAGGTCGGCCGAGGTGCCCGCGGCCTCCATCGCGTCCAGGTGATCCTCGACGATCTCGGTGATGCGCGGGACGAGCGCGCGCATCCGGCGCAGGGTGAACTGGCCGACGACCAGCTTGCGCAGGCGGGTGTGCTGCGGTGGATCCATGGCCACGAACTGCCCGGCCATGGCGCGTGCGTCGAACAGCTTCTCGCGCATCTCCTCGGGGACGGAGATCAGGGCGTTGCGGCGGTTGAAGCGGTCGGCGCTGAAACGGGGGTCGGACATCACGAAGCGGGCCTCGTCGATGCCGGTGACCACCCACATCTTCTCTCCGGTGCCCAGCGTCACCTGGTTGACCGGCGCCCGCGCGTGCATCCTGGCCAGCGCCTGCGGCGGATCGAACGGACACTGCCTGACCTTCAGCTCGTCGGGCAACTGCACCCGCAATGTGGCCTGGTCGGCCTCGGGTGCTTTCTCGACGCGATGGATCTCGGTGGTGGAACGAGGCATCAGCGCTCCTGTGGTGGATCACAGTGGATGGTGCGTCCTGTTTTCGACCATACCCGGACTTGCACGCCATGCAACTTTGACTTTTTCCGCCCGTCGAGAACACAGTCAGCCGATGCCATACCAGCCACGCGCCACATTCGCCCCAAAACAGGACATTCCATAATCGCCACGCCGTACGACCCCGAGAATGCACATCCGACACGAAAATATCGGGATTTTGGACAGATCTTTCTGCACGTGATCTGCACGCTCCCCTCAGAGGGTTCTGCATATGGCCGTGTCAGCATGACCGCGTGCCCAGATATGTGGTGATCGCCGTATTGGCGCTACTGGTGGCGGGGTGCGGTCCGGGGATGAAGACCGCTCCCGATATCACCGGATATGTCGAGACATATCTACAGGCGCACCCGGACGTCAGGCGGGTGGCGAAGCAGGGGACCCAGAGCGCCACCCTGGTCACCAGGGGACAGGACCAGGACGTCTTCGCCGATCTGGGCCAGGGTTTGCGCGGGCGGCTCATTCGGCTGGGAGACGCCGCGTACATGCAGATGCAGGACGAGACGGCGCCGGACAATTCCTGGGAGAAGATCACCGAAGAGCACGAGCCGTACAACCTGCTGGGCATCACCGTGGTGACGGACCAGGCCATGACGCTGGTGAACAGCCACCGGGTGCACGCGCTACTGGCGGCGCGGGGGCGGGTGAGCGGTCAGGCGTCCGAGGGCGGGCTTGACCGTTACACGGTCGCCATCGACGTGCGGGCGGCACTCGACGCGCTGGATCTCGCCGTGTTCCTCGACGCGTACGACCCGCTGCCGATCATGCAGGACACCACGGAGGAGTACGACAGGGTCCGAGCCGGTGACGGGGCGGCACAGGCGCGGCTGCGCGACCGGTTGCTCAAGGAGCTCGGCGCGCGGGCCACGTACGACCTCTGGCTCGACGGCCAGGGACGGCCGGTACGGCTACGGCTGACCGCGAAGACGCCGACGGAGATCACCTTCTCCGACTGGGGTCATACGACCGTGACCGCCCCTCCGGCCGACCAGGTCCGGGTGCCGACGAGTTGACCCCGCGCCCTCTTCGTGGGTATCTGCCACCGCAGGGAGTTCCCTGACCGGCCCGGCGCCCTCCTCTCTGGCCGTGTGGAGCGTGCGCCGTGTCCCGAGCCTGCGGTGACGTCAGGGGTCTGACGCCGCGTGCGGGGCCCTGGCGTGGGTTCCGTCGTCGGAGGCGGTCCCGTCGCCGCGTCCGTCTGGCCCGCGATGTCCGTTGCGCTCATGACGAGGACGCCGGTACGGCGGGAGGCCGATCCGATCGGGATGTAATATCCCGCCCCGCTGCTCACCAAGAAGGGGAAAGTCCCGAGTCAGCGGAAGGCGCAGTGGATGACAGACGTTCCGCCGGAGGATCTCCGGCAGACGATGCGGGATCCCGAGGCGTTCGAGGTCTTCTACCGAAGACACGTCGAACGGGTGAGCCGCTTCGTGGCCCGCCGGATGACCGATCCGCACACGGTGGACGACCTCACCACCGAGGTCTTCCTGGCCGCCGTCGACGCGGCGAACACCTACCGGCCCGACCGGGGCAGCCAGGAGGCGTGGCTGTTCGGCATCGCGCGCAACGTGGTGGCGTCCGAACTGCGCAGAGCGGCCAGGGAACTGCACAAGAACGGCAGGGCCGCGGGGCGCCGTCCTCTGGACGACGACGACATCGCGCGGCTTGAGGAACGTATCGACGCCGAACGGGCCACCCGCCCGCTGCTGGCGGCCATCGCGCGGCTGCCCAAGGGCCTGCGAGCCGTGGCCGAACTGGTGGACGTCGACGGCCTGTCCGTCACCGACGCCGCCACGGCCCTGCGCATCCGTGTCGCCACCGCCCGGGTACGGCTGCACCGCGCGCACCGCCGACTCGTGAACGAACCCGGCACCTGCCCGGAGACCATCTTGGAAGGATCGTCATGAACGGATCTCTCGCAGGCTTCGAGGAGCACCGGCTGGCCGAGCTGAAGGAGCACGTGGCGGCGCGGGCCGCGGCCGAGCGGGCCGGACGGCCACGCCGCCGGATCGTCATGGCCCTGGCGGCGGGGACGGCGGTCGCCGCCGCGGCGGGCGCGATCACCGTCTCGTCCGTCGGAGGGGCCGCCCCCGCCTACGCCGTCACCAAGGACTCCGACGGCGTCGTGCACGTCACCGTACGCGACGTCGCACCCGGCGACCTCCCGGACGTGAAGGGGCTGACCAGGCAGCTCCAGGAGCTCAACGTGCCCGCCGTCGTGGACTACGTCCCGGCGGGCCGGAAGTGCAGGGAGCCACGCGGCGCCGTCGTGACGGACGTCCCCGGGGGTCTCTACCGCACGCCCACGAACGTGCCCGGTGATCCCGGGGCCTGGCGGATGCAGATCGACACCAAGCTGTTCAAGCCCGGCCAGACCTTCGTCTGGACCCTGTACGTCGACCCCGTCAACGGATGGAACGGCACCAGCACGATCCTCATGCGGGACCCGGTGGCGCCCTGCGATCCGGTCCCCGACGACCGGCCGCACTACCTGGCGAAGACGCCTCCCCCCTGGGTGAGGGCGACGTCGCTGGGCGGGTACCGGGTCGAGGGCAGGACCGCGGGCGAGGTCCTCCCGGAGATCGGCAGACGCGGCCTCAAGGCCACCTACCTGGTCAGCGAACCCGCCCCCGACAGGCCACGCGACCCGGACATGCCCTACGTGATGTACCCCACGAGGCAGAACACCCCGGTGGGGGGTGACTGGCTCGTCTGGCAGGCGGACGAATCGACGAAGGGAACGATCCGCCTGTACGTCACACGAACCCTCGCCTTCCCCCGGCACCGCTGAACCGGCAGGACACCTCCGGGATCACAGACACGATCAACCACGGCATGGGGGCGCTCTACGTGTTCTCGGTGAGGAGTGCCGGAAGGGCGCCGTTGCCGGTGAGGCCGTCGACGCCCGGCGGCGGGCAGGAACTCACCAGTCGTCGGTGAGGAGGCTCTTGGGCGGGGCCGTGATCTTGACGGGGCTTCCCCATCCTCGATAGAGGATGTTCATCGTCATGGTCTCGACCTCGCCGCCGCCGTACTTCGGGTCGGGAGTGAACCTCATGATGGCGTGGAAACGTCTCGGCAGGTTGTCCGGGCCCACCCAGAGCTTCCAGGTGATCGGCCCGCCCCACAGACCTCGGCCCTCCTCGGTTCCGAAGAACATCCCGGCCTGCCTTCCTCCCAGCTCGGGAACCGTCACAGTGCCGCTGTGGAGGGTCGTCCTCACTCCCTCGAAGGTTCCACCGTCGGAACTGGTCGCACCGTTGGACGCGACCAGTTCGAGGAAGCCGGGGTTGATCCCGTTGATCAGGTCCTCTTTCCAGACGACCCCGGAGAAGCCCCGTCCATAGGTCCATTTCCCCAAAGCCGACGGCGACTTCCATATGTACTTGCCGTCCTTGGAACGCGCGTAGGCCTGCGAGTAGAAATCCCGGCCGATGCTGATCCCCCGGGACCGGCTTATCCCTTCTCCTTCCCGGGTGATCTCCGTGGTGTCGGCGGCGTACACGCCTGAAGTCCTGAAGCGGTACGCGCCGAACGCCTTCATGTCGAAGTAGGACGGAGGCCCGCCGTGTCGTTTGACGGAGAAGCGCACGCTGCTGTGTTTCGCGAACTGCTTCTTGATCGCTTTGACGACGGAGCCGAGAGAGCCCGGTTCAGGGGCCGCGTGAACGGCGCCGCCGGGAACCGCGACGCTCAGCAGACCCGCCACCACCAGCGCCACTCCCATGCGTTTCATGCGCCGATCGTCACAGACGATGATCTCCGTCTCATCACGGCGAGCCTCCTGCCCAGCGGCTCATCCGCTGGGCAGGCCGAGACCGGGAGGCGTCACCGTCTCCAGGAGCCGGGTCCCTGCGGAAACCACAACGCGACCTACCGTTGTGGATGTCCCACAGCTCAATCGCCCTTCAGTACGGCGTGCAGGGCCAGGTCGCCTATCCGGCGTAGTTCGTCGTGACTTCTGCCTGCGGCGGCCTGTACGGCTATGCCGTCGGTGATCGTGTGGACGAGGGCGGCCAGGGTGGCCGGGTCGTGGCGGGAGGGCAGGTCGGTGGCCTGTTCCAGCCTTCTGCGCAGCGCCGCCTCACCGGCCTTGCGCACCGCGATGGCGTCCCGCCGTACGGCGTGCGCGTCGGGCCCGCAGGCGTGCACGCTGTTGACGCACAGGCAACCGTGGGGCGTGTCCTCTCCCGCGACCAGGTCCACTGCCCCGCGGACCAGCCGTTCGACGACCTCCCTGCCGGTGGGGGCGGCCAGCGCGTCGGCGGTGTAGGCGCCGGGACCGTCGAGGTAGCGGGCGAGGACCTTGGCGAACAGTTCCTCCTTGTTGCCGAAGGCGGCGTAGAGGCTGGGCTTGTTGATGCCCATCGCGGTGGTCAGGTCGGTCAGCGAGGTGCCCTCGTAGCCGTGCCGCCAGAACACCTCAAGCGCGCGGTCGAGTGCGGTGTCCGCATCGAACGAGCGTGGGCGCCCGCCGGGCATGCCGTCCTCCGTGCTCTCCTCCGAGTTTTATACCTATCGGTACGTTACCCCTTGCGCGAGGGCGCCGCATCATCCTAATTTCGTACCAATCGGTACGGAACTAAGGGGTGACACGCATGATCCGAGTCGGGGTTGTCGGTGCCGGCGGTTGGGCGAACAG
The DNA here is from genome assembly GCF_040631445.1 of Streptosporangium sp. NPDC020072. Taxonomy (NCBI): domain Bacteria; kingdom Bacillati; phylum Actinomycetota; class Actinomycetes; order Streptosporangiales; family Streptosporangiaceae; genus Streptosporangium; species Streptosporangium sp. NPDC020072. Next base: position 430,358 of record NZ_JBEYAB010000004.1, on the reverse strand, counting down.
CTCGCACCTGCCCGCGCTCGCCGCGCTTGAGGAGTTCGACGTGACCGCGGTCGCGACCACCGATCAGGCCGGCGCGGACCGGGCCGCCGCCGCCCACGGCGTACGGCACGCCTTCGCCGACGTGGGTGAACTCGCCGCGCATCCCGATGTCGACCTGGTCGTCGTCTCGGTGAAGACCCCCGGGCACGCCGCCGTGATCAGGGCCGCCCTCGCCGCCGGTAAGCACGTCGTGTCCGAGTGGCCGTTGGGCGTCGACGCCGACGAGGCGAGGGAGCTGACCGAGGCCGCCGTCGCCGCGGGTGTCGTCCACGCGGTCGTGCTCCAGGGGCACCACTCCCCGAGTGCCCGCTTCGTCGCCGACCTCCTGGCCGAGGGCCGGATCGGCACGCTCGAATCGGTCGCGCTGGTGGCGGAGGGCGCCCCCTTCGGAGGCAACCGGATCTGGCCGGACCTGGTGTTCAGTCTCGACCCCTCGGCGGGAACCAACGTCCTGACCATCATGGCCGGTCACTTCCTGGCCGCGCTCGAACGGGTCGCGGGCCCGCTGACCGAGGTCTCCGCCCGGCTGCCCCGCCTGCACGACCGCGTGCTGGTGACCGGGACGGAGCGGATCGTGCCCAACGCCACGCCCGGTCACGTGCTGCTGCACGGGCTGCTGGCGAGCGGCGCCACCGCCTCCGTCGTCGTGCACGGCGGCAACGCGTCCACCCAGGACGCCTTCCTTCTCAAACTCGTCGGCAGCGAGGGAACGCTGACCGCCACCCCCGCCCAGCCCGGGACGTTCATCCACTGGGGCGACTGGAACATCAGGATCGGAGACGACGTCCTGGCCGTGCCCGACACCTGTCGCACGGTTCCGGACAGCGTCCGGTCCGGCCCTCCGGCCAACATCGCGGCCCTCTACCAGGAGGTGGCCCGAGCCCTCGCCGAAGCCCGGCAGCCGTATCCCGGTTTCGATACCGCCCTACGCCACCACCGGCTCCTCGCCGCCGTCGAACGGTCGGCGGCCGAGGGAACCGCCCAGAGAGTCGCGTGAAGGACGCAGAACCATGAGCGGACCTTCCAGGGCCGCCACCATGGCGAAGGGGAACCGGTCGACCTCCAGGCAGAGCGCGACGTCGTCGGGATGGACTCCCTCGCGACGGACGGGGTTTCGACCAGGTCGGCGATGCCGAGGAAACGGGCGTCCGTTCCGGTCATGATCGCACATACCCGACCCGGGACATCCGAGCGTGAACCGGCGACCCACGACGGCGGCGGCCCCGGTCCGTACGGCGTCCGGCCACCGAGCCGCGCCCGTGACCAGGCCGAACCCGCCATCGCCTTCGCGGATGTGACGGGGGGATCCTTCCCCGGCAGGAGGGGGCGGCGGCCGGTCGGCGGGGGGTGGGCTCCTTCCTCAGCAGGAGGTACCCCATGTGAGCGTTACTCATAGTTGACGGCATGACGCGAAGATCCTTACATCGCCCCCTGCCTCGCGCGCTCGCAGGAGCGGCCCTCGCCACGGTCCTGGTCGCGGGCGCCGGCCTCACCCCCGCGAGCGCCACCGTGGGCGGCGACGTCCCGCTGCTCAACGACTACGACGCCGAAACGCTCGCGAACCTCCCCAACACCAACGGCCTGGATTACCTGGCTCAGCGGTACGCGCCGACCGACACCTGCCCGCCGACGGGTACCGGGCCGGGTGGGCCGCTGTTCTGGGGGGACGACAAACCCACCCAGTTCCGCCAGGGTGTCCCCCTGCCTGGGCAGAAGGTCGTGAAGATCGTCATCATGGGCGACTCGTACATATCGGGAGAGGGGGCGGGAGACTACTTCAACAAGCGCGGTTTCCTGCCCGATCCCTACCTCTGGGTCGGTAACGGGAAGCCGCCCATCCCGGCGCTGGGGCACACCCAGGCCGACTACGAGGATGACTTCCGGCACCGTTCGGCCAACGCGGCGGTCCTGCAGGGCATCGACCTGCTACGCCGCGCCAATCCCGAGGTTTTCTTCGACGTACGTTTCAACGCCTCCTCCGGCGCCGCCAGCGAGCACTTCTTCGTGGGCCAGAACGACCACGGCCGCGTCAACCCGCCGCAGAGCCAGGGGCTGGACAACGCCACCGACCTGGTGATCTCCGGCTTCGGCGGCAACGACGTCGACTTCGGACCCAGGCTGCAGGCTCTCCTCGACAAGAAGGGCAACCTGAGCGCCGTCGAGGCGGAGACCGAGCCGTTGTTCGACACCACCCGCACCTCCGAACAGGAATGGGCGGATTCGGAACCTCCGCGCCCGCCGTTCGTCCGTCCGCTGACGCAACCGTCGACCCTGTCGGCGCGACTGGTGCAGCTGGTACGGGCGACGAAGACCGCCACCGGCGGCAAGGCCAGGATCATGATGGTCAACTACCCCCAGTCTCTCGCGAACGGCCTCCTTCCCGGAGGCCCGATGAGATGGTTGACGTTCATCCTCAACCGGGACGCGGACTGGGCGAGACTCCGTGCCCTGTCGCCTCGGCTGACCGCCTCCATCAAGAAGGCGCAGCAGGTCCTGGCCGACCACGGGGTCGCCGCCGACCTGCTGGACATCGAGAACGCCTTCGCCGGCCACGAACTGGGGACCAGAACCCCCTACACCCGCAACCTCGTCTGGGCACCCGCCGGGGACGCCTTCAACCAGAAGCAGCAGTCAGGGCATCCCAACCAGCAGGGGCAGAAGGCGCTGGCGGGACACTACGCCCTGATGATCGCGGGCGAACTCGGGCTGCGCGTCAAGGCGCCCGACGGAGCGCGTCCACCGGCCAGAGCGGCGCAGCCGTGCGACTCCAGCCGCAACGACCGCCACAACCTGCCCGTCACCCCCACCCAGAGCGGTGGATCGACCGGCGGCACCGGCGGCGGTGGGGGAGGCGGCAGCAGCACCCCCAACGTGGGTCCGCGCTCGACCATGACCTTCGTCAACCTCGATCCGCCGCTGTTCCCCACGAACCCCGGCTCGCAGCCCAGGCCCACGCCCACCGGCTCGCAGTCCTCCCCTGGGACGGGGGGTACGGCGTCCCCGCGGTGGAACATCTATCCGGTCGACACCGTCCAGCCGACCACACCGACCATCTCCTTCGACCTGACGCAGCCGTTGCCCATCCTGTGGCCCCTGAGCAGTGGTGGGACGAGCCCGTACCGGGACGTCTACGAGGTGAAGATCAACGTCGAGCAGCTCATCCGGTGAGGCCCGGCTCCGGCCGTACCGGGAACTGAGCGGCCACGGGCGGGCATCCGGACGCCCGTGGCTCGCCCACCGGTCCCGCCCCACGGGTGAGACCCGGCAACGCTTTTCCTGTCCGTGCCGTCTTCCCCGTCATCCCGCAAATGTCATTCAAGTGCTTCGCAGATAAGAGAATAAATTCGGGGGGTCGCTCACGACTCACCCTCTCCGTAACGCGTAAACCTTTTGTTCACGCTGTTCCGATCGGCGTCGTTGATGGTTTCTGCAGGAGTTCTGATGGTTTCTGTGACATCAGCACGGACAGCCGAGACCGTCCCACACCACTGTGAAACATCCGGAAGTTCACCAAACCGGCGCCTCCGGCCCAAGTCACGAGGAAACCCTGATATGTTTCCCGGGAAACGTTGAGCCTCCTCGGCCAGGACCCCGTCCCGCGAGGAGGCTTTTCGCGTTCCACGACCTTCACCGGGGAGATCCATGTCAGAGGTTTTCGTCCAGCTCGCCCACGAAGCCGACCTGCCCGTCGCCGAGCGGCTCTGGCTGATGTTCTGTCATGACATGTCGGAGTTTCGCGGAGCCCTGCCCGACGCGGACGGGACCTTCAGGAGCGACCGGTTGCACGCGGCGTTCACCGATCCCGGCTGGGCGCCGTATCTGGTGACGAACGGCGAGCGCCCTCTCGGCCTGGCCGTCGTCCGCGGCCTGGACGGCCCGGTCCGCGTGCTGAGCGGTTTCTTCGTCGTGCGCGGCGCACGGGGGACGGGCGTCGGGCTGCGTGCCGTACGGCAGGTCGTCGCACGGCATCCGGGCACGTGGGAGATCGCCTTCCAGGACGACAACGCCGGCGCGGCGCGTTTCTGGCGCCGGGTCGCTACCGCGATCGCCGGGGACGCCTGGACCGAGGAGCACCGGCTTGTCCCGAACCGGCCCGACCTGCCACCCGACGCCTGGATCTCGTTCACCGCCCGGGGGGCCATCGGCGAGCCGTGAGGGCCCCCGCTCTACCCCCACCGATCACCGCCATCTGGCAGAAAATGCCGACATCCAGCCACCAAAAGCAGATAAACAGGCCCCTTTTCTCGCTTAACAAATAAAGAACCCCTTCCCCACTGAACACATCATTCCGGAGCGACAAAACAGGAAATGCCTCCGAAAAAACCACCGAGAAGCCAGGGGAAGACAGCATTACCGCCAGTGATTAAAAACTCACGGTCAGTCAAATGGCCCGGCGTGGGAGAGCCTCGTCCAGCCGAGAATGAGTCACGATCGGTTACGTCAAAATCACAAACCGTGAAGGGACTCAACATGATCCGTCGTCTTCTCGCAGGTCTGGCGCTCGCAGGAGCGGTCGTCGCGACGCCGCTGGCCGCCGGGGTGCCCGCCAGCGCAGCAGCCGACCCGGCTCCCGCCGAGATCGTCACCGCCCCGACCACCGCCGACGACCCCACACCCGAGACCGGCGAGATCACCATCCGCTGGATCTCTCCGGCTCGGTGCCAGTTGGGTGGCGGCGTGCCCGTGCGCGTGATCGGGCACTGGGGCTTCTGCCGGGGTGGCGTCTTCAACGGCTTCCCCGTCCGTTTCCTCTAAGAGAACCGGGGTGTCGGCCTTCCCGGTCGGCACCCCCCGAAGTCTCGCTTCCTCCAGAAGAGACTTGAACCCCCCGTAACGGGGGGTTCTACCTTTTCAAGGGTGACCGGGAAGGACATCACCGGACGCCGGTGGAGCATCGGAGAACTGGCGCGGGCCAGCGGGACGACCGTGCGCGCGCTGTACCACTACGACGAGATCGGCCTGCTGCCGGCGAGCGAACGCACCGCCTCAGGACACCGCCGCTACACCGAGGACGACCTGCGGCGGCTGTACCGGGTTCGGACCCTGCGCTCGCTCGGCCTGTCGCTCGACGAGATCGCGGTCGTGCTCGCGGACCCGGCGGACGACCTGACGACGATGCGCGGGCTGCTGTCCGCGCAGCTCCGCGGCCTTGACGAGCAGGCCGAGCGGATCGACCGGCTTAAGCTGCGGCTGCGCGACCTACTGGGGCAGCTCGACGGCGGCACGATGCCCGACCCGGGGCGGTTCATGACGACCCTGGAGATGATCTCTGTGTTCGAAACCCATTTCACCCCGGAACAGCGCGAACAGCTCGCCGAGCGCAGGGCCGTACTCGGCGCCGACGCCGTCGAGGAGGCCAGGACCCGCTGGGCCGGTCTGGTCGAGGAACTCCTCGGCCACGTGCGGGCCGACACCCCCGTGGACGACCCCCGGGTCCGGGAACTCCTCGCCCGCTGGGACGAACTGGGCGCCGCCTTCCACCCCGGTGGCGGGACGACCGGCGACACCCAGGAGGCGGCCCGGCGGATGTGGCGGGACAACGGCGCCGAACTCAGCCGGAACCTCCCCTGGCCCGCCGACCTGATGGCCGCCCTCGTCCCCTACCTGGAGCGCGTCAGGAACGCGGCTGAGGGCTGACGAGGCTCTCCTTCGCCCAGAGGGCCAGCAGCCGCAGCGCGGTCTCCGAACCGGACCCCTCCTCGACCGTGTGGGCGATCAGTGCCTGGTCGGGGTCGTCGGGCAGCCGGAGCGTCTCGTATCCGAGCTCCAGCTCACCGACCACCGGGTGCCGGTAGACGTACCGGCCGTGGGTCTTGTCGCGGACGCCGTGCTCACTCCAGAGCTCCCTGAACTCGGAGCTGGCGGCCGACAACTCGTCCACCAGCACCGCCGTCTCCGGATCGTCGGGATAACGCGCGATGTCGAGCCTGAGGAAGGCGGTCACGTCCGCGGCCTTGCCGTACCAGTCGGCGTAGAGGCCACGCGTCCCCTCGTCCAGGAACACCAGCCGGGCCAGGTTCCGCCGCCGCGGCGGCAGCGCGCCGAAGTCGGTGATCAACGCCGCCGCGAGCGGGTTCCAGGCCAGGACGTCGGTGTTGCGTCCGACGACGTACGCCGGGACCCCGGACGCCAGGTCGAGCAGCCTGCGCAGTCCTGGCCTGACCCGCTGCGGTTCGGGGGCGTTCTCCCGCCGGTCGGCCTCCGACCAGGGGCGGGCGAGCCGGTACAGGTGGTCGCGTTCGGCCGCGTCCAGCCGCAGCGCGCGGGCGACCGCGTCCAGGACCGCCTCGGAGAAGTGCAGGGTACGGCCCTGCTCAAGCCGTACGTAGTGGTCCACGCTCACCCCGGCGAGCATGGCCAGCTCCTCCCGGCGCAGCCCCGGGACACGTCTGTTGCCGCCGTAGGCGGGCAGCCCGAGCTCCTCGGGCCGCAGCCTGGCGCGACGGGATCTTAGGAATTCGCCCAGTTCCACACGTCTGTCCAGTGCCATGAATCCAGTATCCCCAACCCCGGAAACGCGAGCCTGGTCACGCCGTGCCCAGGCACGGGCCGCCACTGGGTAAGCCGTGGAAAGAGCAGGAAAGTGGTGGACATCAACCCGGTAACTCCGAAAGGCACCGACATGACCACCGTTCCCCTTGGCAGCACCGGCATGAACGTCAGCCGTCTCGGCTTCGGCTCCTGGGCCGTCTCCGGCCCCGGCTGGCACTTCGGCTGGGGCGCCACCGACGACGCCGAGTCGATCGCCGCCATCCGGCGCGCGGTCACCTCCGGCGTCAACTGGATCGACACCGCCGCCGTTTACGGCCTCGGCCACTCCGAGGAGCTGGTCGGCAGGGCCGTGGCGGGCCTGCCGGAGGCCGAGCGGCCCTACCTGTTCACCAAGGTCGGCCTGGTCTGGGACCCGGACGACCCGCTGGCCGCGCCGCGCCGGATCATGAAGCCCGCCAGTGTGCGCCGCGAGGTCGAGGACTCGCTCAGGCGGCTCGGGGTCGAGCACATCGACCTGTACCAGGTGCACTGGCCGGACACCGGCGAGTCGCTGGAGTTCGCCGGTGACGGTAGTGGCGCCGTCTCGCCGAACGCCACACCGCTTCAGGAGTACTGGCAGGTCATGGCCGACCTCAAGGCCGAGGGCAAGGTCCGGGCGATCGGCCTGTCCAACCACTCCCCCGAGCAGCTCCAGGCGGCCGAGGAGATCGCCCACGTCGACGTCGTCCAGCCGCCGTTCTCGGCGATCAACCGTTCGGCGGCGGCGGAGGTCGCCTGGGCCAACGCCCACGGCACCGGCGTGATCGTCTACTCCCCGCTCCAGTCGGGGCTGCTCACCGGCACCTTCTCCGCCGGACGCGTCGCCTCCCTGCCCGCCGACGACTGGCGTCGCGCCAGCCGCGACTTCACCACGGGCCTGCCCGCCAACCTCCGGCTCGCCGACGCCCTGCGTCCCGTCGCCGCGCGGCACGGCGTGACGGTCGCCGAGGTGGCCATCGCCTGGACGCTGGCCTGGCCGGGCATCACCGGCGCCATCGTCGGAGCCCGTACGGCCTCGCAGGTCGACGGGTGGATCGCGGCGGACGCGGTGCGCCTCACCCCGGCCGACCTTGAGGAGATCGCCGTCGCGATCACCGCCTCGGGCGCGGGCGTCGGCCCGGCCCGGCCGTGAAGCCCTTTCCGAGAACCGAGGAGGAGTGCTGACATGTCCCTGACCGTCATCGCCGAACTCCTGGCCAGGCCCGGCCAGGAGGACCGGCTCCGTACCGCCCTCGAAGCGATGATCGAACCGTCCCTGGACGAACCCGGCTGCCTGGCCTACCGGCCGTACGTCGACCCCAACGAGCCCGCCCGGATGGTCGTCGTCGAGGAGTGGACCGGCCCCGAGGCCCTGACCGAGCACTTCGCCACCCCGCACTTCCAGCACGTGCGGCAGGTCCTCGACCTGATCCTCGCCGCCCCGATGACCGTCGGCACCTTCACCCCCACGAAGTTCGACGGGTGACCGAGAACCGTGCGCGAATGCGGGATAGTTTCGCGCACGGTGCGGGATGGTTTCCCGCATTCGCTCATCCGAGGGTCAGACGGCGCGTTCGCCCCGGTGCCAGACCGCCGAGACGAGGGGGACGCCGGGGCGGTAGGCCAGGTGGACGTGGGAGGGGGCGTCGAGCAGGACGAGGTCCGCGCGGGCGCCGGGGCCGAGGTGGCCCACGTCCGTACGGCGCAGCGCCCGCGCCCCGCCCATCGTCGCCGCCCACACGGCCTCGTCCGGGGTCATCCCCATCTCCCGCACCGCGACGGCCACGCAGAACGGCATGCTCGTGGTGAAACTCGACCCCGGGTTGCAGTCGGTGGACAGCGCGACCGTCGCCCCCGCCTCCAGCAGGCGCCGGGCGTCCGGGTAGGCGGCCCTGGTGGAGAACTCGGCGCCGGGCAGCAGCGTGGCGACCGTGTTCCCCGAGGCCAGGGCGTCGACGTCGGCGTCGTCGAGGTGGGTGCAGTGGTCGGCGGAGGCGGCGCCGAGTTCGACGGCGAGCCGTACGCCGGGGCCGTGACCGAGCTGGTTGGCGTGGACCCGGGGGGTGAGCCCGCGCTTGGCGCCCGCTTCGAGGATCGCCCGCGCCTGGTCGCCGTCGAAGGCGCCGCGCTCGCAGAAGACGTCGACCCAGCGGGCGTACGGCGCGCACCGGTCGAGCATCGGCCCGGTGACGAGGTCCACGTAGGCGTCGGCGTCGGCGTCAGCCGGGACCACGTGGGCGCCGAGATAGGTCACCTCGTCGGTGTGCTCACCCGCGATCCGCAGCGAACGGGCCTCGTCCTCGACGGTGAGCCCGTAGCCGGACTTGCACTCGATGACCGTGGTCCCCTGGCGCAGCGCCTCGGCGACCAGCCTGGCGACGTTGGCCGACAGTTCGGCGTCGCTCGCCGCCCTGGTCGCCGCGACCGTCGTGCGGATCCCCCCGGCCGTGTACGGCGTGCCCGACATGCGGGCGTCGAACTCGGCCGTGCGGTCCCCGGCGAAGACCAGGTGGGCGTGGGAGTCGACGAAGCCGGGGATCGCGGCCCTGCCCCCGGCGTCGTGGACCTCGTCGGCCGCCGGAGCCGAGGAGGCGGGACCCACCCACGCGACCGTGGGCCCGTCGAGGACGACGGCGGCGTCCTCGACCACGCCGAGCGGCCCCTGCCCCAGCGAAGGATCGTTGGTGACGAGACGGGACAGACCGGTGACGAGCAGGCTCACGGTACCTCCGGACGTGCGGAAAGACAGGCGGAACAGGGACTCACCACGGCACGGCGTGACTGGGTACAGGGACCGGTCCCGGCGCTCACCACGGCATGGTGCGGGACGGGCCAGGGACCGGCCCCTGCGTTCATGATGCCGCCGTCGTGCCGGGTGACACGGCTCCGACGCGGCGAGGAGACCACGGCGCACCTCGGCTCATGTCTCCGGTGCGACGGGGAGACCACGACGTCACGACGCCCAGAGGCGGCCGACGGCCCGGCGCAGGGCGGCGGGGACGTCGGGGACGAGCCGGTGGGCGCCGTGCCGTACGACCAGCCTGCCGCCGACCACGACGTCCCGCACGTCGACGGCCGTCGCGGCGAAGACGGCGGTCTCCGGGCGGGGCCGTGGGGTGGCGGTGCGGACCGAGTCGAGGGAGACCGTCACCAGGTCGGCGACGGCGCCGACCTCGATGCGGCCCGCCTCCGGCCAGCCGAGTGAGGCGTGTCCGTCGCCGGTGGCGGCGCGCAGCAGTTCGTCGGCGCTCCAGTGCCCCCTGCGGCGGGTGCGCAGCCGTTCGTCCAGCTCCATGCCGCGCGCCTCCTCGAACAGGTCGATGACGGCGTGGCTGTCGCTGCCCAGGGTGAGCCGCGACCCGGCGAGCTGGAGGTCCTTGGCCGGTCCGATGCCGTCGGCGAGGTCCCGTTCGGTCGTCGGGCACATGCAGACGGTCGTGGCGCTGCCGCCGAGCAGGGCGACGTCGTCGCCGGTCAGGTGGGTGGCGTGTACGGCCGTCGCCCGGGGGCCGAGCACGCCGTGGTCGGCCAGCAGCCTGGTCGGCGTGACGCCGTACGCCTCGACGCAGCCCTCGTTCTCGGCGGGCTGCTCGGACAGGTGCGCGTGGATCGGCGCCAGCCTGCCCTCGGCCCAGGCCGCGACGACGGCGAGCTGGTCGGCGGGGACGGCCCGCACGGAGTGCACGGCGGCGCCCGCGACGGCGTGCGGGTGCTTGTCCAGCGCGACGGCCAGCGCCTCGGCGCGTTCCGCCCAGGCGTGGGCCGTGCCGTCGCTGAAGCGGGCCTGCGTCGCGTCGGGCGGCGCCCCGAACCCGGACGACAGGTAACAGGTGTCGAGCAGCGTGATCCGGATGCCCGCCCGTGCCGCCGCCTCGACCAGCGCCTCCCCCATGACGTTCGGGTCGGCGTACGGCGTGCCGCCCGGCGCGTGGTGCAGGTAGTGGAACTCCCCGACGCAGGTGATCCCGGCCAGGGCCATCTCGGCGTAGACGGCCGTGGCGAGGTCGAGGTAGGTGTCGGGGTCGAGGGCCGCGGCGGCGCGGTACATCGTCTCCCGCCAGGTCCAGAAGGTGCCGCCGCCGACCTGGGTCTCGCCGCGCAGCGCCCGGTGGAAGGCGTGCGAGTGGGCGTTGGCCAGTCCGGGCAGCACCAGCCCGTCGAGGACCACGGCGTCGCCGGGCTCGCCGCCCGGCCGCAGCGCCGTGATCCGGCCGTCGGTCACCTCGATGAGCAGCCCGGACTCAAGGGGGTCGGAACCCCCGGACCCGGATACCCCAGCCCCAGGGGTTCCGGGACCGGGGGCTCCTGCCTGTGCCCCTCCCGTCCAGGCGTGTCGTGCCCAGAACCTGCCGTTCACAGCAGGTCCTGAAGAACGTCGGTCAGGGCGCTCACCCCGGCCAGACAGTCGGTCTCCTCGGCGTGCTCGTGCGGGGAGTGCGAGACCCCGGTCGGGTTGCGCACGAAGAGCATCGCGGTCGGTACGGCGGAGGCGAGGATGCCCGCGTCGTGCCCGGCGCCGGTCGGCAGCACCGGGACCCCGCCCAGGACCCGGGCCAGCCGGTCCCGCAGCGGGACGTCGAAGTCGACGACCGGCGTGTAGGACTCCCGGGTGACCTCGGCCCCCTCGGCGGCCTCGGTGATGGCCTTGACCAGCGCGTCCAGCGTCGCCGAGTCGGCGGCCCGCGAGTCGAGCCAGGCCGTCACCAGGGAGGCGATGGCGTTGGTCCCGTTGGGTTCGACCCGAACCTTGCCGAAGGTCGCCAGCGCCCCGGCCTCCCGCGCCAGCTCCCTGGCCGACAGCACGGCCGCCGCGTAGGCGAGCATGGGGTCGTGACGGTCGACGAGCCGGGTGGTCCCGGCGTGGTTGGCCTCGCCGGGGAAGTCGAACCGCCAGCGGCCGTGCGGCCAGATGGCGGAGGCGACGCCGACGGCGTGCGGGGTGTCCGCGAGGTACCGGCCCTGTTCGACGTGGAGTTCGACGAACGCCCCGATCCGCGACAGCCGCTCGTCGTCGCGGCCGATCGCCTCCGGGTCCCGGCCCGCGCGCTCCATCGCGTCGGCCAGCCGTACGCCGTCGCCGTCACGCAGGTCCCTGGCGTGGCCGGGCTCCAGGACACCGGCCATCAGCCGGGACCCGACGCAGGCGACGCCGAACCTGGCGCCCTCCTCGTCGCCGAAGTTCACGACGGCCAGCGGCCTTGAGGGGGTGACGCCCCGCTCGCGCAGCGCGTCGAGGGCGGCGAAGGAGGACACGACGCCGAGCGGGCCGTCGTAGGCGCCGCCGTCCGGCACCGAGTCCAGGTGCGAGCCGACGACGACGGCGTCCCCGGCGGCCGGGTCGCCCAGCCAGGCCCACTGGTTGCCGTTGCGGTCGATCTCGTAGCCCAGGCCCCTGGCCTCGGCCTGCTCGGCGAACCAGGCGCGACACTCGGCGTCGGCGGAGGTCCAGGCGTGGCGCCGGTAACCGCCGCTGCCCGCGTGCCGGCCGACGGGCAGCAGCTCCCGCCACATCCGGCGGAAGCCCTCCCCCGCCGCGCCCGCCTTCTCGTATGCGTCGCTCACGCGTCGCCCTCGCGCATCGGGACGCGCACGTCGCGCTCCTCGGCGACCTCGTTGGCCCGGTCGTATCCGGCGTCCACGTGCCTGATGACGCCCATGCCGGGGTCGTTGGTCAGCACCCGGCGGATCTTCTCCCCGGCCAGGGCCGTACCGTCGGCGACGGTGACCTGGCCCGCGTGGATGGAACGGCCGATGCCGACGCCGCCGCCGTGGTGGATGGAGACCCACGACGCGCCGGAGGCGACGTTCACCATGGCGTTGAGCAGCGGCCAGTCCGCGATGGCGTCCGACCCGTCGAGCATCGCCTCGGTCTCCCGGTACGGCGAGGCCACCGAGCCGCAGTCGAGGTGGTCACGGCCGATCGCGACGGGGGCGGACAGCTCGCCGGAGGCGACCATGTCGTTGAAGCGCTCACCGGCCCGGTCGCGCTCGCCGTACCCGAGCCAGCAGATGCGCGCGGGCAGGCCCTGGAAGTGGACGCGTTCCCCGGCCATCTTGATCCAGCGGGCCAGGGACTCGTTCTCGGGGAACAGGTCGAGGATGGCCCGGTCGGTCCTGGCGATGTCGGCGGGGTCGCCGGACAGCGCGGCCCAGCGGAAGGGACCCTTGCCCTCGCAGAACAGCGGCCTGATGTAGGCGGGCACGAAACCGGGGAAGTCGAAGGCGCGCGCGTAGCCCGCGAGCTTGGCCTCACCGCGGATCGAGTTGCCGTAGTCGAAGACCTCGGCTCCGGCGTCCTGGAAGCCGACCATCGCCTCGACGTGCCTGGCCATGGACTCGCGGGCCCGCTGGGTGAAGCCCTCCGGGTCCTTGGCGGCCTCGTCGGCCATGTCCTCGAAGGCGACGCCGATCGGCAGGTAGGCCAGCGGGTCGTGCGCGGAGGTCTGGTCGGTGACGACGTCGATCTCGGCGCCCCTGGCGAGCAGCTCCGGTACGGCCTGCGCGGCGTTGGCCTCGACACCGATGGACAGCGGCCTGCGGGCGTCGCGCGCCTCGTAGGCCAGGCGCAGGGCCTCGTCGAGGTTGTCGGCCTTGACGTCGAGGTAGCGGTGCTCGATGCGCCGGTCGATGCTGCGCGGGTCGCAGTCGATGCAGATGACGACGCCGCCGTTCATGGTGACGGCCAGCGGCTGGGCGCCGCCCATGCCGCCGAGCCCGGCGGTGAGGGTGATCGTCCCGGCGAGGGAGCCGCCGAACCGCTTGGCGGCGACGGCGCTGAAGGTCTCGTAGGTGCCCTGAAGGATGCCCTGGGTGCCGATGTAGATCCACGACCCGGCGGTCATCTGCCCGTACATGGTCAGGCCGAGCTGTTCGAGGCGCCGGAACTCGGGCCAGGTCGCCCAGTCGCCGACCAGGTTGGAGTTGGCGATCAGGACACGCGGCGCCCACTCGTGGGTCGTCATGACCCCGACGGGACGGCCGGACTGCACGAGCAGGGTCTCGTCGCCCTTCAGCGTGCTCAGGGTGCGGGTGATGGCGTCGTAGGAGCGCCAGTCACGCGCCGCCTTGCCGGTGCCGCCGTACACGACGAGCTTGTTGGGATGCTCGGCGACCTCGGGGTCGAGGTTGTTCATGAGCATCCGTAGCGCGGCCTCCTGCTGCCAGCCGCGCGTGTTCAGCTCCGTCCCACGCGGAGCCCTGATCGGACCTCGGCCGTTCTGCTCAGCCACGCTTCCGCCCTCCAGCACGTCGGCCGTCAGCCGACATGTTCAAATAGATGTATTCACTTGTATCCCGCTTGAATAGTTTCAGTCAACAGGCTAGTCCGTGAAGATCTCCCTGGCCGCGGCCGACACCTCGAACGCCTCAAGCCGTCCCTCGGCCCCCGGGATCTCATCGCACATCGCCTCAAGAAGGACTCTGCCCAGCATCATGGGGCCGCAGGCCGTGTCGAAGACCAGACTCGTGCCGACCTCGGCGGCCAGCACCACGTCCGACAGCGCCGCGGCGGGCGCGAAGGCGCTGTCGGCGACCGTCACCACGCTCAGCCCGGCGTCCCTGGCGACGGTGAGCGCCTCGGTCAGCTCCGCCGGATAGCGGGGCAGCGCGAAGCACAACAACGCGGTCGCCCCCGCCGCCGCGGCCCGCTCGATCCGGTCGGCCAGCATGGACCCGCCCTCGTCGAGCAACCGCACGTCCGGGTGGACCTTGGCCGCGAAGTAGGAGAACCCCGCGGCCTGCGCGGCGGCGGCCCGCAGCCCGAGGACCGGCAGCGGCCGGGAGACCGACAACAGCCGCGCGGCGGCGACGACCGGCTTGGGATCGGCCAGCGTCCCGGCCAGCCGCCGCAGGTGGGCGATCTCCGCCAGTACGGCCCGCTGCAACTCGTTCGGCGCCTCCTCCTCGGCGCCCTCCCCGGCCTCGTCCTGGACGACCGTCTCCGGGGAGCCCAGCTCACGCAGCTGCCTGCGCAGCGCGGGGTAGCCGTCGAACCCGAGGGCCATCGCGAAGCGGGTCACCGACGGCTGACTGACCCCGGCCAGCTCGGCCACCTCCACGCTGGACAGGAAGGCCGCCTCCCCGGCGTGCTGCACCAGGCAGTGCGCGATCCTGCGCTGCGCGGGGGTCAGCCGGTGCCCCTCGAACAGCCGCAGCATGCGGGGTCCGGCGTCGTCGTGACTCATACTTCTCCTCGGTCGGGGGCGTCGGTCGGGGCCCAGCGCGGCCGTGACTCAGAACCCGGGTCTGGAGTGGGGCCGGGCTTCAGACTTGGGCATGGAATATATTCATTCATCATGCCTCCTGCATGGCTACATGCAGAACGGTGGAGGCTCCCTAAAGGGCTATTCGGTCACCGCCCGGTCGGCCGTCCGCCGGAGACCAGTGACAGCCGTCACCGTCGTTTGCCCGCCTTCCGTGCCAGGCCCGGGCCCTCAACGCATGATCATGCGCGGAAGTGGACATGACCCGCGCGAAAAGTGCCATGAACCGCCAGGCTGGGGCTACCGGTTGCCGGAATATGACCCCGGGGCATAAGAAAAGCGGATAACCTCCGCAGAAAATGGATCTGCTGGACGGAGAACACGGTGGCATCGTCGAAGCCGGAGAGGCCCAGGCTCGACACCACGACCCCGAACATGGGGCGGGTCGCTGACTACTTCCTGGGTGGCAAGGACAACTTCGCCGCCGACCGGGAAGCGGCCAAAGCGGCGATGGCCATCACCCCCGAACTGCCCGTGCTCTGGCGTGAGGGACGGCGCTTCCTCGGCCGGGCCGTACGCTTCCTCGCCCAGGAGGCCGGGATCCGGCAGTTCATCGACGTCGGCTGCGGTCTGCCGACCCAGGGCAACGTGCACGAGATCGCCCACGCGGTGGCCCCGGACGCCCGGGTCGTCTACGTCGACAACGACCCCATGGTCGTGGTCCACGGCCAGGCCCTGCTCCAGGACGACCGGCTGACCGTGGTCGTCGAGGCCGACCTCCGCGACCCCGAGGCACTGCTCGCCGACCCCGGCCTCACCAAGATGATCAACCCCGAGGAGCCGGTCGCGATCCTGCTGTTCGGCGTGCTCCAGGACATCCAGGACGACTCCCAGGTCGACCAGATCATCGACTACCTCCGCAAGACCATCTCGCCGGGCAGCTACCTGGCCATCTCCCACCCGGTCGGCGACCTGCGCCCCGAGGCCACCGCCAAGCTCGCCGCCTTCTACCAGAACGAGGGCGCCGTCACCGGCCCCCACAGGAAGGGCCTGCGCAGCAAGGCCGAGATCGAACGCTACTTCGACGGCCTCGCCCTGGTGGACCCCGGAGTCGTCTACATCCCCGAATGGCGCCCAGAGGACGACCTGATCCACCGCCCCGACTCAATCTGGGTAGTCGGCGGCATCGGCCACAAGGAATAGCGCCTCCCCCTCACGCCTGGCCGTACCCCGGACCCGAGCCTAGGGCCGTGACAACTCCAACGGCAGCGCCTCCAGCCCGCCCCTGCTCCGCTGGATCACGGCGACGCCGGGCTCAAGACAGGCAAAGAGGCCGCAACCACGCTGCCGTTAAGCGTGATCGTCACCGCCACGCCCTGAAAACCGTCCCCACGGGCGCGGGGAGCACTCCCCTCGGGCCGTGTACCGGTAGGGGTAGCCCGGGCCATCCCCGCGTGTGCAGGGAGCACCTCCTGACATCCTGCTGGCAAATCGGCCTGATCTTGAGCCGTGCGGGCTCTGAGCCGGGCGGCGGGCTCTCCGCGAGCGACCGTGCCTGTCCACCGCTGATCGCCCTCAGTGGCCCGGCGATGTCCTTCGACCTGCCGATCTGTGAGCACGGACTTACTTTCCACCTCGACCTTCTCCTCATCACCGGCGGTTCTCAGACCAAGGTCCCGAACGGCTTGGCGAACCGTGCCATCTTGTAGCACCGGGTAGCACATTCCTATAGGGATGAAGAGTGAACACTCCTCACCCCGACCCCTCCCATCAGACCTCCCAGCGTGACCTGCGCAACCGGTCAGCCGAGATCATGGATGGACTGGAACGAGGGGAGGAGGACGCCGTCACCCGTAACGGCCACCACATCGGCGACCTCGTTCCCATCCGCCGCCGACGCCGGGCCGTCTCACGAGCGGAGTTCACCGCCGTCTCTCGCGGCATGCCATGGCTGGACGACCGGAAATACCGCGAGGACATGGACCGCCACGTCAACGACGAGTTTTACGACCCCTACGACCGCGCTTACGGCAGAGGCGCGGTCACGGAGAACGAGGAATGACCCACGCCCAGGGGTTGCTCGGCACCAACATCCTCATCCTGCGCGCCGGCATCGACCCCGACGAGCTTCCCGACGAGATGCTGATCAGCGCCATCACCACTGCGGAGCTGTCAGTCGGCGTGCTGGTGGCCACCGAACCGCAGGAGCTCGCCCAGCGGATGAAGATCCTGCAGACCGTCGAGGCAGAGTTCGATCCACTTCCCTTCGGGGACGCCGCCGCCCGTGAGTACGGCCAACTGTGGACGGCCGTCGTCGCCTCAGGACGTAAACCCCGCCCCCGGACAGCGGACCTGATGATCGCCTGCGTGGCCATCGCAAACCAGCTGCCCCTCTACACCTGCAACCCCAAGGATTTCAAAGGCCTGGACCACCTGCTCTCCGTGATGCCGGTCACTCGGCCGCGCTGGGACAGCGGATGAGCGCAAGGCAGTCGAAACTCCCGGTGATCGGCTAGATGCATGCCATACGGACCTTGAAGTGCCCGTAGAACGACCGAAGCCCAGACTGGGGAACCATCCCCGGCCTGGGCTTTTCGTTAGGCGGAGCCTAGGAGATTCGAACTCCTGACCTCCTGCTTGCAAGCAGGCGCTCTGAGATCATCCCCGCGTGCGCGGGGAGCACCAGACGGGGAATCGTCTACGTCATACCTGCTCCGGATCACCCCCGCGTGCGCGGGGAGCACCACTCATTACCGTCTGCTCGAACCGTGGGCCGGGGACCATCCCCGCGTGCGCGGGGAGCACGGGTCCGAGTCCGAGGAGTTCCCGGTGTAGACGGGACCATCCCCGCGTGCGCGGGGAGCACCCTCGCCGACCTGCGGGTTTATCAGCGGCAAGGGCCGAAAATCATCACTTCCATTGACTTGGACATACCGGACACACCATGAAGTTCACCGAGACAGCGCCGACCACAGGCTAACGTGCGACACGACGCAAAACTCCCTGATCCACAAGCAGACCCCGACACGGGAAACCCACCACGCATCAGAAAGCCATACCGTCACCCTTGCCTTCAGACCCCGCACCCGCCAAACGCCGTGCCCGAAATGCCCGACTCAACGAAAGTAATGATTTTCAGCCCTCACCTCCGACAAACCCGCAGGTCGCCGAGGGTGCTCCCCGCGCACGCGGGGATGGTCCGGCCGACCGGCACCGGCAAGACCACGGCCATGCGTGCTCCCCGCGCACGCGGGGATGGTCCCGTCGTCGTCGAGGGCCCCGCCGGGCTGGACATGTGCTCCCCGCGCACGCGGGATCGTCTGCCCCCTCGAAGAGGTGGGAGATAACGATCAAGGTGTGGTGTTGAGGAGGGCGTTGATGTCGGTTTCTCGGTAGCGGCGTTGGTTGCTGGGGGTTCTCACTGAGGGGATGCGACCGGTCAGCGCCCAGCGGTTGACGGTTTTGGGGTCGACGCCGAAGATGCGGGCGACCTCGCCGGGGGTGAGCAGTCGTTCGGTGGTGCCGGTTCCGGTGGTGAAGGTGCCGTCGGGGGCGACGGCCTTGAGTGGGGACACGGGAGGCTCCAAAAGGGGTCAGTGGCGGGTGCGGCGGAGGATTTCGTCGTGGTGAGCCAGGGCTTCGGCGAGGCGGTGGAGGGTGGTTCGGCCGAGGATGTCGCGGGCTCCGGCCGCGCGTTCGTCAGGCCGTAGCGGTTTGTAGCGGATGGCCCACCATCGGGGCAGGCCGGGCAGGTGGAGATGTTCGTAGCGCCAGGCGGGGTGGGCGCTGATGAGCAGGTCGATCATTCGTCGCTCGTAGTCGGTCATGGTCGTCCTGGTTCGGAGGGCGGACAAGAAACTCAGGCCGCAGGCCGGGGGCACTTCACCGAAGTCCGTGGACCTTTCTTCGTGCAGGTCATGAGGGCGGTCGTAAGGCCCTTCAAGTCGTAAGGCCCTTCGAGGGGGCGGGTGCCCGGCCCCGAGCCGGGGAGCACGACGGCCGGGCACCCTGGAGGAGGACCGGCCCCACGAGTGAGACCGGTGCGCCAGACGACTCCCCTTCCCCAACACGCTCAGAACGTGCGTGGGAGCCGCCTTGCGAAGATGTGCGGTCCAGGTCCCTCCTACCTGGACCGCACGTTCATGGGGTACGGCGGGTAGCGGGTGGGATGAGTTTCCACCGCCCGCCGTACCGGCTTCACGAGCGCAGTAACCTGCGCAGTCCGGTGGGACGATCCAGCGCGGCGCCCTGACCGGTCCGTACGGTTCGAGCGGCCTGGACCAGACCGGATGCCCTCGCCAACTGCCTGACCCGAGCGGACTGGATGGCGCGGGCGACGGCGACGGCCTGGATGCTCGGCGGCACCACCGGAGACACCTGGGCGCTCAACTTACGGTCCAGTTCCTCGGCGGACTCGGCCCGCACCAACAGCACCTTCCCGGGGTACGGCCTGCCGGACAGGACGCTCCGGTAGGCGCTCCACAGGCCGGACCGCGAGCTGTGGAAGACCAGCCAACCCGGATGAGCCGTCTGCACGGAGTTACACGCTCGATCTGAAAACTCAGAAACTTGACGAGGAGCCCAGGCCGGGAGCATCATGCCGCCCTCCCACCCGGCGAACGCCTTTCGGTCACGTCCCGGCCCCGCACCTCAGCGGCCGGACGCCTCCGCCGAGCCAACGAAGGCGGCGCGAGCCGGATCGCCCGGATCATCTCCGCCTCCCGCATCCGCTCCTCCAACCCCTCACCAGTCGAGTCCTCGACGATGACCGGGCGTGGGCCGTCCCAGGCAGCCATGGCGTAGAAGCTGCGTCGGCCCAGACTGTAGAGAACCGTCCAGTCCGCCCACGCCAGGTCGATTCGCTCGGCCTCAGCGCGGGCCGGGCCATCCCACACCCTTCGATAGACCGGCGCGTACTGCAGGCCGTCCCGATGCCGACCGGTCACGAGGCCGCCCCCTCACCGGCATCGCGGGCCTTCTTCTCCTGCTTGGCCACGGCCTCCCGAACCTCCTCGAAGGTGTCGGCGTCCACCGTCGGCTCCGCCCCCGCACGCAACGCCGTACGCGGGAAAGCACGGTTACGGATCGCCCAGAACCGCCCGGCATCACTGATGATCAACCGCCACCCCGGAATCGCCGGGGCGGTCGTCGTGGACGTGTCGTCGTGCACGGCTCGGGCCTCCCTTGTTCTGATCAAGAACTCGTTCCGGCGGTCCAGCCACCGGGCGGGTCCGCCTGCGGGCAGTAGGGACCTGGAGTCCCTTCGTTCGGTAGAGCTTGTGGCTGGTGCAGGGGTCAGGTATCCACGTTGCTGCCCTGGCAGGCCTTTCACGCCGGGGGTATGGACCGCGCGCAAGACCGCTACCGGCAGGCCAACCCATAAATGGATGCCTGAGCTCGTCGTCTGTAATGGTGAGGCAGCCACACGGCTCAGAGAAGGCCATCTAGAGGACTTTCAGAGGACTCTTAAAGGACGTAGCCAGCGAGTATGCGCAGGTAACTACCCCTCAGGTAGCCTTTTTTGTACTCTGAAGTCCTGTAGTAGCTCAAGGTTGGAGGCCGTCATGCCGCGAGAGTCCGGCAACGTTCACCTCAAAGCAGCCCGCCAGCACGCCGGATACGCCTCACAACAAGCCCTGGTGGACGCGCTCGCCCGCGCCGGAAGCGAACTCGGCGTGGACCACACCGAGGTGAGCCTTCGGCAGGTACGCCGCTGGGAGAGCGCCAACCCGCCATGGCCGCACGCCGTTCACCAGCGCCTGCTTGAGCACATCCTCGGGCTTCCGATCGCGCAGCTGGGATTCACCCCGCCCTGGGGCGCCCAACCCGAACGGCAGAACGCAACGCCCCGAACCTCGACCACCATGTCGGCCACCCCACCGCTGCCTCTGCCATCTCCGACGACCACGACACAACCGGCGTCGATCGCAGTGGACTACGCCTCTGTGACCAAGGCACACAGACGGCTGTACTGGCGCGTCCAGCCACCCCTGATCCGCGCCGCAGCGACAGAACACACACGATTCGGCACCCAGCTGCTCAGCGAGATGAGCGGCGCGCCCCGACGCGTCCTCGCCACAGCCCTGGCCGAGTCCCTCCTGCTGGTGGGCCGCATCGAGTTCTTCGACCTGCGCCAGCCGAACGAGGCCGACGCCAGGTTCGTTGAAGCTCTGCAGGCGGCCGGAGCCGCCGACGACCAACTGCTCGGCGCCGCCATCCTGGGCCACGCCGCCTTCGTGCCCGGCTGGGCAGGAGACCGGGACGGAGCCGCCGAACGACTCCGCGCCGCCCGTGCCTACATGCGACGTGCGGGTTCCACACCCGCACTCTTCACGGCCTGGCTGTACGCGGTCGAAGCGGAATGTGAGACACGATGCGGCAAACACCGGGAAGCGCTACGCGTCATCACCAAGGCAGAAGACACCCTGGCCGACGCTGACGAAACCCCGCTGCCGGAGTGGTTCGACTGGTTCTCACCGATCCGTCTGGCCTCCTTCAAAGGCAACACCCAGCTCAAGGCAGGCCACCTGCCCCAGGCCCGTCAGACCCTTCTTCACGTTCTGGAAGAACTGCCCGACGAGGCCAGGAAACAGCGCACCGTCGTCCTGGGCGACCTGGCCGCCGTCGAGGCCGCCGAAGGCAACCCGGAAGCCGCATGCGCCCACGCCGACGAAGCCCTCGACCAACTGTCGATCACCTGGTACGCCACGGGGATGGAACGCATCCGCGAGGTACGGCGAGCTCTCGAACGATGGGCCGACCTCGACTGCGTTCTCCAACTGGACGATCACCTGTACGAGTGGCGCACCACCCTCATCGCGCTTCAGCGTTGAGCGTCTCTATCCCGCCCAGCAGATCAGCCAGGGAGTCAAGGCGCAGGCTGGGGAGCCGGGCGGCCTCCGGGTCGGCCTGCTGGATGGTTCCCCACGGGCCGCGCCTGACCAGCGCGGTCCTCATCCCCGCCGCCACCGCCGGGCGGATGTCGTTGTCCAGGCGATCCCCCACATACAAGATCTCCCCGGCCTCGAACGGCACCATCTCAGCCAGCCGCGTGAAGAACAACGGGTCAGGCTTGGCCGCCCCCCAGTCGTCGGAGGTGCCGATCAGGTCCACGTCCTTGGCGAACAGCTCCCGCAGGATGCGACCGGCCCGCACGGTCTGGTTACCGGCGATCCCCAGCCACAGGCCGGCCTCGCGCAACGCCGCCAGCGCGGGCCGTACATCCGGGTAGAGGTCCTCCTCACCGAAGGTCTCCGCCCGGCCCGCCGCCGCACGAACCTCCCGCTCCTTGTCCAGGTCGAACCCTGGACGAAACACCTGGAAGGTCTCCCGGTAGTCACGCCCCTGAGCGATCACCGCACCGAACACGGCACTGAAGGTATGCCGGGGAACACCGAGCCAGTCCGCCCAGGTGCCGTACTCACGGCTCTCATCCACCAGGCACTCACCGACATCGAACACCACCGCGCGAATCATGCCCGCAGCCTACGACGCCCCCTCCCGCACAAGCGGACATGAAGACGACAGGAAACACACCCTCAGCGAAAGCCCGAAGCCCTCACAGTTCCTTGAGGATTCGCTCCAGGATCACCGGGGTCGCGTTCGGTTGTTCGGCTTCTATGTCGAGGCTGTTCATGACGTGCCAGTACTTCTCGGTCTCCGAAGGTTTGTCCAGGTAGAGGGCACCGGCGAGTTGTTCGAGGTAGACCACGTCGGGCAGTTCCCCCTCGGGGAAGCGCAGGATCGTGATGGGGCCCGCCGCGCAGGCGTGTCCTCCCATGTGGAACGGCATGATCTGCAGGGTGACGTGGGGCAGTGCGGACAGGCGGATGAGGTGCTCGATCTGGGCGCGCATCGTCACGGAGCCGCCGATGAGACGGCGTAGCGCGGCCTCGTCGATCACCATCCACAGCTTCGGCGGGTTCCTCCGGAGCAGCAGCTCCTGGCGTCGCATCCGCAGGGCCACCCGTCGTTCGGCCTCCAGGGGGCTGACGTCGCGACGGCCGAGCTGGACGACGGCCCGCGCGTAGCCCTCGGTCTGCAACAGGCCGGGGACGAACTGGACCTCGTAGCTGCGGATGACGCTCGCGGCCTGTTCGAGGCCGAGGAAGGCCTCGAACCAGTCGGGCACCACGTCGTGGTAGTCCTGCCACCACCCCGGCACGTTCGCCTGCTCGGCCAGCGAGAGCAGCGTCGCACGCTCGGCCTCGTCCGCCACGCCGTACAGGGTGAGGAGGTCGGCCACGTCACGCCGTTTGAAGCTGGTACGGCCGAGCTCCAGCCTGCTGATCTTGGAGTGCGAGGCCCGGATGTACTCCCCGGCCTCCTCGCGGGTGACGCCCCTGGCCTCGCGCAGCCGGCGCAGCTGCGCGCCGACCAGCATCCGCGCCACCGTTGGTCCCGTCCGCCGGTAGTCAGGCGTGAGGTTCTCCTCCGACGAGGTCATGCTCGTCCGAACAGTACGCACGCTCGCTCCCTATTCAGGATGTACGGCCGGGTCCAAGCTTTACATGCCGGACAGGTCCGGCACAGGGGGATGAATCCATGGAACCAAGTGTTCATTATCATCCTAATGATCATGACGGAGGCGTCATGACACGGGAGCAGGGAGAGCTTGTGGACGACAGGACGGGTTTCTCCGAGGCCAGCAGGCTGAACCCCGGGGTCGCGCACAACGCCAGGGTCTGGAACTACTGGCTTGGCGGTAAGGACCACTACCCGGCGGACCGTGAGGTCGGCGAACGGGTCTTCGGCATGTTCCCGAACATCGTGCACGTCGCCCGCGCCGACCGTGCCTTCCTCGGCCGTGTGGTCAACCACCTCGCCGGGCAGGCGGGCGTCAGGCAGTTCCTCGACGTCGGGACCGGCCTGCCGACCGTGGACAACACCCACGAGGTCGCCCAGCGCCTCGCCCCCGAGTCGCGGATCGTCTACGTCGACAACGACCCCCTCGTGCTGGTGCACGCCCGCGCCCTGCTGACGAGCACGCCCGAGGGCGCGACCGACTACATCGACGCCGACGCCCGCGACACCGCGAAGATCCTGCGCGAGGCCGCCAGGACACTGGACCTCGACCGGCCCGTCGCGGTCATGCTGCTGGGCATCCTGAACTTCATCCTCGACACCGACGAGGCGCTGGCCATCGTGCGCGGGCTGATGGCGGCGGTGCCCTCGGGCAGCTACCTGGTGCTCACCCACCCGACCCTGGAACTGGGCGGGGAGGCGAACATCGAGGCGATGCGGTTCTGGAACGAGCACGCCACGCCCCCGATCACCGCCCGCAGCGGCGAGGAGATCGCCCGCTTCTTCGACGGCCTCGACATCCTCGACCCCGGCCTGGTCTCGTGCTCCCTGTGGCGCCCCGACCTCCCCGAGATCGGTGGACTCCCCGCCCGGATCTCCCAGTACGGTGCCCTCGCCAGAAAGCCCTGACCGTCAGAGGGCGAGGAGATCGGTGACGGTCACCGGGTGGAGGCGGCGGCGGGCAAGGCCCCTGAGGATGTGGGGCATCGCCTCCGCCGTACCGGGGTGGCCCAGGTGCAGGCTGACGATCGAGCCCGGCCGTACGGTGTCCAGGACGTTGGCCGTGACGGTCGCCACTCCGGGGTCGTTGTGGTCGTCGGAGTCCACGTCGTAGGACAGGCAGGTCCGGTAGCCGACGCGGGCCGCGAGTTCGCGGACCATGGGTGTGGCGTGGTGGGCTCTCGACGGCCTGAAGTAGGAGCCGATCGTCCCGGTGAGGCGGCGCAGCCTGGCGGCGCACCGGGCGATCTCGTCGTAGGCCTCGCGCTCCCCCATCGAGGAGATGTCCAGGTGGTGCTCGGTGTGGTTGCCCAGGTCGTGGCCACCGGCCAGGACGCGCCGGGCCATCCGGGGGTACCGGGCGAGCCAGTCGCCGACCGCGAGGACCGTCAGATGGGCGCCGTGCCGTTCGGCCTCGGACAGGACGCGTTCGGCCAGGTCGGCCGGTCCGGCGCCGTGGAAGGTCAGCGCGACCTTAGGCCGGTCCCGGGGACCGTTGCTCACCTCGCGGGCCATGCGCCCGGCACCGGACCGCCTCCTGGCGGACATGCGCTTCCGGGTGGCCGGGGTGGCGGCGGGACCGGGAGCGGGGGCGGGGTGGATGCCCAGGGCCTGCCACGGGTCCGGTACGGCCTGCCCGGGACCGGGGGCGGGGTGCCAAGGGCCTGGGGCGGGGCTCTGAAGATCCGGAGGATCGGAGGTGGGCCGCCATGATCTCCGGACGGGGTGCTGGAGATCCGAGGCGGCCTGCCCGGGAGCGGTGGGCCGCCAGGGGCCCGGGGCGGGGTGCCGGTCGTCGGGGAAGGGTTGCCAGGGTTCTTGAACGGCCTGGCGAGGGCCCACAGCGGGGCTCGCAGAGGGCCCCACGGCGAGGCCCGGAGCGGCCGGGACGGAGAGGGGCCGGGGAGTCGGCACCAGGGAGGCCTCCCCTGGGAACGCCCGCGGAACCGCCTCGGGCACCATCTCGGGAGCCGCGCCCGGCCCTTTCCTGCCCGGGGAGCAGGAGACCACGCCGCCGAGGGCGGCGACGATCCCGAGGCCCAGGACCAGGCGCCGTCCGACCACGGCCTCCCCGTTCACCGGAAGATCCCGGTGTGGCCGAGCGAGTAGCGTCCCGGCTGGGGGTAGACGGCCAGGCCGTGCGGTCCGGCGCCGACGGGGATCTTGCGGATGAGACGGCCGTCGGCGGTGTCGAGGACGTAGACGACCCCGTCGTACCTGCCGGACAGCCACAGGCGGCGCCCGTCGGCGGACAGGCCGCCCATGTCCGGTGAGCCGCCGCCGGGGATACGCCAGGTGGCGACCGGTTTGTGGCGGGCGAAGGAGATGACCGAGACCGACCCCTCGCCCCGGTTGGACACGTACAGCAGCTTCGAGTCACGACTGACGTAGAGGCCGTGGGCTCCCTCTCCGGTCCTGACGAAGCGTTTCACCCGGAAGTCCTTCGCGCCGACGAGCCACACCCCGTTCCTGGACATGTCGGCGACGTAGAAGGTGGTGCCGTCGGGGGACAACTTGACGTCCTGCGGCATGCTCCCCCGAACCCCGGCCGTCCCATGCCCTCCGGGCACCATGTGACTCCCGGCCACCACGTGCCCTCCGGACGTCACATGCCCACCCGGCGCATGGTCCCCGGTCCTCACCTGCCCCCCGGACGCCCGCCCACCCGGCATCACGTGACCACCCGGCATCGCGTGCCCAGCCCGCGCATGCCCTCCGGACGTCGTGTGGCCGTCGGCCGTGGCGTGCCGTACGCCGTCGGTGTCCGGGTGGCCGTGGGGCACCTTCGCCTGGGTCAGGTCGACGACGGCGCGGACCTTCCTGGCGGCCACGTCCACGGCGACCAGCTGGCCGGAGAACTCGCAGCTGGCCAGGAAGACCGTCTCGTCGGCGGTGAAGTCGCCGTGGTTGACGCCCCGGCAGGGCATCGGCAGCGAGTGCCGCAGCCGCATGGTACGCGGGTTGCGGAAGTCGAGGCGGTTGTTGCGTTCGGCCATCACCAGGGCGGTGCGGCCGTCCGGGGTGAAGTACAGGTTGTAGGGGTCGTCGACGGGGATGGACCTGCCCGGTCTGCCGGTCTTCGGGTCGATCGGGGTGAGCGTGTTGCCGTCGTTGTTGTTGACCCACAGCGTCTTGAGGTCCCAGGAGGGGACGACGTGCTGTGGTCGTCCGTGGACGGGGAACTCGCGGATCACCCGGTAGGTCCTCGGGTCGATCACGCTGACGGTGTCGCTCTCGCTGTTGGGCACGTAGACCCGCGGCGGGAAGTCCCTCACGGCCGGGCTGAGCATCCCCGGCCGGTCGTGGGCGTAGACGTCCGGCGTCTTCGGCTCCGCCCTCACCGGGACCCGCCCGTGTGGGGGCTCGGCGGGGCCGGCCGGTACGGCGGGGCCGCTCCCGCATCCCGGCACGCACGCGAGCGCGATGACCAGGGCCGTGCCGGCGCGAAGCCGCCCTCGTCCGTCTTCCAGCCGTCTCATGACCGCCCCCGTCGCCCTGGTTCCAACGAGGGCCCGTCCCGCGGAACACCTGGGCGACTCCCCGCGGAACAGGCCCAGGGAAGACGCTAGGAACCCCTCGGTCAGGAAAGGGTCATGCCGTGGTCATCGGTGGCCCGCCTTTTCCCGCTCCCGGGCGCGCGCCGGCCACCCAGGTCAGGAAATGTCAGCTCTCGAAGGGAGGTACGGCGCGCAGCCCGGCGAGGGCGAGGCCGACGGCCCTTCTGCACCCCTGGAGCACCTCCTCGGCGGGGCCGCCCTGCTTCAGACCCATGGAGATCGCGAGTTTGGCGGTCCCGACCACGGAGCCGACGGCGGCGCACGCCTCGACGGCGTCGAGTTCGCCGGGGAAGGCGTCCTGGAGGGCCTCGACCATCTGGTGCTGGACGTCGAACATCAGCAGCAGCGCCTGCGCCCTGAGTGAGGGGACGCTCATGACCAGGCGGTTGATCTCGGTGATCTCCCAGCCCATCTCGGCGTCCTCGGCCAGGGTTTCGAAGATCGTCTCCACGGCGCGGGCCAGCAGGTCGGCGGGGCCCTCGTCAGGGCGGCGTTCGGCGAACGTCCGCAGCAGGCGGTCGAGGCTCTCCCTGGCGTCGCACAGGACCACCTCCTCCTTGCTCGCGAAGTAGCTGAAGAACGTCCGTGTCGAGACGTCGGCGGCCATGGCGATCTCGGAGATGGTCGTCTGCTCGTAGCCCTTCTCCAGGAAGAGGCGTAGGGCCCCGGAGATCAGAGCATGTCTGGTACGGAGTTTCTTGCGTTCGCGCAGCCCGGGGACCTCACCCATGGGCGAATCTTAGTGCATGGAATTATGTTATGCACTTATTGCAAACTTACACCACATGTACTTTTATGGGAGATGACAAACGATCTCCTCCCACGCCACCGCACGGGCCACACATACTGGAGGATCCGATGAAAATCCACACCGACACGCAACGGTGCGTGGGCGCGGGCATGTGCGCGCTCACGGTGCCCGAGGTGTTCGACCAGAGCGAGGACGACGGCACCGTCGTCCTTCTCGACGCCGAGCCCCCGGCCGCCCAGCGGGCCGCGGTCCAGCGGGCCGAGCGGCTGTGCCCTTCGGGAGCCATCTCGGTGCTTCTCGACGACTGACCGCCTGGCTCCCCGTCCCGGCCGCGTGACCCGCGAAAGTCCGGCCGGGACGGGAAGATCATCAGAGGTGGTAGGCGTACTCGCGGAACTCCCAGTCGGTGACGGTCCTGGAGAAGCGCTGCACCTCGTCACGCTTGTAGGCCAGGTACGCCGCGGCGAACTCCTTGCCCAGCACCTCGGTCAGCTCCGCGTCGGCCTCGAAGGCGTCCAGCGCGGCGGGCAGCGTCATCGGCAGCACCGGCGCCTTGGTCGCGTCGTAGCCGTAGCCCTCAAGCGGGGCCGGGGGCGTGATCCGGTCGCGGATGCCGAGGTAGACGGCGGCCAGCAGTCCCGCGATGCCCAGGTAGGGGTTGGCCGAGGCGTCGCCGAGCCGTACCTCGATGCGGCTGCCCGCGCCGCGCTCCGGCGGGATGCGCAGCATGGCGCTGCGGTTGTCCAGCCCCCAGTCGTTGAGCCAGGGCGCCAGGGTGTCGGGGCCGAAGCGCTTGTAGGAGTTGATCGTGGGGTTGAGCAGCGCGGCCAGGGCCGGGGCGTGGGCGAGCACACCGCCGATGGCGTGCAGCGCGGTGACGGAGAGGCCGTGCTCGGCGTCCTGGTCGCCGGGCTGGGCGGCGAAGACGTTGCGGCCCTCGGCGTCCACACATGACAGGTGGACGTGGAAGCCCGAGCCGCCCTCGTCGTCGAAGGGCTTGGCCATGAAGGTGGCCATCAGGCCGTCGTGCCGGGCCAGCTCCTTGATCGCGCCCTTGAAGCGGAAGGCGCGGTCGGCGGCGTCGAGGGCCTCGGAGTGGTGCAGGTTGATCTCGAACTGGCCGCCGGAGAACTCGTGGTTGCCCATGGTGACGCCGATGTCGAGCTTGCGCAGGGTGCGCAGCGTGCGCAGGACGTGGGACAGGCGGTCCCCCTTGCGCCCGGTGACGTAGACGTTGCCCAGGGCGTCGTCGTAGCGCCGCCACCCGCTGGACGAGCCGGGCGTGGGGTCGGGTTCGAGCAGGTAGTACTCAAGCTCGGGACCGGCCATGGCGGTCAGGCCGAGGTCGGCCAGGCGGGCGACGGCCGCGCGCAGCACCTGGCGGGGGGATTCGAGGAAGGGGTCGCCGGTCGCCGGGTCGTAGGCGTCGCCGAGGACGTGGGCGACGCCGGGCTCCCAGGGCAGCTCCACCAGGGTGCCCAGGTCGGGGCGGATGGAGACGTCGGGCAGGCCCCGGTCCAGACCCCCGGGGACGGGGACGGTGTCCCCCTGGGGTGAGGTGTAGTAGACGGCCTGGCAGAAGGCGACACCGCTGTGGACGACGTCGGGCAGGCGTTCCAGCAGGACGTCCTTGCCGCGCTCGGTGCCGATCAGATCGGGGTAGCCGACCCGGACGACGTCGATGCCCTGTTCGCTCAGGCGCTCGACCGTCCGTTCTGCGGACTCCGCGCTCACTGCGTCCCCCTTGGTTCGTCCCAGGATTTCGTTTGGATGCAAAACATACGCCTCGAACAGCCGGGGAACAAGGCTCCAGCCAGGAAGGCGGCCGTTCCCATCGTGACATCTCGCAGTTCAAGGCATATCGTATGGCCCCAAACAGTCTGAGACGTTCCCTAGGCAAGGAGACATCGTGGCCACGGTGCGCGGCTTCTTCACTCCCAAGACGGCGACCGGCCGCTCCTCGCTGGTCCCGGCTCCGCCGTGGTACTACTCCGGTGATCTGCTCACCGTCGAGTATCGCACCGACCCCGCCAGGGTGGCCGAGCTGCTGCCCGAGCCCCTGACCCTCGCCGACGAGGACCCCGGCGCGGTCGCGATCATCTGGGCCGACTGGCAGTCCTGCTCGGGAAGCAAGGAGGAGCTCCTCGACCCGGTGCGCTCGCAGTACAAGGAGTGCTTCGTCGTGGTGCGCTGCGCCTTCGAGGGGCGCACCTTCTCCCGCTGCGTCTACATCTGGGTGGACAAGGACTTCGCGATCGCCCGCGGCATGCACCAGGGCTACCCCAAGAAGCTCGGCTCGATCCACCAGACCCGCCCCTACCCGTACGGCCAGGCCGCGCCCCGCATCGGCGAGGGCGGCACGTTCGGCGCCACCCTGGCCGCCGCCGACCGCCGTCTGGCCCAGGCCGTCGTACGGCTGAACGAGCCCAGCGAGACCAACGGCTTCGTCAACGGCCACCCGATGGCCCACAACCGCTGGCTGCCCTCCATCGAGCCGGGCGGCGGCCTGGCCCTCGACGAGCTGATCTCCAGCGCCGGGCAGTCCTTCGAGGGCGGCCAGGCCTGGAAGGGCGACGCCGAGATCGAGCTGTTCGACGCCCCGACCGAGGAGCTGTCCGCGCTGCGCGTCGAGGAGGTCATCGGCGGCTACTACCGGCAGGTCGGCGTCGTCTGGAACGGCGGCACCCTGCTGCAGGCGGGTGGCTCCGGAGCCGAGTGACCTTCCGGATATGACAGGACCCGTGCGGTGCAACCCCGTACGGGTCCTGTCATATCCGGCGCCAGTCCGTTGACGTGCGCGGCGGACATCCGCTGGGATGGAAAGGAGAGCGCTCCCCTGACCGGCGGAGGGAGTGACGCCGTCGAAAATGGCGTGAGGATCTGTTCTTCCCGGCCGGCCACCACCCGCCGTACGACATCGAGGAGTTCGCGTGCCCGCGTACTATTCATTGACGGAGACCGAGGAAGCGGTCAGCCGCCGCCTCGGGAGCATCCCGATCAGACGCGAGGCACTGGCCGCCGTCTCCAATCTGCACCGTGCGGCGACCGCCGTACGACAGCACCTGGAGAACTCCGCCCTGCGCGTGGCCGACCTGACCTGGAGCGCGTTCGTCGTGCTGTGGGTGGTGTGGATATGGGAGGAGATCGAGACCCGGCACGTCGCCGCCGAGGCCGGCATCTCCAAGGGCACGCTGACCGGCATCATCAAGACCCTTGAGTCCCGTGGCCTGGCCGTACGCAGCCAGCATCCCGACGACGGCAGGCTGGCCCTGCTGCGGCTGACCCCCGAGGGGGTCTCCCTGATGGAGCGACTCTTCCCCGCCTTCAACGACGAGGAGGCGTTCGTGGTCACCGACCTCGACGCCGAGGAGGCCGTGACCCTGGCGGAGTCCCTGCGCCGGATCGTCACCCATCTTGAGGAGCACGGCGAGGAGCGCCGCGCGAAGCTCCGTAAGGAGAACCCGGCTCCGCCGCGTCGCGGTGGCCGCCGCCGCGCCGAGTAGCCCCTTCGCTCCGCCTCGGGCGGGGTCCCACTCGTTCTCCGGGTGGGACCCCGCCTTTTTGCGCTTTCCGGCCTGAAGGACAAAACCCGGTTGATATGGCCCTATTTGCCATTCCGGGACGATTGCCCCTGGCCTTTCCCTAGGGGAGTTAACGGAAGACCATCGCGGCTTTCCGTTAACCACCCCATCGGAAACCCCTACTACAAACCATTGACAAAACACCACACCGGGTGCGCGACCTCGCGTTTCTCAAGGAAATAGCATGCATTGCTTTATTACCTAAAAGGAGAACCGTGATAAAAGAGACATTGTTCGCCAAAGCTATCCTGCGTTCTCGTCGCTCGGTGTGGCTGTCCGTGGGAGCGGTGACCTGCGCGCTCATGATGGCCCTCCCAACCTCGGCGAGCGCGGCCGGCACGACCGGCGCCCCCAAGGCCGGCAAGATCGCCAAGATCGCCAAGTCGGCCCACGTCGACAGGATGGGCAAGGTGGCCAGGAGGGCCAAGACGGCCAGGGGGCCCGTGCTCCGGCACCGCGCACGGGCGGCCGCCGACCAGAAGAGGGCCCGGCTGGTCGTCCATCACCGCACGGTGTTGCGCGAGACGCCCCGGGCCCTGCGAATCAGGCAGGCCGACCCCGAGGCCACCGTCAACGCGGGCCAGACCGGTATCTACACGCTGAGCGTGACCAACAACGGCCCCTCGGTCGCCACCAACGTCGTGGTCACCGACACCCTGGACCCCAGGCTTGAGATCGTCCCTCCGCTGCCCGAGGGATGCACGGCCGAGGGCCAGGTCGTCACGTGTACGGTCGCCTCGCTCGCCGTCGGCGCGACGCAGACCTGGGACATCACGGTCAGGGTCCGGCCCGACACGCCGGTCGGGACCGTCATTCCCAACGTCGCCGACGTCGACTCCGACAACTCGACGCCGGAGACCAGTAACAACGCCAACATCAACGTCGCCGCCGAGTCCGACCTGTCGATCACCAAGACGGCCGGCACGCTGAACTCCGGTGGCACCGGCACCTACACCATCAAGGTCACGAACAACGGGCCGTCGGACGACACCGGAGTCGTCGTCACCGACACCCTGCCCGCCGGTCTGACGTTCGTCTCCAGCACACCGTCCGGTTGCACCGCCGCGGGACAGGTGGTGACCTGCCCGGTCGGCACCCTGCCCGCCGGAGAAAGCACGGACATCGTGCTGAACGTCAACGTCGACGCCACCGTGACCGGAACGGTCAGCAACACCGCCAGCGTCACCGGCGACAACCCCGATCCCAACACCGACAACAACAACATCACGATCGACACGCCGGTCAACGCCGTGGCCGATCTGACGATCACCAAGTCCGTGCGGGCCGGATAACCCCGCTTCCCGTAGCGCTCGCCGTCCGCCCAGGCGGACGGCGAGCCCGACGGACCGAACGGACGCAGAAGCGGCCACGACATGGCTCAGGCGGCTCCCTTGTCGGGAGCCGCCTGCTGTGTGTCTCAGGACGGTTCTAGGACGGTTTCACGGCGGTTTCGGGGCAGGGCTCAACCGGTCCGGCGGGCCGTCCACCGTACGGCGGAGCCCGCGACGACCAGCAGCCCGGCCAGGCCGAGCAGCCAGGCGGGGAAGCCGGTGAACGGCAGTTCCTCCCGGGGCACCGGCGCCGGTCCGGCGACGAGCGGCGGCCTCTCGAAGAGCGGCGGCCTCTCGACATGCGGAGGTCTCTTGACGTGCGGAGGTCTCTTGACGTGCGGAGGCCGGTTCGTCACCGTGATCTCCGCGCGCCCGAGGTTGTTGTCGAGACGCGACTCGGGGGTCACGCCCGACACCTTCGCGACGTTGCGCAGCCGGTAGCCGTCCGGTGTGTCCGGGGAGACCAGCCCCCGCCACTCGACGGTGACCGCCTCCTCCGGACCCAACCTCCCCAACCGGCAGGTCAGCACCCGGTCCTGGTAACCGCAGGAGTCGGGGCTGACCGAGAGGAACGTCAGCCGGTCGTCGAGCGGGTCACGTACGACGACCTCGCGCGCGACCGCGGGTCCCACGTTCCTGATGGTCATGGCGAAGACCACCTCATGACCGGCGCGCACGGTTTCTTCCGCTTCGGCCGGTCCCTGGATGCAGGCCAGAGACAACAAAGCCATTGGCCATACGGCGTTCGATCTCTTCACTCATAAGCCGATCAAGTCGCTGAACAGGGAAAACTCCACGAGTTATACACCCGGTCACAGTCTGTCGGCATCGTGCCACACCCAGGGCAGACCAGTTCGTCAGACAGCGCGGACGATCAGCTCACCGGGCTGACCGACTTGGTGATGGACAGGTCGACCCCCGCCGCGGCGCATCCGGCGGGCAGGACGGCGGGGTCGGGCGGGGGCACCACGGCCCTGACCACGTTGGTCACCGTGCCCGTCACCACGTCGAAGATCTGGCTTCCCGTCTGCGAGGTGTCGTAGAAGACGATCTGCGGACTGCCGGCGGCGCGGCCCGCCACCACGGTGAGGCCGGTGAAGCGGTAGCTCCCCGCGCCCGTCATCTGCCCGGTCACGGCGATGGTGAAGTCACTGCCACTGGTCACGCCGGTCGCGGTGCTGGTGTAGGTCCCGGAGATGTACAGACCCATCCTGTTCGCGGTACCGCCGGTGGCCAGGACGATGCCCTCGTTGGTGGTCGAGCCCTCGGACTCGTAGCCGAACCGGAAGTCGGCTATGCACCTGTTGTAGAGGGTTCCCGAGGTGGTGGCCGAGCCGATGACCGTGATGGTCCCGGTGTTCGTCGTGGTCGAGCCGTTCTGGAAGGCGCCGACCGTGGTGTCGCCGACGTTGGTGAACGAGCTCTGCTCGGCCAGCGTCAGCGAGCCCACCAGGTCGATCGTGCCCTCGTTGGTCAGGCTCGCCGTACCGAACAGCGTCTGTGATCCGGTGCCCTGCCAGGTGGCCCCCTTGTGGTTGATCAGCACCGAGTTGGCACCGGCCTGGATGATGCCGCTCACCGAGACCGTGCCCTCGTTCTCCAGCAGGAAGCCGTTGCTCAGCGCCTGGAGCGTCTGCACGTCGAGTTCGCCCCGCACGTGGATCGACCCGACCGGGGCGACGCCGAAGGAGGTCACCGTCCACTTCGCCCCGG
The DNA here is from genome assembly GCF_040631445.1 of Streptosporangium sp. NPDC020072. Lineage (NCBI taxonomy): Bacteria > Bacillati > Actinomycetota > Actinomycetes > Streptosporangiales > Streptosporangiaceae > Streptosporangium > Streptosporangium sp. NPDC020072. The sequence goes on along the minus strand of NZ_JBEYAB010000004.1, from coordinate 396,152 downwards.
GGGCCAGGCAGGCGACGCCACCGCCGGTCACCATCGCCGAGAGGCTGTTGTAGGTCCCCGCCTGGAAGAGCACGACCATGCCCGCGGAGATCGGTGGCACGGGGCTCCCGCTGGTGAGGGTAACGGTGGGATTCGCACACGCCGTGTCGTAGTCAGCCGCGTAGGCCCTGGGAACAAATCCCACAATAGTGGCCATAGCCACGCAAGCCCCTGCAATCACAATACTCACGCACTTCACCATGCATGCTTTATCGGCATCGTTATGCGGTTGTAACCACCTTCATCCGATCAATGCAGCAAACGCCTGGGACAAGGGTGAATGAAATAGGAACAATCACCCTTAATTTCGGGAGGCGGTCACCAGGGCGTCGAAGAGGCACTGGTTGGCCGGGTCCTTCGCCGCGGTGTCCTCCGGGTGCCACTGCACCCCGAGGAACCACCCGGCCGCGTCGGGCAGCTCGGCCGCCTCGACCGTGCCGTCCACGGCGTGCGCCACCGCCACCAGGCCCTCACCCAGCCCGGAGGCGCACTGGTGGTGGTAGCACGAGGCGCTGATCCGGCTCTCCCCGGTGATCCCGGCCAGCAGCGAGCCCGGCCGTACGGTCACCGGGTGCACCATGTGACGGTGGTCGGCCTCCATGTGCTGCCGGAGCCTGCCGCCCCGCAGCACGTTGACCACCTGCAGCCCCCGGCAGATCGCCAGCGTCGGCAGGCCGGTCGTCAGCGCGTACTCGGCGGCGGCCAGGTCGAAGGCGTCCTGCTCGGCGTCCACGTCGTAGACCGTCTCGTGCGCCATGGCCTCGCCGTACGACTGCGGGGCCAGGTCGCCGCCGCCGGGCAGCAGCAGTCCGTCGGCCACCGCGAGCCGCTCGGCCGCCCGCTCGGCGTCGACCGGGTGCATGAGGAACGGCTCCCCGCCCGCCCGGTACACCGCGTCGGCCAGCGCCCGGGCGGTGACCACGGCCTCGTACCGCAGGGCGGAGGTGGTGGCGGCGAAACGCGACGGGATCGCGATGAGCGGACGTCGAGACATCCCGGACTCCTTCAAAGGTTCATTTGAAGCCAAACGGTACCCTAGAGCTCCCCCTAGGTCTTGACCTGCCATTGCGGCTCACCCTAGGTTGTTTGGAGCCAAACGATTAGGAGAAGCGGATGGCCACTGTCGCCGGTATCCCCGTCCACGGCGATCACTGGATCGGCGGCGAGCGGGTCGGCTCGCCCACCACGTTCGACGATCGCTCCCCCATCGACCAGTCCCTCCTCGCCCAGGTCGCCCGGGGTGGGGCGGCCGAGGTCGACGCCGCGGTCGGCGCCGCCCACGCCGCCTTCCCCGCCTGGGCCGCGACCTCCCGGGCTGAGCGGGCGCGGTTGCTGCACGCGATCGCCGACGGGGTCGAGGCCAGGCTTGAGGACCTGGCGATCGTGGAGACCACCGACAACGGCGCCCTGCTGCGCTCCCATCTGCGGGGGGTCATGCCGCGGGTGGCGCACAACTTCCGCTTCTTCGCCGACTGGCTGCTGGAGCTGGGCCACGAGGACTTCGAGACCCGGGGCCACACCAATCACGTCAGCTGGGACCCGGCCGGGGTGTGCGCGCTGATCACGCCGTGGAACGCGCCGCTGATGCTGGCCACCTGGAAGATCGCGCCCGCGCTGGCGGCGGGCAACACGGTGGTGCTCAAGCCGGCCGAGTGGACGCCGCTGACCGCCTCCCTGCTGGCCGACATCACCGCCGAGGCCGGGCTGCCCGCCGGGGTGTTCAACGTCGTGCAGGGCTACGGTGCCGAGGCAGGCGCCGCCCTGGTCGCCGACCCCCGGGTGCGGCGCATCAGCTTCACCGGCTCCGTGCCCACGGCCCGGACCATCGCCTCCGCCGCCGCCGCGAACCTCACCCCGCTGTCGCTGGAGCTCGGCGGCAAGTCGCCGCTGATCGTGTTCGCCGACGCCGACCTGGACCTGGCCGTGAACCTGGCGGTCGAGCAGTACGACAACGCCGGGCAGGTCTGCCTGGCCGGTACCCGCCTGCTCGTCGAGGAGTCCGTCGCCGAGGAGTTCACCGCCCGGTTCGTCGAACGCGCTCAGGCCCTGAAGCAGGGTGACCCCCGGGACCTGTCCACCGACCTGGGCCCCAACATCCACCCCAGGCACCTGGAGCGCATCGACGGCTTCGTCCAGCGCGCCCTGGAGGCCGGGGCGAAGGCCGTCATCGGCGGCGGCCCCAACACCGACCTGGGCGGCCAGTACTACCGGCCGACCCTGATCACCGGTGCCGCCGAGGGGAGCGAGATCCTCACCGAGGAGGTCTTCGGGCCGGTGCTGACCCTGCAGACCTTCACCGGCGAGCAGCAGGCGGTGGAGATGGCCAACGGAACCCGGTTCGGGCTGGCCGCCACCCTGATCACCGGCGACCAGGAGCGGGCCGAGCGGGTCAGCGCCCAGCTCGTCGCCGGGACGGTGTGGGTGAACTGCTTCTTCGTGCGTGACCTCAAGGCGCCGTTCGGCGGGTCCCGGGAGTCCGGGGTCGGCCGTGAGGGCGGCACCTGGAGCTTCGACTTCTACTGCGACGTGAAGAACACGGTGAGCGCGCCATGGGCCAGGTAGTCGGGGCGGGCCTGCTGGCCCACGTGCCCACCATCGTCCTTCCCGAGGCCACCCGGCGGGAGCTGAACAACGGCCAGGAGATCACCCTGGTCACGGGCCTGCGGCAACTCCGCAAGGACGTCTTCGAGACGGTGGACTACGACACGGTGGTGGTGCTGGACTCGCACTGGGCCACCACGGTCGAGTTCGTCGTCACCGCCCAGCAGCACCGCGCGGGCCTGTTCACCTCCGAGGAACTGCCCCGCGGCATGTGCCGGATGCCCTACGACTTCCCCGGCGACCAGGAGCTCGCGCACGCCATCGCCGCCAGGGCGGCCGACCACGCCACCTGGATCACCGCGATCGAGGACCCCTACCTGCCGATCTACTACGCCACCACCAACCTGTGGACGCATCTGGGCGTGGCCGGTAAGCGGTGGGTGAGCATCGGGGTGTGTCAGACCGGTGACGCCGAGGACCACCTGCGTCTCGGACGCGCCCTGGGGGACGCGATCGCCGCGACGGACCGCAAGGTGCTGCTGATCGCCTCCGGCGCCCTGTCGCACACCTTCTGGCCGCTGCGGCATCTGCGGGCGCACGAGGCCTCCGGTCCCGAACACATCATCACCCCCGAGGCCCGCGCCGCCGACTACGAGCGGATCGGCTGGTTCAAGGAGGGCGATCACGCCCGGGTGCTGGACACCATGCCGGAGTTCGCCCGGTTCAAGCCGGAGGCCCGGTTCGGCCACTACCTCATGATGATCGGCGCTCTGGGTGAGGGGGACTGCACCGCGCCGGGCCGGCAGTACGGGGAGTACGAGAACTCCGTGGGCACCGGCCAGGTCCTGTTGTGGTTCGACCCGCCCGCGGGCGGTTTCCCGGCTCCGCACCGCACCGACCCCTCCAACGACCCCTATCCCTACCCTTACCCCGGCTGACCTGCGCGTTCCGGTACCGTCGTGGGACGGCGCCCCAGTTCTCGCTTTTTCCGACTCTCAACGTGGAAAGGGCCGTTGATGCCCGAATATCGCAGAATCCTGCTCGACGGCGCCGCCACCCAGGTGCGGCGTGAAGGCGACGAACTGGTCAGCGCCGACGGGCGGGTGGTCGGTGTCGAGGAGGCCGTGCACCTGCCGCCGGTCGTCCCCTCCAAGGTCGTCGCGGTGCACCTCAACCACCGCAGCCGGGTCGAGGAGTTCATGACCACCCTGCCCGACGCCCCGACCTACTTCCACAAGCCCACCTCCGCCCTCAACGCGCACAAGGGCGCCGTGGTCCGTCCCGAGCGCTGCAAGTACCTCAACTACGAGGGTGAGGTGGCCATCGTCATCGGCCGCACCGCCCGTAACGTCTCCCCCGAGGAGGCGGGCGACTACATCGCCGGGTACACCATCGGCAACGACTACGGGCTGCACGACTTCCGCGACACCGACGCCGGGTCCATGCTGCGCGTCAAGGGCTCCGACACGCTGTGCCCGCTCGGCCCCGGCCTGGTCACCGACTGGGACTTCCACCACAAGCGGCTGCGCACCCTCGTCAACGGAAAGGTGGTGCAGGACGGCTCCACCGACGAGATGGAGTGGGACATGCACTACCTGGTGGCCGACATCGCCCGCACCATCACCCTCTACCCCGGCGACGTGCTGCTGTCGGGCACCCCGGCCAACTCCCGCCCGGTCCAGCCCGGTGACGTGGTCGAGGTCGAGGTCGAGGGGCTGGGCAAGCTGACCAACCACATCGTGACCGGCCCCGCGCCGATCCGCGACGACTGCGGCGCCCAGCCGACCGAGTCGGAGGAGGTCATCTCCACCACCTTCGGCGGCGACTGGGAGTTCCGCGGCATCCGCGCGCCCCAGCGTTAGGGCCTGTTTTGCGGATCCCCAGAGCCCGCCCCGGCGGAGCACGTCGGGAGGTCAGGGGCCTGCGGCCTTGTCCGGCAGGCCCCTGACCGTGTCTGCGCCGGGGCCGAGGGAGTACGGGGGCAGGTGAACCCCGGCCGGAGTGATCCGGCCGGGGTTCACCCGTTCAGGCGCGCGTCACAGCGGGTGTCATAACGGGTGTCACGGCTGGGGCTGCGCGAGGGTCGGTCCGGTGCTCGCGGCCGCCCGCCAGATGGCGTAGAGGGTGGCGTCGGCGGCCCGGTCCAGGATCGTGTCGCTGATGTTGCTCGTGGTGTCGCAGGCGGAGTGGTAGCAGGAGTCGTAGGGCTGGTTGGCCGTACCTCCCCACTTGGAGGCCTGGGCGTAGGTCTTACGGGCGCTGGCCCCGGCCGCGACCCCGGAGGTGGGGATGCCCCCGTTGCGGAAGGAGGCGTCGTCGGAGCGGTTGGCGCCCTCGACGTTCTCCTCGGTCTGGACACCGATCTGGTTGTAGAAGGCCTTGAGATCGGCCGCCGCCGCGGTGGAGATGTTGTTGATGAAGTAGCCGCCGTTGCGCGAGCCGACCATGTCGAAGTTCAGATACCGCTTGATCTTGGAGCGCCCGGCCGAGCCGAGCGAGTTGACGTAGAACTTCGAGCCGAGCAGACCCTGCTCCTCGTCGGTCCACCAGCCGAACCGCACGTGCTTGGCCACGGTCGGCCTGTACTGGGCCAGGGTCAGCGCGACCTCAAGCAGGCTGGCGGAGCCGGAGCCGTTGTCGTTGATGCCGGGACCTGCGGAGACGCTGTCGAGATGGGCACCGGCCATGATGACCTGGTTGACGTCACCGCCCGGCCAGTCGGCGATCAGGTTGGGACCCGCGCCCCGGCTGCAGCCGCTGGTGCAGCTCTGCCGGGTCACGGTGTAGCCCGCGGCGCGCAGCTTGTTCTCGATGTAGGTGACCGAGGCGGTGTAACCCGCGCCGGTCGAACGGCGGGTGCCGCCGTTGCTCGACGCGATGGACTGGAACTGCTGCAGGTGGGCCTTGACGTTGGCCAGGCTGACCCCAGGGGGGTCACCGGGTCCCGTGGGGGCCACCACCGGCGTCACCGTGGGGACCGGGACCGGGGGCGGGGTCGGCGTGGCGGAGGGGACGTTGACCGCTCTCCAGGCCGCCCAGACGGCGGCGTACTCGACGCTGCGGGAGCCGTACAGCTCGGCCGCGGCGGCGAGGGTCGCACGGTGGACGTCGCTGTGACGCCAGGTCGAGGTCCTGCGCAGCAGGGCGTTCAGGAAGATCTTGCCCGCCTTCTTGATGCCGATGCCGGCCAGGTAGGGCGGACCGGAGCAGACCGGGCTGTTCGGCTTGCCGCCGCCGGGGTGGGTGCCCTCGGCCAGCAGGTAGAACCAGTGGTTCTGCGGCCCGGCCGCGGCGTGCACCTCGGTGATGGGGATCGTGGAGGAGTAGCAGTTGGGCGCGCTGTCGATCAGCGACGGGTTGGCCATGTTCCTGATCGGGCCGGTGCCGAGCAGGTCGACCTCCTCGCCGATGGTGTAGTCCGGCGGGTCGCCGGGGACGTTCGCGTAGTGTTCGAGCAGCGTGCCGAAGATGTCACCCGCCGACTCGTTCAGCCCGCCGAACTCGTTCCCGGTGCCCATGCTGCCGCTGCCCGCGAACTGGAAGATGGCGTGGCCGTACTCGTGGCCGATGACGTCCAACGCGGTGGCCTGCTGGGTGTTCGCCCGGTTGCGGCCGAAGACGGCGTAGGAGCCGCTCCAGTACGCGTTGGCGTCGTTCATGCCGACCCGCGTCGGGAAGCCGCCGCCACGGCCGTTGAAGCCGTTGTAGCCGAACCAGTCGCGGAGCATGTCCCACATCTTCTGGGCGGCCCAGAAGGCGTCGACACAGCCGGTCTCCAGGCTGGTGCCGGTTCCGTCACCCCAGGAGTCGACGTCCTTGGTGTACGGCGCGCCGTTCTGCCCACCGCAGGCCAGGCCGTTGCGGGTGGGGTCCTTCATCGTGTACGAGCCGGCGGAGCCGGAGGTGGAGATCGTCACCTGGCCGTTGTAGAAGCCGTTGCCTGTGCCGTACTTGACCAGGTCGTAGGCGTCGATGACCGAGCCGTCGAGGGCGTCGACGAAGACGTGCTGGACGCTCGGTTTCCCGTCGGCGACGCCGGAGACCGCGACCTCCCAGGCGAGTCTTTCGCCCTTCTCCCCGGCCCGCACCACGAGCCTCGGCTGCTCGGCCTTGTCCACCTGGGACAGCCTGGCCTTGGCGGCCTTCAGGGCGCTCCTCGTGCTGACCTTCGGCGTCAGCGCGACGTCCCCGGTGGGGCCGGTGGCCGCGACGGTGTCGATGATCTTTCCGGCGGCGTCGGTGACGACCACCGCGTCGCCGCCGACCACCGGCAGCCCCTTGTAGGCGCGCTCGTAGCCGACGTACTGCGTGCCGTCGGCGCCGGAGGTCACGCCGGTGCGCTCGAAGCTCTCCTCCGGGCCCCTGCGTAACGCGCCCAGCCCCTCGGCGACCGCCTTGTCGGCGGCCTGCGCGGCCAGCGCCCTGGGGTCGCTTCCGGGGTCGGCCGTCGTCGCGTTCGACGTTCCCGGGGTGGTCTGTCCGGCCGCGTTCACGGGTGCCGTGTAGAGCGTGGTCGCCGCGACCGTGGCGACACCCACCGTCACCGCGATCAGTCCCTTACGTTTCATGCGTGTCGTTCCTTCCTGGCTTCCCCGCCTGCCTGGCGTTCGCTGGAAACACCGGGCGCCGACGCCACCGGAAACATCCGGAAGGTACGGAACATCACGGGGATTGGGGGGCAGAAAAGGGATACGGTTCTAACTTTGCCGGCCAAACGGTAAGCACTAAGTGGCCACCGAAAAACCGCCGCCACATGCGTGGCCCAGTAGAAGAAGCTACGTATCCTCCCCCGAAAAAACCACCCCTGTGGCCAGGGAGATCTCGCCCCCCAATTACCGAAATTTCACGAAAAGGAAGGCACTATATCGGGGGTACGACGCCTCGGACAATGAACAGCCAGGGGGTATTACCCGAGACTATGGACGCCCGTTGGGTGCAAATGATCTCAATTCCATGCGACCTTAAACAAACCGGCTCCTGCCGTTCTCCGAGGAACCGGACACCCCCCGCACGCCGAGGAGACCACCGTGGGCGCCGATCGCGTAACCGACGAGACCGAGAACGGCATCAGCAGGAAGACGCTGCTGAAGGCGGCCCTGATGGGTGTGCCGATCCCGCTGCTGCTCGGCCAGGCCGCACCCGCGCTGGCCGGGGAGACCGGGCGCCTCCTCGACCCCACGCCGTTCTGCGACGACGACCCGACCGTCCAGCAGCCCGTGGGCGTCCACTTCAGGCCGAGCTCTCCCGCGCGCAACGTCTTTCCCGGCTCCGGCACCCCGCTGAAGGTCAGCGGTTTCGTCGTGAACCGCTCCTGCGACCCGCTGCCCAACGTCCTGATGGACTTCTGGCACGCGGACAGCCAGGGAAAATACGACAGCGTCGGGTTCGCGTTCCGCGGCCACCAGCTCACCGACCCCCGGGGCGCCTTCAAGCTGACCACGGTCGTGCCCGGCGCCTATCCCAGCCGCACCCGGCACATCCACGTCAAGATCCAGGCCCCCGGCCTGCGGCTGCTGACCACCCAGCTCTACTTCCCCGGGGAACCGCGCAACAGCGTCGACGTCCTCTTCGACCCCCGGCTGCTCCTGAACATGTACGCCGGCAACGGAACCTACGTCTTCGTCCTCGACTCCACCGGGTGAGCCACCGGGTCACACCGTTCTCTCGCCCTCCAGCACCCGAAGCACCCACGCGTCCAGATGCGGGCAGTCACGCCGCAGGGCGGCGAGGCCGTGATCCGCGATGGCGAGAGGCCCGTCATGGGTCTTCCGTTATCCCGGGTACGCCGCCAGGATGCGCTTCGAAGGGGCGGTCTCCCCTCCGTCGGTGACCAGTTCGGGCCCTCCGGCGCGTTCGGCCTGCTTGCGCAGGGCGTCGGCGACATCCGGCCTGCCGAGAAGCTCCCCCAGCTCTTTCGCCGCGGCGAACACCCACGTCTCCGTCTCGTGCAGAACAAGGTTCGGAACGAGACGCGGGTCATCGTCCAGCGCACGATGGACGGCCCTCTCCACATGCTCGACGCGCGCGTGAGGCGTCCCACTCGGAAGGTCGTCCATACCAGGGGTGTCCCGGGGAAGGCCGTAGTAGGAGTAGTCGTCGAGCCATTCCCGGAGGGCCTCGGGCTCCGGCCTGCGCAGGACCGTTTCCCCCTCGTCCCTCTCGGCCACCACGAGGTCGTCGAGGGAGAACTGGTTGAGCAGGGTCACCGACTGGGTGGCGATGACGATCTGGCTGCGGGTGGCGGCGGATCTCAGCATGTCCGCCAGCTGGACGATCGCGAACGGGTGCAGTCCCAGCTCGGGTTCGTCCAGGGTCAGCAGGGCGGGGGGCCTCGGCTGCAGAAGAAGTGTGGTCAGGCAGATGTAACGCAGGGTGCCGTCCGAGAGGGCCTCCGCGGGGAAGACCGCGTCGACGCCCTGCTGGTTCCAGCGGAGGCTGGTCCGCCCCTTGGCGTCCTCCACCAGGACGAGGTCGCGGAAGAACGGCGCCATCACCCGCACCGTGCTTCGGATCCGTTCGTAACTCTCCGGGTGTTCCCTGCGCGGGTACAGGAGGAAGGCTGCGAGGTTTCCCGCATCCGGCCGCAGGAAGTCCTGGCCGTCCACGTAGCCGAGCTGTTTGACCGGGGCGTTCCTGCTGGTGTCCTGGAAGTGGAAGACCCGGCACCCCCGCAGGATGTCCACCACGTCCTCCGTATCCTCCGGCGCGGTGTGCAGGAGCGTCTCCCGATGACCGCTTCCGAAGGAGACACCCCACCGTTTGGCGAGGCCCGAGCGCCGACGGGTGATCCTCTCCTGTTCGAAGATCAGTGTGTCGTTCGCCGCGGCAACCAGCACCGCCTCGTAGCCGCTCGTCACCTCACCGTCTCCGGCCTGGATTCCCAGGACGATGGATCCGCCCGCCTTGGCCCCCGCGTGCAGAAGGGCCTGTGCGCCTCCCCTGAGGCCTACCTCAAGGCCGAGCTCGCCGTCGGCGATCCTGCCGAGGAGTTCCACGGCGGCGATGAAGTTGCTCTTGCCCGCGCCGTTCGCCCCCACCAGGAGCGTGATGTCCCCCAGCCGGACATCGGCCTGGCGGATCGAGGTGTATCCCTCGACGTGGATGTTCTGGATCTTGCGCGGCATATCCCAGGCGTACGGTCCAACTTCCTGGACAGGACGACTTCCTGGACGGTTCCGTGGTGGTCAGCCCTCCCGGCCGGTGATCAGGGTGGCCACGCCGTCGAGGATGCGGTCGAGGCCGAAGGTCAGGGCGACCTCCGGGTCGGCGGGGGCGTCGTACTCCTGGCCCGCTGCCTGGCCGACCCGGGAGGCGACGGGGAACCTGCTCTCGTCGGCGACCTTGTCCAGCAGGGGCGCGTTGGCCACCCACCACTCGTCGTCGGTCAGGCCGCTGTCGCGCCGGGCCTCCTCCAGGCTCGCCCTGGTCCGCGCGGTGCCCTCGACGTGGGTCAGGACCAGGGTGAGGACGGCGTCCATCTCCAGGTCGGTCAGGCCGATGCCGTCGAGGGGCCGCAGCTCGGCCTCGTACTTGAGCACGGCGTTGGGTCCCAGGGCGGGGCGGCCCCCCGTGACCTGCAGCATCCAGGGGTGGCGTAGGTAGAGGTCCCAGTTGCGCGCGGCGACGAACCGCAGCGCCCCCCGCCAGCCGCCGGGTTGTGCGGAGGGCGCGTCCACGTCGTCGTAGAGCCTGCCGTACGCGGTGTCGACCATCAGGTCCACCAGCTCTGTCTTGCCGGGCACGTGGGTGTAGAGCGACATGGTGCCGACCCGCAGCCGCTCGGCGACCTGGCGCATGGAGACGGCCTCGATGCCCTCGGTGTCGGCCAGCTCGACGGCGGCCTCGACGATCGCGCGGATGGTCAGCCCGGACCTTCCCGGCCTGCCGTGCGCCCCCCACAGCAGGGCCAGGCTGCGGGCGGGGTCGGCGCCCTTTCTTCCGCTCACGGGAACAGTCTCCAAACCTTCGGCGTTGACCCCACTATAGTCATTCAGTACGGCGTACGGTACGCCGTACGAAAGAAAGGGGTGCACGTGGGGCGACCCGAGTTCACGATCGACGCCGAGGGTGTGCGCAAGCGCTACCCGAAGGCGCCGGAGGGGACGGGTTTGAATGGGTTCGACCTGCGGGTGCGGGCGGGCTCGGTGCGCGGGCTGCTCGGCCCGAACGGGGCGGGCAAGACGACCGCGGTCCGGATCCTGGCCACGCTGCTCGAAGCCGACGCCGGGCGGGTGAGCGTCGCCGGGTTCGACGTCGCGACGCAGGCCCGGCAGGTCCGCCGGAACATCGGGCTCGTCGGGCAGTACGCCGCGGTCGACGAGGTGCTGACCGGACGGCAGAACCTCGTGATGTTCGGCAGGCTGAACCACCTGCCCTCCCCGGTGGCCAGAAGCAGGGCCGAGGAACTGCTCGAACGCTTCTCCCTGACCGAGAGCGCCGGCAGATCGGTCGCGACCTACTCGGGGGGCATGCGGCGCAGGCTCGACCTGGCCGCGAGCCTGATCGTGGCGCCGCCGGTGCTGCTGGTCGACGAGCCGACGACCGGTCTCGACCCGGCGGCCCGCGCCGAGGTGTGGGAGGCGGTCCGCGAGCTGGCCGAGTCGGGCACGACCGTGCTGCTGACCACCCAGTATTTGGAGGAGGCCGACCGGCTGGCCGACCGGATCTCGATGCTCAGAGCCGGTCGGGTCGTCGCCGAGGGCACGCCGGACGAGCTCAAGGCCACCGTCGGCGGTGACCGGATCGACGTCGTGCTGTCCGGTGGCGACGACGTGACGACGGTGCTCGGCCTGGCGGGCCGGGTCGCCTCCGGCGAGCCGTACGCCGAGGGTGACCGGGTCAGCGTGCCGGTGGCCGGGCGCACCCGCGCGCTGGCCGAGCTGGTTTCGGCGCTGAACGAGGCGGGCGTCGAGCCCCAGGACATCACCCTGCGCCGTCCGACGCTCGACGAGGTCTTCCTCAAACTCACCAAGGAGGTCGTTCGATGACGGCACTGTCCACGGTCGGCTGGGCCTTCGCGGACACCTGGACGATCACCAGGCGCGACCTGAACCACTGGGCCCTGCGGCCCGGCACGGTCGCCATCGGCTGGGTCTTCCCCGTCATGATCGCGCTGATGTTCGGCGGCCTGTTCGGCGGCGCGATCGAGGTGCCCGGCGGGGGAGGTTACTTCGACTTCCTGATGCCCGGGATGTTCGCCATGACCGTGTTCTTCGGGCTGGAGAACACCATGATGGCCGTGACGACCGACGCCGCGAAGGGCGTGACCGACAGGTTCCGCTCGATGCCGATGAGCTCACTGGCCGTCGTGGCGGGCCGCTGCGTCGCCGACATGCTCAACTCGGTGGTCGGCCTGGCCGTCATGGTCGGCGCGGGGCTCGCGCTCGGCTGGCGCTGGCACGAGGGACCCGGCCCGGCCCTGGCCGCGTTCGGGCTGCTGCTCCTGCTGCGCTTCGCCCTGCTGTGGGTGGGAATCCTGGCGGGCCTGGCCGCCGGTGGCCCGGAGTCGGTGACGGCCGTGCAGATCCTGGTCTGGCCGGTGGGCTTCCTGTCCAACGTCTTCGTCGACCCGGCGACCATGCCCTCCTGGCTGGGCGCGATCGCCGAGTGGAACCCGCTCTCGGTCACGGCGGCGGCCGTACGGGACCTGTTCGGAACCCCGGGCTTCGAGGCCGGGTCCTGGATCACCCTGAACGCGATCCCCATGGCCGTGGCGTGGCCGCTGCTGCTCGTCGCGGTCTTCCTGCCGCTGTCGGTACGGAAATATCGCCATCTGAGCAGGACATGAAAAAGGGACCGTCCCGGGCGCACCCCCGGGACGGCCCCTCGCCTGGTGGCTCAGCTCCCGGCGCGCTCGTAGACGACCTTCCCGCCGAGGACGGTCAGGTCGACCGGGATGTCGGCGTAGTCGTGCGGGTCGCCGGCGCGCAGGTCACCGCCGAGGACGCACAGGTCGGCGATCTTGCCGACCTCGACGCTGCCCTTCCAGGACTCGGCGAAGTCCTGGCGGGCGGGGTTGATCGTGTAGGCGCGCAGCGCGGTGGCCAGGTCCACGCACTGGTCGGGGCCGCTGACCTTGCCGGTCGCCTTGGACTCGCGCAGCATCATCGAGGCGACGGCCTGGCGCCAGTTGGGCTCGGTGATCGGCGCGTCCGAGCTTGAGCAGACCGCGACGCCCGCCTCGACCGCGGAGCGGACCGGCCACTGGTACTCGGAGCGCGCCTTGCCGAGGATGTCGTCCATCATGTCGGCGGTCATCCACTTGATGCCGGGGTTCATGTTGACCGAGTAGCCGTGCGCGGAGAGTTTGGCCAGGCTCTCGGCGGAGACGAAGTCGCCGTGGATGAGGTAGTGCCTGGCGTCCGGCCTGGGGTGGACCTCGTTGGCCGCGACGAAGGCGTCGACCACGGCGTCGATGCCCCGGTCACCGGTGACGTGCACCCCGAGCTGGTAACCCGCGGCGTGCGCGTGCCTGATCATCTCCCGCAGCTCCGCCTCCTGCAGGGCGGCGGTCGCGCCGTGCACGCACAGCGAGCCGTAGCCTCCCGCGCTGCCGTACGGCTCGTGCATCCAGGCGGTCTCGTTGGGCGGGACACCGTCGGCGAAGATCTTCACGCCGATGACCGACAGCAGGTCGGGGTCGATGTCGTCGGGCACGCCGAGGCCTTCGAGCCCGGCGACCAGGTCGGCCGCGGAGCCGCCGATGGCGGCGGGCAGCAGCAGGACCCTGACCCTGGCGGCCAGTTCCCCGGCGCGGGCCAGCTCGATGTAGGCGTCCAGGGACTCGGTGCTGAGGCCGCCGCCGAGGATCTGGGTGCCGCCGGGGCCGAGGCCGGGCTCGGTGTAGCTGGTGATGCCCTCGGCGTGCAGGGCGGCGACGGCCTGGCGGATGGCCTCCTTGCGCTGCTCGACGCTCGCGACCGGGATGAGACCCTGCACGAGGGCCTGGGCGGCCTCCTTCAGGATGCCGGTCGGCTCACCGTCGGCGTCCACCTCGATCACCCCGCCGGCAGGGGCGACGGTGTCGCGGGTGATCCCGGCGATCTCCAGTGCCCGGGAGTTGACCCACAGCATGTGCGCGGAGAAGTCGGTCAGCGCGACCGGGTGGTCGGGGGAGACGGCGTCCAGGTCGCGGTGGTGCGGGCGGCGGGACGGGTCGGCGAGGGCTTCGGCGAGGTAGCCGAGGTCCCAGCCGAGGCCGGTGATCCACTCTCCCTCGGGGGTGGTCTCGGTGGCCCGCCGTACGGTCTCGGCGATGTCGGCGATGGACCTGACGGCGGGGTAGCCGACGCTGAGCGCGAAGGGCGGCCTGGTCAGACCCCAGGCGGCGCCGTGCAGGTGCGAGTCGTTGATGCCGGGCAGGAGCGTACGGCCCGCCAGGTCGATCACCCGGGTCTCCGGTCCGGCCAGCGCCTCGATCTCCGCGGTCTCACCGACGGCGAGGATGCGTCCGTCCCGCACCGCGACCGCCTGGGCCACGGAGAAGTCGGCGTCGACGGTCAGGACGTCGCCGTTGACCAGGATCAGGTCCGCTGGTTGGGACATCGGAGGCCTCCAAGGGGTTGTTTGAATGAATGTATGGACCCAAATGACTCTCCGTCAATGGGGGGCCGCGCAGCTCACGGCGTACAAACCTTGCCAACACCCACCCCCGGGACATACCGTTTGGACCCAAATCTTTAGACGACAGGCGGAGGCGTGCCCGTGGCGACCCCGAAGATGCTGCTCATCCTCAGCGAGAACTGGACGATGACGCCGGGCGACGACCTGGCCTCCGTCGTCCGGTGGGCCCGTGAGGCGGAGGACGCCGGATTCGACTCGGTGATGCTCAGCGAACACGTGGTGCTCGGCCCCGACTCCGGCGCCCTGGGGGTCATGCCCAACCCCAGGGAGTACGCCCTGCCCGGCAACCAGGACCCGAAGACCTCCTGGCCCAACTCGATCGTCCTGCTCAGCGCCATCGCCGCGGTGACCAGCCAGATCCGGCTCGTCGCCGGGGCGATCCTGGCCCCGCTGCGCCACCCGCTGCTGCTGGCCAAGGAGATGGCCACCCTGGACCGGCTCAGCGAGGGCCGTCTCGTCGTGCTTCCCACGGTGAGCTGGAGCCGCGACGAGTACGCCGCCCTCGGCGTGCCGTACGACAAGCGCGGCAAGCTCCTCGACGAGCACCTGGCCGCCTGGGACCTGCTCTGGAAGGAGTCCCCGGCGAGCTTCGACGGCGAGTACTACCCGTTCGAGGACGTCTACCTGGAGCCCAAGCCCTTCCGCCCCGGCGGTCCCACCCTCTGGTTCGGCGGCCAGACCCTGCACGGCCCGCTGCTGCGGCGCCTGGTCCGCTACGGCCACGGCTTCAACCCGCTCGGCAGGCCCAAGCCCGAGGAGCTCGACCTGCTCGCGAACGCGATGCGCGAGGCCGGACGGGACATCTCCGAGCTTGAGATGATCGGCGGCACCCGGGCGATCTTCCCCGACAACGACTCGGTCGCCGACCTCGACCAGGCGCTGTCCACCATCCCCGACCAGATGGCCCAGGGCTTCGACACCTTCTGCATCAAGCCCTCCCAGTTCACCGACGACCCGCACGACGTCGCGGCCTTCTGCCGCCGGGTGATGGCCCGCGTCGAGACCCTCACCAGCTAAGGAGACGCATGGACACGCTGCGCAACGTGATCGGCGGGCAGAGCGGGGAGCCCGCGGGCGGCGAGTGGATGGACCTCGTCGACCCGGCCACGGAGAAGGTGTACGGCCGCGCGCCCCGCTCGACCGCCGACGACGTCGCCGCCGCGGTCACCGCCGCCACCGAGGCCGCCCGTTCCTGGCGGCGCAGCACCCCGGCCAGGCGGCAGGAGCTCCTGCTCGACCTCGCCCGGTTGATGGAGGAGAACCGCGACGCGCTGACCGAGGCCGAGGTGCGGTCCACCGGCAAGCCCCGCGGCATCACCCGCCGCGTGGACGTCGGCGGGTCCATCGACGCCATCCGCTACTTCGCCGGCGCCGCCCGGGTCCTGGAGGGCCTGGGCGCCACCGAGTACGCCGAGGGCCACACCTCGTTCGTACGGCGTGAGCCGATCGGCGTCGTCGCCCAGGTGACGCCGTGGAACTACCCGCTCATGATGGCCGCCTGGAAGATCGGCCCCGCCCTGGCCGCGGGCAACACCCTGGTCATCAAGCCCGCCGACAGCACACCCGGCTCGACCGTGCTGCTCGGCGAGCTGTGCGCGCAGGTCTTCCCCCCCGGCGTCGTCAACGTCGTCTGCGGCGACCGTGACACGGGCCGGGCGCTCGTCGAGCACCCCGGCGTCGAGATGGTCGCCATCACCGGTTCGACCCGCGCCGGGATCGAGGTCATGCGCTCGGCCGCCGACGACCTCAAGGACGTCCACCTCGAACTGGGCGGCAAGGCCCCGGCCGTGGTCTTCGCCGACGTGGACGTGGTCGAGACGGCCCGCTCCGTCGCCGAGGCCGCCTTCTTCAACACCGGCCAGGACTGCACCGCCGTCACCCGCGTCCTGGTCGAGGAGAGCGTCGCCGAGGCCTTCACCCAGGCTCTCGCCGAGGCCGCGGACGCCCTGACCGTCGGCGCCCCCGACGAGGAGGGCGTCTTCCTCGGCCCCTCGAACAACGCCGCACAGGCCGAACGGGTCGCCTCCTTCGTCGAGGGGCTGCCCGGCCACGCCCGCGTCGTCACCGGCGGCCACCGCCTGGACAGGCCCGGCTACTTCTTCGCCCCCACCGTGGTCGCCGGGGTCCGCCAGGACGACGACATCGTGCAGCAGGAGGTCTTCGGCCCGGTCGTGACCGTGCAGTCCTTCGCCGACGAGCGGGAGGCGATCGAGCTGGCCAACGGCGTCCCCTACGCCCTGGCCGCCAGCGTCTGGACCCGCGACACGGGCCGGGCGATGCGGCTGACCGCGGAACTGGACTTCGGCGCGGTCTGGGTCAACTGCCACCAGGTGATCATCCCCGAGCTGCCCCACGGCGGCTTCAAGCACTCGGGAACCGGCAAGGACCTGTCGCGGTACGGCTTCGACGCCTACACCCGGATCAAGCACGTGATGATCAGCCACTCCTGACTTCCGGTCGTGAGCCTTCTGTCCGGAGGAGGCTCGCCGACCGGGGTTTCCGACGAGGAGGGGGCGCGCCCAACGGGCACGCCCCTTCCGCTGTTTCCTTCCCATCCGGCCTTTCCACCTGGGCTCTTCCAGCCGGGATTTCCGCTTGGCGCCTTCCGTCCGGACCTTCCACCTGAGGCCTGCCCGCTGAAGCTTTCCGTCCAGGGCTCTTCCAGCTGAAGCGTCTGTTTGGGGTGTCAGCCGTCCTGTGTCCAGAGGCGTAGTCTCTCCGGGTTGCGGACCACCCAGATCCGGGCGGCGTGACCGTCGGCGACGTCGAACGCGGCCACGGTCGTGACGACACCGGCACGCCGTTGACCGGCCGCTCCAGGAGTTCGAGCTCCGGGGCCATGTCGCGACCATGTACCGGGCGATGCGTGGGCCGCGGTGGACCCGGTTCTCACCGGACGAGCCGACCGAAGCAACCGGTACCGACGCCTCCGTCACCCTTGCGAAGGGCGGCGAGGTGGTCGCGCACAGGGCGGGTGCCCATGTTCCCGCCCTGTGTCGTGCCGTGTGGCGTTTCGGCCTGGGACGACGGCGCCGCTCCAGCCGGGCCGAAGGAGCGGATCCGCCCCCTGTAACCCTTTGGGAGATTCTGACCAAAGGGGGTGTTAGCCAACGAAGGGGGGCATTGCCAGTGCTTCGCAAACAGGCGGAGATCGCCACAGATCACGCGGCGTTCGAAGCCTTCTACCGGCGGCACGTCGATGCGGTCACCCGCTTCCTCGCACGACGCGTCGACGACCCGCACACCGTGGCCGACATGGTGGCCGAGGTGTTCATGGCGGTGCTCAACTCCGCCCACACCTACCGGGCCGAGCAGGGGACCGAGCTGGCGTGGCTGTACGGCGTGGCACGCAACAGGGTCTCGACCGAGCGGCGGCGTTCGTTCAAGGAGTGGCGGCTGGCGAGCCGGATGAGCGGGAGGCGACCACTGGACAGTGACGACATCGCCAAGCTTGAGGAGCGCATCGACGCGGAGCAGCCCGCCAGGCGGCTCTTCACGGCCATGGCCGGCCTGCCGAAGGGGGAACGCGCCGTACTCGAACTGGTCGTCATCGACCAGCTCACGGTCACCGAGGCGGCGGTGGCCCTCGGCATCCAGCCGGGGGCCGCCAAGGTGCGGTTGCACCGCGCTCGCCGCAGGCTGCGGGGATTGCCCTTCGTTCTGGAAGGAACACTGGGATGAGTTTCGAGGAACAGATACTGATGCAGATGAAAGCCGAGATCACCGCGCGCGCCAACCGTCGACGCATCGGTCGCCGCCTGCTCACGGGGGCGGCGGTGGCCGGGCTGGCCGCGGCGGCGACGATCGCGATGCCGCTGCTGACCGGGTCGGAACAGGCCGCGTACGCGGTGACCAGGAACACCGACGGCACGATCAACGTCAAGCTGAACGAGTTCAGGGACGCCGACAAGCTGGAACAGGATCTGAAAAAGATGGGGGTGTCCGCGGACATCACCTACCTCAAGTCCGGTAAGGCGTGCCAGGGGAACAGGGGAGACATCGTTGGGGGCGCATCCCCGGAGGAATGGGAGGGCTCCGCGTCCGCCAAGGCCGTTCGCCTGCTGCCTCACGGAGGAGGGTTGGAAATCGACCCTCGGTATGTCGGAAACGGACAGACCCTGGTGATGATGCTCACCGAGAACAAGGACCGAGTGTTCGGGCCGGAGAGATCGGGGACGCAGTGGCAGCTCCCCACCTACGTGGTCAATGGCCAGGTCAAACCATGCGTTGTGGTCGACGACCCGCTCTGGAACGACGTCGACGGCTCCGGCGGGCCCCCGGCGGGAAGCTGAACCCGCCAGGAGTGCCCCGGGCCGTCCAGGCGCCTTCCACTCCTTCCGCCCCGACCGTGGCCGCCGGGGTCCGCGATCAAGCCGTGGTGATCGGCCACTCCTGACGGCCTCCCCTTCAGGTCGCGAGCCTCCTGGTCCGGAGAAGCGAGCCTCCTAATCCGGAGGAGCGGCCTTCTGGTCCGGAGGAGCGAGTTTTCTGATCCGGAGGAGGCTTTCCGATCGGGGAGGTCTTCCATGAGGAAGGGACGTGCCCACCAGGCACGTCCCTTCTTGTGTTCTCCGCCGGAGTGTCAGCCGTCCTGTGCCCAGAGGCGTAGTTTCTCCGGGTTACGGACCACCCAGATCCGGGTGACGTGACCGTCGGCGACGTCGAACGCGGCCACGGTCGTGACCACACCGGCACGCCGGGCCACCAGACCCGGCATGCCGTTGACCGACCTCTCCAGGAGTTCGAGCCCCGGGGCCATGTCGGCGATGGCGACCATGTACCGGGCGATGCGCGCGCCGCCCTCGACCGGGTGCGGTACGGTGCCGACCGCTCCCCCGCCGTCGGCGACCATCACGGCGGCCGGGTCGAGGAGGCCAACAAGGGCCGTGATGTCCTTCGTCTCCCACGCCTCCTTGACCTGCCGTACCGCGTCGGCCCGCGCTGTCGTCGCCACCGTCGGGGCCCGCGTGCCGTCCACCCGCCGCCGGGCGGAGGCCGCAAGCTGCTTACAGGCTGCGGGGGTCCGGTCGAGAACGTCGGCGATCTCGGCGAAGGAGTAGCGGAAGACGTCGTGCAGGACGAACGCCACCCGTTCGGCCGGGGTCATCGACTCCAGGACGACGAGGAAGGCCATGGCCACCGACTCGTCCAGGACCAGCTGGTCGGCGGGGTCGGCGCCCTGGCCGTGGCCCCACTCGGCGCGGTCGGGCAGCGGCTCGGGCAGCCACGCGCCGACGTAGCGCTCACGCCGGGCCCGCGCGGAACCGAGCACGTCCAGGCAGACGCGGCCGGTCACGGTCGTCAGCCAGGCGCCGGGGGACGCGATCTCCTCCCGTTTGCCGCGCGGCAGCGCGTACCAGCGCGTGTAGGCCTCCTGTACGGCGTCCTCGGCCTCGGCCAGTGAACCGAGCAACCGGTAGGCGACATTGATCAGTTGGCGCCGCTCAGCGGCCGTCCCAGCCGTGTCCATGCTCCCGGCCGCCTCCTCGCCTTACCTTTCGCGGGCCTGCGTCGTCGGACTGATGAGACCTTATCGATCCACTACCTATGGGTACTTTTCAGCACTATCCAACGATCCCTGGCGCATCCAGATATTTCCGGACACTTCAAGATCTTTTCTGGCGCTTCAAGGCACTTCCGGGTGTCTCAGGGCACTCTCAGGCATTTTTTGGCCCTTCAGGGCACCGGCAGGCACTCTAAGACACTTCCAGGGCGGAACAGGGGAACCGTGACATGGCCACTCAGGCGACAGCACAGCGCAACTTCTCGTTTCTGCGGATCGCGATCGCTCTGCAGACCCTGACCATCTTCGTCCAGGCGACCTCCGCCGGGCTGCTGCTGTCCACCTCCTACGGGGAGACCCTGCACAGCGCCGGAGCCCGCGTCATGTACGGAGCGTCGGTCCTCTACGTCCTCGCGGCGATCCTGGCCTGGAAGCCAGGCGGCGGCTCCCCCCGCCCCATCCTCCACGCCGCCGGCTTCCTCGTCCTGGCCTCCGTCCAGGTACTGCTCGGCATCGCCCACATCCCCTCGGTCCACCTTCCCCTGGGCGTCCTGATGTTCGGCCTGAGCCTGCTCGCCCTGGCCCGGACCTGGCGCAGGCCCTGAACCCGTGTTCCACCCCCTCGGCCGCCAACCGCCTTTCGTGGCACACGAAGGCGCGATGGCCCGAGTCACGAACTCTTCAGGGTGATGAGTGGCCGGTGTCGCACTGTGCGTCCTGGCGGGAGAGAGAGTTGCGAACCTTTGAGGGTGATGCAGTGAGGCGAGGATAAAGTCCCAGGCCAGACCGGGCGCCGCAGGAGCGGAAGTTGCTGTTTCTCAGCAGTCCGGCGGTAGTGCAGAGGCGCAGGCCAGAGCGTTGATCATCCTGATGCCTGGCCGGGCCCTATAACGCTTCCCTTCCTGCGGTCAGTTCCAGGAGTCGAGGGAGATGTCCGGGCCGCCTGCCAAATAGCGGTGTAGGGCGCTGGCCGTGGTGGAGACGAAGTTCTGTGGTAGTTCCGTGGTGGGGATCCACCGTACCTGGGCGTGTTTGTGGGGTTCGCCGTTGGTCAGGGTGCCCAACCATTCGTGTACGGCGAAGACGACCGTCAGGAAACCGTTGGGCGCCTCCACTCCCCGCGCGCCGTGGATGACGTGGGCCAACCGCAGTGACTCGGGGCGGACGACCAGGCCGGTCTCCTCCTGGAGTTCCCGGATCGCGGTCTGGGTGATGGGCTCCCCCGGCTCGCTCTTACCGACGGGCAGGTCCCACATGCCCTGGGCGAACTTCGCGTGAGGGCCGCGCTGGAGCAGGACGACCCGTTCGGTTTCGCGGTCGTGCACGATCACCGCCGCGACCAACAGCGTCATGGCCTCCGTCGCGGGCGCCAGAGGCCGAGATGGAACGTCGGTACGCGGTTCGGTCATGCCGGTCCCTTCTCGAAGGATGTCAGGCCAGCGCGTCTCGGACTCGCTGGTCCAGTTCGGTGGCCCCGGGGACCCCGCGTCTACGGTAGATCGTCAGACTTGATCTGATCGAGGCGAGAGCTTGTCTGGTTCGGTCCGAGGAGACACCCTCCATGAGGTCCACGGCCTTTCGCCAGGTGGCTACTGCTCCGTCTGTCCGGTTCTGAGCGGCGAGGCTGTCACCGAGATCAGCGTAGGTAAGTATGTGAACGCGCTTGTACTTTTCAGCGTCCCAGCGGATCAGTGCCGTTCGATGCTGTCGTTGTGCTCCGCCGTGATCGGCCAGGTCGCTTAGCGTTCTGGCGGTGTGGCTGACGACGGTGCCGGAGGCGGGGCCGCTGACCAGAGAGAAACCGGCCTGGGGTTCTCCTTGTCTGGTGAGCGCGTTTTCCGCAGCAAGAAGAGCTTGTGCCGCAGCTGTCTTTTCGGCCGATGCCGCGTGTGCTCGGGCGTGGGTGATGTGCAGCAAGGCTTCGGTTTGGCCGTCGAGGGCCCCTCTACTGCGGATGAGCGCCTCCTCGATAAGGGCGACGCAGTGATGTGGCTGTTTCATGCTTAGGGCTTGTTGGGCGAGAGCACGCATCATCCAACTCGCATGACCCCTGGGATCGGCTTCGTAAGCGAGCTGGTAGCCCACCTGGTAATAGCGTTGAGCAGCGCCTTCTTGACCGAGGTCGTGATGCTTCCCCCCTGCGAGGTAGGCGAGTTCCGCGACGGCTCCGAAGGCTCGGCGGCGAACCCGTTCGTTCGGAAACCGTGCATTGAGCATGGGGGCTGCGGTGTCGGCCAGATATGCGGTCACAGTGGTGAGGCCATGACCGCCTCCCAAGCGTTCGTCCGCCGCGCTGAAAACGGAGGTGATCTGTCGAACGACGTCAATCTCTTCTGTCCCCACCAGTACGGTGCCGGTGCGAGCCCGGAGCAGGCGAGAGACCGGCTCATGGTCGTAGCTCAGCGGCATGGCGACACCGGCGGCTGTGAAGGTCGCAACGGCCAGGAAGCGCCGACGTTCGACATCGGCGCGTCCCAGGTTCGTAGCAGCGCGCACGGGGTCAATGTCGGCGGCCAGGGGGTCTTCGGCTGTTACGAGGCCTATCTCGGTCAGGGAGACCAGTCGCCCCATTCGGCGGGAAAGAGCTTCGGCGATGTACTGGCCGGTTTGGCCCGAAGGTCGGGCGCCGTCGATCCAATGGGCCACAGCCGACTTGTTGGTGCGTAGAATTTCTCCATTTTCGGCAGCTATGCGCCGAATTGCTGAGGCCAGAGCATCATAGGTCCATTCGGCCTCTGCGATTGCTTCTTGCAGTCGTCTGTTGGGCTCTTTGGTCACTGTCACGGCCCCTCCCTTCCGAGAACGTAAACCCCGTATACCACTCTCCGTGCCGCCCCCCTACTCCCCGAGGGTTTTTGGCGCTTCACTAATCATCAGTCGCCCAAGCGACCAGGCGCCCTGAGCCTGACTTCCCGGGGTGATGCAGCCCCAAATCTGCCCAATAAGCACCCAATCGATAGAACGGGAATGAGCATGCCCGGCTCATACAGCGTTTCCCGTAGCTTCCTTCTCGATTTCACGGACAGGCCAGTCCGGTCATCGCGAATCCCGGATTTCTTCCCGATCGAATGGAGGGCCGCCATGAA
This sequence comes from Streptosporangium sp. NPDC020072, assembly GCF_040631445.1. Classification (NCBI taxonomy): domain Bacteria; kingdom Bacillati; phylum Actinomycetota; class Actinomycetes; order Streptosporangiales; family Streptosporangiaceae; genus Streptosporangium; species Streptosporangium sp. NPDC020072. Next base: position 373,361 of record NZ_JBEYAB010000004.1, on the reverse strand, counting down.
GGACACACGGCGCACATTGACCGAACCGGCAATCCCTGGCTGGCGGTTGATCATCAGCGACACCGGCCGGTTCTGGGCCATCCGCAACCGGGCTTTCCCGCGTACGGCGTTGCGCGCCGGGGCGGAGCCGACGGTGGACGCCGACACCTTCGAGGCCTTCGTTGGCTCGGCGGAGGTGTCCGGCCTCTGAAGTGCGGGGTCGGGTCGTGGCCGAAGGGCGTTCGCCGGACGGGAGGGCGGCATGACGCTCCCGGCCTGGGCTCCTCGTCAAGTTTCTGAGTTTTCAGATCGAACCTGTAACTCCGTGCAGACGGCTCACCCGGACTGGCTCGTCTTCCACAGCTCGCGGTCCGGCCTGTGGAGCGCCTACCGGAGCGCCCTGTCCGGCAGGCCGTACCCCGGGAAGGTGCTGTTGGTGCGGGCCGAGTCCGCCGAGGAACTGGATCGCAAGTTGAGCGCCCAGGTGCTCCCGGTGGTGCCGCCGAGCATCCAGGCCGTCGCCGTCGCCCGCGCCATCCAAACCGCTCAGGTCAGGCAGATGGCCCAGGTTTCCCGGGTTGTTCAAGCTGTATGCCCGGGTCAGGCCGCCCAACCGGGGCGATCCACGGCACTGCGCAGACTTCTGCGCTCGTGAAGCCGGTACGGCGGGCGGTGGACGTCATCCCACCCGTCGCCCGCCGTACCCATGAACGTGCGGCTCAGGCGGGAGGGGTCTGGGCCGCACACCTCCGCGAGACGGCTCCCACACGCGCCGGACATGACAGGGCGTGTTGGGGAAGGAGGGAGCCGTCTGGCGCACCGGCCTTGCCGTCGTGGAAGGCCGGTCCTCCTCCAGGGTGCCCGGCCATCTTGCTCCCCGGCTCGGGGCCGGGCACCCGCCTCGCGAAGACGAGATCCTCCACCGCAGCAGCTACTGAACGCCTGCCCACCGCACCAGTCCCTCCAGGAGAACCGCATGTCCCCACTCAAGGTCGTCGCCCCCGACGGGACCTTCGCCACCGGGCCGGACACCACCGAACGCCTCCTCACTCCTGGTGAGGTCGCCCGCATCTTCGGCGTCGACCCCAAAACCGTCAACCGCTGGGCCCTCACCGGCCGCATCCCCTCGGTACGCACCCCCAGCAACCAACGCCGCTACCGCGAAACCGACATCAACACCCTCCTCAACACCTCGCCTTGATCATCACTTTCCGCCCTTTCGAGTGGCGGCAGATCATCCCAGCGCGGGGATGGTCCCCGCCTCTTCGAGCTCGCCGAGGCGTTCGCGGCCGAGCTGGAGTTCTCCGTTGGTTGAGGGCCGAACGCGTGAGCCTACGACTGTTGTTCGGCCCATTCAGCGACATCCACAAAGCGTTCATCATCTGTCGGCGACGCCTCATCCACCGATCGTTCCTTCTGGCGGTCGGACCCGTGAAGCCTCACAGCCGGGATCTCAGCACGTCGACCTCACAGCCCGGTGCGAACGGGTCGAAGCCGTGCTCGGTCAGCCAGCGGACCCCCAGCAGGCTGCGCAACGACCACCACGCGCGGATCACGTCCAGGTCGACGTCGGTGCCGTATCCGGCGACGACGTCGCCGAGGTGCTCCTCGTGTCCGAGCGTCAAGGTGGCGAGGTCGAACAGGGCGTCGCCCTGGCCCGCCTCGGACCAGTCGATGACGCCTGTGATCTCGTCGCCGTCGACGAACACGTGAGCGATCTGCAGGTCGCCGTGCGTGAACACCGGACTCCAGGGCCGGAACGCGGCCTCGGCGACCTGGCGGTTGCGGGTGACCAGGTCGGCGGGCAGGACGCCGTTCGTCACGAGCCACTCGCACTCGCCGTCGAGTTCCGCCGACAGATCGTCGACGCCCCGGCCTGCCCGGCCGAGCCTGGGCGGCGACGGCGCGTCGTGCAACCTCCGAACGGCGGCGCCCGCCGCGGCCCACGCCGCCGGGGACGCGGCCGACGGCTCGCCGAGGCGGCCGAGCGCCATCCCCGGGACCGCGGCGATCGCGAGCACCGGCGGCCTGTGCCACAGGACCTCCGGAGTCGGGACCGGCGCCAGGGCCATCGCCTCGACCTCGACGTCGATGCGCGCCTGATCGGCGTCCACCTTCAGGAACACGTCGCCGACGCGCAGGGTCGCGCGCTCGGAATGGGCGACGACCACTTCGACCTCATCCATGGACGACCAGTCTCCCGAGGGCGATCGTCGACGTCACCGGGTTTTTCGCGTGCCCGGCCACCAGGCGCCCTCGCGCGGCATCGGCCGCCGCCCAGGTCAGGGCCACCACTTCGGCAGGCCACCTCGGGAAGTCACCGGCACCTGAAGTATCACTTTTGCGCGAAAAATCCCGATGAAGTAGCGTTAACCGCGTGACTGCCGGGTCGGCCTTGGGCCACGCACCAGAGAGCAGCCCGGCTGACGCTTGATCGCCGGGCGGGCCAGGGGCCCGCCGCATCCTTCTCCATTCAGTACGGCAAGCAGGATCGACCAATGGAGAAGAGTGGATTTCAACAAGCAGGTCATCGACGAGTTCCGTGCCAACAACGGCCAGGTCGGTGGCTATTTCGAGGGAGCGAGACTGCTCCTGCTCACGACCGTCGGCGCCCGTTCGGGCAGGCCGCACACGAACCCCCTCGGCTACCTGCCCGACGGCGGCGACCGCATGCTGGTCATCGCCTCCGCTGGAGGGTCCCCCAAACACCCGGCCTGGTACCACAACCTGAAGGCCAACCCACGGGCCACCGTCGAGACCGGGGTCTTCGACTTCGACGTCGTGGCGGAGGTACTGGAAGGCGAGGAGCGTGACGCGGCGTTCGCCCGCGCCGTGGAGGGCGACCCGGGCTGGGCCGAGTACCAGGCCAAGACGACCCGCGTCATCCCGGTCGTCGCGCTTCGCATCGCCGGGCCGCCCCGGAGCAACGCGCCGTCGGGCGGCGCCTACCTCAGGCTGGTGCACGACGGCTTCCGCCGCGAACTGGCGCTGATCCGCAAGGAGCTGTCCGACTCGGGACGGCCCGGCCTCGGTGTGCAGCTCAGGATCAACTGCCTGACCGTCTGCCAGGGCCTGCACCATCACCACATGGGCGAGGACACCATGATGTTCCCCGTCCTCGCCGAGCAGCACCCCTCGCTCGCCCCGGTCCTCGAACGGCTGGCAAAGGAGCACGAGCGCGTCGCCGCACTCGTGGAGGAGCTGAAGCGGGCCCTCTCGGGGGACGATCCGCTGAAGGTGCGGGCCGAGATCGAACGGCTCGTCGACGAGCTCGAAGCGCACCTGACCTACGAGGAGGAGCAACTGATCCCGGTCCTCGACCTCGGCTGAAGGCCCGCCGTACCAACAAGGCCTGCCGTACCGATACGGGCCGCCGTACCAATAGGGCTCGCCGTACCGACAAGCCCGCCGTACCAAGCCGCACCGGTACGGCGCGCCGTACCGATAGAACGGTTGAGAACGGGAAAACCCGCCCTGTTCCGCCTTTTCGCGCCGCACCGCGAGAGAAGGAGGAACAGGACGGGCGGTTCACGGGCACATGGTTCCCCGCCCACCGGGGAACCGGGCCGGGCAAAGCGCCCGGGGCCGGTGACTCACCTCACCGGCCTCCGGGTGGGGATCACGGGCCTTCCGGGTTCACCACGTCGGCGTCGACCCAGAAGGGGGCGACCAGTTCGCGCAGCCGCTCGGCGCCGACCCGCTCGACCAGTTCGATCGCGTTGACGTTGTCGACGAGCTGCTGCATCTTGGTCGCCCCGAACAGCACGGTGCTGACCGAGGGGTGCGTGAGGGTGAACGCCACGCACAGCTGGGCGGGAGTGACCTCCAGCTCGGCCGCGACCGCGGCGAGGCCGTCGGCGGCCTCGATGATGCGCTCGCGGACGCCGCCCGGGTCGCGGCCGATCTCACGTCCGGGCTTCTTGTTGCCCGCGAGGATGCCGCCTTCGAGGATGTCCGACGCCTGCATGGTGATGCCCTCGGCGAACACCTGGGCGAACGGCGCGCCGTCCGGGATCGACCTGCGGCAGGGGCTGTACTTCAGCTGCGCGATCTGCGGACCGGGCGAACCCGCCTGGATGGCGTGGTCGCGGATGGTCCTGACCGCCGTGGCCGACCAGTTGTTCACACCCCAGCAGCCGATGATCCCGTCGACCTCCAGCTCCGCGAGATCGACCGCGAGCTGGTTCAGGTCGAGGTCGTCGCGGCGGATGTCGCCGAGGATCACCAGGTCGGCCCGGTCGGTCCCGACCCTGAACAGGGCCTTCTCCAGCTGCTCACGCAGCGACATCTCCGGGTACGGCTCCAGCCACAGCTTGGCCGACAGCAGGTACTCGTCCCTGGAGATGCCCGCCGCCCTGACGATGGCGGAGAACAGCACGTCGGTGAAGACCGGCGGGTGGCCGGGGAAGCCGTACACGCCGACGTCGAACAGGTTGATGCCCAGGTCCACGGCGTGGCGGACCATGGCCACCGCGTCCTCGAAGGCCATGCGGTCGTAGGTGTGCCAGGACCCCAGCGACAGGACGGAGACGTCGGGACCGTGGGTTCCGACCCTGCGGAGGGGAACCACCTTCTTGGGCGTGGACATCGGACTCCTCGAAAAATATGTGGATGGCCGTCAGGCTCTGTTCGGTGGAGCTTCTCGCCTGCCAAGCCCCGGGAAAGGTCTGTGGAAGACCCGCGGAAACGGCCCTCGGGTCCCCGCGGAGCGTCTCCGCGGGGACCTTCGGAGGATCAGGCGAGGGTCCGGAAGCAGGTTCTCAGGGAAGCCACGGGTGGACGACGGCCTTGACCTGCTCAAGGCGCGACATGGACTCAAGCGCTGCCGAGGCCCCGCTGAGTCCGACGGGCTCGCTGAACAGCTCGTCCCAGGGGAACCGCGTCTGGGTCGAGCGCAGGAACTCGATCGAGTTGTAGTAGTCGCCGACGTCGCCGTTGAGCGACCCCAGCACGTTGAGCTCCTTGCCCATGATCGTCCCGAGGGAGATCGGGTCGGGGCGCGGGCCCGTGGTGCCGACGATGACGAACGTGCCGCCCCAGGCGGCGGCGTCGATGGCCTCCGCGCCGACACCGGGCGCTCCGGCGACGTCGATCACCAGGTGCGCGCCCTGGCCGTCGGTCGCCTCCATGATGGCGGCGCGACGGCTGTCGGCGTCACCGTCCAGGCCGATGGTGACGTCGGCGCCGAAGCGCTTGGCCAGTTCGAGCCTGGAGTCGGGGCCGCCGACGGTGATGACCTTGCTCGCACCCGAGGCGCTGGCGACCGCGGTGGCGACGATGCCCAGCGCGCCCGCCCCCTGGACGAGGACGTTCGAGCCGAGCTTGGCGCCCCCGGCCCGGTCGAAGGCGTGCAGGACGGTCTTGACGGCGCAGCCCGCGCTGGCCGCCCAGGTGTCCTTGACGTCCTCGGGGAGGATGTACTTCTGGGCGGTCGGCGTGACGTAGTCGTACTCGGCGAGTCCGGCGGTCGAGTGCGGCCACACGTCGGAGCGCTGCAGGAACCCGTAGCCCCGCTTGGAGCAGGCCACGGGGTTGCGGATCACCGTACAGCCGTAGCAGTAGCCGCAGGTGGACTCCGACCAGCCGATCTTGGCGCCGACCTCGACGGGACGACCGAGGGCGTCGACGGTGCCCGACCCGACGGCCACGACCGTTCCGATCATCTCGTGGCCGAGCACCATCGGGAGCATGCCCGGGAACGACATGCCGCCGCTCCAGATGTGCACGTCCGTCGCGCACAGCGTGGCGCAGTCGACCTTGACGATCGCGCCACCCGGCTCGCACTCGGCGGGGAGCGGCAGCTCCTCGATGACCAGAGGTTCCCCGTGGGCGCGCAGTACGGCGGCCCGCGTGGACGTAGGGACTGTCATGCGATGATCTCCGAATTCGCTATCTGCTGTGGGCTGTGTCCCAGACCTCGTTACGGCTGCGCCACCACAGCAGCACCAGGATCACGAGGAAGGGGACGACGCCCCGGTACTTCTGGATCTCGTCGAGCGACGCGGCGAAACCTTCGAGCAGGCCCATGAGCACACCACCCAGAAGTGTCAGGGGCAGGCTCTTGAAGGAACCGACCATCGCCACGGCCAGGGCCGTGGTGACAAGCCCGCTCAGGGTGGAGAAGTCCCCACCGAGACGCGGCGCGACCAGCAGGATCACCAGCGTGCTGACACCGCCGATGGCGGCCCAGACGGCGATGGCGAGCTTGGGCGCCGGGATGCCCACCACCTGGGCGGTGCCCGGACGCTCCGACAGCGCCTGCAGCCGCAGGCCGACGGAGGTCCGGGACAGCATCAGGCCGACCCCGAAGGTGATGAGCGCCGCGAAGGCGAGCGAGACCAGCACCGACTGGGGTACCACGACGTCGCCCAGAGTGAAGGCGGGTGAGTCGAACACGGTCGGGAACCTCCTGGCCCCCGTCGACGTGCTGCCGAACAGGCGCAGACCGATCGCCCCGATGGCCACGAAGAGGGCCACGGTGACGGCGGCCTTGGTGCGCTCGTCGTGCTCACCGAACCAACGGACGAGCCCGGAGCCGATCAGGGCCGACAGCAGCGACCCCGCCACGACTCCGACGACCAGCGCGACGGGCCAGGGCAGTCCCAGGTCCATCAGCGACACCATGATGAAGGCACCCATCGTGCCCACACCCGCCATGGCGAAGTTGACCACGGCGACGAGCCGGTAGGTCAGCACGACGCACAGGCCGAGCAGGGCGTAGACGCCACCGCTGGTCAGGCCCGCGACCAAGGAATTCAACATCGGACACCCACCTCCTGGGGCTCCTGAAAGACCTGAAAGATCAGTTCTTGCCGGGGACGATGAAGCCCTCGGGAAGGACCTTCCACTTGCCGGCCTCGACCTTCACGAAGCGGCTGCCCTCGATCGGGCTGTGGGCCTCACCGGGACCGAAGATCCACGGGGTACCGACCATCGGGTAGTCGATCGGCTTCATGTTCTTGAAGGCCTCGGTGACCGACTCGCGGGTGATGTCGCCCTTGACGGTCTTCAGGACCTGGACGAACAGGTCGGCGGCCATGACGGCGCCCTGGCTGAAGGCGGTCTTCTGGATCTTGTTCTCGTCGATGACCTTCGCCCAGCGCTCGTTGCCGGGGAGGGTCTCGTCGGTGTACGGCTGCCACTCGGTGCCGGCGTAGACGTTGAGGCCGTCCGGGATCGCCTGGGCGTTGGCGTCGGTGTAGCTGTTGGCGGCCACGATGAAGTCGACGTCCTGCATGCCCTGGGTCTTGGCCTGGGCGAACCACGGGCCGACGGTGGCGTTGTACAGGATCGCCTGGCAGCCGGCGGCCTTGGCCTTGACGAGGTACGGCGTCGGGTCGCCCTGGCCGACCGAGGTGTCCTTGACGGCCAGCTGCTTGCCGGTGAGGTCCGTCCACTCCTTGATGGCGGCGTCGATGCCACCGCCGCTGCCCGGCAGCACGGTGTAGTACATGCACACCTTGTCGCGCTTGAGCGTCTCGGAGGCGTAGTAGAGCATCGCCGTGATCAGCTTGAACGGACCCGGGTTGACCGGGGCGATGTTCGGGCTGGTGAAGCAGGCGGGGTCGACGCCGACGGCCGGCATGGAGATGATCCCGGCGTTGGTGTAGGTGGCGCGGTTCAGGCCACAGTCGACCGCGCTGGAGGAACCGACGAGGGCCACGACGTTCTCCGACTCCAGCAGCTCAAGGGCCGCCTCGGTGGAACGCTGCGGGTTCATCGCGTCGTCCTTGCTGACGAGCTCGATCTGACGGCCGTTGATGCCGCCCTGCTTGTTGACCTCGTCGAAGACGGCCTTGACGGCCTGGGGAACCTCGGGCGTCTGGAACAGACCGGTGACACCGTTGATCGAGCCGACCTTGATCGGGCCGCCGGTGCCGGAGTCGCTGCTCGAACAGGCCGCGCTGGCCATGGCCAGGGCGGCGACCACCGCGACGCTGGTGAGGGAACGCTTCATCACTGCACTACTTCCTTGGGGCTGGGGGAAGAGGGGGGGTGGGGGTAGGGGTCGGGTTCGGGAGGGTTATACGAGGGGCACGTCGGCAGTACCGAGGTAGGCGGCCATGACCGCCGGGTCGTCGAGCACTTCCTGCGTGGTTCCGGACGCGATGACGTGTCCGAAGTCGAGAACGGTCACCTGCGCGCACGCCGCGCGGACCAGCTCCATGTCGTGTTCGACGAGGAGGATGGAGACACCGAAGCGGGAGGGCACCTCGGCGAGCCTCTGGCCCAGCTTGAGCGACTCGGCGGCCGACTGACCGGCGGCGGGCTCGTCGAGCAGCGCGACCTTGGGCTTGGCCGCGATGGCGGCGGCCACGTCGAGCAGACGGCGGCTGCCGACGTCCACGATGGACACCGGGACCTCTCCGGGCGGGCAGCCGAAGAAGTCGAGCAGCTCGTCGGCCTCCTGCTTGGACAGCTTCCTGTTGGCGCCGATCGAGAGGTACTCGTACTGGGTCAGCTCGGGCGCGATCACCGTCGTCTGGAACGTACGGCGCAGGCCGTTGCTCGCGCGGGCGCTCGGGCTGAGCTTGTCCAGGGACCTGCCCTCAAGCTCGACCGTGCCCTCGTAGGCGTGGAGGAACCCGCTGACCGCGGCGATGAAGGTGGACTTGCCCGCGCCGTTGGGGCCGATCAGGCCGACGACGCCACCGCTGGGGACGGTGAGGTCGATGCTGTCGAGCGCGAGGACCTCGCCGTACCTGACGGTCAGGCCGCGCACGTCGAGGGCCGGCTGGTCGCCCGCGGGGGCGGGCGGCGGAACCAGGGAGGTCGACTCGGTGGCCGGGACGGCCGCCTTGGGCTCCTCCTTGGGCTTGTCCGGGAGGCTCTCCAGCAGCTTGCGCGCGGCGGCCTCCCGCTTGCGGGCCCGGGTGAAGTCGGTCTGGCTGACGCCGCTGCGCAGGGCGAAGATCGCCGAGAGGCCGAAGAGGATGCCGCCCAGGTCCTGGGGCAGCCTGAGCTTCTCCAGGATCGTCGCCATCACCGCGCCGAAGATGCCGCCCATGAGGGCGCCCTCGGGGTTGTGCGGGCCGATGAGGATCGCCACCGCGAAGAGCGCGAGCGACTGTCCCATGGCGAAGTTGCTGGAGACGACCAGACCGAGCTGACCGGCCATCAGGCCACCGCCGATGCCGGCGATGAAGGCGCTGAGCGCGAACGCGGCGAGCTTGCTGCGCGCGACCGAGATGCCGTGCGCGGCCGCGGCCCGCTCCGAGTAGCGGATCTCCAGCCAGGACATGCCGAGCCTGGTCCGGTTGAACAGCGCCAGCCCGATGCTGAGCACCATGAAGACGATCACGGCCAGGACGAAGTAGCCGCCGTTGGTGTGGAACAGGCCGGGGCGCTGCAGCGTCTTCAGTTCGGTGGTGCCGGGGAACTGGTTGGCGTTGAGCACGATGTCCGCGGCGACGGCGAAGCCGAAGGTGACGACCGCGAGGTTGACGCCACGGATGCGCAGGGCGGGCAGGCCGATGGCGACGCCGACGGGAACGGCCGCCAGACCGCCGATGACCAGCCAGACGATGAAGCCGCCGGGGGCGTCGGCCAGGTTCAGGCGGAGCACGACCCAGGCGCCGATGGCCGCGAAGGACATCTGACACAGGGACATGACGCCGGCCCTGCCGACGATCACACCGTAGCTCTGCATGATCACCGAGCTGACGACCGCGGTGATCGCGAGATACACCCAGTACGGCGGCAGCACGTTGGGCACGATCACGCAGGCCGCCACGGCGACGGCCAGGGCGATCCCCCACGAACGCTTGTCGATCATGTTCACGGGTTCTCGCCCCCAGCTTCGACGACGGCGTCCGTGGGCATGGCGCCGAAATAGAACTCATGCAGGCGCTCGGAGTCGCCCCTGATCTCGTCACACGGGCCGTCGAAGACGACGCGGCCCTTGCGGAGGACGTAGGCGTTGGCCCCGATCTCCAGGGCCAGGTTCGCGAACTGCTCGATGAGCAGGACCGCGATGCCCAGGCCGACCAGGTCCTTGACGGCGTGCATGAGGCGACGGACGACCACGGGCGCGAGGCCGAGGGACATCTCGTCAATGAGTATGATCTTGGGGTCGGAGATCAGCGCGCGTCCCAGGACGAGCATCTGCTGTTCACCGCCGGACAGGTGACCGGCCTGGAGCGTACGGCGCTTCTGCAACTCGGGGAAGAGCTCGTAGACCTTCTCGGCGTCGCCCTTGCCGGAACGGGAGACGAGCAGGTTCTGCTCGACGGTCAGCGTCCTGAAGACCGTACGGGCCTGCTCGACGTAACCCAGACCGGCCTGGGAGCGCTTGTAGATGGGAAGCTTCTCGATCGGCGCGCCGTCGAGCTGGATCGTTCCTGAGGTCACGGGGGCCAGCCCCGCGATTCCGTCCATCAGCGTCGTCTTTCCGGCGCCGTTGGCGCCCAGGACGACCGTGACGGTTCCGGGTGCGACGGTCAGGGAGACGTCGTGGACGATCGGGGTGTCACCCCGGTTGATGCTGACGTCCTTAAGGGAGAGGACTTCGCCGCTCATTGGGCGCCTTTCACATAGGCGGATCGCAGTGCCTCGACGACGTGGGCAGTGACACCGCTGACCTCGGCCAGCTCAAGCGTGAGCAGTCCGAAGAAGCCGTGGATCATGCCGTCGAACACGGCCAGCTCAACCTGGTTGCCCGCGGCCTTGAGCGCCTCGGCGTACTCGACGCCCTCGTCGCGGAGGACGTCGTACTCGGCCTCGACGACCAGCGCGGGCGCCAGGCCCGACAGGTCCTTCGAGCGGAGCGGCAGGAGATAGGGGTCGTCGAGATCACTGGCGTTACGGGGGTACTGGGTGAAGAACCAGTCCATGCCTTCCTTCGAGAGGAAGTAGCCCTCGGAGCAGTCCCGGTAGGAGGCGCGCCCGTCGTCGGGGTGGCCCAGAATTGGCGAGACGAGCACCTGCAGGGACAGCCGGGGACCGTTCAGGTCGCGGGCCTTGAGCGCGACGACGGCGGCGAGGTTCCCGCCCGCGCTCTCACCGGCGACGGCGAGGCGCGAGGCGTCGACCGAGAGCGCCTCGGCGTTCTCGTGGACCCACAGGAGCGCGGCGTAGGAGTCGTCCGCCGCGGCCGGGAAGGGGTTCTCCGGTGCGAGCCGGTAGTCGACGGAGACGACGACGGCGCCCGCCCCTGCGCAGACCGCCCGGCAGGCGACCTCGTTCTCGTCGAGAGAGCCAATGGTCCACCCGCCGCCGTGGAACCAGACCAGCGCCGGGAACGGCCCGTCGCCCTCGGGGGTGTATACACGAACCGGTACCTCACCCGCGGGACCGGGGAACGCGGTATCGACCACACCACCGACCGGCTGAAGGTCGTCCGGCATGGACCAGGCAAGACGGAATCCCTCGCGCATCGCCGCCGCGTCAAGCTGGGGGGCCTCGCCCTGGTCCTGAACGCCGGTGCGGTCGATTATTCGCTGCGCCTCGGGATGCAGGGGCATGGGGTTACCTCCGGGGGCGGCCCGAGTGCCTTCCCAAAGGTTCAGGCACTCGCAAATCGTATCCGATTCCATGTACGTTATGCGGGTCCAAATGACGTGTCTAGTGTGATGGTGAAATGTTGCCTAACGATTCGAGGTACGACGCCGCCTCGGCGGATGTGGTCATGACCGGCGGTAAGGTGCACACCGTCGACGCCGCCGACACTGTCGCGGAGTCGATCGCGATCACCGGCGGCCGCGTCACCCGGGTGGGAACAGAAGATGAAATTTCATCTCTGATCGGTCCCGACACCCGCGTCATCCCATTGCGGGGAAGATCGGTCCTTCCGGGGATCAACGACTCCCACCTCCACGGCGTCTGGCTCGGCCAGATGTGGCCCGCCCTCCTCATGGACCAGATGGCGGCCGGGCACCACGGAGGCGAGCCGCCGGCGCGGCTGGAGACCTCACAGGACCGGCGTGGCGCGATCCTGCGCACCGCCGAACTGCTCGCGTCACTCGGGGTCACGAGCTACACCGAACCGGGCCTCGGCCCAGGGGAGGACAACGGGGCGAGCGGCTGCTTCGGCTCCGCGGCCCTGCGCGACTACGCCGACCTCGCGGCGGAGGGCAGGCTCACCTCCCGGGTGACCGCCCTCATGCTGTTCGGCGAGCTGGACGGCGCGAGCTCGCTGTCCGGGGTGCTCGACGGGCTGCGTGACTTCACGCCCCCCGCCGACGTGCCCGGCTGGTTCCGCGTCGCGGGTGTGAAGATCTTCGGTGACGGCATCCCGCCGATGCGCAACGCCTGGATGGACGAGCCCTACCTCGACGGCACGTACGGCGGGCTGCTGGTCGAGGGGGCCTCCGAGGCCGAGCGTGAGGCCGTGCTCATCGCGATGATCGACGCGGCGCACGCGGCGGGACACCAGGTCGCCGTGCACGCGACCGGAAGCAGGACCACCAGGACGGTGACGGACGCCTTCGCCGCGGCGGCCTCCAGGGACGGCCGCGACGCGAGGCACTACATCATCCATGGCGACGTGATCTCCTCCAGGACCCTGGCCACGATGGCGGCCGCAGGCATCGGACTGAACACCCAGGTGGGAATACCCGTGGCGACTGAGCATATGGTGCTCGGAGCCCTGGGCGAGGACATCCTCCCCCAGACGTGGCCGACCCGTGACGCACTGGACATCGGGGTGAAGCTCTGCCTCAGTTCCGACGCCCCGGTCCTCACCCCCGACTGGCGGGTCGGGATCGCCGCCGCCGTCACCCGGCGTGGTCTCGACGGCGCCGTGCGTGGCGCCGCCCAGCGGCTCGCGGTCGCCGAGGCCCTGCGGGCCTACACCATCACCCCCGCCTGGCAGGACGGGGCGGAGTCGTGGAAGGGTTCGCTGGAGGCCGGCAAGGTCGCCGACCTGTGCGTGCTGGACGGCGACCTGCTTGAGGTCGAGCCCGAGGCCCTGCCCCAGGTCCCGGTGAGCCTGACCATGGTGGACGGCCGCGTCGTCCACGAGAGCTGATCCGGAGGACACCACGTCCAGTCGCACCGAGAAGCCACGAGGGACCGGCCCGCGAACACGCGAGCCGGCCCCTCGTCACGTCACCCTGCCGTATGGTCCCGTCCGAAACCCGGTTACGGACCCGGTCTCGTTTTCCGGCCCGGCTACGGGCCTGGTTCCGGGCCTGGTTCCGGACGCTGCCCCGCCGTACGGCACGGGCACGAGCCGAACGCGTCCCGGAGCCGCCGGGAAAGGGCGGCCGGGACGCCGAACGGAGTCGTCAGGCCTTGTTCGGGGCGTCGGTGCCCCAGGAGGCGTCGGGAGCGACCACGCCCTTGTCGATCCACAGCGCCCCGACCGCGGAACGCAGCTCGTCGCCGTGCCGTTCGAGCAGTTCGAGAGCGCCCAGGTTCTCGTCGAGCTGCGCCCTGCTGCTGGCGCCGAAGAGCACGTTCGCCGCCGCCGGGTGGGTCAGGGTGAAGGCGATGGCCAGCTGGGCCGGGGTCGCGCCGAAGCCCTCGGCGATCCGCTTGACCTCGGGGTAGGAGTCACGGATCCGGTCGCGGATGCCGCCCGGGTCCGCGCCGATCTTGCGCTGCGGGTTCAGCTTGCCCGCCAGGATGCCGCCCTCGAAGACGTCCGAGGCCTGCAGCCCCATACCGCCCTCGGTGAACAGCCTGCCGTACGGCGTGCCGTCCGGCACCGAACGGCGGGCGAGGCTGTACTTGAGCTGCGCGAACGACGGCGGCTCCATGCCCTCGGCGATGGCGAAGTCACGCGCGAACCACAGGTCGTCGGCCGACCAGTTGTTCACGCCCCAGGTCTGGAAGCGCCCGGCCCGCACCAGCTCGGCCACGTCGGTGACCACGGCGCGGATGTCCAGGTCGCCGAAGAAGTCGCCGACCACGACGGAGTCGGCCCTGTCGGTCCCGATCCGGGACAGCGAGGTGTCGATCTGCTCGGCGAAGGAGGACTTGGGGTACTCCCACAGCCAGAGCTTGCCGCACAGGAGGTAGTCGTCCCTGGCCACCCCGGCCTCGACGACGGCCTCACCGAAGATGATGTCGGTGACCGCGTTCTCGGCGTGCGGACCGAAGTTGTAGTGGGCGACGTCGAAGAGGTTCACGCCACGGTCGACGGCGTAACGGATCAGGGCGACGGCGTCGTCCCGCTCCATCCTGTCCCAGGTGTTCCAGGAGCCGAGACCGAAGACCGGAACCAGGGGGCCACGCTCACCGAGCCGACGCCGGGGGACCTGACCTGAGTACTCCACAGAGAACCTCCGATGCCGATGTGCGACCCCTGGTCGCTGCCTGGTGAATCGTATAGTATTCCCAATATTGTTTGGAATCAAAGGAGCGCATCGCATGTCGTCTCTCCCCGACAGCACCTCGTCCGCGAGCCCCTCGAAGATCGTGGACGTGGCCATCGGCTACATGGCCGCCAAGCAGCTCTTCGCCGCCAGTGAGGCCGGAGTGTTCGCGGCGCTGGCCGACGGTCCCGCGACCGCCGCCGAAATCGCCGAGCGCGCCGGGATCCCCGCGAACGTCGCCAGGATTCTCGCCGACGCGATGTCGAGCCTCGACCTCCTCACCCGCACCGACGGGGTGTACGCCAACACCCCCGCCACCGCGCGGTACCTCGCGGGCTCCGCCGGCGACCTCGACCTGCGTAAGTTCCTCGCCTTCCTCGACGCCGTCAGCTACGGCCACTGGCTCGGCTTCATCAACACCGTCCGCACCGGCAAGCCCGGCGACCTGGACATGTCCGGCGACCGCATGGACATCTTCATGGGCGGCGTCATGACCTACAACGCGCTGCACGCCAAGATGCTCGCCGACAACTTCGACTTCTCCCCCTACACCAAGGTCCTCGACTACGGCGGCCTGTCCGTCTCCTTCCTCGTCGAGGCCCTGACCGCCAACTCCGCGCTCAACGGCACCTTCTTCTCCGGCGGCCCGCTCGTCGAGGCCGCCAGGGGCGTGCTGGCCGAGGCCGGCCTGAACGAGCGCGTCGAGATCGTCGAGGGCGACCCGCTGCAGGGCGACATCCCCACCGGCTTCGACCTGGTCTTCCTTGAGCACGTCGCGCACCGCTACGACGACGAGCAGAACAGGGCCATCGTCAAGCGCGCCCGCGAGGCGGCCGTCCCCGGCGCCAAGCTCCTGCTGCTCGACTTCTTCCTCGACAACGACGACAAGCAGCGCAGCATCGACGCCCTGCACGCCGGTGAGTACCTCACCATCGACGGCACCATCGTCTACCCCGAGGACCAGGTCCACGGCTGGCTGACCGAGGCCGGCTGGACCCCCGTCGAGACCCTCGCACTGCCCGGCAGCCCCCGCGTGATCGTCGCGGAAGCCCGGTGAGCGGCGCCGAAGGACGCGTCGTCCTCGTCACGGGCGCCGCGAGCGGCATCGGCAGGGCCGTCGCGGAGGCGTTCGCCGCCGCCGGTGACCGTGTCGTCGTCGCCGACGTCAACCGCGCGGGCGCCGACGAGGTCGCCGCCGAGATCGGCGGCCACGCCGTCACCCTCGACGTCACCGACCCCGAGAGCGTCAACGCGGCCGTCGAGGAGGTCGCCGAGAAGCTCGGCACCGTCGACGTCCTCGTCAACAACGCCGGCCTCGTCGCCGGTGGCGGCCTCCTCGTCGACCTCCCCTTCGAGGTCTTCGACACGGTCGTCTCGGTCAACTTCCGCGGC
This sequence comes from Streptosporangium sp. NPDC020072, assembly GCF_040631445.1. NCBI lineage: Bacteria > Bacillati > Actinomycetota > Actinomycetes > Streptosporangiales > Streptosporangiaceae > Streptosporangium > Streptosporangium sp. NPDC020072. The sequence continues at coordinate 357,732 of NZ_JBEYAB010000004.1, read as the reverse complement.
ACCTTCACCGTCACCAAGACGGTCGCCGCGCAGATGATCAAGGCGGGCAAGGGCGGCTGCATCGTCAACATCAGCTCCATCGGCGCCCGCCAGCCGACCCCCGGCATGGGTCACTACGAGGCCACCAAGGCCGCCGTGGACGCGCTGACCCGCACCGGCGCCGTCGAGCTGGCCGGTCACGGCATCCGCGTCAACGGCGTGGCCCCCGGTCCCGTGCACACCCCGATGACCGCCGGTCTGATGGAGAACGCCGAGGCCCGGGAGGCGTGGGAGTCGCGCATCCCGCTCCGCAAGATCGCGACCACCGAGGACATCACACCGCTGGTGCTGTTCCTGGCCTCCGCGAACGCCGGTCACATCACCGGCACCGTGGTCCAGGTGGACGGCGGCCAGCTCCTGGTGTGACCCCAGAACAACACAGCCCGGCGCACCGTGGGGGGGCGCCGGGCTGTGTTTATTGCGGCGCCGAAGGCGCCGCGGGTCCGGGCGCTTCGCGCCAACGCTTTCCCTCGTCGCTGTGTCTCTTTGCGCCGCCTTCGGCGTCGCGGGCTTGGGCGCCCTGAGTCGGTGCTTTCCCTCGTCACTTCGTCGCTGCGCTCCTGCGTTCCTCAGTCCAAGCACCGACGCGCCCAAGCCGGACACTCTCCACACCTGGCGCCGGTAAGGCCAAACCCCTTACACCTGGCGCCGGTACCCCGAACTCTTCACGCTTGGGGTTGGTGCGTATGGACCGAAACTTCTTGCGTGTGGGGGTTGGTAAGGCGCGGGCCGAAACTTCTCGTGTACGGCGTCGGCGCCTGAACTGAGGTCTCTCGTCCGTGGCACCGGGTGTGTCCGGATCGGAATCCCTGCTGATCGGCGTGTCGTCGGGTGTGCGCGGTCGCGGGGGGCGGTTCGGCGGGGGCGGAGGGAGAGGGCTTCTCACCCGGCCGGAGGTGGACAGGCCGGGTGGCGGGATCCAAGTCCGAGGGTTACCCCTTGGTGGCCGACCAGGCGGCTTCGATCATTTGGAAGATCTCGTCCACGGCGGCTTCCGGGTCGGGGGCCTCGCGGGCCAGCGCGTAGGAGTCGACCACGAACCTCGCGATCGTCCGGCAGGCCGTCGTGGTGCGTGCCAGGTCGGGATCGGCGGCGATGGCCGTCGCCAGGGACTCCGCGTGGCGCAGCCTCATCGACTCCTCGTACTCCCGCAGGGCGGGTGTCTTGTCGATCATGCCCCAGATCGGGGTGCCGCTGTTCGACGCGCAGTGGCGCACCATGGCCCGGATCTCGCGGCGCAGCGCGGGGATGAGCGGCTCCTGCGGCGCCCGGTCGGTGACCGCCTGCCTGAGGCGTCGCTCGAAGTCCTCGTCCTGCCCGAACACCAGGGCCTCTTTCGAGGCGAAGTGCGAGAAGACCGTGGTGACGGCCACGTCGGCCTCGGCAGCCACGTCCCGGATGCCCACCGCGTCGTATCCACGCTCCAGGAAGAGACGCAGGGCGGTTTCGGCGATCTTCTGGCGGGTCGCGGCCTTCTTGCGCTCGCGGCGCCCGGACGGCACGGTCATGCCGTGATGCTATCAGATACGAAATAACAACGGTTCCAAAATGCTAACCGTTAGTGCTACGGTCGGCGGCATGAGGAAAGTGAGCTTCGCCGTGTTCGGCGGCCCGGACGTCCTGCGACTCGTGGACGCCGAGGAGCCCCACGCGGGACCTGGGAAGATACGCGTCGCCGTACGGGCGGCGGGGGTGAACCCCGTCGACTGGCGGATTCGCGAAGGTCAGTTCCAGAAGGCCCGTCCGATCGAGTTGCCCGCCGGGGTCGGGCTGGACGCCTCCGGGGTGGTGGACGAGGTCGGCGCGGGCGTCGAAGGGGTCAAGGTCGGTGACCACGTGTTCGGCGAGGGTTCGAGCACCTACGCCGAGTTCGCCGTGCTGTCGGCCTGGGCCCCGATGCCCAAGGGACTGACGTTCGAGGAGGCGGCCGGATACCCCTCCGTGGTGGAGACCGCGCTGCGCGTCATCGACCAGGTCGGTGTACGGCCCGGGCAGACGCTGCTGGTCAGCGGCGCCTCCGGCGGAGTCGGATCGGCGGTGCTGCAGATCGCCCGTGACCGTGGCATCACGGTGATCGGCACAGCCGGGGCCGCGAACCAGGACTACCTACGCGGCCTGGGCGCCGTCCCCACGACGTACGGCGAGGGCTGGGTCGAGCGGGTGCGACGGCTCGGTCATGTCGACGCGGCCCTCGACCTGGCCGGCTCCGGTGTGATCCGCGAACTCGTCGAACTGACCGGGGATCCGCAGAAGGTGATCTCCATCGCCGATCTCGGCGCGCCGGAGTTCGGCGTCCGGTTCTCCGGCGTGGCCGGAAGCGTGCCGGACGCGCTCGCCGAGGCCGCCGACCTCATCTCCCGGGGGAAACTCCACATCCCCGTCGAGAAGTCGTACACCCTCGCCGAAGCGGCGGCGGCACACACCGACAGCCAGGCCGGTCACACCCGCGGACGCCGGGTCATCGTCGTCTGAACCCTCTCCTTCGGGGGCCGGTTCAGTCCGGGTCCGGGGAGAGGACCAGGTCGTGGTCGGGGGCGGCCGAGCGCAGGCGCCAGTCCTCTCCTTGTTCCTGGTGGCGGCAGAACTCGGCGAAGCGGCCGTTGGCCGCGCGCAGTTCCGCCGGGGTTCCCTGTTCGACGATCGCGCCGTCCTCGACGAAGAGCACCCGGTCCGCGTGACGGATGCCGCCCAGGCGGTGGGCGACGATGACACGGGTGCGTCGCCGTACGTCCTGGCTCAGCGCCTGGGCCACGGCGGCCTCGTTCTCGGTGTCCAGGGCGCTGGTCGCCTCGTCGATCAGCAGGATCGGCGCCGGTTTGAGCAGGGCGCGGGCGATGCTGACGCGCTGCCGTTCACCGCCGGAGAGGGCGGCCCCGGCCTCGCCGACGTCCGTACGCTCCCCGTCGGGCAGCCGCCCGACGATCTCGTCCACCTGGGCGAGCCGCATGACCTGCGCGACCTGTGCCGGTTCGGCGTCCGGGTCACCGGCGAGGACGTTGTCGCGGATGGTCCCGCCGAACAGGTACGGATGCTGGAAGACCATGCTGGACAGCCGCTGCCGGGTGGCCGGGTCGAGCCCGGAGACGTCCTGGCCGTCGATGAGGACGCGTCCCCGCGAGGCCTCGTGGAAGCCCGCGACGAGAGACAGGATCGTGCTCTTCCCCGAGCCGGAGGGGCCGACGACGGCCGTGGTCGTCCCCGGTTCGAGGCTGAAGGACAGGTCCTTGAGCACCTCGTCGTCGCCGTAGCCGAAGCCCACCCCCTGGAACTCGACGCGCGGCGCGTCCCGGCCGGGGGCCGAAGCGGCGACTGAAACAGGGGGCGCCGGGGCGTCGAGGATGGCGCGCAGGGTGTCGAGGGTGCCCCGGACGGACTCGATCGCGGGTGCCAGCTCGCTGATCACGGTGAAGGGTTCGAGGAACCGTACGGCCACCACGACGAGCGCCACGGCCTGCGGCGCTCCGAGGCTCCCGTCGAGGTGGAGCAGGGTGACGGCTCCGGCGAGCGCGACCAGCGCCACCTGACCGGCCAGGCCGAACAGCAGTTGCCCGGGGATCTGCAGCAGCACCAGGCGCAGCGCCGTACCGCGCTGCGCGACGGCGGCGGCTCCCGCGCCGTTACGGGCCGGTTCGACCCTGCGGGCGGCGCGCAGTGCCTGCTGGGTGCGGGCGAACTCCAGGACGCGCTCGGTCAGCGCGCTGTGCGCGGCCGTGTCGGCGGCGTCGGCCGCGCGGGTGATCCTGGTGGTCGCCCACAGCGCGGCCAGCAGTCCCACGACGGCGACCCAGGCGGCGGCCCCGAGTTGCCAGGCGAAGCCCGTCAGGCCGATCGCGATCACGACAGGAAGCAGGACGGCGCTCAGCAACGGGGTGAGCAGATTGGCGACGAGCCCGACCAACTCGGGGCCGCAGGCGGCGACGGCCTGCCTGGCGGTCGCCGTGCGTTCGGCGGTGAACCAGCCGAGCGGGATGCGGGTGAGCCGGTCGGTGAGGTCGCGCTGCACGGTGCCGAGCAGCGTGAACCCGATGTCGAAGCCGATACGGGACACGGCCGTGTCCACGGCCCACACGAGCACGACGCTCACGGTGAGCGCGCCCAGCCACGGCAGCGCGTCGGCCGGAACCGTGGAGAACAACGCGCCGAGCAGGGGGACGAGCAGCAGGCAGCCGACTCCCCGCAGGATCGCGGAGACCACGGCGAGAAGGGCGTACCCGACCACCTTGCCCCGATCGGTCGCGGGGACGAGCCGGACGAGGGTACGGATCATCGGGACACCTCCGCCTTGGCGGGTACGCTTCCCCGGCTGTCCCACAGCCTGCGGTAACGGCCGCCGGACGCGATCAGCTCGGTGTGGGTGCCGGTCTCGGCGACGCGGCCGTGGTCGAGGACGACGATCCGGTCGGCGTCGACGACGGTGTGCAGGCGGTGCGCGACGACGAGCACCGTACGGCCTCGGGTGAGCCGGGTCAGGGCCTGCTGCACGAGGTGTTCGGACTCGGGGTCGGCGAACGCCGTCGCCTCGTCGAGGACCAGCACCGGGGTGTCGGCGAGCAGGGCACGCGCGATGGTGAGGCGCTGCCGTTCCCCGCCGGAGAGTCCGCCGTCGCCGTCCAGCACGGTCTCGTAGCCGTCGGGCAGCCGCAGGATCCGCTCATGGATCCGCGCGTCCCGCGCCGCCGTCTCGATCTCGGCCGTGGTCGCCTCCGGCCTGGCCAGGGCGATGTTCTCCCGTACGGTTCCGTGCACGAGTTGCGCGTCCTGGAAGACGAACCCGACACGGGTGTAAAGGTCGTCACCGGACATCGCACGGATGTCGCGTCCCCCGACGGTGACGGCGCCGGAGTCCACGTCGTGGAAGCGGGCCAGCAGTCCGGCGAGCGTCGACTTGCCCGACCCCGAGGGACCGACGAGCGCGGTGACCGTACCCGGCCGCAGGGTCAGCGAGACGTCGTGGATGACGGGTTTGCCGGGCCGGTAGCCGAAGCTCACCCCCGCGAAGCGGACAACCCCCCGCTCCCCCTCCGGTTCCACCGTCCCAGGCCGGACGGCCAGTTCCTTCTCGCCGAGGACGACGGCGATACGGCGGGCCGCCAGGACGCCCGCGCGGACGCCGCCCATCCCGAGGCCGATGCCCAGCAGCCGCGCGCCGAAGGTGGTGCCGAGCAGCAGGAACGGCAGCAGCGTCGCCGCCTCCATGGCCCCGGAGACGACCATGGGCGTGCCGACGACCATGATCAACCACAGGAAGGTCATCGGGCGGGTGACCAGGTCGATGAACGTCTTCCTGCCGATGAACGGCCGCTGCCAGCCGTCCAGGAAGCCGATGTAGGACTCAAGCTCACGCCGGAAGGAGGAGGCCGCGACGCCGCCGAACATCCGGATCACCGGCTGCCCCGCGAAGAAGGCGGCCGACTCGTTGCCCATCCGCTCCGCCCACCGGGACGCCTCGGCGATCTTCGGGCCGCTCTGGAACATCATCGCGGCGAAGGCGAAGAGATACACGATGATCGGGACGAACAGGACGAGCGCCAGCCGCCAGTCGGTCGCGAACAGGTAGACCAGCACCGCGACCGGGGCGACGACGGCCGCGACCCCGTCGGGGATGGCGTGCGTGACCAGACCGTGCAGCTCCAGTGTGTCGTCCTGCACAAGCTTCTTGACCGCCCCGGAGCCACGCCGGGTGAACCAGCCGAGCGGCAGCCGTACGAGCTTGCCGAGCAGCCGGTGACGGACCCGCGCGCCGAACCGCGCGTCCACGACATGCAGCCACACCGTCAGCGCACCGCCCAGCAGCGCTCCGGCGCCGAAGACGACCAGGAAGGCCACGGCGGTGCCCCACAGCCGGTCCCCGTCGGCCCCCGCGAGCAGCAGCCGCGCCAGCTCCGCCAGCAGCACGAACGGCGCGAGCTGCACCAGCGTGACGACCCCCTGCACCACCCCGGCGACGATCATCGCGGTCTTCACCGGCGCGAGCAGCTCCTTGGCCGCCTGCGACCGCCACCGCCCCTGCTTCTCCCGAGCGGCCTGCGCGGCGGGAACCGCCCCACCAGGCTTCACGCCCGACGCCGACTCGGCGGCCTCCCGCCCGGTTCGCACGTCCCGCACCGCGGAAGCCGCCCCACCAGACCGTACGGCCTCCCGCCCATCAGGCCGCTGCCCGACGGCCTTCTCCTCAGCAGGCCGTACGGCCGACGCCGTGACTTCCCGTTCGGCGGATACCTGCTCGGTGGCCTTCTCCTCGTCGGTACGGCGCAGCGAACCCATGGCCCTGCCGTACGTCCAGTAGGCCTGGGCGTAGGTGTCGGCCTTGGGGAAGCCGAACCTGTCACGCAGGGTCCTGCGCAGGTGCTTGAGGGAGCCCGCCTCGGTCGCCGCCCAGGCGTACCAGTTGGACCAGTCACGCTCGTCGATCGCGGCGGCCAGCGAGGTCTCGCCGTCGCGGGGCACCCACCGCACCCGCAGCCCCGGATGGGAGGCGAGCGGGATCAGCTCGTCCTCCTCGTGCTGTTTCTCCAGGTAGAGCGCGATCTCGGCGTCGTCGGGCAGCGCGGCGACGATGCCGTTGATCGCGGGCACCGAGGCGGGGTCGCCGACCAGCAGATATCCCGCAGGCGGCTCGTCCGGTACGGCGAAGCGCGAGGAGCCGAACGACATCACCTGGACCTCGTCGCCGGGCTCGGCCCTCCTCGCCCACACGGTCGCCGGTCCCGCGGGCTCGTGCAGCACCACGTCCACGGCGAACTCGCCGGTCTCCGGCTCGCACGAGACGAGGGTGTAGGCGCGCTGATGCTCCCTGTCGGACCCGGTGGGATCGGGGAACCAGAACCGCAGCCACGCGGTGGGGCCGACGGTGACGTTCTCGAACAGGGTCGGCGCCGACATGTGGATCCGTACCATGTGCGGCGTGACCATGGACGTCCGCACCACGGTCGCCACATGGTCACGAGCCCCGAAGCCGCGCATGACGGCTCCCTGGAAACCCCGCGCGGCCATCACCGCGCCCCCTCCGTAGCCCTCATGGCCTTCAGGCTCTCGGCAGCCCGAGGCATCGGGTTCACCGTGACCGTCGGTCTCGCCGTGCTCCCGACGACCGTCCCACGGACCACCGCCGTCATGCCCGGCGCGTATCCCCGGCGCGACGGCGAGGTGATCCTCCCTCCGACCCCGGTCTTCTCGATGTCGCGCGCGGTGGTCCGCCCGGGACGCCCGACAACTCGCCGTTGCGACACCACCGCGCCCCCTAAGGTAAGGCTAACCTTCGTTAGGGGCATAACCTAACAGCAGCACGACCTCCCAACCACCCCCAAACCGGAGAATCCACCACTTACGTCCAGCTTTCCGGCTAATCCCGCCACAAGTCGAAGGTGACGTCGTGACACACACCAGCGCGGAGGGCACCTCGCCACCGGCGGCAAGGTGTGCTCTCGAATCCCGGCTTCAGCCGCGCGGTCAGGTGGTCTCGCCCAACTGTTCGGCCAACCGCTCCAGGCCACCTCTGATGAGCCGCCCGTACCCGTCGTCGTCGAGCGCGCCGACCCCCGCCCGCGCCTGCTGGAGATGCTCACGAGCGCGGTCGAAATCGCCCAGCTTGCGGTAGCACTCGCTCAGGTTCAGATGCAGCGACGGATACAGACCGGCCACCGAAAGGGGTGACCCGGCCTGGGCCACCCGCTCGTCGGTGAGGAGATCGGCGGCGGCGAGCGCCCGCAGATCCCACGTCAGCTCCTGCCGCACGTCGTCCTGGACGTCGGCCATCGAGTGGGCGAGGACGCAGACATGCAGCGGGTCGCCCTGTTCACCGCCGATGTCGTCCCAGATCCGCGCGAACATGTCGCGAGCGGCTTCACGTTGGCCCTTGTGATGCAACTCCATCCCCTGGCCGATCCGGGTCATCGTCGGGTCTGTGGTCACAGTTACTCCTTCGCCATCACGGACAACCGCGGTCAGCCTATTTCGACCCTCACCACCCCGTGAGGGCCGAGCGGACACGTGCCGCTGTCAGGCGAGGTGTCCCAGCGCCAGGGCCGCGACCACCGGGCCCATGTACAGCAGGGGGAAGACCACGGTCGAGTACGAGCGCGCCCTGAGCACGGTGACGACGGCCCCGGCGAAGTACAGCACCAGGCCGATCCCGGCCGCCACGCCGACGACCGGCACGAACAGGCCGGCCAACAGACCTACGGCCCCGGCGGCCTTGGCCGCGCCGAGCCAGGTCCACCACGAGCGGGGGACACCGTAGTCCATCAGCGGCTTCACGACCCATTCGGCGCGGCGCAGGAGGGAGAAGGCGGAGAAACCCACCCAGAGGGCGGCCAGGACGGTGACGACGGTGGCGGTGGTGGACATGGGGACACTCCCTGTTCGGTGCTTCTTGTGGCACCGATCCTGTAGGTCCCGGTTGATGGTCCCGCGATGCGCCGACGATGCGCGGCCTCCCGACCGGCCCGGCTCAAGCGACACCCCGTTCCGCCCAAGAGCCGAAACTCACTCAACGAGCGCCCCGCCCACACTTTCGCACCGCCACGAACCCTTCAGGGCGATGAGGGACCCGCCGCCCCAGACCACCCGGGCCGGATCGTGCTCACCCGGTTGCGAACCCTTCAGGGTGATGAGCAGGCCGGTCACGGCCTTTACGGCCCGGCCAGCGGAGGCACGTCCGAAAGCCCCGCGCCCACAGCGGTGATCAGGCCTTGAAAGTGGACAGGCGTGTGACGCAGAGGGCCTGTTCGGCGTCGAATTCCTCGAACGTGGTGGTGAGGTGGAAGCCGAGGCGTTCGGCGAGTTTCAGGGATCGTTTGTTCGCGGTCTGGGTCACGAGGACGACCGGCTGGTCGGGGAACTCCTCGGCCGCCGCGCGCAACGCGGCCGTCGCCGCCTCGAACGCGTACCCCGCGCCCCACGCGCCGCGCCGCAGGACATAGCCGAGGACCAGTTCCTCGCCGTCCTCGGTGACCCGCTGCGGGTGGTCGGTCCACCAGCGGGCGAGCATCAACGTCCCGATGACCTGGTTCGTCGTGTTGTCCGCGATGACATAGTTGCCCGGTCTGGTCGTCGCGCCGGAGGCCATGACCTCGTCGAAGTGCCGCTCGACCTCACCCAGAGGACGAGGGCCACCGATGTACGTCTGGACCTCGGGATCGGTCGAGAGCTCGACGAGTCCTTCACGGTCGCCATCGTGCAACGCCCTGCGCAGCAGGAGTCGCTCCGAGAAGACCTCCGCGACGGAAAGCGCAGGCAGCTGCTTCATGACCACGACCCTAGAACACGGCCCTTTTCCACAGCTTCCGCACTTGCCCACCCCAGAAGGCCGCCACGCCCCTACTCACCCCCTCTCCCGACGCCCAGCGTGAGGAGTTCGGGGTACCGGCGCCAAGTGTGAGGAGTGTCGGTTCGGGTGCGCCGGCGCTTGGACTGAGGAACGCAGGAGCGAAGCGACGGAGTGACGAGGGAAAGCGTCGGCTCGAAGCACCCGAACCCGCGGCGCCGAAGGCGGCGCAAAGAGACACAGCCCCGCGCCGCCGAAGGCGGCGCAAAACTACACAGCCGTCACATGGGCGTTGTGCAACGCCTCGGCCGTGGCGATCTTGTGGGCGCAGGCCACCCGTTCGATCTCCTCCGCCGGGGCGCCCATCGAGATCAGGTCGAGCATGTGCTCGTGCTCGACCACCGAACGCCGGGCCCGTCCAGGAACGTAGGTGAAGCTTGAACGTCGCATGTGGTCCAGCCGCGCCCACTCCGACTCAAGCAGGTTGGCCAGGTGGTCGTCCGGACAGTACTGGTAGATCGAGAAGTGGAACTGCCGGTTGAGGGCCGTGAAGGAGGTCGGGTCGAACTCCTCAAGGGCCTCGACCATGCGGGCGTTGATCTCCCGCGACTCCTCGATCTGCTCGGGCGACATGAGAGGGGCGGAGATCGCCGTGGCGTATCCCTCAAGCCGGGCCAGGACGTTGAGCGTGTGCTCGACCTGGGTCGAGTCGAAGACGGCCACGCGTGCGCCGATGTTGCGCACGACCTCGACGAGTCCCTCCGACTGCAGTCGCCGTACGGCTTCGCGCAGCGGGATCGTGCTGACTCCGGTCTCCCTGGCGAGCTGGTCCATGACCAGCCGGTAGCCGGGGCCGTACGTTCCGTCGAGGATTCGTGAACGGAGCAGCCCGTAGCTGATCTCCGCCTTCGACTCCTTGGCCTTGGCGGTCTTCTTGACCACTCTCACCGGTGTCCCCTCATCCTTAACCCTGGGCCGCTGCCCTGGTGGGCGCCCGCCCCGTTGGTGATCACCGGCTCAGCGCCCTCACGACGATGCCACGGAACTCGGCACCCGTGAGCGCGCCGAAGTGGTCGCCCGGGACGGTGAGCAGCTCCGCTCCGTCTACCAGACCGACGATACGCTCGATTCCGTTCGTCATCATGTCGTCTTGGCCGACGACGAAGACCGGCGGGGTCTGGCCGGGCCATCCCTTCGGGTCGAACGGGCTCCCGGCCAGGCCTTCGACGACGAGCGCGAGACCCGGCGCCCGCTCGGGGCCACGGGAGCCGACCATCCCGGCGATCATCCCGGTGAAGGGGTCCTCGGGCTGCACGCCCTCGGCGACGGCCTTGTGGAGGGCGGCGATGTCCACCATGGTGAAGGGCTCGACGGGGCTGAGCCCGCCGAGTACGGCCCGGCGCACGCGCTCCGGAGCCGCCTCGGCGACCGCCCAGCTGAGCCTGGCGCCCAGCGAGTAGCCCGCGATGTCGAACGTCTCGACGCCCGCCTCGTCCAGCACGGCCAGGATGTCGCGTGCCTGCGCCGGGGCGCCCGCCTCCTCGGCGGAGTCGGAGGCGGGACTGGCGCCGTGGGCGCGCAGGTCGACCACGACGGCGGTGCGCCCGGCGTCGTTCAGCGCGGCGACGGTGCCCGGCGCGACCCAGTCGGTCTCGCCGTCGGAGGCGATGCCGTGCAGGAGGAGCACGGGGGGCAGGTCGACGGGGTGGTCAGAGGGGAAAACACGAGAGGCCAAGCCCTGTCGGTCCTGCATTGGTCGCGTACTCCTCGAAGAGTCTTTCACATACGATTTCTTATCGTACTGCACGTCTCCGATCTCCGCCGGAAGACGTCCGTACCCCTGGGGATCAGGAGACCTCGGCGGGCAGGGGGAAGTCGACGACCACCTGGCCGGTGCCGCTGCTGCCGAAGTACGGACAGAGCTGCTCGCCGTTGCCGGTGTAATTCTCCCAGCCGAGCAGACCGAAGAGCATGGCCGTGTCGGCCATGGCGCCCTCTCCCGTGCAGCGCTTGTTGTAGTCGGGCAGCATCTCCAGGAACTCGGCCGTACGGCCCTGCGTCCACATGTCGAGGACGCTGATGTCCACCTGCCGGTTGATCTCGCTGCTCACGTCGTCGAGCATCGACTCGGCGATCTCGTTGGCCGGGAAGGCGTGCGACAGCGAGCCACTGGCCAGGAAGGCCACTTTCCTGTCACTGCGGCGGATGGCCCGCATCAGCGCCTCGCCGATCCTGCGGTTCTCCTCGATCGTGGAGTACATGTTGCAGCCGATCGGCAGCACCCGGATCGAGGAGTCCTTGTTCATGAAGTACATCGGCACGAGAGTGGCGTACTCAAGGCCGAGGTCGTTGTAGTCGTGGACGCGTGCCTTCTGCCCGCCCGCGACGATCTCCTCACGGACCAGTTCGGCCAGCTCGGGGTCGCCCTGGTAGTCGTAGGCCAGGTCGTGGATGAAGTGCGGCAGCTCGTGGCTGACGTAGGTGGCCTGGTGGCGTTCCTTGCCGTTGAGGTGGAAGCCGATGCTGTTCAGCCAGTGGGTGTCGGCGACCAGGAAGGTGTCGGCCCCACGCTCGTGGGCCCGCCTGCCGATCTCCGTGAGTGCCAGCTCGGCGTTCCTCCGGATGCCGAAGTGCTTACCGGGCTGAATCGACAGCCAGATCGACGGCACATGCGTGATCTTGGCCGCCATGACGAGCTCTCCCATCACGACCCTCCCAGGTGTGTCCAGACGCCCTTGACTTCTGTATAGGCGACGATGGCGTACGGTCCCATCCCCCGGTCGTGGCCGCTGGTCGCGGCATCCGGGACATGGATCATGTCGGTGAGGACGGCTCCGGCCCTGTCCCCGGCCGTCGTGCGGTGGGGGGTGGACAGGTCCCTGGTTCGGACGAAGGCCGTGGCGAAGGTCGCGGGGCCGTACTCCGAGGTGCTGGCACGATCCACGATGTCGTGGGGGGCACCGGGGTCGTTCTCAGACAGTATCCGGACGATCGGCCGGTGTGTCCTCCGGGGCGTCACCGCCCGAACGCGGGCCGTACCCGCCGCGAAGAGGCCGTCGGCGGCCGTGCGGGACACGGGAACGCGCCCGTCTCCGCTGGCCAGGTCCGTCATCTGTCGATCTCCTCGGGTCCGTCCGGTGCTCGTGTTCCCCCGCGGTGGGTCTCACAAGCCCGAACACCTCCAAATCATGTACGAATTCAAATATCTTTGTCTATAGCCCGACGTGACCTCATCGCGTATCATGCATGATGTCGTATACGATTTAACTCAGGGAGGTGGCCGTGGATCACCCGCTCGGCCTGACGCCAGGAAAGATCATCGCGGTCCATCTCAACTACCGCAGCCGAGCGGCCGAGCGTGGGCGTACCCCGGCGGTCCCCTCCTACTTTCTCAAGCCCGCCTCCTCACTGTCCTGGTCGGGTCGGCCCGTCGTCCGGCCCGCGGGCTGTGAGCTGATGGCCTTCGAGGGTGAGATCGCCATCATCATCGGCACCCGGGCCCACCGGGTCTCCCCCGAGGAGGCGCTCGGCCACGTGGCCGGTTACGCCGCCGCCAACGACTTCGGGGTCTACGACTTCAAGCACGCCGACCTCGGCTCCAACCTCCGCGCCAAGGGCCAGGACGGCTACACGCCGATCGGCCCGGCCATCCTCAAGACGGACGACCCGTCGAAGCTGTGGCTGCGCACCTACGTCAACGGGGACCTGGTCCAGGAGGCGTGCGCCGACGAACTGCTGTTCGGCTTCGACCTGCTGATCGCCGACCTGTCCCGGCTGATGACGCTCGAACCGGGTGACATCATCCTGGCCGGCACCCCCGCGGGATCGACCGTCGTGCAGCCCGGCGACGTGGTCGAGGTCGAGCTTGAGGACACCGGCAGGCTCCGCAACGAGGTCGTCGCCGACGAGGGCCCCCTGCCCCCCTACGGCGTGCAGCCCAAGGTCACCGACCAGCTCAAGGCCGCCGCGTACGGCTCGACCCCCGTCCCCGGCGCCGAGAAGACGGGCGTCCTCGACGAGGACCTCATCGCGGCCCTGAAGTCCGTCTCCACCGCGACGATCTCCTCCCAGCTGCGCAAGCGGGGCATCGACCACCACTTCATCGAGGGCGTCAAGCCCGCCAGGCCCGACCTGCGCATGGTGGGCGTCGCCAGGACGCTTCGCTACCTCCCGCTGCGTGAGGACGTCTTCGCCGAGATCGGCAACGGCATGAACGCGCAGAAGCGCACCGTCGAGGAGATCCAGCCGGGTGAGGTCCTGGTCATCAGCGCCAGGGGCAACCACGGCGCGGGCACGCTGGGCGACATCCTCGCACTGCGCGCCCTGCGCCGCGGCGCCGTCGGCGTGATCACCGACGGCGGTCTGCGGGACAGCCCCTCCTTCTCCAGCCTGGACATGCCCTCCTACTACGGCGTCGCGCACGCGGCCGTGCTCGGGCGCAGGCACGTCCCGATGGACTCGCAGATCCCGGTGGACTGCGGCGGCGTGCTGGTCATGCCGGGTGACGTCCTGGTCGGTGACGCGGAGGGCGTTGTCGTGATCCCGCCCCGGCTGGTCGCCGAGGTCGCGCGCGACTCCGTCAAGCAGGAGAAGGAGGAGCGCTTCATCTACGAGCGAGTCGACGAGGGCGCCTCTGTCGACGGCCTCTACCCGATGAACAAGGCCTGGCGCCAGGTCTACGAGGAGCAGGCAAGCGCCGAGTGACCCTGACCCCCGCGAAGACCGACCTGTAGCAGCACAAGGAGTGATCACATGAAGTTCCGTTCGGATCCCGCGAGCATTCGCGGGTCCCTCGCCCCCGTGGTGACCCCGTTCACCGCGACGGGCGAGCTCGACCTCGACTCGCTGCGTGCCCTGGTCCGCTGGCAGCTCGAACAGGGCTCCCACGGCATCTCGATCGGCGGCTCGACCGGTGAGCCCGGCGCGCAGAGCGTCGACGAGCGGATCGCCGCGATGGCAGCCGTCGCCGAGGAGACCGCCGACCGCGTGCCGTTCCTGCCGGGCACCGGCTCCGCCAAGCTCGACGAGACCATGCGCCTGACCGCGGAGGCCGAGCGTCTCGGCGCCGACGCCGCCCTCGTCATCACCCCGTACTACGCGCGTCCCACCCAGGAGGCGCTCTACAGCTGGTACTCCACGGTCGCCAAGGAGTTCCCCAGCCTGCCGATCGTCATCTACAACGTCCCGTCGCGGACCGCGGTCGACATCGCCCCCGAGACGGTGGCCAGGCTCCGCCGCGACCACGACAACGTCGTGGGCATCAAGGAGACCACCAAGGACTTCGAGCACTTCTCCCAGGTGCTCCACAAGTGCGGCCGTGACTTCCTGATGTGGTCGGGCATCGAGCTGCTCTGCCTGCCGCTGCTCGCCATCGGCGGCGTCGGCTTCGTCAGTGCGGTCGCCAACCTGGCCCCGGCCGCCGTCGCGAAGATGTACACCGCCTATGTCGAGGGCGACCACAAGACCGCCCTCGACCTGCACTACGCCCTGCACCCCCTGGTCGAGCTGCTGTTCGTCGAAACGAACCCCGCCCCTGCCAAGTGGGTCCTGGAACAACGCGGTCTGATCGCCTCCGGTCATGTCCGCCCGCCTCTGATCACGCCCACCGACGCGGGGATCAAGCGGATCAACGAACTGCTGGCCCAGAGTGAGGGAGTGGCTTGATGAACCTGCAGCACTACATCGGCGGGGAACATGTCCCCAGCGTCTCCGGCGCGACGTTCACCGCCCTTGAGCCCGCGACCAACGAGGAGTACCTGACGGTCTCCGCCGGTCAGGCCGAGGACATCGAGGCCGCGGTCGCCGCGGCCCGCAAGGCCTTCACCGAGGGCCCGTGGCCGAAGATGCCGGCCCAGCAGCGCGCCGGCGTCCTGCGCAAGATCGCCGACGCGATCGAGAAGCGGGACGACGAGATCGCCTCCCTGGAGTGCCGGGACACCGGTCTGCCGATCACCCAGGCCCGTGGCCAGGCCCACCGCGCCGCGCAGAACTTCCGGTTCTTCGCCGACGTCATCACCACCCTGGGTGAGGACGTCTACCGCGTCGCCTCCGCCCAGCTGAACTATGTGATCCGCAAGCCCATCGGCGTCGCGGGCCTGATCACCCCGTGGAACACCCCGTTCATGCTGGAGACCTGGAAGCTGGCGCCCGCGCTCGCGGCCGGCTGCCCGGTCATCCTGAAGCCCGCCGAGTGGTCCCCGCTGTCGGCCAGCCTCCTTCCGGCCATCATGGAGGAGGCGGGCGTGCCCGCCGGTGTGTTCAACATCGTGCACGGCATCGGTGAGGAGGCGGGCGCCGCCCTGGTCGCGCACCCCGACGTGCCGATCATCTCCTTCACCGGTGAGACCACCACCGGCCAGATCATCATGCGCAACGCCGCGGACAACCTGAAGACGCTGTCGATGGAGCTCGGCGGCAAGTCCCCGCTGATCGTGTTCGACGACGCCGACCTCGACCGCGCGCTCGACGCCGCCGTCTTCGGTGTCTTCTCCCTGAACGGCGAGCGCTGCACGGCCAGCTCCCGCGTTCTGGTCCAGGACACCGTCTACGAGGAGTTCGTCCAGCGCTTCGCCGAGCGCGCCTCCCGCGTGAAGGTCGGCGCCCCGGACGACCCGGCGACCGAGCTGGGCGCGCTGGTCCACCCCGAGCACTACGCCCGGGTCATGGAGTACGTCCAGATCGGCATCGACGAGGGCGCCCGTCTGGTCGCCGGTGGCTCGCGCCCCGACAGCCTGCCGGTCGGCAACTTCCTGTCGGCCACGGTGTTCGCGGACGTCTCGCCGAAGATGCGGATCTTCCAGGAGGAGATCTTCGGCCCGGTCGTGTGCGTCACGCCGTTCTCCACCGAGGAGGAGGCGCTGGAGCTGGCCAACGACACCCGGTACGGCCTGGCCGCCTACCTGTGGACGAACAACCTGCGCCGCACGCACAGGCTCGCCCAGCAGATCGAGTCGGGCATGCTCTGGGTCAACTCCCAGAACGTCCGTGACCTGCGCACCCCGTTCGGCGGCGTCAAGGCCAGTGGCCTCGGCCGTGAGGGCGGCAAGCACAGCATCGACGTCTACACCGAGTCGCACATCGTGCACGTGGCGACCGAGGACCTGCCGATCTCCCGGTTCGGCGTCTCCTGACCCTTCTCCGGTCCGGCGCCCCTGGCCCGGACCGTTCCCGCCGGGCCGTACCCGGTCCGGCGGGTCGTGGTCCTTCCGGCCTCCTGCCGGCCGGGAGGGCCACGGCCGGTTCCTCCGGCGTCAGAAACCGACGGAGCTCACCATGCTCCGCAGGAGTTTCAGCGCGGCCTCCGAGGAGCCGCCGGGCTTGGCGCTGTACATCAGCACGCGGTGGCCCGAGTCGTCCGGCAGGTGCAGGACCTCGAACTCCAGGGTGAGGTCGCCGACCTCCGGGTGCTGGAAGCGCTTGGTGCCGGAGGCGCAGGTCGCCACCGGATGCCGGGACCACATGGCGGCGAACTCCGGGCTCTTCATGGACAGCTCGCCGATCAGCTCCGCCAGCTCGCGGTCGTCCTGGTAGCGGCCCGCCACGACCCTGAGCGAGGCCACCGCACGGATCGCCTCCTCCTCCCAGTGGACGTGGAGGTTGCGGTGGTGCGGGTCGAGGAAGAGCATCCGGGCCAGGTTCGGCCGGTCCGCGATCCGGTCGGGGGCGTCGAAGGCGTGGTGCCCGGCGAGAAGCAGGTGTCCGAGCCTGTTCCAGGCGAGCACCTCGTTACGCCGTCCCAGCACCACGGCGGGAACCTCACCCATGGCGTCGATGAGCTGGCGGGTGCCGGGCCGTACCGTGGCGGGCCTGGCGGGTCTGCGGCGTTTGGCGGGGACCGGCCTGGCGAGGTCGTGCAGGTGGGCGCGTTCGTCCTCGTTCAGGTCGAGCGCGCGGGCCAGGGAGTCGATGACGGCCTCCGAGGCGTTGGCGCTCTGCCCCTGCTCCAGCCGGGTGTAGTAGGTGGCGCTGACACCGGCGAGCTGGGCCAGCTCCTCCCGGCGAAGGCCCGGCACACGACGCCTGCCGTAGGAGGCGACGCCCACTTCCTCTGGCTTGAGCCTGCTTCGTCTCGTGCGGAGAAACTCCCCGAGTGCCGTGATGTCCTGCATGAAGTCCATGGTGCCCGGTTTATCCGGGCCGTGCCTGTCCCTGCCGGTGCCAGGCAACCGGTGGGTAGGAGCTTCTGAGGCCTGGTTGCCGATCCCGGTCCGATCGATGGTGGTGAACCGAAAGCGGAAGCCACCAGCGAGAACGGACCCTCGACGTGCCAAGCGTGGACCAACGGACCCGGCCCAGGATGACGACCAGGCAGCGGCTCACTCTGACCCTGCTGCTGAGCGCGAGCTTCACCCTCGCGGTCGACTTCTCGATTCTCAACGTCGCCCTGCCGGAGATCGGGGAGAGCGTCGGTTTCTCCCTGCGGAACCTGCAGTGGATCGCCACCGCCTTCGCGCTCTGCGCCGCGGGGTTCACCCTGCTGTTCGGGCGCTTCGCCGACCTCTTCGGACGGCGCAGGATCTTCCTGTCCGGCATGGCGCTGCTCGGCGTCGCGTCCCTGGCCGGTGGCCTGGCGACCTCTCCCGAACCGCTGCTGATCGCCCGTGTCGCCCAGGGGCTGGCCACCGCCGCCGTCACTCCGGCGGCGCTCTCCCTGCTGACGACCGCCTTCCCCGAGGGGCCGCTGCGGGAGCGGGCGCTCGGCCTGAACGGCGCCCTCATGGCCGCGGGCTTCACCACCGGGGCGATCCTGGGCGGCGTCCTCACCGACCTGCTCAGCTGGAGGTGGGCGTTCTTCGTCAACGTGCCGGTCGCGGTCGTCGTGCTCGTCCTGGCCCCGTCCACGCTCACCGAGACCCGGCCCGCGGAACGGCCGAAACTCGACCCGTTGGGGGCGGTCGCGGTCACCTCGGGCCTGCTGGCCCTGATCTACGGACTCACCACGGCGGGCGAGCGTTCCTGGAGCGACCCGGCCGTGCTGGGTGCCCTGGGCGCCGGCGTGCTGCTCCTTGCCGCCTTCTGGATGATCGAGAAGCGTGTCGCCGCGCCGCTGGTGCCGGTCGCGATCCTGAAGCGGCGCAGTGTCGGTCTGGGCAACGTCGCCGGGCTGCTGGCCTTCGCGACGGAGACCTCCCTGGTCTTCCTGCTCACCCTCTACCTGCAGAAGGTCCTCGGCTACTCCCCGCTGGGCGCCGGTCTGGCCTTCGCCGTCCTCGGCGTGGGCACCGTACTGGGCGGGATCGTCGGCCCGAGGGTCATCGGCGGGATCGGCGGCGCCAGGGCCGTCGTCGCGGGCCTCGTCGTCCAGGCGGCCTCGACCCTTCCGCTCGCTCTGCTCGGGCCGGAGCCCGGCTGGATCGCCCTGCTTCTGGTGGCGACCTTCGCCGGTGGGGTGGCCAACCTGGTCGCGATCGTCGGGTTCATGGTCACCGCGACCTCCGGGCTTCCCGACGGGGAGCAGGGGCTGGCGACAGGTCTGGCCACGATGAGCCAGCAGGTCGGCATCACCATGGGCATCCCGGTCATGAGCGCCGTCGTCGCGGCCTACGTCCACGCCCAGGGTGGGGAGGGTGCCGGGAACGTGCTCGGCGGAGTGAGCGTCGCGGTCGTCGTCAACGCCGCCCTCTGCCTGGTCACGGCGGTGGTGGTCGCCCTCTTCCTCCGCGCTCAGGAGCGACCGGCCTCCTGACCCGTACGGTGCCCGGCGTGAGCCGCCGGGCACCGTACGGGCGTCGAGGATCAGCCGAACGCCAGGGTCGGCAGGTCGACGGCCATGGCGCCGCCGTCGGCGACGATCACGGAACCGGTCATGATGGCCGACTCGGCGGAGCCGAGGAACAGGCAGATGTCGGCGATCTCCTCGGAGGTGGCCGGGCGGCGCAGCGGGACGTCCTTGGTGACCAGGTCGTAGGCCTCGTCACGGGTGATGGCGTCGCGGGCGGCGAGCTCGTCCATCTGGTGGTCGGCCATCGGGGTACGCACCCAGCCGGGACACAGGCAGTTCACCCGCACGCCCTTGGGGCCGTAGTCACGGGCCAGCGACTTGGTCAGCCCCACCAGCGCGTGCTTGGTCGTGACATATCCGCATACGTTGGGTCCGGCGGCCAGACCCGCGATCGAGGAGACGATCACGATGCTTCCCTGGCTCTCGATCAGCGCGGGCAGCGTCTCCCGACAGGTCACGAAGCAGCTGTTGAGGTTGGCGTCGAGGCTGAGCCCCCACGACTCGTCGTCGGTGTCCGCGACCCCGGAACCCCCGTGTCCACCGGCGTTCGCGACGACGATGTCGAGCGAGCCGAAGCGCTCACGCGCCAGGTCCGCCGCCGCCCGCATCTGGGCGGCGTCCGTCGCGTCGGCGGCGAAGGCCACGGCCGCGTCTCCGAGCGGAGTGGCGACCTCGGTAAGGAGCGCCTCTCTCCGACCGGTCAGAACGACTCTGGCGCCCTCTTCCACGTACCTTCGGGTGACAGCCGCGCCGATTCCCGTACCGGCCCCGGTGACCAGGGCGACCTTACCTTTTAGCCTCATCGGCCTACTCCTTTGCAGCTAGAAGCTATATGATTTCATAGATAACTTCGCGTAGGAAGGAGTCGTAGTGACCGCCGAAGTAGACCGGCCAGACGGCTGGAAGAACATGGACGACTTCGCCGCCGGGATCGACACCAACCGAATTCCGGTCTCCGACGTCCTCGCCGGCACCGAGGTGAGCCTGACGTTCGACGACGGGACCACGACCACCCTTTCCTTCAAGGACGCGCACAGTGTGAGCGTCGACGGCGGTGCCGCCGACTGGTACGAGGCGATCGCCGTACGCGACGATCTCTTCTTCGTTCACTGGACCCAGGCCTCGCAGCCCCGTGAGGCGTACGTCGTCGTCCTGCACACCGCGACCGGGCGCGCCCTGCGCATCGTCTCCATCGTCGCTGAGGAGCGGACCCCCGGCGAGCCTCAGGTCTCCCAGACCTTCACCCCCGGAACCATCGACGGTCGTGAGGTCACGGGCGAGGCGCCCGCACCCACTCGTGACCTGATCGGCAGGCGGGCGCTGTACCGTTACAGCCCGAACCACCTCTACGAACACGTCTACCTCAGTTCCGAACGCTACGCCTGGCAGTGCCTCGTCGGCGAGCAGCGCGGCCACGGTGACGTGGACATGGCGAGCACCTGGAAGATCGCCGAGGACGTCTACGTCTTCACCTTCAGGGAGTTCCTCATCCCGGTGGCCGCGACCTGGCTGTACGACTGGGCCGCGCTGCGCTCGGTCGGCTCCTTCCTCGGCATCTCCGGCGAGGGAGACATCAGGAACTCCGGCGGCGGCGCCTACATCCAGCCGCTCGGCCAGGTGACCTACCCGGACGGCGGAGAGCCCGTCTGAGGACAAGCGCTGTTCAGCGAAGCGAAGTGAAGTAAGGAGAGGCAATGAGCAAGAACCTCGACGCGGTCCGCGCGTCATACGAGGCTTCGGCGGCGGGTGACGTCAACGGCATCCTGGGCCTGCTCGGCCCCGACGCCGCGTGGACCGAGATGGCCGGTTTCCCGTACGCGGGCACCTACATCGGCCCTGACGAGGTGCGCGACAAGGTCTTCGCCAGGCTCGGCGGCGAGTGGGACAACTACCAGGCGGTTCCCGAGGAGTACGTCGACGGCGGCGACACGATCGTCGTGATCGGCAACTACCGGGGCACCTACCTCGCCACCGGCAAGTACATGGACGTCCGCTTCACGCACGTGTGGCACGTCAAGGACGGCGTCGCCACGAAGTTCGAGCAGTTCACCGACACCGCGCTGGTCCAGGAGGCCCTGCGCCCGTGACACGGTGCCTGTGACAGGGCGCCCATGACGCGGCCGGTGACACACCTCGTGTCACCGGCCGTGTCACATGGCCCGCCGGGTTCGGGCCGACCGGTTACCGGCCCGGCGGGGGCCCCCCCCCGCGGGCCAGCCCCACAACCGGCCAAAACGGCCAGAAAAGCCCCACCGGGCG
>NZ_JBEYAB010000004.1:330736-336438 GCF_040631445.1 Streptosporangium sp. NPDC020072 | reverse complement strand
TGTTCTCCCCCCGTTGGGCGCCCGGGGTGTTCCCGGGGGCGCGGGGGTGGGCGCCCAGCGGCTCGGGCGCCGGTCGGCCCGAACCCGGCGGGCCCTGCCCATCAAGGCTCATCAAGGCCCATCAAGGCCCGTCAGGCCGTGAGCGCGGCGCACAGCCGGGGTACGGCCACGCCGATCGGGTCGTGGATGACCTCGTCGGCCATGTGGTCGTAGGCCGTCGGCTCCCCGTTGACGATGACCACCCTGGCCCCCGCCTCCGCCGCGATCGAGACCAGGGTCGCCGCGGGCCGTACCTGCAGGGAGGTGCCCACGGCGACGAACACCTCGCAGTTCCCTGCCGCCTCGACCGCCCTGGACAGGACACCCTGGTCAAGGGACTGACCGAACATCACGGTCGCGGTCTTCAGGACGCCGCCGCACGCGCGGCAGGCCGGGTCGTCCTCCCCCGCCATGATCCGTTCGACCGCCTCACGCGTCGTCGAGTCCGCCCCGCACGAGGTGCACACCGCGCCGAACATGTTGCCGTGCAGTTCGAGCACCCGGTCCGGCGGCGACCCGGCGCGCCGGTGCAGGCCGTCGACGTTCTGCGTGATGATCCAGGCGTCCGGCAGCGTGGCCAGGGCGCGGTGGGCGGCGTTCGGCTCGGCGTCCCAGGCGGGACTGTCGCGGCGGAACAGCCATGACCGCCGTCTGATCTCGGCGCTGCCCATGTAGTGGTGGTAGGTGACGAGCTTCTCCTGCTCCGGGTCCGCGCGCCACAGGCCGTTCGGGCCTCGATAGTCGGGAATGCCGGATTCGGTGGAGATGCCCGCCCCCGTCAGTACGGTCACCGTCATCGCCCAATCGTAGTCAGCCCTACGCGGTCCGGAGTGATTCGGAAAAAACCGGTGAGGTACCCCATGACGCGAAACGAGGGGGAGCGCCATGGGGACCGTCGCCGAGCAGTTCGTCCAGGTGTTGCGGCAGGCCGGAGTCGAACGGATCTACGGGGTCGTGGGCGACAGCCTCAACCCGGTGGTCGACGCGGTGCGCAGAACCGGGGGCATCGACTGGGTCCAGGTACGCAACGAGGAGGCCGGGGCCTTCGCCGCCGCCGCCGAGGCGCAGGTCACCGGGCGGCTCGCGGTGTGCGCGGGCAGCTGCGGGCCCGGCAACACCCACCTGGTGCAGGGCCTGTACGACGCCCACCGCAGCCGTGCCCCCGTGCTCGCGCTGGCCTCGCAGATCCCCAGCCCGCAGATCGGGACGGACTTCTTCCAGGAGACCCACCCGGAACGGCTGTTCACCGAGTGCGCCGGCTTCTGCGAGGTGATCGGCACTGCGGAGCAGATGCCCAGGGTGCTGCGCGTGGCCGTACAGCGGGCGATCGGCGGCCCGGGCGTCTCCGTGGTCGTCCTGCCCGGCGACGTGGCGCAGCTGCGGGTGTCCCAGGAGGCCGGGCCGCACGACTTCCTCACCCAGCCGGGCACGCTCCACCCTCCGGCCGACCAGGTCTCCGAGCTGGCCGTCGCGCTGAACGCCGCCGAGAAGGTGATGCTGTTCTGCGGCGCCGGGGTGCGCGGCGCGCACGAGGAGGTCATGTCGCTGGCCGCCCGCACGCTCGCCCCGGTCGGGCACGCCCTGCGGGGCAAGGAGTGGATCCAGTACGACAACCCCTACGACGTGGGGATGAGCGGCCTGCTCGGGTACGGCGCGTGCTACGAGGCCACACGGGAGGCCGACCTGCTGGTGCTGCTGGGCACGGACTTCCCCTACGACGAGTTCCTGCCCGGCGCGCGGACCGTCCAGGTGGACCACGACGCGGGCAGCCTGGGCCGCAGGACACCGCTCGAACTGGCCGTACACGGCGACGTCGGGGAGACGCTGCGGGCCGTACTGCCCGACGTGCGCCAGAAGCAGGACCGGCGCTACCTGGACAGGATGCTCGAACGGCACCTGAAGGCCCTGGACAACGTGGTGGACGCCTACACCCGGGACATCGAGCACCATGTCCCGATCCATCCCGAGTACGTCGCCGACGTGCTGGACGAGCTGGCCGGCGACGACACGGTCTTCACCGTTGACACCGGGATGTGCAACGTCTGGGCCGCCCGCTACCTGACGCCGAACGGCCGCAGGCGTGTCATCGGCTCCTTCAGGCACGGGAGCATGGCCAACGCCCTGCCGCACGCCATCGGCGCCCAGTTCGCGGCCCCCGGCAGGCAGGTGGTCTCGCTGTCCGGCGACGGCGGGCTCGGCATGCTGCTCGGCGAGCTGCTCACCGTACGGGACCACGACCTTCCGGTGAAGATCGTGGTGTTCAACAACTCCTCGCTCGGCATGGTGAAGCTGGAGATGCTGGTCGACGGCCTCCCCGACTTCGGCACCGACTACCCCTTCACCGACTACGCGGCGATCGCCACGGCGATGGGCGTCGAGGCCGTGACCGTGCGCAGTCCCTCGGAGGTCCGCGAGGCGCTCGGCACGGCCCTGGAGGCCCCCGGCCCCTACCTGGTGGACGTCGTCACCGACCCGAACGTGCTGTCCATCCCGCCGCGCATCACCGGAGAGCAGGTCAAGGGGTTCGCCAAGGCCGCGAGCAAGGTGGTGTTGAGCGGCGGCGTCGGACGCATGATCGACATGGCGAGGGCGAACCTGCGCAACATTCCCCGCCCCTGATTCCCGTACGGCAGGCTGTCGGGGTGAGCAGACTGCAGCGGCGGATCACCGAGGCGGCCGAGGCCGCGCTCGCCCAGCGTGGGTTCGTCACCGTGATCGACGTGCTGACGGGCCTGCGCTGGCTGCGCGCCGGTCAGGTGGACACCTGGCGGCAGGGCGGGGCCGCCACGCTTGAGGAGCTGACCGCGGTCGACGGCGCCCGGATGACCGAGGCGGCCCTCCTACTCAGGCGCTGGGCGCTCGAACGGGGGCTGACCGAGGGCGAGAGCGCCTACCTGTCGAGCGGCAGGGACCGGGGCGAGCTGCGTTTCCTGGCCGGGGGCGAGGAGTCGGTCTTCCGTGTCCACTGGGTCTCCCCCGACATGAGCGAGGCCAGGAGGAGGCGGCTGGCCGAACGGCAGACCAAGGCCCCCGACCTGGTCGCGGTCGAGCCCCAGCGGGAGTGGAGGTGCGCGGGCTGCGGCGGGACGGGGCCGTACCTCATCATGGAGGGCACCGAGCCGTACTGCCTGACCTGCGCCGATCTGGACCACCTGGTCCTGCTGCCCGCGGGGAACGCGGCGCTGAGCCGCAGGGCGAAGAAGGAGAGCGGGCTGGCCGCCCTGGTGGTCAGGTTCAACCAACGGCGCAAACGGTACGAACGCCTCGGCATCCTGGTCGAGGAGTCCGCGCTCGCGCTGGCCGAGGAGCAGTGCCTGGCCGACGAGGAGGTGCGGCTGCGCCGTCGCGAACGCGACCGGGAACGGCGCGCGGGCGAGGACGTGGAGTTCCAGGCGCGGATGGCCGCGGAGATCGTCAGGCTGTTCCCCGGCTGTCCGCCCGAGCGGGCCGAGGAGATCGCCCGGCACGCCGGTCAGCGGGGCAGCGGCCGGGTCGGCCGTACCGCGGCGGCCAGGGTCCTCGACGAGAACGCCGTCACGCTGGCCGTGATCGCCTCGGTGCGGCACCTCGACACCGACTACGACCGGCTGCTGATGTCCGGGGTCCCCCGGGCCGAGGCCAGGGAGCGCATCAGGAGCGGCATCGACCGGGTGCTCGCCCGCTGGCGGAGCGAGATTGTCGGTGCCGCTGGTCACAATGGGCGCCATGGACAGCTGGCGTGAGGTGCGGGAGACGATGCGCAGGTTCGCGCTGAGCCTTCCCGAGGCGTACGAGGACCACCCCTGGGGTGAGAGCGTCGTCAAGGTCAACAAGAAGATCTTCGTCTTCCTCGGCGTCGAGGAGCCGACCGACAGGTGGAGTCCGCACGTGGGCGTCAAGCTCCCCGAGTCGAACGGCCACGCCCTGTCCCTCGACGGCGCCAAGCCCTCGGGCTACGGCCTCGGCAGGGCGG
The DNA here is from genome assembly GCF_040631445.1 of Streptosporangium sp. NPDC020072. Lineage (NCBI taxonomy): Bacteria > Bacillati > Actinomycetota > Actinomycetes > Streptosporangiales > Streptosporangiaceae > Streptosporangium > Streptosporangium sp. NPDC020072. The sequence continues at coordinate 332,447 of NZ_JBEYAB010000004.1, read as the reverse complement.
GGTGGGTGACGATCCCGCTGACGGGCCCGCTGCCGGAGACCGAGGTGCTGCTCGACTGGGTCGAGGAGAGCTACCGGGCCGTGGCGCCCAAGCGGCTCGTCGCCACGCTGGACGCCCCGTCTCCCGGTGACGTGCCGGGCTGAGGGCTCCCTCAGTTGATGATGCCTCCGCTTCCTCCGCTCCCGCCGGGCCTCCTGTTGTCGTTGAGGTCGTCGTTCAGGATGCCGCCGGGGATGCGTTCGGGGTTCTGACGGTGGTGGCGGTGGCGGTGACACTTGCCGTGTTTGCAGGGCTTCACGTTCTCTGTGACGCTCGGCGCGTCCACCTGGGCCGCCTGGGCCGGTGTCATGACGGGCACGGCGAGGGCGCAGGCCCCCATCGCACCGGCCGCGAGAGCGTTCCTGATCCTGGTCATCATGGATGACTCCACGTGAATCTCAGACGGAACGCCGTGCCGCCACCGAGATGACGGCACGGCGTCGAACCGGAGACTTCCACGGTATGACCGCGAGGCCTCGGAGGCACCCCAGAGAGCCCCAAGGCCTCAGACCCCTCGGATTACCATTCAGCCACTAAAAGCGATTACGCCAACACATTTAGCGACAGATCGTCTTTCATCCCCCGATTCCACCGAGTCCCACGGGTCAGGAGAATGTCCGCGAACCGCAATGGGCCGACCGCTTCGCGAGCAATGTGACCACTGACGGAAGAACGCCACCGCCACCTGCCTAGACGCCTTTCACCCGGCCTTTCCCTTTTAAAGAGACTTCGCGACGGCGTGGCGTCACACGACAACCATTGGCAACTGTAAGCATCCTTATCGTTACGTTGAGTCAACCAACGTAACGGGCACAGGCCGTATTTCGGTCAGATGGTTGGTCGCGGCCACGGGCCGCGTTCCGGAGAGAACGGTATCTTCCTATGTTCACGCCCATTCCCCGCACGGATGCCGTCGTAGCCCGCGCCAGGACCAGGTCCAGGGGGCTGACGACGGCGATTCTGGCCGGGTCCGCCTCCCTCGCGCTCGCTGCCTCCGTGTGCACGACCGTCACCGCGCCCGCCGCCCTCGGCAGCCAGGGTGACTCGGTCGCCGTCCCGAACCCGACGCCGACCATCCCCACGCTCAAGGAAGAGGCCCGCCGCAAGTGCAGGCCCCACAACTTCTTCAGGTTCCACCACTTCAAGCCGATCAACTTCTTCCTCCCCAGGACCCGCTTCATCGACGGCCCCGGCGGCACGATCACGGCGAGCGTCAGGCGGCAGTACCGCGTGTACTTCGAGGTGGAGATCGAGCGCGAGAAGCAGAGCGAGATCAACCACGAGATCGACCGCGACTCCCTGTCGAAGTCGATCCTGCGCAGGCTGCGCAACAACGTCAACCCGCTGCTCGCCGAGGAGCACGTCGTCGAGGCGGGCCACCTGTACGCCAGGGACGTCACCCCCGGCAAGTACGGCAACCTCTGGTACCGCGTGTTCGGCTACCGGGTCGGCTGGTCGACCTGGAAGCAGCTTGAGGACTGCAGCGTCAACCACATCGCCACCGGCATCGCCAACGTCCCCGCCCGGGTCGAGGGCTGGCGCTACTGGGAGACCGACCACCCGATGTACCGCGGCCGCAAGCTGTCCGAGAAGTAGGACGCGGGCCGGGCCGGTTCCAGCGGTAGACGGTCCCGTTGTGCAGGGTCAGCTCGGCCAGTTCGGGCGGGACGCC